>NZ_JBEFZI010000005.1:0-575053 GCF_040195695.1 Paenibacillus wuxiensis | reverse complement strand
CACGCCGCCAGCGTTCGTCCTGAGCCAGGATCAAACTCTCCGTTAAAGTTAAGTTTGAACTGCTCATATCTTTTGACGAGGTATTGCTACCTCATTCACAAACGTTGCTCGTTGTTCAGTTTTCAAAGAACAATTTCAGTCAGCAACCAATTTCTTAGTTGCTTTCTTTTTCTCACCGCCTCATCAGCGGCGACTTTAATATCTTATCACTTCGTTCATCCGAAGTCAACAACTTTTTTTTCAACTTGTTTTTAAGTTGTTTTCATTTGTTGTTGCCCGCCTCTTAGCGAAGCAGGAATTAGAATATACCATAGCTACATAAAAGAATGCAACCTTTTTTTCGAATTTGTTTGTATCAGCCATGTTTCTATTCTATCTTCTTCTATTAATAATAAGAATGCTTAGGATTATGATAACGCAATTGTTAGAGAAGGGGCAGCCTACTTAGCATGGAATCCCAAACACCCAAGCTCCTTTTTTCAGGCTAACCCCTTATTCATAGTACTAGAAGATAGGATTGATTCCTCTCTTCCTATTAAGCAGCTATTCCTAATGGAGAGAATAGAATGTAAACAGCGATCATAAGCACGATCATGACGACGGTAAATGCCTTCGCATGCTTCCATGGCGTCAAATCCACCTTGCCTGATTCAAACAGCTCGAAATCCTGTTCGCGCGGTTTCCATTTCCCGACGAGCAGCATGACTAACACGCAGACTGGGAACAATACACTTAAAATGTACAGGAAGTTGAGCGTACCCAAAAAGAACTTGGACAGGGTATAGAGTACAATATGGACAACCAATGCGATTTTAGGCGCAATTGCCGGTACCTTCTTGCTAAAGAAGCCGACAACGACAGCGGCAATGATCGGGATGTTATAAAATCCGAACATCTCCTGCAAGTAGTAATACAATCCTGAAGGCGCATACAGAATAAAGGGTGCAACAGCTACTGCAATAAGACCAAGCACGACGGCAAAGATTCTGCCTGCCTTCACGAGCTGCTGATCCGTCGCGTTCGGCTTGAATATCGGCTTGTAAATATCCAAGGTGAACAAAGTTAACGAACTGTTGAGCGCTCCATTAAATGAGCTTAATATCGCACCGAACAACACGGCCGCGAAAAATCCAGACAGTAACGTCGGAAGAACCTCAATAACAAGTGATGGATAGGCCATATCCGCATTGCTAAGCGAATTGTTAAAGAGATGGTAGGCAATAATGCCCGGAAGAACGAGATAGAACGCTCCGAAAATTTTGAACATGCCGGCATACAGCACGCCCTTTTGGCCTTCCTTCAAGTTTTTGGCGCCCAGCGTCCGCTGAACGATCGCCTGATTCGTACACCAATAGAATAAATTGTTGAAGAGAAGCCCTGCGCAAATCGTCACCCAAGGAACTGGTGAAGAACTGTCACCAATCGAGTTCAACTTCTCGGGTTCTTTGTGCAGCAGTGTGCTGACCCCATCGAACAAATTGCCTCCTCCGAGTGCAACCAGACCAAGCACGGTAATGAGCAGACCACCGACAATAAGACCGACTCCATTCAGCGTATCCGACAGTGCACATGCTCGCAGACCGCCTAGTACCACGTAAGCAATCCCTGTAATCCCAATCGCAAGAGATACAACCAATATAATATTGAAATCACTCAGATCAAATCGAGCCGAAATATTAAAAATCGTATCAAGCACAAGTGCACCAGAATAGAGCACGGTAGGCAAATAAGCAACAGCATATCCAAGCAAAAACAAAATCGAGATAATCTGACGCGTACGCAAATCATAGCGCTGTTCCAGAAAATCCGGGATTGTCGTAATCCCTGACTTCAAATAACGCGGCAAGAAGATAAATGCCATAAAGATGAGCGCGATCGGCGATGTTACCTCCCAAGCCATGACAACCATGGAAGTTGCATAGCTTTGCCCATTCAATCCAACCATTTGCTCCGTCGATAAGTTCGTCAACAGCAGCGAGAAAGCGATTACAATACCTGTCAAGCTGCGCCCGCCCAGAAAGTATCCATCCGAGCTGTTCAAATCCACACTGCGCGTCTTGTACCAAGAGTACCAGGCAACAATTCCAGTATACAGTAAAAAGGTGATGACCGTGATGTAAGTCATGAAAGCCCTCCTCTATGCATAGAGAAATCTTGTGCTTATCATTGCTAGTTCTAGTAAATGGGACTGCTGGCACCGAGAAGGATTACGAAACCCCATTCTTACTTGATGGCAGTCACAGCAGCAGGCATTTGAACGTCAACCAGTTGGCCGCTTTCAAATGACTCCTTGCATGCATACCCAAGCGCGGTCGACAGCACCCCATCCTCTACTGTTACTTTCGGTTGTCTTCCCTCGAGGATTGCCTGTACAAATTCAACTGCTTCATCCATATAAGCCTGTTCAAACCGTTCAAGGAATCCATTTGCGCATTCTCGCACAACACCCCGATCATCGAGAATCATGACTTGATTTTTCTCTGGTACAGTCCCGATGCGCAGTGATCCTTGCGTACCTATAATTTCAGTCTCGATATGATAGCCGTGCGCACAATTGCGACCCGCTACAAATATCCCCATCTTATTGTCTGCAAATTGTACAAGTGCTGCTCCGGTTTCTGCATCGTTCAGCTCCGCAAGCTCGGTATATCGATGAGAACCGCCGATTGCCCACACGCGTTCCGCTTCCACGCCCAAATACCACCGAGCCAAATCCAAATCATGAATTGCCATATCGAGGAACAAGCCCCCGCTATAGTTGCTCTTGGCAAATTGCATGAAGCCAGGCATCGCTTGTGCCGGATCAATTCCATAACAGCGAATCAGCACGGGTTCGCCAATCGCACCCGCTTCAATTTGTTTCTTCGCATACGCATAAGAGCGGTCATATCTGCGCATAAAACCAAGCATGAACACCTGATTCGGATGCTTGCGAACAGCCTTCTGCACGCGCAGCGCTTCCTCCATGTACAGCCCAAGCGGCTTCTCACTGAATACGTGAAACCCAGCTTCCAACGCCTGCTCAATCTGTTCGCAATGATATGCGGATGGAGATGCAATAAATATCGCATCCAGTTCTGTATTACGCAGCATATCCTCATAATTTGTGTACCCGTAAGGAACTTTGAGCTCCTGCTGAGCCTCTTCTACTTCTTCCGGCTTCACGCTGCATACAGCCATCAGTTTGCAGTTCGGAATGCGATGCGCCAAATTATCTGCGTGCTGCCGCCCGAGTCTTCCTAAGCCTACAAGACCTACCGATATCTGTTTGCCCTGTTTCATCTGTTCGTCCCTCCGTTTATACGCCCGCTTGCTGCAAAATATACTGTCTAGCCTTCATTGCGTATTCGAGCGGATTCGCCCGAGCAGGATCCTGCTCCGCTTCCACCAGCATCCAACCGCGGTATCCAGCCGCTGCAAGCGATTGGAACACCGGTTCGAAGGGAATGCATCCATCTCCGGGAACCGTGAATACCCCTTCCTTTACCGCTTGCAGGAAGCTGAGCTTCTCTTCAATTACGCGGCGCGCCACATCGATACGCACATCCTTCAAGTGAACATGCTTAATGCGATCCATATAACGATTCAATATGTAAAGGGGATCCTCACCAGAAAATACAAGGTGGCCTGTATCATACAGCAAGGACACCAGTTCCGGATCTGTGCTAGCCATTAGACGCTCGATTTCCACCGTTGTCTGAACGCCAGTTCCCATATGATGATGGTACACAAGGTGCATATCCTTAGCCTGAGCAAGCTCTCCCAATCGATGAAGCCCTTCAGTTAAGCGCTTCCAATCTTCGTTGTTGAATATCGGCTTATTATCAAAAAGCGGAGTATCCATTTCTCCCTGAATACTGTGTCCCTGCTCGGATACAACAATGACCTTCGAGCCCATCGCATGCAAAAAGTCACGGTGTTGAATAAATGCCTCTACCGTTTCTTCAAGCGGCTTCACAGTCAGGTAAGCGCTAAACCAGGCACTCGCTACCTCCAGATTCCTCAGATGCAGCGCCTTCCGCAGCACCTCAACTTCACGAGGATACTTATTGCCGACTTCCGTACCCGTAAAACCGGCAAGTGCCATCTCACTTACACACTGCTCAAAAGTATTTTCTCCGCCTAATTCAGGCATATCATCGTTCGTCCAGCCAATAGGAGCAATCCCAATCTTCACACTCTCTGCTGCAAACATGCCCATTCCTCCCTAGAAGTCATAATCAAGATTCATGGAGGCAGGCGGTACAGCTTGAAAGGGCGGCTTGAAAACCTCGCAAATCTAGGTTCGAAAAATCACCTGCCGATTATTATCCTCTGCTGTCCGCCAAGCGCTCCGAACATCGAACATTCCGTATAATATCCGCTTAACTAAATGCCGTGCCCGACTGTCCACCGCCTGCTCCATTACTGCTGTTTCCTGCTCTGTGACATGTTAATAAAGGTTATTGCCGTCGAACTTGCCATCGAATATACGAGAGGATTGGCTAATATGGTCGTGCCTGGCTCAGGGATTGGCGCCGCTCATCATAGGCTTGGGCAATTGCCTTCTTGTCCGACACCTCTGCTACGCCGACATTCCACCATGCATCATAGCCATGGGTCATCGTCTTCGGGAGCACCTTAATATCAATCAACGTCGATTCCTTCTGGCGCTTAGCTGCCATCACGGCCTGTTCGAGCTCCTTCATGGTGCGTACCGAATACGTAACGGCTCCGTACCCCGAGGCACTAAGCGCAAAATCGATGCCGACAAGAGGCCCGTCCAGCTTGCCCGTATACGGGTTACGCGAACGGAACTCCGTGCCGAAGCTGCCCATGCCGTTGCCCATCTGTAAATTGTTAATACATCCGAAACCATTATTGTCGAATAGCAGGACGTTAATTTTCCGTCCCTCTTGAATGCTCGTCAGCAGCTCAGAGTGAAGCATTAAGTAACTTCCATCACCGGTAAAAGCGTATACCTCTCGCTCCGGCTCCGCCATCTTCACGCCAAGCGCGCCTGCAATTTCGTATCCCATACATGAGTAGCCATATTCCATATGGTACGAATGCGGTGTCTCAGCCCGCCACATCCGCTGCAAATCCCCTGGAAGGCTGCCGGCTGCGCCCACAACAATCGCATTGTCGCCGAGCAGTTGGTTCAAGGCGGCCACAACCTGTGTCTGCGTCAGGCTGCTGCCAAGCGCCGCCGCGTATTCTGGCAGTGCCTTATCCAAATGGCCCTCAATTTCTGGAGTAAATGAACCTGCGCCTTGAACGTACTGAATGCCAGCCAAGCGCTGCCATTCCTTATCCCAAGCGTCGCGCGCTTCTTGAATCTCCCCTGTATAGGCTGAACGGTAATCCAGGGATTGAAGCCGCTGATGAAGCTCCTCCAATCCCATTTTTGCGTCAGCCACTATCGGAGTTGCATCCAGCTTAATCGCTTGGAATTCGGATACATTCACCGTCACAACATCTATATCAGGATTGCCGAACAGTTCCTTAGAACCTGTCGTAAAATCAGTAAAGCGGGTGCCAACCCCAATAATGAGATCCGCATCCTTGGCTATCGCATTCGCAGCCGAATTGCCTGTAACTCCGATGCCGCCCAGATTAAGCGGATGAGAGCTTGCGATCGCGCTCTTGCCCGCTTGCGTTTCAGCCAACGGAATATGGAAAGCTTCCGCGAATGCCGCCAGTGCCTCTCCCGCTTCGGAGTAGCGAACGCCTCCGCCGCAGATAAGCAGCGGCTTGTGCTTGCGAGCGATGAGGCGAACCGCATCTTCAAGCTGCGCCGCTGATGCAGGCCGCCGATCGATTCGATGCACCCGCTTCTCGAAGAAGGAGGCGGGATAATCATACGCTTCCCCCTGTACATCCTGCGGCAATGCCAGTGTAACGGCACCGGTGTCGGCCGGATTAGTCAGCACCCGCATTGCTTGAATCAGTGCCGTCATTAGCTGCTCCGGACGTACGATTCGATCCCAATACTTGCTTACCGGACGAAAAGCATCATTCGTCGATATGGTAAGATCATGTGGCTGCTCAATTTGCTGCAGCACCGGATCGGGCTGGCGAGAGGCGAACGTGTCTCCCGGAAGCAGCAGCACCGGAATTTGATTCGCCGTCGCCGTTGCCGCAGCGGTTATCATATTGGCTGCGCCCGGCCCGACAGAGGAGGTGCAGGCGCATATTTGCTTGCGCCGCATCTGCTTGGCAAATGCGACGGCAGCCTGAGCCATCCCCTGCTCATTGCGCCCTTGGTATACTTCCAAGCCGCCGCAGTTCTCTTCGAGCGCTTGGCCCAATCCAAGCACATTGCCATGACCAAATATCGTAAATACGCCTTTAATGAAGCGCTGCTCCACACCGTCAAACTCCACATATTGCTGATCCAGGAACTTGACGAGTGCCTGCGCCATTGTTAAACGGATCGTTTCCATCCCGAACACCATCCTTACCAGCGCGTAGTGACCATCTTTTTGCGGGTATAGAACTCTACTCCGTCCGTGCCGTTCGCATGCAAATCCCCATAGAAGGAATCCTTGTAGCCAGAGAACGGGAAGAAGGCCATCGGTGCTGGGACGCCAACGTTTACACCGAGCATCCCTGCATCGATATGCTCACGGAATTGTCTCATATAAGCGCCGCTCGACGTGAAGATGCAGGCACCGTTCGCAAACCGCGATTCATTCGCCCAAGCGATTGCCTCATCGATATCCTTTACACGCACAATTGACAATACCGGCGCAAAAATCTCATCCTGCCAAATCTTCATTTGCTGTGTCACTTCATCGAAAATCGTCGGCCCCATGAAGAAGCCATCGCCATTGGTTTCTGCGTCCTGGCGGCCATCGCGCACAAGTTTGGCCCCCTCCTGCACGCCAGCATCAATGTAACCGATCGCTCTCTCCTTATGACCTTCGCGAATGACTGGCCCAAGGAACACGTCATCGCGTTCGCCGTTGCCGATAATAAGCTCATCAGAAGCCTTCACAAGCTGTGCAACAAACTCGTCCGCAACCGATTCCTGCACGAGCACAACTGAGCAGGCCATGCAGCGTTCTCCGGCCGAACCGAATGCTGCATTGATAATTTGCGTCGTAGCGTTCTCCAAATTCGCGTCTTCCATTACGATCGAGTGGTTCTTGGCTCCGGTCAAGGCCTGCACGCGCTTCAAGTTGGCAGTGCCGCGCTTGTATACATATTCGCCGACTGGCTGGGAGCCAACGAAGGAGATCGCCTTCACCTGCTTATGATCAAGCAATCCATTCACGACATCATGCGCCCCATGGACAATATTCAGAACGCCCTTCGGCAAGCCCGCTTCTTCCATGAGCTCCGCCAAACGGCAAGCCAGAAGAGGAGTACGCTCGGAAGGCTTCAATACGAACGTGTTGCCGCAGGCGATCGCCAGCGGGAACATCCAGCACGGCACCATCATTGGGAAGTTGAACGGGGTAATGCCGCCAACGACACCGATTGGATAACGGTACATGCCGGATTCAATGTTGGTAGCAATGTCCGGCAACTGCTTGCCCATCATGAGCGTTGGTGCACCGGCTGCGAATTCCACGCATTCGATGCCTCGCTGCACTTCACCGTATGCTTCTTTGAAATTTTTGCCGTTCTCAAGCGTAATCAGCTTGGCCAGCTCATCCCAATGCTCAACGAGAAGCTGCTGATACTTGAACATGATGCGCGCCCGACGCGGAACAGCAGTACGCGACCATGTGCGGAACGCTTCCGCAGCCACAGCTACCGCTTCATTCAATTCTTCCATGCCGGACAACGGGACATGCCCGATAATGTCGCCCGTAGCCGGATTGTATACCGGTTCCGTTTTACCCGATGTTGATTCCTTCCATTGTCCCCCGACATAGTTGCGAATGGTGATTGCTTCTGTCATGTTCCATTCTCCTCTCGTCATTTCATATATAGTAAAGAACATCTGAAATCCGGATGTGAACCTAGCAAACCGTTCCTTTTATACGTTCAAAGTTATAAGTTCAAAGCTTGGTGAGCATTCAGCAGCAGCATCTTCTGCTTGGCGGCTTCTTTCACCGCTTCCATCGGACGGGCGAATAAGGCAACGCGGTCGAACTCATTTGGTTTGTTCAGTATTTCGCTGCGCAGTGTCTTGCCGAACGCCATGCGGAGTGCCGTACCGATATTGACCTTGCTGATGCGTGTAGCCGCAAGCCTGTGCAAATCATCGTCCTTCACTCCAGTCGATCCATGCAGCACGAGCGGCAGCGATACGACACGCTCAATCTCCGCGAGCCGTTCGTAATCGATCGGCGCGGACTGCTCTTCCATCCGATGCAGCGTACCGATCGCCACTGCCAGTGCATCGACGCCAGTCTCTTCAGCAAACACCTTCGCTTCGCCAGGGGCTGTCAGCCTTGCCTCCACATTCATGGACGGATCCGTATATCCGACAGCGCCAATTTCCGCTTCGACAGGAATGCCGCAGGCATGCGCCAGCTTTACAATTTCCCGCGTGTTGCGGATATTGTCTGCTAGCGGTAGCTGCGAGCCGTCATACATAATGGATGTGTATCCACTCATAATCGCTTCGGCTGCCGACTCGAATCCATCGCCGTGATCCAAATGGATGCATACTGGCACCTTCGCGCGCTCAGCCAAGCTTCTGTACAACGCTCCTGATACTTGAAGAGGCATGTAGCGAAGCGCCACCTTATTTGTCGCCAATATGACCGGCGCTCCGACTTCCTCGGCTGCGGCAATGACCGCCGAAGCATCCTCATAACCAAATACGTTAAATGCCGGCACGGCCGCATTGCGTTCCGGCAACCCCTGCATCATTTCCGTTAATGTAACGAGCATGAACCGTCCCTCCATGTTGAATGACTTATAACTTGCTCACTATCTCATACGCCGCAAACTACCCCATCGGGCCGTTATGGCTGCATTCAATCCAATGCAGTTTCATTCCAATGGAAGATTTGGTCGTGTGTCAGCGGTATTCAGGTCTATTCCCCACGCTCCGCGCTTCTGATGAATTCATCCAGTTCCGCGGTCGTTGGCATCGCGTCTGAGCAGCTATGGCGCGAGATAACGATGGCGGCTGAAGCGCTGCCGTATTCCATCGCACGCGGCAAATCCCAGCCCTGCATCAACGCATAAATCATGGCAGACGCATAGGAATCGCCCGCTCCGAATGTCTTGAGCACCTTCGTCTTGAAAATGCCCCCTCTATGCGCTTCTCCGTCTTTCGTATAGGCAATCGAACCTTCCGAGCCATGCTTAATGAGAACAACCTGCGCATGATGCCCGAACCATTTCGCTGCCGTCAGTCGATCGTCCGCTTGCTGACCGGAGAACTTCTCCATCATGTCGAACTCTTCGCGCGTTCCAATGACAAAGTCGCATTTTTCCGCCGCAAGCTGATAATAAATCGAGGTTTCCGCAACATTTTTCCAGGTGTACGGGCGATAGTCTAGATCGAAAAATACGAATACCCCATGCTTGCGTGCATATTCCAAGGCAATGAATACTGCCTCGCGTGACGGGCTCGCAGCGAGCGCCGTTCCTGATATGAGCAGCGCCTTCGTCTGCTTAATATACTCCTCAGATACCTCTTCCGGCTTAAGGAGGAGATCCGCTACATGGTCACGGTACATCAGAATGCTGCAATCTGTAGGACTTTTAATTTCAGTAAAAGCTAATCCTGTCATTGCTCCCGTATCATCAACAGCAAGCTGCGACGTATCTATCGATTGATCGTTCAAATATTGTCGTATGTAACGGCCCATCTGATCATCGGACAGCTTACCGATGAATCCGCTTTTCATGCCGAGGCGTGCCGCCCCAATTGCAATGTTCGCTGGAGATCCGCCGACGTACTTCGTGAACGTTCTCGTCTCCTCCATTGGCCGATTAATTTCGTTCGCATTTAGATCGATGCACAGTCTTCCGATGGCAATCAAGTCGAATGGCCGATCCTTAGGGAATGATAGTGTACTCATATCCAGTCAGCACCTCCATGTTCTCTGCCTCATGCCCTCTTTCTGCAGGACTGAGGCCACTATGATGCAGTCTCTTTCTGTTGCGAGTTGAGTTAAGCGCTTACCTTGTAGCTAATTATATGCACACCAATTTGGTAATGTAAACGCTTTTTTAATGATTTAATAAGTTCTTTTTTTCACTTACACATCTTCTTTTCCTATTTAAAATAACTTGCCATTTTCCCTGTAACACAGCGGAAACACACTCGATTATTGATTTTTCACCTTGCCAACCTCTGGAACATGGCCTATAGTTAAAATATGAGTTAAGCGCTTTCCCTACTTTGCCTAGTAAGTCGTCGTTTTACTGTTCCATATACAGAACAATTTCGATCACACTCAGAGAAAGCAGGGATTATTATGCTGCAAGTAGGAATCATCGGAGCCGGGCGAATTGGAAAGCTGCATGCCAGCCATATTCAACAAATGAGCAATATCCGCGTTCGCGCAATATCAGACGTATATACGGAAGGGTTGAACGAATGGGCTTCCGCGCATGGAATCCCAGTTGTCACGAACGACTATCAAGACATTCTTCATGACCCGGATATTCAAGCGGTGTTTATCTGTTCACCGACCAGCACACATGCGGACATCATTCGTGAGGCTGCCGAAGCCGGCAAGCATATTTTCTGTGAGAAGCCTGTCAGCTTCTCAATCGAAACGACAGAGCAAGCACTAGCTGCGGTTAAGAAGTCCGGCGTGAAAATGCAGGTCGGCTTTAACCGCCGCTTTGACCATAATTACAAAAAAGCGCGTGACGTCGTACAATCCGGAAGCATTGGAGCCCCACATTTGCTGCGCATTACGTCGCGCGATCCAGAACCGCCATCAGCAGAGTATATCGCCAAATCCGGCGGACTGTTCATTGATATGACCATTCACGACTTCGATATGGCCCGCTATGTCATGCAAAGCGAGGTCGTTGAGGTATATGCGCAAGGAGCGAATCTGGTCGATCCGAAAATTGGGGAATTGAACGATATTGACACAGCCATTGTTAGTCTTCGCTTTGCCAACGGTGCGCTCGGCATTATCGAGAACAGCCGCAAGGCCGTGTACGGTTATGATCAGCGTCTGGAAGCATTCGGCTCCGATGGCTGTGTCTCGACACAGAACGACCGTCCTTCTACAGCGGTTGTTGCGACGGCTAATGGGGTTCATATGGACAAGCCGCTGCATTTCTTCATCGAGCGCTATACGCAGGCCTATATTCAGGAGGTTCAAGACTTCGTTCGGGCCATTATGCACGATGGCCCAGTCGTCTGTGATGCCAACGACGGATTGCAGGCGGAACGCATTGCACTAGCGGCCAAAGAGTCGCTGCGTACCGGGCTGCCTGTTAAGATAGCCCATTAACATATAGATTTGTATTTATAAAAACTAATCTCTACTGAGGCAAGGAGGCCGCCTTTATGTCTAAATTACTCGTATCGCCACAACCAAGAGATGAGCAAGGCAAGGTCATTTCCGTTACGCCGCAAAGCGCAGGCTGGGAGTATGTAGGGTTCGAACTGTATTCGCTGCAGCCAGGTGAAAAGCTGCAAAACGATACAAATGAGCAGGAGGTATGCCTTGTCCTGCTGAGTGGGAAGGCTGAGGTCAGCACTTCGAAAAAATCGTTCGGTGTGCTTGGACAGCGCATGAGTGTATTTGAGCGCATTCCTCCGTATTCGGTTTACGTGCCGAACCATGATCGATATACCGTTCAGGCCGAAACGGCCTTAGAACTAGCTGTCTGTGCCGCCCCTGGCAAGGGGACATACCCGGCTCGTGTCATTGCTCCTGAAGATGTCGGTGTAGAAACACGCGGTTCTGGCAGCATCGAGCGGCATATCCATAATATTTTGCCGGAACAAAAAGAGGCGGACAGCCTGCTCGTCGTAGAGGTGTTCACGCCTGGCGGGCATTGGTCCAGCTATCCGCCGCATAAGCACGATCAGGAAAATTTGCCGCATGAATCTTATTTGGAAGAAACCTATTATCATGAAGTCAATCCTGAGCAAGGGTTCATTATGCAGCGCGTATACAATGACGACCGTTCGTTGGATGAGACGATGGCCGTGCCGCACCGCCATGTCGTCCTAGTTCCAGAGGGGTACCACCCGGTATCCGCGCCTCCAGGATACGATTCCTATTATTTGAACGTGATGGCGGGACCTGTGCGTACATGGAAGTTCCACAATGATCCCGAACACGAGTGGCTTTTTGAAAAAAAGTGATGCCGCTTATTTCGAGCAGTCTCTTACAGGAGAATGGCGTAGTCCATTCTCCTTTTGTTGTATAATGAGAAATAAAGAGAAGACGTACACAAGAAGTGCGAAGAACGATGAGGAGTTCCCTATGAAATCAACTATTTACGACGTAGCCAAGGCGGCTGGCGTATCCATTGCCACCGTATCGAAGGTCGTCAATCAAACAGGCAATATTAGCGCCAAAACACGTGAGCGTGTCCTCCATATTATGAAAGAGCTGCAATACCAGCCGAGTGTAGTTGCTTCCGCGTTAACCGGAAAGAAAACGTCCACCTTCGGCCTGCTCATCTCTGATCTGGCCAACCCCTTTTTCGCTGAGGTGGCTCGCAATCTGGAGGATCAAGCGCAAGCGTCCGGATACAGTATTGTTATGTGCAGCACAGACAATAAGGATGATAAAGGGCTAAATTACATTTCCCTATTGCAGCGCAAGCAAATTGACGGGCTTATCATTGCCTGCCAATTTACAAAATGGTCGCAGCTAGAAGACTACATTACCGACAGTCTCCCCATCGTGCTATTCTCCAAAGACATCACATCCCTGACCATGCACACCGTGACCGTGGATGACTATAAAGGCGGCTACGAAGCGATTCGTCACCTGCTCCAGCTTGGGCATACCGATATCGGCATCATTACAGAGGACAGCCCAAGCGGTGAGCACCGGGTTCGAGGCGCCAAGCAAGCGATGAAGGATGCAGGAATCGAGCCGAACGATCAATGGATCACAGTCGTTCACTCGTCTGTCGCAGAAGGGTGTTCCGGCGCAAATCAAATACTGCAGCAGTATTCCCGTCCGACTGCGATATTCACCTGCAATGATTTGCTAGCCGTCGGCGCTATGCAGTCTGCACACCAGATCGGCTTGCAAGTTCCTAACGAGTTGTCCATCATTGGATTCGACGATACGATCCTGTCTCAAATCGTTGTGCCGCGTCTCACGACGATCGCACAGCCAATTCCCGATATGGCCAAGGAAACGATTCAATTGCTGCTCCGCCAAGCAGACAATCCAGACATGCCGAAGCAAAAGATCGTGTTCCAGCCACAATTGATTTCGGGGGATTCTACGCAGGTGCGAGAAACCGACGGCAAATGATCCTACTTGAAAATTTATAGTCGTAGTTAATTTAGCCCTTTGGCTGATCTAATACGAGAAGAGCCGTAAGGATGCAACAATCCCTACGACTCTTCGCCTATAATCTTGGTTTCAAGTAAAACAACCAGAGAAAAGACAATGTTAATATGTGGTATAATAATCAGACACAACACACCTTGAGTGGAAAGACTCCCTCCTGAAAGGAGGTGAGTCCTATACCTCAACGGTTCGCAGTCGATACGGTTGTTCAAACCTTTTCCACCAGAAGCGGAACGACCTGTCCAGCATGAACATCGATCAATCCCAGATCCGTTATCTTCAGCGCCGGACTTACTGGCAAGGAATGCGTACACAGCGACATAATCGGGTTGTAATGCTCGTAGCCGATTGATTCCATCGCCTCGCGCAGCTTCTTCACGGCTTGTCCGAACTCCTCGAACGGCTCCTCTGACAAAATGCCGCCAACAGGCAGCGGAATATGTGCAATCACCTTGCCGTCATCAACGACACAGAAGCCGCCTTGATCCGCAATGACTGTATTTGCCGCAAGCACCATATCTGCCTGTGAATGACCTACGACAAGCAGGTTGTGATTGTCATGTGAATATGTCGTCGCAATCGCTCCGCGCTTAATCGTGTTGCCCGTAATGAGTCCGTAAGCACGGTTGCCATTCTTGCCATAACGTTCGAAGGTAGCAATCAACCCATATGGACTCTCCTGCCACTTCAATTCTCCATCTGCCACACGTACCGATTCATGCAGTTCCTTCGTGTTCGTCGTTCCGTTCAACACCTGCATGACGCGGCAGAGATACTCGCCATCAACAGCCTCTGCAGCTACCTGGAAATCTTCTGCCGTTAGCTTCTGCAACTTCACACTCTCATAGAAATGAGACGGGAATTGGCGTTCACCGCGCTCTTGCTCATAGGCTGTTCCAGCCTCATAAGCCAAGCGTCCATGCTTGTATACCGATGCAATGCGGAATTGCGTAACGTCGCTGAGCAGCACGAAGTCCGCCACTTTATTCGGTGCAATTGCTCCGCGATCATACAAGCGCATCCGACTAGCTGGCGTATACGTAGCCGCATAAATCGCACGTTCTGGCTTCATGCCCATTGCGATCGCCTTTTTGACTAAGTGATTCAAATGGCCGTCCTGAACGAAGGTATCCGCCATGACATCATCCGTTACGAAGCAGAACAGCTCTGCTACGTCCTCATGAATGAGTACATCCATAATGTCCGGTGTCATCGACTTCTCCTGAATCTCAAGGAACATGCCATTCGCCATTCGATCGCGCATACTGTCCACGGCCTGCTCGGTATGATCGGAGTCTACTCCTGCGAACATGAAGCGTGCCAGTTCTAGATCAACCAGCTTCTTCGGCGTATGTCCCTCGATAACGAGATTCGGATAATTGGTGCGGATATGGTGCAGGATGCGGTTCGTTTTGCAGTCCGGATCGCGCAGAACATCGACCGAGTTCATAATCTCTCCCAAGCATACAACCCGCTCATCCTTCAGCAGCTCATCGATATCCGCGATATCGATTTCCCCTCCAGTAGTCTCCAGCGGCGTTGCAGGCACCGAGCTCGGAATTGCATATAAGATGTCCGCTGTGCAGCCCTTGCTTGCTTTGATCATTTCCTTCACGCCTTCAACGCCGAACACGTTCGCCATCTCATGCGGCTCGGATACAATTGTCGTGACCCCGTTTTGAATTAGGCCGTGCGAGAACGTCTGCGGCGTAACCATCGTGCTCTCAATATGAAGATGGATATCGACGAGGCCTGGAATCATGTACTTTCCCGTTCCGTCCACGACTTTGACCGCCTCGAATTCATCCGTTCCGCGATTCCCAATGTAGAGGAAACGCCCATCCTGAATGGCGGCATTCCCTTGTATGAATCGTTTCAAATACACGTTATATACGCTGACGTTCGTTACCAACAAATCTATTTTCATGTCTCCACTCCTCGCTGTCCTTCGTTCGTTGGTATAGAGGTATACATGTAATATTAATTCGACGTTCTCACCAATACGACTTTTTCTTTCGGCAGTACGAGCTTCACGGCTGTACCGCGTTCGAACGGCGTCTCCATTTCGCGATTTACCGTGAATTCGCCAAGCGGCGTTTCGACGATGTATTGATAGCTGCGACCGAGGAAGGTACTGATTTTCACTTGACCGTCAATCTGGTTCCATCCCGCTTCCACATCCTCAGTCGTTAAGCCGCCAATCCCAGCCGTACATTCGCTGTCTGTAGCTACCAGAAGATCGTCTGGACGAATAGCGCCCTTCATCGAGCTGGACAATGGATGGCCTGAGCGATGGATGACCTGCATCTTCACTCCTTCTGTGCCGTGTATCGTAATCGCTCCTCCGTCATCATGCATTTCGCCAATGTCGATAAAGTTGTTGAAGCCGATGAACCGGGCAACGAATTCAGTAGCCGGGTATTTATAAATGTTCGCAGGCGCATCCAATTGCTCAATGACGCCTTTGTTCATGATGGCAACCTTATCTGAGATGGAGAAGCACTCCTCTTGGTCGTGAGATACATACACGCTTGTAATCCCAAGCTGCTTCTGAATGCGGCGAATTTCTACACGCATATTGACGCGCAGGTTCGCGTCCAGGTTACTAAGCGGTTCGTCGAACAGGAGCAGATCCGGCTGAATGACGAGCGCACGAGCGATTGCAACGCGTTGACGCTGTCCACCGGACAATTCTCCGGGGAATCGCTTTTCGAAGCCTTTCAGGTCTACAACCTCCAGCATCTCATGTACACGCTTCGCGATGGACGACTTGTCCACCTTGCGCAGCTTCAAGCCGTACGCGACATTGTCGAACACGCTCATGTGCGGGAACAGCGCATAGCTCTGGAATACGAAGCCGAAGTTGCGCTTGTTCACAGGTACCCGAGTATAATCCTTTCCTTGGAATAGGAACTTGCCGTCCTTCGCTTCCAGGAAGCCAGCAATCAGGCGCAGCGTTGTCGTCTTGCCGCAGCCTGATGGTCCGAGCAGAGAGATCAGCTCGCCTTCGTTCAGGCTCAGGTTGAAGTCTTTCAAGATCAGGTTTTTCTCGTATGCAACAGATATATTTTGAAGGGATAGCAATTCCATGATCGTTGGCCTCCGATGTATGCTAGTTATTTTTCGTGAAGTAGGAGAGTCCCATTAAGCGTTCAATTGAGAACATAAGCAATGCGGTAATGACCATCAGCAGCACCGAAATTGCTGCAATCGTTGGGTCGAAGTAATTCTCGACATAGGTCAGCATTTGAATCGGCAATGTGCTGACCCCGGGTCCCGTCATGAACACGGAAATATCTACGTTGTTGAACGATTCCAGGAACGCGAGCAGAACACCCGCGATAAGACCAGAACGAATGTTAGGCAGCACGACCGTGAAGAATGTATGCAGTCGGCTCGCACCTAAGCTCATGGACGCTTCTTCAACGGAATAGTCGAAGTTCGCCAAGCTCGATGCAATGACCCGAATGATAAATGGCAGCATCAGCACGATATGTCCGATCAGCAAGCTTGTATATACGGGCAGTTCGAATTTCACGACTAAATACTTGAGCATCGTGAAGCCGAGCACGACCCCAGGGATCAAAATCGGCGAGATAAAGATGGCATTGAGCAGCCCCTTGCCCTTGAACTGATAGCGGCTCAGCGCATATGCAGCAGGAACGCCGAGCAGAAGCGCAATCAGGTTGCCGGCAAGCGCGACGATGATCGTAACTTTGAACGTAGACAAAAACATTTCGACATCAAAAATATTGCGATACCATTTCAGTGAGAAACCTTCTGGCGGGAACTTCAGTACCGAACCCTCTCCAAAAGACGTTGCCATAATAATGATGAGCGGCCCGAGCAAAAAGAGAAACACCAATCCCGTAAATACGGCGAGTCCGCGATGTTGTTCTTTCATAAGAAGTTAACCCCCGTTATCCCTTCGGATTCAATTTGCGAGCGAGCTGATTCATAAGACCGATAATGATGAAGGTGACGACAATCATGACGGTTGCAATAATCGAAGCCATATCCCAGTCGTTGAGCGTCATCGCATTCTGATACAGGAACGTAGCGACGACTCGCTGTTTGCCGCCAAGCAGCTGCGGCGTCGTATACGCCGTTAGACTGCCGACGAATACAAGGATGCTGCCAACGATAAGACCAGGCACACACAGCGGTACGATGACGGTCATAAAGCCCTTCATGCGCGATGCGCCAAGACTTGATGAAGCATTTAACAGGTCGCCGTCAATGTTCTCCATAACACCGACGAGCGAAATGATCATAAGCGGCAAAAACAGATGAATGAGACCGATCATCATCGCGGTCGGCGTATACATGATTTTTAACGGCTCATCAATTAATCCAATGCTGGTCAACAGCTGATTCACCAAACCGTTCTTGCCGAGAATGACCATCCAACTGAAGGAGCGCACAATCGCACTCGTCATGAGTGGGAAGATTGCGAGCGCCAGCAGGATTCCTTTGATACGCGCCTTCTGCCGTGAAATATAGTAAGCAGCAGGGAATCCGATCATTATGCAGGCAAGTGTTGTAACGAAGCTGACCTGCAGTGTAGTACCTAATATTTTCAGCATGTACGGATCGCCGAGCAGCTTCACATAACCGTCGATTGTAAATTGCCCTTCACGGAAGAAAGTTGAGCCAATCGTCATGAAGATCGGAATGATCATGAACAAGGTCAAGAATACGAGTCCCGGAAGCAGCAGCCATATAAATGGTTTTTTCATCAGTTCGTCTCCTGTTTCTCTTGATGTCTAAGCTTGCAATACGGAGATAAAACGATCCATGAACGCCTCTCCATCTACCTCTACACATACATTTGCGTTTGCCTCCCGGCCGAGGCGATTCTGAACGTCGCATACGGTTTGACCGTCGCACAGGTCGCTTCGTGTCTCAACGTCCACATAATAGCGATGCGTCTTGACGATACTGGCATCGATCACGATATAGGCAGCGAGCGGATCGTGCATCGCACACGCTGCTACACCATTGCGCATTCGATAACGCTCCATGTACTGTGCCGTACATGTACGGACAAAGCCTCCAAGCGGTGTGGAATCGAGCTTCTCCAAATGCTCGGGACGCAGCAGTGCCTGACGTGTTACGTCCAGACCGACGATGGTCAGATCAAATCCTGCATGCAGCACCATTTTGGCCGCTTCTGGGTCAACGTAGATGTTGTATTCCGCCACTGGCGTAACGTTGCCGAACGTCTGCAGCGCGCCTCCCATCATAACGACCCGCTTAACGAGCTGCGGCAATTCGGGACAGGCCCGCAAGGCAATTGCCAGATTGGTGAGCGGCGCTGTCATAAGAAGTGTCAGCTCACCTGGGCGCTTCTTCGCTTCTTCAATGATGAACTGTGCTGCATGCGGCAGACCTTCCTCCAACTCCGGCGGACTCATATCGGATAGAGCTCCGCCCAAGCCATCATTTCCGTGCACAGCGTGCTCGAAGAACGTCGGACGCATTAATGGCTCGTTCGCTCCCGGAATGATCGGAACATTGCGAGTGAATCCATTCCTTGCAGAGGCAGCTTCTTTTTGCTCGAAATTCAACGGAACCTTGTTCGCCTCAACATCCGCGCGTTGCTTGTCCTCATCCAACTGCTGAAGCATGTGTATTACTTTTCGTGTATTTAACGTCGCTTGTGAGAGTGAGACATTGCCATTCACTGTCGTCACGCCGACAAGCTCTACTTGTTTGCTTTTCCAAACTAACGCTAATGCAAGTGCATCATCTACGCCCGTATCAACATCCATAATGACGGGCATTTGCTTCGAAGTAGCCGTATCCGCAACCATGATACCAGCCTCCTGACTATTGATGGGAATAAAAAAGGAGGGTGCGATATACGGCAGCCCTCCTCTTGATCGAGGAAGTTCAAAAAGGTACCTTGTCGTCGCGAAGTCGCTCTTAGCCGTTGCAACGTATACGTTTTTGAACATTCACTATTTGGACTTTACTCGATTTCACGGTTCCAGCGGTCAATCCAACCGCTCATTTCTTTGTTCACTTTACGAAGGTCAAGCGTCTTCAGGTTTTCAACAACTTCTGGGCCATACGTCAAGCCTTTCGCCTCATCAGCGGTCAGCTTCACTTCTTTGTTCGTTGGCGAATCGACGCGAGCCTTCGCATTCGCTTCTTGTACTTGCTGACTCAAGTGCCAGTTAATGAACTTTTCTGCCAGCTCTTTATGTTTCGAGCCTTTTACAATGTTGACCGTGTTCAAGAGCGCATATGCGCCTTCCTTCGGCGTTACGAACTTAGCGGATGGCAGAGCTTCCGTCAAGCTGCCCAAGAAGGTGTCCTGCATTGGTGCAGCCACAACCTCACCTTGCGCGAACATATTAACCAAGTCAGCGGACTTGGAGTAATACTTCACGACGCCAGGATTAATTTCTTTCATCGCTTTGAAGGCCGCCTCCGTATCCATATCCTTGCTGCCCGCTACCTTCGCCGCAAAATCCATCATCATTGGCCCTGTTGTAATCGTAATGTTAGGCAGGGCAATTTTATTTTTCAATTCAGGCTTCCACAGGTCGCTCCATGATTCAATCGGCGTTTTTGCCTCATCGCTGTTCACCGCAAGTCCAAGCTGCGCTACCGTGTGCGCCGGGCCATAGTCTTCGCCGATCGGCGCCTTAGCGATATCATACAGCTGCTCGATGTTCGGAATGTTCTTACGATCAATCTTCTCGAACAAGCCTTCTTCAGCACCTTGCAGTGCATAGTAGTCGGACAAGTAGATCAGGTCTACCTTCGAGCTGCCTTGACGGACTTTGTTCAAGCGATCCGTGTTGTTGCCGATCTCTGTCACGATCTTAACGTTATACTCTTTCTCGAACGGCTCGTACACGTTCTTCTTCATCGCATCCTCGGCAAAGCCCCAAGTCGAGATGACCAATTCTGTCGGTGCTTCCTTGCCGCCTTCAGCTGCCTTGTCCCCGCCGCAAGCTGCCAGCAGTGTGCCCATCGAAAGTACGAATGCAAGTGTTAACGCTAATTTTTTCATGAAGTCCCATCCCCCTGAAGCCATTCTAAGTTGTGTATCTCGTGTAGTAAGTGTTCAAAAGCGAATCTTAGTGGCCGCCCATTGCGACATAGCGGACAATAACCAGTACGAACAGCACCCACATAAGCCAGTGAATCTTATATTTCTCACCCTTGCCGAATACGTTCGCTACGAACGCCAGCAGGACGTAACCAAGAATACCGAAGGAAATACCGTTCGCAATGCTGTACGTGAACGGCATGAATGCAATCGTCATAAATGCCGGAATCCCAATAACCAAGTCTTTGAAGTTGATTTCCGTAACGGCTTGCATCATCAATACGCCAACGACGATAAGCGCTGCTGCTGTAGCTGGACCTGGAATCAATGCAACTGCAGGAGCCAAGAACAGGGACAACAAGAAGCAAATCCCTGTGGTTACAGACGTAAGTCCTGTGCGTCCGCCTTCTGCTACACCCGCGGAGCTTTCTACGAATGCAGTCACGGTACTTGTACCAAGTGCCGCACCACCCGCTACCGCAACAGAGTCAACGAACATCGCTTTCCCTACACGCTTGTTGCCTTCTTCACGATTTTTCATGAATCCAGCACGGTTGGCTGTGCCAACCAATGTTCCGAATGTATCGAACAATTCAACGAATGTGAACGTTAGGATGATGGATACGATACCCACACCCATGATGCCAGCGAAATCGAACTCGAAGAAGCTCAATTTTGTCAAATCTGGAACCCAGTTTGCACCGTTCAACGAACTGAAATCGACGCGCCCCATCAAAATCGCAGCGACCGTCGTTCCCAAAATACCGAACAAAATCGCGCCGCGTACGTTCAAAATCATAAGAATCGAAATAAGTGCCAAGCCGATGATTGTAAGCAGTACATCAGGATTGGAGAAGCTGCCTAAGCCGAATACTGTTTCAAAACCTTGAAGCGGTGTGAATGTACCCTTAGGAATATCATTCACGGTCTCAACGGACACGGACAACATTCCGCTATTTTTCAAGCCGACAATCGTAATGAACAAGCCGATACCGACTGTAATCGCATGCTTCAGTGCATCAGGAACTGCTTCAAGCAGCATTTGACGTACATGTGTAATCGTAAGCAGGAAGAAGATAATCCCGGAAATAAATACTGCCGTCAGTGCCATTTGCCATGTGATCGGATGTTCCGAGCCAGCAGTCGATACGACGACTGTTGCAAAGTAAGCATTCAGCCCCATCCCTGGTGCCAAGGCAACCGGGAAATTAACGAAGATTCCCATCGCAATGGTGAAAATACCGCCTGCAATAGCTGTTGCAAGAAATACGGGATACCATTCCATGCCGGTCTTACCGAAGGCCGTTAGAATGTTCGGATTAACGGCCAAGATGTACGCCATCGCCATAAAGGTCGTAATACCCGCCATAATCTCCGTACTAATTGTCGAACCGTTCTCCTTGATTTTGAAGAAGCGCTCCATGTGTATAACATCCTCCCCATGACATCTCATGAATGTGTGTTTACTGCTGCTTCTGTTTCCCCCAGTAACCTGTCTAAGCACAAAAAAAGAACTCAGGTTGATCTCCCGAGCTCTGGCGTGAAAAGAAGTGAGGCATTCCCTACTCGCACTGCCCGCTATATGAATGAATAGCAAGTTCCCATCCTGATATTGCACACAGATTATGGGCAGGCAGAGCGTATAAGACGAATCTTCTAAATAGATTCATCCGGAAAGCCGTTCCTCTTCGTAGCCAGATCATTTACGGTGATCTCGTAGAAACTCTCAGGCCAATTCCCAAGATTATACGAAAAAGTTGCGTTATTAGGTTATCTACTCACATTGTATAGGCATTCGGCAGGGTTGTCAACGCTATTTCCGAACAATAAACAAAATATCTTATAACTCGTTCGTGTTTTGTGACAAAAAATCAATTTCTCCATTACTGAAATCAACATTCTATGATGTCCCAGCTTGCTAGAATTACAAAAAAATTTTTCTGGAAAATCAAAGTAAAACTATTGAATTAATTCATTATTTTTTATAAAATGGGTTCATACATTTTTACCCAGTTCTGAAACTATTATGATTGCTTTTTACAGATGGTATTCGGGTAAACATGTAAATCTAGCATTTTGGAGGTGAGTTTATACGTTAAAAATGCCAGCTTTGTCAGACTAGACTATACTCTTTTATACCAAGGAGGAATAGCATTTGGCGAACAAAAACAACAAAAAAGTGCTTTCAATGATCATGTCGATTGCCATGGCAATCAGCCTGATGTCACCAGCGGTGTCAGCCTATGAAGGCCCCGCGAACAATTCAACCGAGAAGCTGCTCTATTTGCGAACAGGCACCGTCGATCTCCAGAATGAAAATGAACACTACGGACTGCAGCATGATGAAGAAAGCACGCAACGCCATTTGTACGTTGTTCAATTCAACGACGTCATCACAGATTCCTCCAAACAGCTCTTGCAACAGGCTGGAGCGGAACTCGGAGATTATCTCCCTGACTATGCTTATCTCGTACGCATGAACCCGCAACAAGCCGGCAACCTCGCCACCAACGATCAGATTTACAGAGTCACCCTCTTTCAGCCAGAATGGAAGAACGGCAACCTCGCCACATCCGAAAACACTTCACCAAGCAACTATGTCATCTCAGTATTCAGGGGCAGTGAGGCAGAAGTTGCCCAATCACTTAAGCAGCAAGCCATCCCCGTTACCGATGTGCAAGAAGGCTACATCGAAGCTGTATTAAGCAACGAATCACTCCCGCTCGTTCTTAATCAACCAGATGTCACCTTCGTCGAATCTAAGCCTAAAGAAGAGATCCTCAACGACTTTGTCACGAATCAAGTTGGGGCTGCTACGTCGAATGGCGTATGGAGCAAGGGATTGACCGGAAAAGGTCAAGTGGTTACCGTAGCCGACAGCGGCTTGGATTCCGGTAATCTAAGCACACTCCATAAAGATTTCGAAGGTCAGCTGCATACGACTCCTGTTCCTAACCCCGAAGGAACATGGAAGGATACGATCGGTCATGGCACACATGTAGCCGGTACCGTGCTCGGCACAGGAGCAATGTCCAATGGGAAATATAAAGGCGTAGCCTATGGAGCCAAACTGTTCGCCCAAACAATTGGCTGTGGTGGTACTTCTATCTGCCCAGGCGACCTGCGCGACTTGTTCGGCTCTGCGAAGCAGCAAGGATCGTTCATCCATACCAACTCCTGGGGCGCCAGCAGCTACACCTACAATTCCAACTCTGCTCGCGCTGATGAATATACGTTCAACAATAAAGACTTCACCGTATTGTTCGCCGCAGGGAACGATGGCAGCGGGAACAACACCATCAATTCACCTGGAAATGCCAAAAACACCATTACGGTCGGTAATCTTCAAAAAACAAATTCGAATCAAATTGCCCCAAGCTCCAGCAGAGGATATGCACCAGATGGAAGAGTTAAGCCTGACCTCGTCGTTACAGGTACCTCAATTATTTCTGCTCGTTCTTCAGCCTCAACTAGACCTGCAAATCCAAATCAGTACTACACCAACATGACCGGTACCTCCATGGCTACTCCAGCTGTCGCAGGATCGGCAGCCATCGTTCGCCAATTTTATACCGAGAACAAGCACGTAACGCCTTCCTCGGCACTCATCAAAGCTACGCTCATTAATGGAGCTGAAGATGTAGGCTATGGATGGATGAGCAGAGAAACTGGATGGGGACGCGTTAACCTCGTGAATTCACTTACCCCTACTGACGGAAGAACCAATAGCTTCATCGACAACACCACAGGTATCAAAACAAACGATTCTATCTCCTACCGCGTCAAGGCCGAAGCCGGCAAACCTCTCAAGATATCTCTTGTCTGGAGCGATTACCAAGGTGCCGTTCAAGCTGGCAAGCAATTGGTCAATGACCTCGATCTTGAAGTAAAAACCCCAACTGGCGAACTCTACAAAGGCAACTGCTTCGTACAAAATACAGCTAGCACAAGCTGTTCCAATTATGACCACATCAACAACGTGGAAAATGCATATCTTTCAACTCCAACTACGGGCGAATATACGGTGACCATCAAAGGATACAATGTGCCACAAGGCCCTCAGCCATTTGCATTAGTTGTATCGGGCAATCATTCTTCTATTCTCGGTCAAGGCCCTGAACAACCAGAACCGGTTGTGCTGAAGGCACCTGAGCAGCTGGCTGTAACGGCAGTCACGTATAATTCAGTAAACCTGAGTTGGAGCGATCCGAACACAGGAATTCAAGGCCTTACGTACGAAATCTATCAACAACAGCAAAAAATCGGAACCAGCAGTCAAACCAATTATGCTGCAACCGGTCTGAGTCCAGGCAATACGTATACCTTTACGGTCAGGATCATTGACGGACAAGGCAATGTCTCCCCTCATAGTCAATCCGTAACGGCTAATCTCCCAAATCCGGAGGGGAATACAGATCCATGGCAGGCAGGTAAGGCATACAAGGCAGGCGATCTTGTCTCTTATAATGGTGTGATTTATAAGTGTGTGCAACCGCATACATCTTTGACTGGCTGGGAGCCTTCGAATGTACCAGCACTCTGGTCTCCTGTACAGAAATAGGCAGCCGCCTCATCACTAACGAAGGAAAGTGAACCCTATTTCAATACCGTAACGCAATAAGGCTATACCGCGGTTAAACGCGGTATAGCCTTTACTATCTCCTCAGAAATCAACAGCTAAATTGTAAATCCATATGTGAACTCGTAATAAATAATTGGAAACTAGTAGATGTTAAGGGTGCCCTTAGAACTTTTTATTCACTTCTAGGATTGACGGAATCTCGTTTGCTTGCACCCATTGAGATATCAATTGTAGAAATAATGATTGCAAAAACAACCTCGGCAACAAAAGAGATACGAATCGAAGACATACATTCATCTATCGTGTAAATAGCAATAAAGTTAAGCACAACTCGCAGTATAAATTCATGCAGTCTCCGAAAATTGTGCCCTACTTTATAGCAATTTATATTAATATACATGAGGACAATTGTAACAACAGCATCTGCAATCAGTGACAATCCATAAAATAATAGAATTGACGTCCACGAATCATATTCGATCCCTAAGAGTTCAAAAATGCCGACATTGAAAAAAAAGAATAAAATTATTGATGTAATCACTGCAAATAACAACAATAGACTCACAATAGCAATAGGGATTATTTTCTCCATCATTTCTCTAATTTGTTTCTTGAACATCTAGTGCCTATGATAAGTTCTCCGATTGTTCTGGTGATCACTACATCCAAAGTTATCCCTCCAAACCGCCCTAATTCACTTCCTATATTTTACTATAGCATGGAAAACGTGTGAATTATTGAAAGATACAATGAACGTACTCAAACACTTTATTTCTCCTCTGATGGTTTTGGTAACAAGCATAAAAAATACTCCCTTCCATTTGCTTAACAACTCAAATAAAAGAGAATTTCGTTCGCCGCTAATGAAGGAAGTCACCTTATTTCAATGCCGTAACGCAAAAAGGCTATACCGCGGTTAAACGCGGTACAGCCTTTAAATTGTTAAGATTCGAATGGAATTACTCCCACTCGATTGTTGCTGGTGGCTTCGATGTTACGTCATAGACGATACGGTTAACGTTCTCGACTTCGTTGACGATACGTACGGAGATCTTCTCAAGAATATCCCACGGGATACGTGCCCAGTCAGCCGTCATGCCGTCGATGGATGTTACCGCACGGATACCTACTGTGTAGGAATACGTACGAGCGTCACCCATAACGCCGACACTCTTCATGTCCGGCAATGCTGTGAAGTACTGCCAAATTTCATTGTCCAAGCCAGCTTTCGCGATTTCCTCGCGCAAGATCGCATCGGATTCGCGAACGATAGTCAGCTTGTCCTCTGTTACTTCGCCCAATACACGGATTGCAAGACCCGGACCTGGGAATGGCTGACGCCATACGATTTCACGCGGCAAGCCGAGCTCTTCGCCGACTTTGCGAACTTCGTCCTTGAACAACGTGTTCAAAGGTTCGATAAGCTTGAACTTCATGTCCTCAGGCAAGCCGCCAACGTTGTGGTGGGACTTGATCGTCTGAGCAGTTGCTGTTCCACTCTCTACGATGTCCGTATACAATGTGCCTTGTGCCAAGAAGTCGAAGTCGCCCAGCTTCGCGGACTCTTCATCGAAGCAGTAAATGAACTCGTTGCCGATGATTTTACGCTTTTGCTCTGGATCGGATACACCCGCAAGCTTGCTCATGAAGCGCTCGCGTGCATCAATTTTGACCACATGCATATCGAACTTGCCGACGAATGTCTCCATTACGCCTTCAGCTTCGCCTTTGCGCAGCAAGTTGTGATCGATGAACATACATGTCAGTTGATCACCAATTGCCTTATGAATAAGTGCCGCTACAACGGAGGAATCTACACCGCCGCTAAGCGCGCACAATACTTTACGATCGCCGACTGTCTCGCGAATTTCTTGCACCTTGTCCTCGATGAATGTTTCCATCGACCAGTCGCCCTTGCATTCGCATACACGGAACAAGAAGTTGCGAATCATTTCATTTCCGTATACAGAATGACGTACTTCAGGGTGGAATTGTACCGCATGGAAACGTTTTTCCGGATGGCTCATTGCCGCAATTGGAGCATGCTCCGTACCTGCGTCAACGCGGAAGCCTTCTGGAAGCTCAACAACCAAGTCCGTATGGCTCATCCATACCGTTTGGTTTGCTTCCAAGCCATGTGCCAATTCACTGCCTGGCTGGAATACAACATCAGCTTTCCCGTACTCGCGCTTGCCTGCACGCTCAACTTTACCCTTCAGCTGATGCGACATCATTTGCATACCGTAGCAAATCCCCATGATTGGAAGACCCAATTCATAAATACGCGGATCTACCATTGGTGAATTTTCTTCGTATACGCTCGCTGGACCGCCAGAGAATACGATCCCCTTTGGATTCAGTTCTTGAATGCGTTCGATTGAAGTGTTGTATGGAACCAGTTCACTGTACACGCCCATATCGCGAATACGACGTGCGATGAGCTGGTTATATTGTCCGCCAAAATCGAGGACAACGATCATTTCATGATGTTGCTTTGTCATTGCCGTGCCTCCCTAATACATATTGTCCACTATTATAACGAAATTGAAAAACGTCAGTCAATGTGTTATGTGATCAAGTTTGGATAACTATATAAAATTACTGGTAAAGTGTTATTATTTTTCTTCAATTTGAAAAGTATTCAAGTTATTATAGGATCGAAACAGTAAAATCATGGAACATCAGCCCCTTCCCATAGCGGTAACAGCTGATCCCCCTAAAAATCGAGGTGTGTATATGCGAAAATCTGTTCATGTTTATTGTGCACTATTGTTGTTTATTTCCCTCTTCATTCCATCTATAAGAACTGTCAGTGCCGAAAATGCTCCATTGCTGTCTCCCCTTCCCAATACAAGCCTTTACTCTCAGCTTTATCATCTGTCAGACGACACAACACTGCTCGTTGAACCCAATTACGAGAAGAATTATTCAACATTGAATGCGATCAATCTGCCACAAGCCAAAATACTGTGGAGCAAGAAATTCCCCGAAATTTATGACGTATATGTCTTGGCCAACCCTACCAAAATCGTAGTCATGACTCGCGATAACGACAACCTAAAGAAAATCGTTCTCGATCAACACGGGAATACATTATCCCAACAATTATACCGTAATATTAAGCTTAATCTGGAATTAAACAGCATTAGCATCAAGGTGAGATGGTCGCCGCCACAGCAGAACATCGAAGAGCAAATTGTCGTACTTGAGCAGAATTATTATAAAAAGAAGTCGATTGCATCCCTTTACTCATCTCCTTGGATCAAGCCTCTCCTCCGTAAAGATATACGAATCGAACCTGGAAGTTATGATCATCTAACTATTATAGATATCGCCTTCCGAGCTCCCAATCTGGTCGTCCAGTACGAAGGGTCTGGCATTATGCAATCCCAATTTTTCTATAAGATCATCAATATTCGTAATTCGCAGGAGTCGACAATTCTAATCGAGGGGAATATACAAACCGATTTCGGTGTACAAGATGGGAAACTCATTATAACAACGGAGCATAACAGTATCGGAAGCCCGTTCGGCCCAGATCATAATAAAGGTAATTTGGTGTATGCTGTGTACGATTTGAACACAAGAAAGCAAATTCATCAGCAAGTATCTACCTTCACAGACAATGATACCTTCGGTTGGAATGCTTCCTACCAAGCTAGGAAGATATGGATGCATGATTTATCAGATAGCAAGTGGATCATTACAGATACATTTGGGAAAGCGTTAATTGAGGAACAAACAACTGTATTCCCAGAGGGGGTTGTACGCTTTATTACATACGCCCCTGTCGACAAAAAAGCGTATTTCATCGTGTACAAACACAAAGAAACAGCCAAATTGCTTGAATTGGAAGTCACGGACAGAGACTGATATTGTTCATGAAAATGAAAAATGCCTCGAAGTCGCAATCCGACTGTCGGGGCATTCTATTGGTTTAAGTGATCAAAATCGGCTTATACGAGGTGGCAGGCCACTTGATGGTCGTTACCTACATCCCTGAATACCGGAACCTGCTCACGACAAATATCGGTCGCAAACGGACAGCGTGTGTGGAACTTACAGCCGGATGGAGGATTGGCTGGATTCGGAATATCCCCCTGCAGGACGATTCGTTCACGCTTCAGCTTCGGTATCGGAATCGGCACAGCTGATAACAGTGCCTTCGTATACGGATGCAGCGGATTGCGGAACAATTCGTCTCGCGACGCCGTCTCCATCATGGTGCCCAAGTACATAACGCCGATCCGATCACACAGATGCTCCACGACGCTTAGGTCGTGGGAGATAAACAAATACGTTAAGCCGCGTGTCTTCTGCAGCTTGCGGAATAAGTTAATAATTTGCGCCTGAATCGATACATCGAGGGCAGATACTGGCTCGTCTGCAATAATGAGATCCGGGTCAAGGATAAGCGCTCTGGCAATTCCGATGCGCTGACGTTGACCACCTGAGAACTCATGTGGAAAGCGATCATACTGATAGGCCGATAGACCGCATGCTTCCATAACCTCAAGCACTCGATCCCGAACTTCTTCCTTCGTGGTCATCCCATGATTCAGCAGCGCCTCGCCAATGGCATCGCCGACGCGAACACGCGGATTCAAAGAACTATACGGATCTTGGAAGATGAGCTGCATCTTCGGTCTCAGCTTGCGCAGTTCCTTCTCCTGCATGCCATAGATATCAACCCCCTGAAACTTCACTTCGCCTTCTGTCTTCTCAAGCAAGCGTATAATGGTACGTCCTACCGTACTCTTCCCGCTGCCGGATTCGCCAACCAAGCCGAACGTCTCTCCCCGCTTGATGGTGAAGCTGATATCATCTACGGCCTTCACATGGCCGACGGTTCGATTGAATATGCCTGAGGTGATCGGAAAGTACTTTTTCAAATGCTTCACTTCGAGCAATGTCTCAGCCATGTTGAATTCCCTCCTCATACAACCAGCAAGCAACCCGATGCCGTTCAGCTGTATCCTTCAGCTGTGGCTGCTTCGTTGTGCACACGGACATGCAGCGGTCACAGCGATCATGGAAATAGCAGGACTCAGTCAAAGACAATGGGTTAGGCACCTGTCCCGGAATCGAATACAAGTCATCCTGACGCTGGCCGATGACAGGCTTCGAACGAAGCAGACCTTGTGTGTAAGGATGCTTCGGATTCTCGAACAGCTCGACAACTTCGCCTTCTTCCACGATCTTGCCGGAGTACATCACGATTACGTAATCAGCGATTTCTGCAACGACACCAAGGTCGTGGGTGATGAGCAGAATAGACATATTCGAATCTTCTTTGATTTGACGCAGCATATCCAGAATTTGCGCCTGAATCGTTACATCAAGTGCCGTCGTCGGTTCATCCGCAATGAGCAGCTTCGGATTACAGGACATCGCGATTGCAATCATAATCCGCTGCAGCATGCCCCCGCTCAACTGATGCGGGTAACTGTCCAAGATCTGTTCTGCACGGGAGATTCCAACCAGCTCTACCAGCTCACGAGCCCGAGCCCGCGCATCCTTCTTCGATAGCTTCATATGCACCATAAGAGGCTCCATAATCTGCTTGCCGATCGTAAGCACCGGGTTCAGAGAGGACATTGGCTCCTGGAATATCATCGCAATATCGTTACCACGGATTTGGCGCAGCTCTTCCTTCGGAATGTGGAGCAGATCCTTGCCACCGAACTGAATATTGCCGTTCACCACTTTACCTGCTGGTTCTTCGACGAGCCCCATTATAGACATTGCGGTTACACTTTTGCCGCAGCCTGATTCGCCGACGATGCATACGGTTTCCCCTTCGCGAATGCGCAGGCTAATATCATTGACTGCCTTAACTGCCCCTGCTTCGGTATAAAAATAAGTACTGAGATGATCAATTTCGATTACATTTTTCATCAACTGTCATTCCCTTACTTCTTCTGTTTAGGATCGAGAACATCTCGCAAACCATCGCCAAATACGTTAATAGCGATTACTGTAGTAAAGATAGCAACCCCGGGCGGTATCCATAGCCACGGACGCTTCTCAAAGTCCATAATGCTGTTCGCCGCCTCAATCATATTCCCCCACGTAGGAGTTGGAGGCAGTACCCCCAGACCGAAGAAGCTGAGTGTGGATTCGCTCAATATCGCTCCGCCCGTACTTAAAGTAGCAGCTACGATAATAAGAGGTGCAATATTCGGAATCATATGGTTGAAGAGCTTGCGCTTGTCATCAAGCCCAAGCACAATTGTTGCCTGCATAAATTCTCGTTCGCGAATACTGAGCATCTGGCTTCTCACCAGTCGTGCTAATCCAGGCCAGCCTATAAAGCTGAGTATAATCATGATGAAATACATACGATATTCCGTTGGTACCTTCCACTCGGACATCAAAGCCCCCAGTATGAACAAGATCGGCATGCTCGGAATTGTCAGCAGCAAGTCAGCAATCCGCATAATTACTTGATCGACAACACCACGATAATATGCCGCAACCGCACCGAGAATTGAACCTATAAATACGGAGATAATCATTGATGCAAAGCCTACAGTTAAGGATATGCGCCCGGCTTGCAGCAGCCGTGTCAACACATCTCGTCCGAGCCCGTCTGTACCGAGCCAATGCTTCATCGAAGGTGCTTTGTTCATAATAGCCAGATTGCTCTTGCCATCCGCATATGGTGAGAATAGTGGTCCGATGAAACAAGCCAAGAACATAAATATGAAGAAGAACAAGCCGAATACGGCCAGTTTATTTTTTAATAGTTTGTGATATGCTTGACGCCATAGAGACGTTCGTGCCGCTGCTGGCACCGTCCGCTGAACCTCTGTTACCCCGCCGGTAATGGAAGACATGATGGAACCCCCTTAATGCAATCTGACGCGCGGATCGGCGACTTTATACAATACATCGGAAATAAGTGTGCCAATTATCGTCAAGATAGCAATGAACATCGTAAAGCCCATGAGCAGCGGATAGTCCCTCGTACCGAAGGATTGCATGTACAACTGCCCGATCCCAGGCCAGTTAAAAATTTTCTCGATAATCATCGAACCACCGAACAATCCTGGAAGTTCAAATCCCACCAGGGTGATTGCTGGAAGCATCGCATTGCGCAGCGCATGCCGATACAGCACCACTCGCTCCTTCATCCCCTTTGCTCTAGCTGTCCGAACATAGTCCTGCCGAATAACGTCAATCATGTTGCTGCGGAAATATCGCGTTAGCGATCCCACCCCGAGCAATACCATAACTGCTACAGGCATAATCATATGATCGATGACTTCCCATACATGGGCCATCCCTGTAGCATTGCTTCCTGTTGTAATCATTCCACCAGGAGGCAATATCTTCAGATCAACTGCCAGCAACTTGATCAGATACAATCCAATGAAGAATGAGGGAATAGACATCGCAGCAAATAAGAAGACCATTACTGCTGTATCAAAGAAGGAATACTGCTTGTACGCCGAAACAACGCCGATGATGACTGCCGACAGCCATGTGAAAAAGGTAGAAACAATGGCTAGCAAGAATGAATTCCACACATAATCATTGAATAACGTCACTACAGGCTTCTGCTGTGCAAGGGAGTATCCGAAGTTGCCCTGAAATGCATTGGTCAACCAATTCCAATACCGCTCCAGCACGGGTTGGTTAAGACCATATATGGCCCTGAGCTCTTCTTTCCGTTCAGGCGACAGCTTCGTATTTCCCGCCAGAAAATCACCTGGCATCATTGCAAACAGCACAAAAATAAATAAGGATGCGGCAGACAAAATGAGGATCATGTACAAAAGTCTTCGCAGTAAAAAGTTACTCATGATCGCACTCCTTTTGGAAGTCATTCGCCCCTGGCTGCGAATGAAGATGCAGGCCAGGGGCTCCAATAATCATTATTTCAATTCCCAGTCAAACACGCTTCCAGCTACGCCAGTCAGCGGAGTAACCTTCAAGCCATGGATGCGTCCGTTGTAGGCATATACGGATTTGCGATAGCTTGCGAAGATGTAAGGCATATCATCGTTCAACACTTGGAACAATTCTTTATAGATTTTCTTGCGCTCTTCAATATCCGAGGTTGCCAAGCCCTTCTCGTACAACTCCTTCACCTTCGGGTTGTCATAGCCCTTTACTTCACCGTTCACGAAGCGGCGAACGCCATCCGCAGGATCCACCAGAACTGGCGTTGAGAAGGAAGCAATGTCGTAATCGCCACTGTCTGATTTCGCACCAAGTGCGTTGAAATCTGCGAACAGCTCTGGCTCAAATTGAACCCCTATCGCTGCGTAATTTTCCTTCGCAATCGTTACGAACAAGTCATTCCCCTTACTCTTGGAACCGATAAAGTGGAGTTTCAACTTTTGCCCGTCCTTCTCGCGAATGCCGTCGCTACCAGGTTTCCAGCCAGCTTCTTCAAGCAATGTTTTTGCTTTTTCCGGATCATAGTTATATGGGTTAATTCCCTCTTCTGTATATGCCCAAGAAGTTGGTGAACTTGGGATGTTCGCCACTTGACCTGCGCCTTGGTTCGCATCTACGTAGATGGATTGGCGATCCAGTCCATAAGTCAATGCCTGACGAACGCGCTTGTCTTTGAACGTGGCGTGCTCGTGGTTAAATGCCAAGAAGCTATAGTTGCTGGATATAACCGGAACGAGATTCAAGAAGCCCAAGGATTTCAGCTTCTCAATATTTTCTTGTGTTGCCGTGAAGGAACCGTAATCCTGCTCACCTGTCTCGATGAACTGCCACGTATCGCCCTCCGTTGTTTTGTATATGAAATGCTCAGTCTTTGCCTTGCCCTTATAATAATTTTCGTTAGCGACAAAGCGAACCTCTTGCCCAGGAATAAACTTCTCAAGCTTGTATGGGCCTGTTCCAACCGGATTCGCATGCAAATTTTTGATAAAGTCCTGAGATTGACCAGGTTTGTAATCTTTGCCGTAGTAAGCTTTGGACAACACATCCCCGCCAAGAACCGTCAACGCTTGAGCATTTCCTTTTTCCAACGTGACGGAAATTGTATTGGCGTCGATGACCTTAATACCAGAAATGGAAGTTGCTTTGCCTTCTTTGAATGCCTTTGCCCCTTCAATACCAATGATGGACAGATCCTCCTCACCGGAGTACCCCTTGTCATTGACCAGCGTCCATGTGAATGCAACATCATCGGCTGTAATCGGTGAGCCGTCACTGAACTTCAAGCCTTGGCGCAGATGGAACGTAAATGTTTTTCCATCCTCCGTAATCTCCCATTTCTCGGCCAATCCTGGAATCGGCAGTCCCTTCTCGTCATTCGTAACGAGTGGAGTGTACAGAATGGAGGACACGTTGCCGTCATATCCGCTCTGCTGGAAGTAAGGTGTAAAGGCACCGCTCGGATCTACCAATCCGACAATGATCGTATCGGTACGCTTCTTCGCTTGTTCTGGGAGCTTCGACATATCCGAAGCACTAACCGGTTCTGTCAACAAATCCGCAGGAGGCGTCGCGGTCTCTCCCGAACTGGAGTTGTTGGATGACACCTGACTTTGTCCTTGGTCTGCAGGTGCGGCACTGTCATTCGAGCAAGCTGCCAGAAGCAAGCTGCTAGCCATCGTTAGAGATAAAAGAAGAAGCAATGTTTTCTTCATGTTGACCCTCCTGAAATGAACAAGTATATTATTGACTATTCCTATAATCTCAGTAGGAATTTTATAGGCCTAATTATAGTCCAGTGGTAAATTTATGTACACAGTAAAAATGATTCAATTTATGATCAATAAGTCGGATTTCCCGTATATTTACCACATATTCCTATAAATACTTCCGTTTAATCCAAATATCTCTTTATTACAGTGATTATCTAACTCGTTAATGAAGAAAAAGCTATCTGCTCAAAAGCATAGTTGTACGGCGATGATGTCAGAGCGGTGACGCTTGGTCATGTGATGGGGTATCGTTCTGTTACCATAGGGATTTTTTATATTTCTGTAAAAAAAATTAATAAATATACATTTTAGAGGTATCGCTAACTCTCCGAGGGATTGTCCACCATATAAAGTCAAAAAGCACTGTTATTCCACGGTTCATGAACATAAAAGACGACTTTAAAATAGAGACAAAATACCTATCATTTACGTGCATATGTATGTATTTCTATGTATTATACTGCATAGATCCGAAGATTGATAGTTATTTTTTTACATTAAGATTCCGGTCATTAGGATGCGACTAGTCTCAACGGTTCAGCTATATATAGCGCTTACATTTTAAAAATATTCAAAGAAGCTTGCACATATGCCTAAGCATATCTACAAGCCTCCTCAACCTTACAATATTCCAAATTCAGTGCCAACCTTCTTCAACACATCTCGTGCAAACTCCAAATCATCAGCTGTATGCTGTGCGGTTACAATTAATCGAACCCGGCCACGCTCTAGCGCTACAGTAGGATATACAATTCCTTGCGCACATATCCCTTCTTCCAGCAATCGCTGTGAGAAGGCCATCGTTCGTGCTGGATCACCGACAATAATCGGGATAATCGGCGTCTCGCTCCCTCCGGTATCGAATCCGTCTGCCTGCAAGGAAGCACGGAATGAATTCGCGTTGGCCCACAGCCGCTCCGTCAGCTCCGGTTCACGCTGCAGAACGTCAATGGCTGCCAAGCATGTTGCCGCGACAGAAGGCGGAAGCGCCGTGCTGAACAGGAACGAACGCGCCGTATGGGTTAAATAGTCCTTCAACACTTGGGAGGTGGCTACATATCCCCCAACAGCACCAACCGCCTTGGACAAAGTACCTACTTGAATATGCACCCGGCCATGCAGACCGAAGTGATCAGTAGATCCCTTGCCGCATTTGCCAAGCACGCCGCTTGCGTGCGCATCATCGACATAGACAAGGGCGTCATACCGTTCAGCCAGCTCTACAATACTCGGCAGCGGGGCAATATCACCATCCATGCTGAATACGCCATCTGTTACCACAATCCGTTGACGATACGAGCCGGATTCCTTGAGTACGTCTTCAAGCTGATCCATATTTTTATGTGCATAAATGCGTTTATTGGTTTTCGTTAGGCGGATGCCATCAATAATACTCGCATGATTCAATTCATCACTGATAACCACATCTTCCGGACCAAGAATAGAAGATAGCACGCCTTGATTCGTCGTAAAACCAGACTGGAATACAAGCGTGGCCTCCGTCCCCTTGAATGCCGCCAAACGCTGCTCCAGTTGGTCATGAATGTCGAGAGTCCCTGTAATCGTTCGTACCGAGCCTGCCCCTACCCCATAGGCTTCAATCGCCTCAATGGCAGCTTTCTTAAGGGCTGGATGCTTCGTCAATCCCAAATAGTTGTTCGAAGACATTTGCAGCACACGGCGACCATCCTGTAACGTCATCCAAGAATCGGAGCCCCCCTCCCATACAGTGAGCGGCCGATACCGTCCTTCCGCCTTCAGGCTCTTCAGTTGACCCTCGATTACTTCAAATCCTGCCATTAGTCCAACCTCCCGAATTAGATTACATGTTGAATCATCTGAATCCTTCACCTAAGGAACCTATATTGCTCGGTTAAGGTCATGCGAGAATACAATTTTCCCACATTTCCCAGACGCCATTAGCTCAAATGCTTCTTCATACTGATCCAGTCGGAAATGATGCGTAACGAGCGGCTCTAAATTCAAGCGGCCGCGATTGAGCAGACCCTTGATCTGATACCAAGTATCGAACATGCGCCGTCCTGTAATCCCTTCAATATGCAGACCTTTGAAAATAATATCCCTTGCCAAGTCGAATGGCACTTCCTCTGTCGGAATGCCAAGCAGAGATACGCGAGCAGCTTGTGCAGCCGCTTTCAAAGCATCGCGGATCGCCCCAGGATGACCGGACATTTCCAGCACGACCTCTGCGCCCTCACCGCCAGTATGCTGCATTAAGGTGTCGACAAGCGGCTCCTCCGCACTATTAATGATAACATCAGCGCCCATCGCTTTGGCCATATCCAATCGGTACGGATTCACATCTACAGCAATTACAGTTCCGCTTCCGCAGGCCTTCGCTACCGCGATCGCCATCAGTCCGATCGGTCCGACGCCGATAACCGCTACACTCTTGCCTACGATATCGCCGGACAACGCAGCCTGCACCGCATTGCCGAGTGGATCCTGCAAGCATGCAATATGCGGCGGAAGCTTCGGATCGTTATGGATGACATTGCTGTCTCGAACGACTGCATATTCTGCGAAACAGCCCGGTATCGTTATGCCGAAGCTGCGTGTGTTCGCGCACACATGCGCATTGCCCGTACGACACGCCTTGCACATCCCACAGACTACATGCCCTTCGCCTGACACATAATCCCCTGGCTTCACATTCGTCACTTCATTGCCAACGGCAGTAACTACGCCTGCGAATTCATGACCGAACACATTAGGTGTAACAACGGTCCGCGCAGCCCAATCATCCCATTTGTAAATATGAACATCCGTACCGCATATCGAGGATGCCTGCACCCGAATGAGTACGTCATGGGGGCCATAGGCAGGTATAGGTACCTCTTGTAATACTGCTCCAGGCTTGCGCTCTGCCTTCACTAATCCGATCATCGTTTGGGTCATAAACTGATTGCCCCTTCCTCGATTTTTTCTTACAATAGAAGCAGTAAATATTTCTAACATTTTCCTGTATAATATATTATACGTTTGTGAGTTATATTGTACATGGTGATTTGTATGATTTTGGAACGGATTAGATGGACAACCAGAGAGGAGTATCCCATGTCAGAACCGATACATAAGAAAATCGGCAAGAATCTACAAGAAATACGCAAATCACGGGGCCTTAGCCTTGATCAAGTATCCGAAATGAGTGGAGTCAGCAAGGGCATGCTGGGGCAAATCGAGCGCGGAGAATCCAATCCGACCATATCTGTATTATGGAAAATTGTGAATGGACTCCGTATTTCATTTGCAACTTTAATGGAAGAGTCAACACCGAATGTCACTGTTGTGCACATGGACGAAACGACGCCCCTTGTGGAGGAGGATGGGGATTACCGCGCATATCCAATTTTCCCGTTCGAGCAGGATAAAGGATTTGAAGTATACAGCGTCGTCATCGAGCCGGGCTGCAGCTATACTTCCGAACCGCATTACGAGGGTGTCGATGAATTCATCATGGTCATGAATGGACAGCTTCAAGTCGGCATTGGCGGGAACACGTATATCCTCGAACCGAATATGGCGCTCCGTTTCACCGCGAACGAAAGTCATACATACACCAATAATACGGATGAAGTAATCCGCTATATCACACTGCTTCATTACCCTACCGTGAGCAAATAATCGAGACCGGGCATAGGGCTTGGTCTCCTTTTTAATTGTCAGCTATTTTATGGATATGTGGACAATTGCACTTTCCTTTGCACCCGCCTCATCATCTATTAGTACTAAAACAATAGAAGGTGGGATTGTCATTGTCTCGATATGTAATCATTAATGCTGACGACCTCGGTCTATCGAACAGCGTGAATCGCGGTATCTTGGAAGCTCACCGGCTTGGAACAGTCAGCAGTGCGTCCTTAATGATCAACACTCCTGGCTTCCTCGATGCTGTGTCCATTGCTCGATCTACCCCCTCACTGGGAGTGGGACTGCACTGCAATTTAACCTATGGCTCGCCTGTTACCGATCCGGCTCTTATCCCTTCTCTCGTAAGAGAGGACGGCTCCTTCCACGGCATGCTGGATGATTGGACTGAGCAAGATATCTCACTTGAACTCGACAATCAGTATCAGCGCATGGTGCAGCATGGTCTTCATCCTACCCATATTGATTCGCACCACCATATCCATTTCTATAGTCAAGGCGTATACGCATGGGTCAAACGCTTGGCTCAACAGGAGCAGCTTCCTGTCCGTGTGCACCCTAGTAGGCCAGATCCCGAACTTCCATGGGTTGCGGACACGCTAATGATGCACACATTTAGCAAAGACACAGGTGTATCCCTGCTCTTGAAGCTGGTGAACAATGCCCCGCAAGGAATCACGGAGATTCTATGCCACCCTGGATATGTGGATGACGATGTTAGGCGCTTATCGACGTGGACGACAGCGAGAGAAGAGGAATTGCAGGTCTTCCTCGATCCCCAAATTGCCGCCCACCTTGCGAGCCTGCACAAGCGCGGTGCTATTCACTTGGTCCATTATGGACAGCTGCCAACCATTCGCACCCATGGCGATCTTCGATATTGGACTGATGCATCTATGTCTATCCCTACTGCTAAGGAGAGTGCTGCTCCAGTTCACTACCCACGTAAACGCAGAACCGCTTCCTCCACTTCCATACGGACTCGCAAATACGGAAAAAAAAGAAAACGTAGAACCGCGCGCTCCGGTGCCAGACTTACTCAACGCAGCAGTAGACGTATCAATAAGCGCATCAATAGACGTCTCCGCAAACGTCCTCTTAGAGGAGGCGTGCTTGCCAAGAAGCGTGTACGAAGCAAAACATCTTGGCAAAATCGTCGAATCTCCAAGAGAAAAAAATCTGCGTAATTCCTATCAGGCATAAGTCTCCATGATAATCAGCGGAAATAAAAAAATGAATCCTCCCTAATTGGAGGATTCATCGCTTATCTCGATTACAGTCGCGAAGCACTCGTGCACAGCCATCAACAAACTGCTGCTGTACAGCTGCATTCCCTTGCTGCCCCCCGAAGAAAAGCAAATTGCATGCAGTTATAAATTGATCTAGCGGTTCCTTATCACGCTCCAAGTCTTGATGTTCTGTATGGCGTGTCGGATTGCTTGCAGATGGAATACGAGTTCTGGCAGCTTGCCCAGCATACTCATTCCATGTCATTCCACATGGCTTAGCACCGTATTTGCGCTCGACAAGCGACCAAGCGATACGCCCCATTTCCTGTACGCGACTCATACGGAAGCTGTGCTGCTGCACATGCACCAGTCGGCGAAGTTTGCGCTGCATCGCATTGCGCTGCATCGCCCATTTCATAGTGAGCAATAGAAACACGATAAAGATCACGCCGCCAAATAGGAGAACTGGCATTTGTGTAACCGCCTTGCGGACAAGGGATAGCAACGCTGTACCAATCCCACTGTGGGAAGCCTCGCTTGTCCATTCCTCGGGAATACGCTGAAGCGTATACCATTCCTGCTCAATACAGGTACGAGTGGCCTGTACTCTAGCGTCCCACCATTGTGCGATCTTGTTTCCGAACTGACGAACCGCGCCCCAACCCTCTCCAGTCTTCTCGGCTGCTGCATCGTCCAACATCGCGACAACCTCTGGTGGCGTACGGTACCCGGCTTGTTCTGATGCAGCAGTAGATAATCCGCCCGTACCTTCGCTTATGGGAGTAGAAGCCGTAATGACGTCAGGATTCGAAGCAGCCACAGAGCCTCCTGGTACGCCTATAGGCGGAGTCGCTTCAAACGGCACCCATCCTATGGAGGTGAAATACACCTCAACCCAGGAATGAGCATCCGTCCCTCGAATTGTGTAATGTCCAGGCGAATCAGCTTCTCCCGGAGCGAACCCCTTCACCCAGCGGGCTGGAATGCCCTGAGTGCGAAGCAGCACGGCCATTGATGTCGAGAAATGATTGCAATACCCCTGCCTCGAGTCAAACAGAAAATAATCGACAAAATCCCTTCCGGCTGGCGGGACGGTTGTATCCGACTTGGTATACATGTATTCCTGCTGCAAAAACTGCTGTACCCTCCGAACCTTGTCATACTGGCTGTCTGCCCCCGCTGTAATGCGTTTGCCTAGCTCACGAACGCGATTTGGAAGCGCCTCTGGCAGCTGCAATCCGGTCGCGCGTATATCATCCGACCACACCTTCTCCGGTGCTGATTGAAGCAGTTCTGTCTGAAAACGGAACACCCTTGTCTCATACTGATAGGTTAAAGGAATCCCCGTCGTATCCGATATTCCGATGTCAGCTCCGTATCGTTCGGATAGGGGATTATAGCGAACGAAATGCTGTGATGGAACTTCATTTCCAGCCTCTTCTGCATTAGGAAGCCAAGAGGTTATCCGCACTGGCACCCCTCCGAACAGCAAGGGATACTTCGGCTTGAACCCCTTCCATATAATCGTCTGTTGAAAAGGTTCCGACCACCCTTCATGCCCACCCGTTTGGTCTAATTTCAAAGAGCTTGACAGTTCAATTTTCTCTTCTCCCTTTTGCGGGCTCGTCCAGCCCCTCCCCGTATAGATGGATTTGCTCTCTCCCCGCCAATACGTAGGCTCAGGAGATATCGCGGTGAACCATTCCTCATTATTGTCACGCAATGGACGTCCCAGCTCAGAGTCGTCTGTGCTATAGCCTGTTACCATCATCGATGTACGGACTTGATCCTGCCCCTCTACAGCCGATCCGTTATTCCCGCCCTTGCTTACCCTGCCTCGTTCCGCCAAATCATTTGGTTGTAATGACTGCGTCAATGCTTCGAACGATGCCAGCGGCATTGGCTTCGGCCATGCATACACCTGCCTGATTCCTTCAGCAATCCCAACCACGGCTAAGGACAGCAGCAAGGCGCACAACAACCAGCTAAATGGCCAATGTCCAATGCGTGAGCGTTCTGTATCAGATTCCAACTGTTCATCCAAATACAGCCACGCTGACAAGAGCAACCCCCAGCCAACCGATCGCGCGATCGATCCCGTTATTTCGATACCGAATCCCAATTCGAATCCGAATAAATAAACAATTGTTGACACCGTAAAAAAGAGCACCGTCCTGCGGCTTAACATAAGCGATTGAATCGATGACGCCAGCATCGCCCAACCGATGAGAAGCAGCAGTGTCCGCAATTCACCACTTGTGTTCATCCAATGGCCATCCATCCAGCCATTGATATCTGCGCGCAGTGCGGTACCGATTCTGCCTAAGCCTGTCAACAAAGAACGGATAAACCCTTCACCCATTAGCCAGGAATCTGACGCATGGGGAAGTACTCGAACGGAGCCGAACATCCAAGCGGTCGTTCCAATCGCCACCACCCCATACAGAACCACAGACAGTGCAGTATGGTGAACAATCAAGCCAAGAAGCAAATATATCGCCACCGCAGCGAGAAATGGGCGAACATCGCTCAAGTCAATATTGCGTCCCACCTCTTGCAGGGGATAGAACCACTCCGCGAACAAGGCGAAAAGCAGTACAGTAAATCCAGCTGCCTTCCAACGCATCAACCAGGTAAGCTTGCTGCTTGGATCCGCAGACGTATGCAGCGGTTGCGATTTACCCTTGTGCTGTCGTCCAACTGTCGGTAGATACACGATACTCACCTCGGTTCTCACTATCGTTCATTCGGTCACTGCCTCTCACTCCGACTCGCTCACTTGCTGCCGCCGAGACACTCGCATTCGCTGTGTTCTGGCTGCCCACAATTCTAGTCGCTGATGGCTCGAATCGTTGGATCTCGTCAGCATTCAGCCATTGATCCACTTGGTGAAGCCCTGTAAAATGCTGTGCAGCCCCCCACTTCTGGGAGTGTCTGTCCCAACTTACAACGGCAAGCCTTCTAGAGACTGCTGCATTTGCATGCACCATCGAAGGAGTTCCCTCTTCATAGTTCCAACGGTGTTCTACACGCTTGCCCAGCTGCTCGGCAGCGAGTGCGATAATAGCATTCCGAGCACCATGCACACTAGCTCCATCACTGATCCAGAATAAGCGAACGGTATGTCCCGCTTCCATCTTCTGTCTTACAAGGGCTGCTGCCGCAGAAACCGTTGCTTCCATCTGTTGCAAGAGCTTCGTTTTCTTTTGCAAGTCACCCATACTTGCCTTCGCGCTCGATTTCTTATTCGCAGTTGTTTTGGTATTTGTACTTTTGTTTGTGTTTTTATTTATGTTCGTATTTGTTTTTGAGTTCATGTTCGTCGTATGCTGAGTCAGCTCATTCCGCCACCCTGTATCATCCACTGCAATATCCCATTGTTCGAGTTGTCCCGCTTCAGGAACACGAACTGCAAGCAATCGGCGCTTCGCATACATTCTCCAGTCAATAGATCTCCATTGATCTCCGGCACGGTACGTTCGAAGCTCAGCACTTCGCATCCCACTCGTCACTGCTGTGCACGGCTCGCCCCCTTCTCCATATAAGGATGGGGAGAACAGCTCTGAGTCTAGTTGTCGCTCAGTCGTCCCAAAGATGCTTGTGTCCTCAGGGCCTCCCAAGCTTTCCGTAATTTCCATTGCATATTGCTCGTTAGCCGACCCATTTCCTGTGCTGAGATCAGGCGCCATAATACATACAGGCGCATTCTCTTCACTCGGACGGATGATTACATTGTGCTTGAACCAACCGAATACATCCCCATACTGAAGCTCAATGCGGGTAAGCTCATATACACCTCGCGGAGCCCCTGCAAAGGATGAGGTAAAAGTAAGAGATTGGCGGCGGCGAGGAAATAAAAGTCGTCGACACATCCACGCCCCTCCTTCCCCTCCTGTACGAGTCCAGAACTCTGTCACTCGCAGCCACAATACGGGAAACGGACGCTTCATTGTCATGGTGACGAGAAATACCATGTTCCTGTTCTCATTGCGCTGCGGAATAATCGGTTGGTGTACAGTCTGCACCGAGCGTAGCCTGCTTCCTATCCAATAAGAACGGGCGCTGCTAAGCAACATGACACCCAATATGGCTGCCAGGAAGCAGACTGCAGCACTTTCCCGTTGAAACCCGATCCACGCCAGCGCCAAGCAGCCGATAGCTGTGAATAGATGTCTTAGCGCTTGCTTCATTGATAATCTCCTCCGAACCATATGCGCTTCCCTGCTTGGCGTGAGTTCGTCTGCTCTTCTTGAACAGATGGGAACTGCACATCCCTTGCATGTGTACGATAAGTGGAAGCTTGTCTAGTCCTTCCAGCCCGACTCGTAGAGGCTGACAAACCACCTCCGCTCGTCCCCTTCTTGCCTACAGAACCTGATGGGAATCCGGGTACAGCTGTGTGACCCAGCACCTCCAACACAATTTCCTCAGCCATAATGCCTGCTCGTACGGCATGGTTGTGGAGCTGCAGCCGATGCGCCAGTACATAGACTGCAACAGCCTTCACATCGTCCGGCACGGCATAAGTTCGTCCCTCTACCCAAGCATGTGCCTGTGCTGCGCGCATCAACGCAAGCGTTCCCCGGGGACTGACCCCGAGCGCTACCGATTCATGAGTACGAGTCGCCAGCGCCAGATCCGCCATATAGCGGCACAGTGCTTCATCTACATGCACCATATGCACGCGCCGCACGAGTAAGCGCCATTCCTCTGGAGTCCATAATGGCTTAACACGCAACAATGGATGCTCTTCTCGCTGGCGGAGCAGCATATCTGCCTCATGTTCAGCATGCGGATATCCAATAGATAATCGCATCATGAAACGATCTGCTTCCGCCTCCGGCATCCGATACGTACCTTCGAAATACTGCGGATTCTGAGTACCGATCAGCATAAATGGATCTGGAAGTGGACGCGTCATGCCGTCCACGGTCACCATCCGCTCCTCCATCGCTTCAAGCAGAGCTGACTGCGTCCTAGCAGGGGCTCGGTTCAACTCATCAGCGAGCACTACATTCGCCTGGAGTGCTCCTTCGCTGTAGCGCAGCTCACCGCTGCTTGGCTCCCAAACCATACTGCCCGTAATATCAGCAGGCATCATATCCGGGGTCATCTGAATACGACGGAAGGCCCCCCCTGTCACTCGCGCCATGGCACGTGCCAGTACCGTCTTCCCAACCCCAGGCACATCCTCAAGTAGAATATGTCCCCCGCTTATCATCGCAAGCCCCGCCATCGTAATCACTTCTCTCTTGCCCACAATGACCTGCTCCATACGTTCCAGATAAGCAATCCAGCCCCGCTGCGCGAACTCGGCCAGCCACACATCTGTATCCCGCTGGGGACGCTGTCCACCACTAACACTCCATTCATTCGTCATGCGATTCCCTCCCTATCAACTCTGAACGGTGTATATCATTTTTAACTTTCTTTTCTGTGCAATTCATAGACAACAACATGACAAAAAAAGCCCGGAACGATTCCCGCGTGCCTCTGCACGTCCTGTAATCGTCCCGGGCCGTTCTATATCCCAGTGTCGCCCAAGCTATTTGTTTTCAAACCTATCAATTTTGCATTCTCTTATCCATAGCAGGTACATTTTCATCATACATCTACTCTTTATTCCAACTACTCTAGCTTCTCTATTGGTTTAAGCGGGGACAGCATATAACTAGTCATCTTTACACCGAATGCATCCAACACTTGCCTTAATGGCACCCATGTTACATACTTCTCGGTCACAATACGAAGAGGCTGCACCTTCACCTCACCGTCCTCTCCTGATTGACCAATCAACTCCATCTTGCCCGCTCGTACATCAATGCCAACCAAACTATTGTTCCACTCCATATCTACCCGTTCCAATTCTGTATTCCATTTCACGGTACCGTTCAATCGCTCCACCAGCATACGAAGCGGAACATAGGTAAGATCCTGATAACTCATGAACTGATCCGGCGCAAATTCAAGTTCGCCTTGCTCCGTCGCAATCGTCAGTTGTCTGTCCAGCTTCACTGGTTCAGCAGGCTTCTGATTCGTCTTCGGATCCGGTGTGCCGCCTGCGGTTGTGTCTGGCTTCTGATCTGGCTTTTGACCCGGCTTCTGTGCCTTATCGTTGCTCACTGTCTGAATCGGCTTCACGTTGGCCTCTATCCATGCTTTACTTACGGAGGTTCTCGACCAGCGCTGCTTGGCAGCCAGCTTGAACTGCACAGGTTTCACATAAGAAGAGAGCACATCAAAGGTATACCCCTTCGTTTTGTAGTAGCGAATAATTTCCGGCAGTGCCTTCACGGTCTCGCCATGCCCTACCCCATCGTGCATGAGCACGACGGTTGACGGAAGCAGAGCACCGTCTTTGACGCCTTGAACAATCTCCTTCGCAGGAACACCGCGCCGCTTCGAGTCGTTGCTGTCTACATGCCAGTCATAGACGAGATAGCCTGCTTGATTCATCAAATCAAAATACTGCTTGTCAAAGTTCAAAAATGTACCGCCTGGAGCACGAACAAGTTCTGGCTCATAGCCTACGATCTTCTTAATAACCTCGCCTGTACGCTTTATTTGACTCCAGAACTTACGAAAATCACTATACAGTTCAGAATATTCATGATTATAACTATGATTGCCAAGTGCATGGCCTTCATTTACAATTCGCTCCACTAGCTTGGGGTTCCGTTCTGCTTGCTGACCTAATACGAAGAACGTGCCCTTCACTTTCTCCTGCTGCAAAATATCGAGTACTTCTTTCGTATGTACACTTGGTCCGTCGTCGAATGTCAGATACACGACCTTATCCGGCTTATTGGCAGGGACTTCAGACTTGCTCTTGCTGCTTACTAGAACCGGTGCAGTCGCAGGCTCAACACCAACCTGTTGCCCAGCAATCTGTGAAGAAACAGCCGCTGACAACACAGAAGTCTGATTTCCGACCCCCACCAGTGTATGTGAACTAGATTCATGCCTATCCACCTCATGCCCTGACGAAGCATAAGCGATATGCTCCGTTGGCGTCTGTCCATCTACGAACGTCAACGTTCCAATCAGAACAAGCAAGGCGCATAGCGCCGTAATCATTACCGATTTCAACTTGTCATTCATCATTATCATCGTCTCCTTCTTCCCTCTCGTAGTGCAGTCAATCGTGGACTTGTCCTTGTTTCTATTACCCTATTGCTAGATTATATGGCGGAAATAAAAAAAGATGACACCGAATGGGTGCCACCTTCATTTCATTGCGGCTACTCCTTGATCATACGATTTCATCCATTGAATAACAACATTTTCCTATTCGAAAAAAAGGCGACATCGATTGGATGTCACCTTTTCCTCGTTGCTGCTACTACGAGCATATGTAAGTCTTCAACTCAAACTCTCTTAAACGCAATAATCCACTTACTCTCACAACTCAGATCATCGATTTAGAACAGGTACCATGTCTTTCTTCCAATGTGCACTGGAATACAATCCCAGCATCAGCATCCACAGTATAATCTCGCTCCCGCCTGCTCCGAGCAAAGGAAGTCCCCCACCATTAATGGGAATGATCCCAATAATCCCCCCGATATACAACAAGCTCTGAACCCCCATCATTCCGCTCACCCACATACCAATTCCTCTTGCAAACGGATCACGGAATAGCAGTGCTGAATTGTACATCGTAACGATGATAACACCAAGGCAGATTATCAATACAAGACCTCCTGCCCATCCAAACATATGCACCATGGTCACAGTCAAATTTTCGCTATAGGCGTAAGGAAGGAGTCTGCTAATATCTTCAACTCCGTTCCCGAACCATCCTGCTTCGCGAAATAACTGCTGTGCTATTTTTTGCGTGTAAGCCCCGTCCCCATTACCCCAGAAGCCTTCAAACCAATTTCCAAATCTGAGATTAACCATCAAGCCCGGATTCTCTATGAACCAATAGCAGAGTCCACCTGTCATGAGCGTCATACCAGCCACAGTCGCTATATTCTTCCTCTTCACTCCTACCAGCTTGAGCACGATTATTCCTCCGACAAGATAAGTGGACACTTGAAGCAGATTCCCATTTACAAGAAATACAATGATCGGCAGTATAAAAAGAACCATTTTCTGGAGAATAGAGCGATACGGACTCTCCGGTTTTCTGTTCCACATCGAATACAAAGATAAGAGGTATAGATACGGACTCATATAAATGATATCGATAGGAATGCCATCAAGGATAGGAATTCCCTTAAGTCCAAATTGAGGGTACCCATTTATGATGTACACGGGAAAAAACACAGTATACACATTTAAACACAACGTAATGCCATATATCCATGCTGCTTCTTGTTGCAATTTCAGATAACCTATCCAAAATGCAAACAAAAAAGCCACCACCCCCGGTACTAGACGCCATGCATAGCCCTCGGCAGATAAGCGATAAATATCTTGAGGATTCCCAGCTTGCACGGCGAACAATCCAAGTACACAAATGGAAATCCACACCAATACGGAAATCCATAGCTTCCAAGGCGCCTTAGGACGATGCACCTGATTGAACTGCGCCGCCACAACCGAAGGCTCTCCCATATTGCGAACCGCCTGCTGCGCAGCCGATGATTCATCCATGCCTTGATCCATCCCATACTCGATCTCGTTCAATAGATGATCCTGCAGTTCTGCCCGAATTTCGTTGTGCATTTGCTTGGCCTTCACGTGAGCTAGAACCTCACCCACAAATTTTTCAAGGATCGAGTCATGCTGCGTGACTCTTGATTCCTGATCACTTCGCATCCTTATACCTCCCCCAGCACCTGATCGAGCGAACGACGGAATAAGCGCCATTCTTGCGTCTTCTCTTGCAGAAGCTTGCGCCCCTGATCCGTAATTCGGTAGTATTTGCGGGCTCTGCCGTTTGCCTCATTCCAATAAGCTTCCACCTCGCCTTTACTTTCGAGTGCATGAAGAATTGGATACAGCGTCCCTTCCTTCAGAGCGAACAATCCCGAAGACGCGGCTTCCAATCGCTTGGACAACTCGTAGCCATACATTTCTTCCTTCTCCAGCATGGACAAGATAAGCATAGCCGTACTGCCTTTTAATAGTTCCTTGCTAACCTTAGGCTGCATGATATCGATTATCCCTCCCACATCTATGTAATACCTAGATATACTATATATCGTAAATCTAGGTATTGGCAAGTATAGGAACAAGGACAGAAATATGAGTATTAACTTTCAGCCGTTCCGTGCTGCATCCAAAATAATACTTGCCAGCTCAACAACGTATCTGGTACTATATTCCTCGCTCTCTTTTTATTCATTTCACCTAGCATCACTAGTATGGCACGCCGCAATACGAGAAGATGACGGAGGTGGAGAATGCTCTTTTTTACTTTGGCTCGCAAAAAGTATCTCAGTAATTTGCAATACCGCAGTGCCCATATGGTGCACAACATCGCCAGCTTCATGTTCGGGTTTATCTACATTTCGATCTGGACAGGGATTGGCGAAGGAAGGCCGCTTGGCGAGTATGGCTTGAATGGCATCGTAAGCTACGTCGCTTTCAATCAAGCCAGCTTGTGGGTTGCTGCCTTTCTAACGAATGGACTTGGCATCCAGCAGTCCGTCCGAACCGGACAGATCGCCCTTGATCTCGTTCGTCCCGTTCACTTGTTCTATCAGCTGATGAGCAAGGAATGGGGGCAAATTGCCTACCAGTTCGTGTACAAGTTTTTACCGATCTACATTTTATATTTCTTCGTAATGCCGCTTCACGTCCCCTCTACGATTATCACTTACGTGTGGACCGCTGTAGCTTTGACGCTGGCCGCGTACATTTCAATATGCCTGAACTATCTGATCGGAGCCGCTGCGCTCTGGACGACAGAATCAGTCTGGCTGTACTGGGTCAATTATGCGTTCAGCATGCTGCTGTCGGGCTTTCTCATTCCAATCGAATGGCTGCCATCTTGGCTTGCCGACATTAGCCGTGCCTCATTCTATCCGTTCTTGCATTATGTCCCAACTCGAATCTATCTCGGCATGGAATCCCCGTCCACGCTGTTAGGTTCGCTGATGTGGTGCATCGTATTCACCGCCGCATGTCTCGCCGTTACCGGGATTATGCGACGCAAGGTGGAGGTGCAGGGCGGATGAAGTGGATTCGTATGTATGTGCTGCTCGTTCGCGCAAGTATTCGCAGCCGCATGCAGTACAAGTTTAATTTCTGGTTCTCTACGCTAATGGCGGCCGTTATCAGTGTCGTCGAATTTCTTATGCTTGCAGTCATTTTGCTGAAGTTCGGCCATATTCAAGGCTGGAGCTTGGCGGAGGCTGGATATTTGTATGCCATCCTATCCTTGTCCAAGGCAATATACCGAATGATTGCTTCGGACGTGCACCATTTGGAGAACTATCTGGTTAACGGAGCTCTTGATAGTCTGCTCCTGCGCCCTGTCCCTGTACTGCTGGCACTGATGTCACAGAATTTCTCCATTAGGCTCGGAGAGTTCATCCAAGGAACCGCGATATTGACTATCAGCATGAATGTTATGATGCGCAGCGGACAGATTGGATGGACTGCCATACCGCTCACAATATTTGTCATCTTATCGGGTGCCGTCCTGCTGTTTGCCATTGGATTGTTAACCGCATCGGCCGGCTTCTGGGTAACCCGTATCGAGGAATTGCAGAACATTACGGAGGATGCTGCTCGTACGGCAGCGCAATACCCAATGACCATTTATCCGAAATGGATGCAAGGAGTGCTGCTTAGCATCATTCCCGTCGGGTTCGCGAACTATATTCCTTCGCTCTACATCTTGCGTCATCAATCCGGCATATGGCTAATTGGTCTGTCCACCGCGATTACGGCCGTCGTGTTCCTGATTGCCCTGCGCGTGTGGAAGATTGGGATTTCCCGTTATCAGAGCACAGGAAGCTAAGCTGATGTCCATATTGAGCTCAATGCAGAGCCCGATATGGAACTCGAATATGTAGTTCGGTATGAAGTTCGATCAGCAGCTTGATATGAAACTAGGTATAGAGCCGACTGTAATAACTGCACAATTAACCTGAAAAAGTAACAGGCAACACACGTAACGAACGGAATTAAAGGGGGATACTCGTGATTACCGTAACCGATTTACATAAACGTTTCGTCCGGCCCGCCCCGAAGGAAGGTGCCTTCAAGGGCATACGCTCCCTGATCTCTCGCGACAAGATTGTGAAGGAAGCTGTTCAGGGCATCAGCTTCACGATCAATAGCGGTGAATTTGTCGGATATATCGGGCCGAATGGCGCAGGCAAGTCTACGACAATTAAGATGCTGTCCGGTATTCTGCATCCGACATCTGGCGACGTGCGGATATTTGGACTAAGTCCTTATAAGGCGCGTCGGCAGGTAACCCGCCGGCTTGGTGTCCTCTTCGGACAGCGCACTCAACTATGGTGGGATCTCCCAACGCGAGATTCCTATGATATTCTGTCCGCTATGTATGGGCTCGATCCTGCAGAGAAGCAGAAGCGCATCAAGCAGCTGACCGAACTGCTGGAGATGGACGAATTCATGAATACGCCCGTCCGTCAGCTCTCGCTCGGGCAGCGAATGCGCGCCGATATTGCGGCCGCGCTGCTGCATGATCCGGACATTCTGTTCCTCGATGAGCCAACGATTGGCCTTGACGTCATCGCCAAGCGGAATATTCGCCAGTTCCTGAAGACGATTAATCAGGAGCTTGGCAAGACGATCCTACTGACAACGCATGACATGGACGATATCGAGCAGCTATGCAATCGCGTTATCGTCATTAATCATGGCAAGCTCGGCTTCGACGGCACAATCGACGACCTGCGCAAGCGCATCGGCTTGCCGACTGTCATCTCGGTTACCTATCGAAGCAGCTGCCAAATCCCTGACCAATTTAAAAATGTCCCCAGCCCGCTTCGCTTCCGTGAGTTGAACGGCCAGACCTTAACCGTGGAATGCAATCGCGATGAATTGAGCGCCATGGAAGCACTCCGCATCTTGGGGCAATTCGGTGAAGTGGAAGACGTCCATATGGAAGAACCGGATTTCGAGGATGTTATCCACCGTGTGTACTAGGGCAGCTCACGATTCAAAAAAGGGCAGCCCCAGCAGTCAATGTTGAATTTGGTGCACCGTATTACTTTGAACTTGCATGAAAAAAGACGCTTCCGTTCCACTAACCCAGTGGTTTTGGAGGCGTCTTTTCCTTCCTTGCGGGTCTGATTCATTGGTGTCTCCCCTGATAAGGACAGCCCGTTCTATATAGATGAAGCGACGTTATACGAGCTCGCGTACCGCTTCCAGCACTTCATTCGTATGTCCCTTCACCTTGACGCTCCGCCACTCCTTGATGAGCTTGCCTTCTTCATCAATGAGGAAGGTCGAGCGAACAATGCCGTAATATTCGCGGCCGTACATCTTCTTAAGCTGCCATACTCCGAACAGATCCGCTACTTCATGCTCCGTGTCAGACAGCAGCGTGAATGGCAGGCTGTGCTTCTCAATAAATTTGGTATGCGACTTGATCGGATCTGGGCTAATGCCAAGCACGACAACGCCATGTTTCTCAAAGTCTCCATGATAATCACGGAAATCACATGACTCCTGTGTGCAGCCTGGCGTCATATCCTTCGGATAGAAATAAATCACGACTTTCTTGCCCCGGTAGTCACTCAGCTTCACGTCCTGTCCGGTAGATGCCGGCAGCGTAAAGTCAGGGATAACTTGTCCAAGTTCAACTTGCGTGGATTGTGTCATTCGTATGAGGCTCCTTCCCAGCAGCCAAGACTGCCGTTCTATTGCATTAAGCTTATCATCCCCAACTCTTTTTTTCAAAAACGACGAGGCTTAGATTCTAATTCTCTCCCCATTGTATAAAAAAATCACCTTCCAAACCCATTGCTGACTTGGAAGGCGACAACCTATTCAATTAAGATCCCGCCCCGCGGTATCGCTTAACACCGATATTCCACAGCGTTAACCCAAGGGCGAAGAAGATAACTCCCACAACCGGTGTCAGGAGCGCCATCTGCTGCAATCCTTTGCCCTCCATGAAGTAAGAGGCAGGTATGATGCCCACGAATGCGAACGGCAGAATCCATGTGAGCAGCACTTGAATGAACCGATTGTAGATCGTTAGCGGATAACGACCGTAGCTCTGAATGTTCCACACGAGCGGCAGAATGCCTGTCGGCGCATCCGAATAGAATGAGATCGATGTTAGTGCAGAATAAATGCCGAAGTACAGCATCACCGATCCGATCAGCATCACGAACAGCATGAGCAGCTCCATGATGCCGAAGTCGAGACCAAGCCTGTTCCAGCAAATGCCCATCATGATTGCACCAACGATAGATCCGATAATGGAGGGGGGATCTACATTTTCAAGGAGAATCTGAAATAGATTATGCGCTGGACGCGTCAATATCCGGTCCATTTCCCCTTTTACGATATATCGCTCACTGAACCCCCACAGATTGAAGAAGCAGCTGAATATGCCATATGGAATCATGAAATAGCCATAGACGAACACCATCTCATCACGCGTCCAGCCAGCCAATGTTGGCGTATGCATGAAGACGATGAAGATGAAGATTAAATTCGTGACCTGAAAAAGTAGATCCGATGCGATCTCTATCCAGAAGTCTGCACGATAGGTAAGTCGTGTTTTAATATAGTTTTTCAAATACTCACTGACAAGTCCGAAGTAATACATCGTGATCAACCTCCCTGCACGAACAAGCGTCTGCGCGCGGAACGCCACAGCAGCACAATTGGAATAACAAGCACTACCGCCCACAGCAATTGGATGCCGAGCGCCGCCCACACTTGATCGCCCGCCACTCTGCCTGTAAATACAGAGCTCGGCAAATACGTGATCGCTTGGAATGGCAGCCATTCATTCAACGCGAGCAGCCAGCCTGGGAAGAAGCTGATCGGTACAATAACACCAGAGAACAAATCGACGACAACCCGCTTCATACGAATCATGCCCTCATTATTTTCGATGAAAAAGGCCGTCAATCCTGTCAGCATATTCAACTGCGAATTGATCAGGAAGCTCATGAACAGCATGACGCCGAATACCGCCCACTGCTTCGGATCTTGCGGAAGCTTCACCGGGAAAAGAACACATGCGATAACCATACCCGGCCCCATGAAGAGCAGCAGCCGGAACAAGCCTTCGCCGAACGCCTGCATCAGCTTGACGAATAGGTAATTGTAAGGCCGAATAAATTGGATCGCTACGCTGCCATCTCGAATTTCCGTGGCAATATCACGATCCATGTTGTTGAAGTAAAAGGCGCGCGCCATCCAAGATACCGCGATGTAGGTCGTCATCTGATCAGCCGTAAAGCCTGCAAGTGTTCCTTGTCCGCCGTAGATCGCTTGCCAGGTGAAATAATACACGCCAATGTTGAGCGTATAGATGAGAATGCCGGAATAGTAATTAACACGGTAAGCCAGCATCAACAGGAAGCGAATGCGGATAAATTCAAGATATGCGCTAGCCATGAGTCACCGCTTCCTTCTCTTCCTTCTCCTTGTCGTTCTCTTCCTTGCGATTGGAATCGCCCGTATTCACATCTGTATCTGATGAAGATGACTCCACTTCCATCTTCGACTGTACGGCCAAGAGAGGGCTCAGCCCTTCCGGCTTCTCCGCCGTGCCCGCCTTGTAAATCTCACGAACGATATCGTCGGTATTTGTCTCAATAATGCTCAAATCCGATATCGACGCACCGCCTACTACTCGCCCTATGACATCCGATACATTCGTGGCAAAAGGCACAAGAACTCCCGCTTCATAAGGAGATTCAACTGTCCATTCCACATCAAGGCCGGACGTAAGCGCCTCTACATCACCTGCTCGCATAGGCTTCGCAAATTGGAAACGGACCTCTCGTCCCTTGCCCCACGTCGACTTGAGCGTGTCCAATCCGCCGTCATAAATAATGCGTCCATCATCGAGCATAATGACACGCGTACATAGAGCTTCGATATCCTGCAAATCGTGAGTAGTCAGCAAAATCGTTGTTCCATGCTCTGCATTCAGCTGCTTCAGGAACTCGCGAATTTCCGTCTTCACGACAATGTCGAGTCCAATCGTTGGTTCATCCAGAAATAGCACAGAAGGACGGTGCAGCAGGGATGCCACCAATTCACAGCGCATGCGCTGTCCGAGACTCAGCTTCCGTACCGGGCGGTTCAACAGCTCCTGCAAGGCAAGACGCTCAACCAGTTCATCCAGCCGCTGCTTGAAATCATGTTCAGAAACGCGATACACTTTGCGCAGCAGTCGGAAGGATTCAATAACGCCGATATCCCACCACAGCTGGCTGCGCTGCCCGAAGACAACGCCGATGCCCTGCACGAACTTCTCTCTTTCCTTATGCGGGATAAATCCGTTCACACGAATATCACCGGAGGTTGGCACAAGAATGCCAGTCAGCATCTTGATTGTCGTCGACTTGCCTGCACCATTCTCCCCAATATATCCGCATATTTCCCCTTGTGGGATCGTGAAGGAGATATCCTTCACTGCCATTACTTCGTTATATTCCCGCTTGAATAAATCAAGGAGCGCTCCCTTCAGTCCATCGCGATTTTTCTGTACCTGGAACGTTTTGCGCAAATCCCGCACGTCAATAGCGTTCATATATATTTCTGTCACCCTTTCCCTGGTCACCGACCCGTTACGCGGGTACAAGTCATTCAATTGATTCGATTCTGTAAAAATTCTATAATTGATTAGACAAGATGCGGAGCATTTGCCCATAACCTTTACTATAGCACGTAGGTCGACTTGAAAGAATGCTGAATGCACCGGATTCGACATCATGACTCTCGCCGCTTTGCCGCCGGATGCGGAAAGGACGATCCATATGTTGAAAAAGTATTGGAAGCATGCCCTTATTTCTGTTTGTGTATTCCTTCTGGCTAGTGCCGGATATTATATGTGGTCTATGTACAGCAGCTTGGACAGTCTGCAGAAGCCGCCCGAAGCCTCTCGCTTCACCCCCGTCGTACATCGCGTGCCCGAGAAGGTCGACATAGAGCCTCCCAAATGGCAGGGAGAAGAGAGAGTCAACATATTACTGCTGGGCGGAGACTCTCGCGGACTGGAGGCTAACGAAGTCCCACGGTCAGATTCTATTCTGCTCGCCTCCTTCGATCCGAAGACGAAGCGCGCCAACTTGTTCTCCCTCTTGCGGGATACATACGTTGACATCCCTGGCTTCGGCAAGGATCGTCTCAATGCGGCGCTCGCCTATGGCGGACCGGAGCTGGCTATGAAGACAGCAAGCGACTTGACAGGACTGGACATTCAATATTATGTGTATACAGACTTCGTCGGATTTATCAAGTTGATTGACGCGCTGGGCGGCGTGGAATTTGAAGTGGAGAAGGATATGAAATATACGAGCAAGGCAGATAAGCATCAATACGATATTGATTTAAAAAAAGGAAAGCAGCTGCTAAATGGCGAAACGGCGCTTATGTACGCCCGCTTCCGCTATGATGCGATGTCCGATTATGCTCGCACCCAGCGGCAGCGCAATCTGCTCGGGGCATTAGCCAACAAGCTCAAATCAACCTGGAACCTGCTGCAGCTCCCCTCTCTTATCAGGGAAGTGTCGCCCTATGTCGAGACAAACTTATCAGCCGATGACATCGTGAAGCTGGCCGCGCTTGGCTACGACAGCTCGATTGGGCAGAGTCATCAGCTCCCGCCGATGGACAATGTCACTGATGCACGAGTGAACAACGCTGCCGTGCTCCGGGTCATTGACGACGATAAGCTGAAGCAATACATTCAAAAAGCTTTGGAAGTGAATGTCACGCAATCCGTATCTGAAACTAATTCACAATAAAGGGGATTCATCTACATGACTACGAATCGCAACCGTTCTGCACAACTGTACGAAGAAGCGCTTCAACATATCGTCGGTGGGGTCAACAGCCCTTCCCGCTCATTCAAAGCGGTCGGCGGCGGTGCCCCCGTCTTCATGGAACGCGCACAAGGCGCTTACTTCTGGGACGTAGACGGCAACCGCTATGTTGACTACTTGGCTGCTTATGGCCCTATCATTACAGGTCATGCCCACCCCCATGTTACGAAGGCAATCGTTCGCGCTGCGCAGAACGGTACCTTGTACGGAACGCCGACCGAGCTGGAAATCAAGCTGGCTCGCATGTTGAAGGAAGCTGTTCCGTCTATGGATAAAGTACGCTTCGTCAACTCGGGTACCGAAGCTGTCATGACGACAATTCGCGTAGCCCGCGCTTATACGAAGCGCACGAAGGTTATCAAATTCGCCGGATGCTACCATGGTCATTCGGATCTCGTGCTCGTTGCAGCTGGTTCTGGCCCTTCTACGCTTGGTATTCCGGACAGCGCAGGGATTCCATCCAGCATTGCTAACGAAGTAATCACCGTTCCATTCAACGATCTGGACAGCTTGAAGGAAGCACTGGAGCATTGGGGAGACGATGTGGCAGCCGTGATGGTTGAGCCAATCGTCGGCAACTTCGGCATGGTTATGCCTGCGGAAGGCTTCCTTGAAGGCTTGTGCAAGCTCGCTCGCGAATACGGTGCGCTCGTTATCTATGATGAGGTCATTAGCGCATTCCGATTCCATTATGGTTCGGCGCAGACTTACCGCGCCTTCCCTGACTATGCAGCAATTGAGCCAGACTTGACAGCGATGGGCAAAATCATTGGCGGCGGCCTGCCGATCGGCGCCTATGGCGGACGCAAGCATATCATGGAACAAGTTGCTCCGCTCGGCCCTGCATACCAAGCAGGCACAATGGCAGGCAACCCTGCTTCAATCTCAGCCGGCATTGCGTGCTTGGAGGTTCTGCAAGCAGAGGGCGTATACGAGCAAATGGAGGAGCTGGCAATCCGCTTGACGAACGGCATTCAAGAAGGCGCTGACCGTTATGGCGTGCCGCTTACGATCAACCGCATTCGCGGCTCCTTCTCGACGCACTTCTGCGATCATCCAGTCACGAATTATGCAGAAGCACAAGAGACGGATACCGAAGCGTTCGGCGCATTCTTCCGTCATATGCTCGATCAAGGCATCTGTCTTGCGCCTTCGAAGTACGAAGCATGGTTCCTGACTACCGAGCATACCGCGGAAGACATCGAGCGTACGATTGAAGCTGCGCATGAAGCGTTCCGCCGCATGAGAGGCTAGTTGTACGAAGAGACGAGTAGCTGACCCTATTTTCTAAAATAGAAACGTTATATACAGTACAGCGCCCCTCCCTATGTGATAAGCACAGGGCGGGGCGTTTATATTTACCATCTTGCAGTTGGACTTTCACGGCGAATCCGGCTCGCTTGATACGCATCGTACGCTTCCTTTACCCATGTAAACAAATACGCGCTTCCACCGTGATCAGGGTGCAGCACCCGCAGCAGCTTGCGGGACTGCTTCCTCACTTGCTTCGCATCCGCTTCTTCAGGGACACCAATTATCGTATGAAAGGTCAAATCCTTACCGGCAGAGGGTGCGTTCACCGATGAACGCGAGCTGTCTCCATAAGTGCGGTTGTATGTATTCCTCTCGCGAGATGCCTCTTCCTCCCATGCGGCCAGCTCCCGCTGCCATGATGAAAGCACATGCTCCAGCTCATTTTCATCTGTAGGAAGCATGCCCTGCCAGAAGTCGTACTCCATTTGCCTCATTCGCTGTTCAAGCTGGTCCATAACATCATTCCGAGCAATTAGTACAGCCTTCACACGCTCCGCTTTGCGAAAGAGCTGAAGAATTTGCCGGGTCGCCCATTCCGGTATCTCGGTGGCAAAGGCATGCAGCACCTTAGACATTTCCTGATCACGAACATGAAAGTCCTGAAGGAACTCCATTAGCCATTCCTGTTGGATTACACTCAGGCTGGAGCCGATCTGAACGGCAAACTGAAGCTTAATGCCGCCGTTCTTCAGCTTAGCAGACCAAGACTCTGTCAACTGCTCTAATGCATTCACGATGGAAATCAAATAAGGATCAGTAACTTCAATAGCTTCATTACTTTCATTATTTTCATTACATTCGATCCCGACTGATGTCTCAGCCCCGACATCCTTTTGATCAACCTTCCGCTTCATCATCATTCTCCTTTCCCCAGCAAGCTGCAACCACGCTAAATCCATTCATGCTCAGATGCCTGTATCCTTACATTCCGGTTCAGACAATTCACACAGTTCCCCTGGATCCGGCTCAGCGATACGGAACATACATCTCGTGCCACCTTCCACAATACTTTCTGTCCGGTCAACATCCGCTTGAAGCACCGCGGCAAACATCGACTGCTCGCATCTGCAAGGAGAACCGAATTGAACCGCAACTTGGGAGATCGGGCAGTTGGCCTCTTCCAGCCAATAGCTGCCATCCTCACATCTTCCCCATCTAACCATGTAGCCTTCCTTGTCCTGCAATGCTGCTAATGCACAGATTCTCTCCTCTAAGCTTGCTTGATTCAATAACGGAGCATATCGCTTCTCCAACTTCTGCCTGCGATAATGGAATAGCTGCTCCACCGTATCTTCACCGGATCGCTCCTGCAATTGCTCAAGAATATCGATGATCAGCGCATCATATGCACTGACGAACAACATGCTTGCCTTGTCAGCCAGACTATACTCATAGGTAGGTCTTCCTAGCTGCTGACGAATCAGATGAGCATGTACATACCCGCCCTTTTGCAGCGCATATAAATGCCTGCGAACGGCTATAGCCGTCAGTTGAAGATGTCCCGCGATAGCTGGCACCCCGACTGTTCCTTGCTGCTTCAAAAACAATAAAATATTCCGACGGGCTGGATGATTAATCATATTGGCTTGCTGCGTAATCGTCATCGTCCAGCCTCCCTAACTCGAAGGTGCTGCTGGTCTATCATTTTCCTTTGTCCCAATTCCACCATCTCCTTATCCTTCGGTCTGGAACAGCGGTTGGAGTTCCTATGGATGCACGTATAGTATAGAAAACATTTTGCCTTGGATCAACTTTGTTTCCGTAAACAATTATACCGTCTCCTTTAACGCCCTCTTTTTTCGACATACGAAAAAAGCCAGCGGAACAAATCCGCTGGCTTTCTGCCTTGCCATCATGCCTATGTGACAGTGTCTATTAAACACTGCTTACAGCTTTTTAATTTCTTCCTTCAAGAGCTCGGACTGCGTTCCGAATACAACTTGAACGTTACCCTTGCCAAGCTTCATGACGCCTGCTGCACCGAGGGATTTCAGTCCAGCTTCATCCACTACGGAATCATCCTTCAGCGTCAAGCGAAGACGCGTGATGCAGGCTTCATTGACAATGATGTTGTCTTTGCCGCCGATCATCCCCAGCACTTTCACAGCCTTCTCTTGCAGAGATGCATTGCCGCCGCCAGCTTCAGCCTTGGCGCCTTCGCCTTCAACGTCATCTTCACGTCCAGGCGTCTTCAGGTTCAATACCTTGATGAGGACGCGGAACAAGACGTAGTAGACAACGAAGTATACAAGACCTACAGGGATAAGCATCAGTGGCTTAGTCGCAAGCGGGAAGTTCAACACGTAGTCGATAAATCCTGCCGAGAAGCCGAATCCAAGACGTACGCCAAGCGTTGCCATGACGAAGCCGGAAATACCAGCCAAGATTGCGTGAACGACGAACAATACAGGCGCTACGAACATGAACGCGAATTCAATCGGTTCTGTAATACCTGTCAAGAAGGATGCAATCGCGGTTCCGACGAAGAGCGATGCAACCGCCTTGCGCTTCTCTGGCTTCGCTGTATGAATAATAGCGAGCGCAGCACCCGGAAGCGCGAACATCATGATCGGGAAGTACCCTGTCATAAATCCACCAGCTGTCATGTCGCCATGGAAGAATCGAGCGATATCGCCGCGCCATACTTCGCCAGCTGCGTCCGTGAATGTTCCAAGCTGGAACCAAGGAATTGCATTCAATACATGGTGCAAACCGAACGGAATGAGAAGTCGATTCGCTGTCAGGTACACCCCGGAACCAACCGCACCAAGCGATACGATCCAGTTGCCGAAGGAATCAAGCGCTGTTTGGACTGGACCCCAGACGATACCGAATGGAATCGCAATCAAGATCATCGTAGCAGAAGTGACAATCGGCACGAAGCGTTTGCCGCCGAAGAAGCCGAGCCAATCTGGAACCTTGATATTGTGATATTTGTTGTACATGAAGGCTGCAATGGAACCAGCCAGGATACCGCCGATAACCCCCATGTCCAGCTTCATATCAGCTGGAATGAATGTAAAGGCTGCCGGAATCTTTGTCAGCACTTTCAGCAATATCATATGTGCGATAACGGCCGCCAATACCGCTACCGCGTCTGCTGCGAAGCCTATCGCAACACCAATAGCGAACAATAGTGCTAGGTTATCAAAAATTGCAGATCCGCCTGCATCAAGGAATGGGGCGATGTATTGGTTCAAGAACCCGCCGACCGTATCCCCCAAGTGAAAATCTTTCACATAGTCAATTTGACCGAAGCGAAGCAGAATCGCCGCCGCCGGCAAAGTTGCAACCGGAAGCATCAATGCACGACCAATTTTTTGCAAAAAGGCTAGCATATGTCGTTCCTCCTTGTGGTGAATAAGTAAAGTATGGATAAAAGGTCAAAAATTTATGCTCTGACCTGTCATCTCCTCCGCCAAAATGTAAGCGCATTAGAGAAAATAAAAAAGGCATGAGCTTGCGACGGGACGACATCCAAAAAAATTAGATGTTATCCCCCAGCAAGCTCATGCCTAGTCGAACTAGTAACACGCTTGTCCAGCGTTATTCTGAGTCTTTATGAAATAAACGATATAAATGCATTGCGATGTACGCCGTTTCATCTTCGGGTATTTCGATCTCCAGCTTCTTCGACATCACGTCCGCACATTTCTGTGCGACACTAAATTCGTAAGGCGCCATTTCCTTCAAGTTGTCTCGGAATGGATTCTTCGTGGCATCACCCTGGCGAATTCGTTCCATCGCAAAGCGCAAATGCGTAATTAATCGTAAATAATCAATGCTATCCTTCGGAATGACCCTGCCTCGCTCGCGTTCGATGAGAGCGACCAAATCCTTCAGAAGATGATTATATTGAACAAAGTTCCCGACAGGGACATGGGCAACCGCAGACTGAATATGGATCGTCAAGAAGCCAATCTCATCCTCCGGTACCTCTACATCAAACGTCTTATTAATCAGCTCAGCTGCTTGAGACGCGAGTTCGAATTCCTTCGGGTTCAATGTGCGAATCTCCCATAGAAACGGATTCTCAATCGCTATATTGTTGCGGAGACGATAAAGCGCATATTCGATATGGCTCGGCAAAGCGAGATGAATATGCTCGTTCAAATCCGGCGTCAACTGCTCCGAAACGATCGAAATAATCTTCTCCGAAATGACAATGACTTCGGGATCAATTTGACCAAGCAGCATCTGATACTGCGATAAATGCTGTTTGTCCTCGATCACAAAGGTCTTCTCGATTCGTGTATCACTCGTCTCCAAAGAACCTCCAGGCTTTGCCCCAAAGCCGAGCCCTTTCCCCATAAGGATGGTTTCTTTGTTAGCCAACACATCGTTTGCCAATACGACATTGTTGCTTAATGACCGTACGATTTCAAAGCGACGTTGTTCTGACAAAGCAAGGCTCCTTTCCCCTGAGCGTACACATGGAAGATTACGTTTTGGAAACGTTTTCGATTCGTGCGTCAACTACATCATTCATTCTAGGTGAATCTACAATCAATGTCAACGAATAAATCTAATTTTGTCGAATATGTAGAATTATTGCAGAATATTATTTATTTGTAATTTTATTGACACATATGTAAACGATGAGACAGCCGGGAAAGGAGCTTATCCTTACCCGACTGCAACACATTCGTTACTATTAGATAGACATTTCTTGGACTGCCGATACACGGTCAACGACCATAACTTGAATCTCTTCAGCCGTCTCCAGCATCAACGCTTCTTCCGCTAGCTTGCGCATCTCTTCACGGTTCAAGCGGCTCAGCAGTACACGTACTGGAAGTACAGAGCTTGCACTCATGCTAAATTCATCAAGGCCAAGACCGAGCAGGATCGGAACAGCCTTCAGGTTGCCAGCCATTTCACCGCACATGCCAGCCCACTTGCCTTCTTTGTGCGCAGCATCGATAACCATCTTGATCAAGCGCAGTACTGCTGGGTTGAATGGCTGAGTCAAGTGGGATACTTGCTCATTCATCCGGTCAGCAGCCATCGTGTATTGTACCAAATCGTTCGTACCGATAGAGAAGAAGTCAACTTCCTTCGCCAATTGATCTGCAATAATCGCAGCAGCAGGTACCTCGATCATCATGCCGACTTCCATCTCTTTATTGTACGCAATGCCTTCTGCATCCAGCTCTGCTTGCGTCTCTGCCAGAATCGCATTTGCTTCGCGAAGCTCGCTCAGCGTAGAGATCATTGGGTACATCAGCTTGATGTTGCCTTTGGCGCTTGCACGAAGGATCGCACGAAGCTGTGTCTTGAACAGATCTTTACGATCCAAGCATAAGCGAATCGCACGGTATCCAAGGAATGGGTTCATTTCCTTCGGAAGCGGCAAGTAAGGCAGCTCCTTGTCCCCGCCGATATCCAATGTACGGATCACGACTGGCTTCTCCGTACCAAGTGTTTCACATACAGCAACATAAGAGTTGTATTGTTCCTCTTCAGATGGGAAGTTGTCACGACCCATGTACAGGAATTCTGTACGGTACAAGCCTACACCCTCAGCACCGTTGTTGCGTGCGCCAAGCGCATCTTGCGGGTTACCGATGTTTGACACGAGTTCAACCTCATGGCCATCAGCTGTGATCGAAGGTTTGTCTTTGTACAGCTTCATCTCTTCCTGACGCTTCTCAAACTTCACCTTCTTCTCTTGGTAAGTTGCAATCGTATCCGAATCTGGATTGATCAGGATAATGCCGCTTGAACCATCGAGAATGATTATGTCGCCGTTCTTCACTGTAGATGTAGCGTCCTGCAAGCCAACAACCGCAGGGATCTCCATCGAGCGTGCCATAATAGCCGAGTGGGAAGTACGACCGCCAATGTTCGTCGCAAAGCCTGCTACCTTGCTGCGATCCAGCTGGGCTGTATCGGAAGGAGTCAAGTCATGCGCGAAGAGCACTACTGCCTCTTCGAAGTCATTCAGAGAAGCAGATTTCTTGCCGGACAATAGACCGAGTACACGCTTGCTCACATCGCGGAAGTCCGCTGCACGCTCACGCATATATTCACTGTCCATGCTGCTGAAGATGTCGACCAGCTGCTGAGTCACTTCCGAAAGAGCGAACTCTGCATTTACCTTCTCACTGCGAACCTTCTCAATCGCTTGCCCAACAAACTCTTCATCTTGCAATACAAGGATATGTGTAGCGAAGATTTCAGCTTGATGCTCGCCTAATTTTTTCGCTGTGTCTTCTTTAATCTGCTCCAGTTCGTTCATAGCCTGCTGTACAGCTGTCTGCAAGCGAGTTGCTTCTGCCTGTACATCATCGACCTGCTTGCGCTCAACCTCAGATGTATCATGCTCCAGGATGAATGCTTGGCCGATGGCATAACCGGATGCAGCTGGAATACCTTGAAGTAGCATCGGTTCCTCCACTCCTTTTTCCGCGTTAATGATTACGTTCTATTAGTCCAATACGGATTCGATTACTGCGCCTACTGCCTCAACTGCTTCAGCAGCCTTATCGCCTTCAGCAGATACTGTTACTGTGTCGCCAGCTTTCATACCGAGCGTCAATACGCCAGTGATGCTTTTTGCGCTTACTTTGCGGCCGTTGAATTCGATTGTAATTTGCTCTCCTGCGAATTCAGCAGCTTTCTTCATGATTGCACCCGCTGGACGAGCGTGGATACCTTGTGGATTTTTAATTGTAAATTGTTTTTCCATTGTTATGCCCTCTTTTCGGTAGTAGTAGAATGTGTTGCTTCTCTCATTCAGAACTTAGTTTAGAACTTAGTTCTAAACCATCTATTTCAATACAACTTCCATCAATTCATCGGAATCTGCTTTTACATTGCCTGTGTTCGCTTTCAGCTCAGCAACGATGTCGCCGTTTGCTACGATAATTGGTGTTACAACAGGAAGGCCAGCTTCTTTAATTTGTGCAATATCGAACTCGATAAGCGTTTGGCCTTTTTTCACTTTGTCGCCGGATTTCACATGTGGCTTGAACGGTTTTCCTTGCAAGGATACGGTATTCACACCGATGTGAACGAGTAGTTCCAAGCCGGATTCATGCGCAAGCACCAAGGAATGATGAGAATCGATCAAATGCACGACGTGACCGTCGAATGGAGCGATAAATACACCTTCTGTTGGCTCTATAGCAATTCCGTCACCAATAATTTTTTGTGCAAATGCTGGATCTGGAACTTGCTCCAAAGGTACTGCTTGACCTGTAATCGGTGCTGTAATGGAAATTTTCTTTTTCTTTTTACCAAAACCAAACATATTGAGTTCCTCCTTGTATTTAACCATGTGAACTTTCGTCCGTCATTGTGGTTGTTGTGATAACCGACAAAAAAATCCAATTTCTCTTATGAGAAAATAAAAAGGCATGCGCTAAAGCATGCAGTTCACCCCGTGAACGGCCGCTTAGCTCATGCCTAGTCGCACTAGTAACACGCTAATTTCATGTGTAAAGATTCACACCCATTGTATCATGGTGGTTGCGCGGGATGCAAGCGAGCGGACTGTTGGTGAAATCTAGTCGATTCGTCCATCCTCAAGTGGCTGCTGAGTTATGCGGTATCCATAAGATGTGCGTTCTGGATACAAATCATACCGTCTGCGATTCGCCATGGTTACAATACAAATATACCCACTATATCCACATTTGCACCACATAATTGGGTGTTTATTTGATGATTACATCATATTGCATATCATACGCAGCACTGGAAAAAACGTTTCAAACCGCATATGACACAAGTTTTCCATTCTTACTCCACCCTTAACATACTTGGGTTTAGCCGATTACTGTTCGTCCCCCGCATAATAGCAAGATACCCCCATCTGCTGCAAGGTGCTGACCATATCGTCCGGCAATAGGCTGTCCGTTATGCATCCCGTAAGCCCATCTACAGTAGTCACTGTAAATAACGATGCTTTGCCCACCTTCGTATGATCGAATACCGCGAAAGTCTGCTGCGCTTGGCGCATTAGCATGCGGGCCGTCTGGGCTTCCAGCTCGGAGTATGTGGTGATTCCTTTCGTTGTTGAGAACCCATCTATCCCCATAAACAGCTTCTCAATATTCAAATGTTCAATCGTCCGTTCTGCTAATGGCCCGCACAGCTCGAAGCTATTGCTGCGCATTACGCCTCCGATGACAACAACTTGAATCCCCTCACAATCGGACAATTCCATCGCAATATTGACTGCATTGGTTACAACGGTAATCCCTTGGCGCTGCTTCAATAGCCGAGCCAACAGGAATGTCGTCGTCCCTCCAGTCAAGCAGATGCTGTCGCCTTCTTCAATGAATTCCAAGGCTCGTCTTGCGATCGCTTCCTTCTCCAGCCACAGCAATTGACGCTTCTCGTCGAAGGAGACTTCTCTTACCGTACCTGGCCCTTCAAGCAGCGCACCACCAATTGTGCGGATCAGTTCCCCCTTGCGCTCCATGAGATCCAAATCACGGCGGGCCGTAGCTTCCGAACATTCGAACCGATCTATGATTTCTGATATCGTGATGCGTCCATTCTGCTTCATGACTTGCAGGATTTGCTGGCGTCGCAATTCACCCTTGGATAACGATTCACTCATAACTTACACTCCATCCGTTCCATAATCATACCTTTGTCGGGGCTTGCTTCTCTTTATGAAGAAACGCGATCCTAAAGCAAAGGTGCGAGCTGCTATCTGTTCCTGCAACCTTGATGCTTAGCCTGAACGGCTCGTTCTACTTTAAATGGATACGAACTGCGTCAAGTTCCGTGGATCATCCGGATTCAAGCCCCGCTTGAGCGCTGTGTAATATCCGTTATATTGAACAAAAGGCAGGTACAGCACTGCACGCGCTTCATCGCTTGCGTCCACATGGCCAAGCTCAATGACCTTGTCTGCAAATACGGTGTCCGCACCCGCTTGCGTTGTTACAATGACAACTTTCGCCCCGTATGCCTTCATTTCTTGTGCTACCTTGAGTTCGTAAGCACGTGCACTCTCCGATAAGAGGAGCACAATCTGCGTTCCTGGCTCAACAATCGACTTCGGCCCGTGGCGGAATTCCAATGTGCCGTATGCTTCTGTCCACGTGTAGGTCATTTCCTTCAGCTTCAGGCAAGCTTCCAATGCCAATCCATACAATGCGCCCATACCCAAGTAAATCGTCTTATCAAATTGATTGCTCTTCACCCACGCAGATGTCGTGTCATCCGCCATTGTAACGAAGGCACTGCTGGATTGCAATACTCTCTCAAGCTCGGACAATTCCTTCGTCCGTCCTGTACCCAGTGCAATTGCCGCCTGCATCATGAACGTCATGCTGCTGAGCGATTTCGTCATAACTGTGCTCTTCTCAGCACCTAGCGGAGATACAAGGCATGGTGTCATTTGCGCCATCTTGCTGTTCGGATGACAAGTAATGCCGCATGTTGTCCAATGCGTCAAGTCCTTGACGGAATCCAGCGCCAGAATCACTTCATGGGATTCGCCGGAACGAGATACACCCACAAGCAGCACCTTCTTCGATGGCGTCACCGTCTGCTCGCGGAACAAGAACAGATCAGAGGACGGATGTGCAGCTGCACTTCTTCCTGTCCACTTGCGGTATGTTGCCGCCATTGTCATTGCTTGGTACCAAGAAGACCCAGAACCAATGAATACAACCTCTTCAAATTGATCATTTCCTATATATTGATCTACCCAATCCTTCTGATTGTGCAGCTGATCCCAAGCCGCTTGCAGCGCCGCCGCTTGATCGCTGATTTCCCGGTACGTATGTGTATCAAGATGGTTTGACATATCACAAATTCCTCCCTTATAATCAACTTAATGAAATTATAAATCATTATTTTGATTGTTTCAATCATTTATATGCAGGAGGTTACGGAAATGGGACATCTTATCAGCTCTACATCCATGCTCCAAGCTGCACGTGAACAAGGATTCGGAATTACTGCATTTAATGTACATACACTGGAAATGCTGCAAGCGGTTGTGGAAGCAGCAGAAGAGACGAATACACCGCTTATCTTGCAGACAACAGTCGGAACCGTAAAGCATCTAGGTCCAGAATATATTGTAGCTGCCGCTCAGACAGCAGCGAAGCAAGCTTCTATTCCCATCGCATTGCATCTGGATCACTGCACAGACTATGAACTGCTCGTTCAATGTATCCGTGCAGGCTATACATCTGTTATGATTGATGCTTCCATGCATCCTTATGAAGAGAACGTTCGCCGCACACAAGAGGTCGTGAAGGTAGCAATTGCTGCTGGCGTCAATATCGAGGCGGAGCTGGGCAAGGTCGGCGGCGTGGAGGATGACATTGTCGTCGAGGAAGAGGATGCGCGTCTGGCTGTTCCTGAAGAATGCGTGGCATTCGTAGAAGCGACAGGTGTTCCAACGTTGGCTCCTGCTATCGGAACTGCGCACGGCATTTATAAAGGCGAACCGAAAATCGCCTTCGATCGCCTAGAGCAAATTTATAAGCAAGTTAGCGTACCACTCGTACTGCACGGCGGCTCCGGTATTCCTGAGGAGCAGGTGAAGCGTTGCGTGAAGCTGGGCATGGGTAAGATGAACGTTGCAACAGAGCTGCGCATCGCCTTCTCGAACGCGATCAAAGATGTGTTCACTGCGAACCCAGATGAGAATGACCCACGCAAATATATGGTGCCTGCGAAGCAAGCGGTGAAGGAGCTGGCAATCCGCAAGATGGAAATGGCGGGCTGCATCGGGAAGGCGAGCGCCGTTCGCTAATCGCGGCTGGAGGATTGAAGATGATTACAACTGTTACCCTTAATGCGGCTATTGATAAGACCTATTACATTCCCGGATTTGGCAGTAATGCGCTGTATCGGGCTGATGAGACACTTGCTACGGCAGGAGGCAAAGGGATCAATGTCGCTCGCGTCATCCATGCATTAGGAGAAGAAGTAACGGCGACTGGATTCGTGGCTGGCTACAATGGCATGGCTATCGTGGATATGCTTCGTCAGGAAGGTATTCAGGCAGATTTCCTCTCCGTGTCCGGAGAATCCCGCCTCTGTCTGAACATTATTGATCCGGTAGGAGGCTCGCAGACGGAGCTGCTGGAAGCTGGGCCTGTGATCATGCCGGAAGCGATTGAGGCCATGAAGGTTAAGATCAAAGAGCTTGCTTCTCGTTCTTCTCATGTGGTCTTCTCTGGCAGTATGCCGAAGGGATGCGACACAGATCTATATGCCAACTTGATTCAGATCGCGCGAAGCCAAGGCGCGATTCCGATCTTGGATACGAGTGGCGATGCACTGATCGCAGGCATCCAGAGCAAGCCTTACTTGATTAAACCAAACGAGCATGAAGTTACGAAGCTCACGGGTGGTTCTGCCGACAATGAGGACGAGATCGTACGAGCCGTTCAGCAGCTCATGCAGGATGGCATTTCCAATGTGATCGTCTCCCTTGGCGAGCGAGGTGCTCTGGCAGGCTGTGATGGGAGATTGTATGGCGTATCCATCCCGCGCGTAGAGGCCGTTAATGCTGTAGGAAGCGGAGACTCTATGGTTGCGGGACTCGTCGTCGCAGATCATCGCGGCTGCTCTCCTGAAGAGAGGCTGAAGCTTGGCGCCGCTTGCGGTACAGCGAATGCGCTTATGCCTTCAGCCGGTATGGTGAAGCTGTCTGACGTGGAATCCCTTCTACGTGACATACGGGTTACCTGCTTTTCTTAGTTACATGTCTTTCTTAATTGCTTAATTTATCCTATCGCAAAACGTTAGAGCGGTCGTGGGCACTATCAACTGAGACAGTCGCAGCACGACCGTTTTTTGTATGGCCTACAACGGATGCCTTCCTTCAATCCTTGAATCACTTGGTATGCATCCCCCTCTGGGTAAGGCAATATGCTACTTCGTAAGTAAGCGGGACTCGTCCATCGTCCTGCTGGAATGTTGCTTGATAGGCTTGCAGCATCGCATGAATGAGCTTCCTGCTGCTTGCACTTTTACGCTGTCCACCACCCATTGTTCTAGCACCGTTGTGTGCGAGAACTGCATTGCCCGCACCAACACGCCTCACCTGTGCGAGTGCAGCATGAACATCAGGAAACGTATAACAATAGCTGCCTGTCTCCCAATGAATTGCATGATTGTTCCCTCTATGTTCGGTCAGCCACGTCATCCAATCTTCCTTATTCGGATAGCTCTGACCGTGAGGTTGGGAAGGAAGACCAAGCAGCGCTTCCGCTTGGCGGAAAGCGTCATGCAGCTCTCTCACCGTTCCTGGCAAGAAGGTAGCAAACGCCAATAGCCCGCCAGGAGCCAGCAATTGCAGCAAGCGATGAGTTGTATCAGCCGGGAAATTGAACCACTGGAAAGCTGCGCTAGACGCAATAATGTTGTAGATTGGCCTCTCCGTCTCCTCCCGCCCGCAAGCACTCTCCAGCCAGGCTTCCGCATCGGCAGTGATAAGATGTATGTTGGCAGGTGAGACTCCTGCATGTGTCAGCTTCGTACTAGCCCGCTCCAGCATGCGCGAAGACAAGTCCACCAGCGTGAGCTCCGCTCCCGGAAAGGCACGCGCTAATCGTTCCGACAGCATCCCCGTCCCGCATCCGATATCAAGAATGCGCACTGCACAGCTTACTTCATCGATCGATGCAGTCATTTTATCAAGGTCTATGTCGTAAATTAGCGACTCCGTATTAGGAGGATTCCCTTGTGGTGTTCCTTCAGATAAGGGCGGTCTTATAGTCTGACACATACGCTCGACCAGCTCATCCGCCATTACCCGCTGCACTTCGGCATAACGGTCATACTCTTTAGCGTGCCGATCAAAGCGCTGCCGCACGATTCGTTTGTCCACATTCGCCCCCGCAAACATCACGCTTCCCCTCCCTGCTCCATCTCCATCTGAAAATCATCGAATAGCGACCCCTTCGATGATGCGCTGCACCACATGCGTATATGGTGCAGCCATTGCGCCGTCTGCGTAGCGAACGGCGCATGCCCGGCGTGCGGGAGCACCACGAACCGTGCAGCGTTCCGGTGGCCGCACGCCGCTTGTGCCCGCTGCTGCGCAGCAAGCGGGCATACGCTGTCGTCCGCGCCATGAAGCCAGTACAGGCGCGGACCATCCGGCGCGTCGGTAAGACGCGCCCACGCCCGCTCTAGGTCGGCCTCCTGCAAGTAGGCCAGACCCGCATCAAGCCCCGCGGGCGTGATGTCCTTGCCGAGAGCTGCCGTGTGCTCCAGCAGCCAGCGGCAGCTCTCGGCGCTCGCGCGCTCCGCCGCAGCCGGAATACACTCCGCGAACGCGCGGAGTGTATCCGCCGGCGCAGCTTGCGCCAAGCGGCGGCGCATGCGCCGGACGACCCGGTCTGGCCAGCCGGCCTGACCTGTGTCGTCAATGAAGCGCAGCGTGGTTCCCGTCAGAATGACGCTGCGTACAATAGGCGGGCGAACAGCTGCGCCATGGTCGCCCATGCAACCTGTTCGCCCAATCCCCCGCTCATGCTCTTGCTTTTGTTCTTGCACTTGCTCTTGCTTTCGCTCCTGCTCATGCACTTGGTTTTGCACTTGTTCTTCCATTGGCTCTAGCATCTGCTCTTGCTCTCGATGACTCTCCAGTTCTTTCTCCTGCTTTTGTTCATGTACCTGCACTTGCTCTTGTCTTTGCTTTCGCACCTGCTCTTGCCCTTGATCTTGCTCCCACGCTTTATTCAGCCCGATGTCCGATGCCTCGCGCCATTCAGTCAGCAGCTCTAGCAGCAGCATACCGCCCATCGACCAACCAATCGCATGCCATTCCCCTTCCGGCTCATCTTCAAACGGCCGTCGAACCGCAGCCAGCAGCTCTGCAACTGTACTCGCATCAGCATACGACACATAACGATGCTCGAACTCAGGCAGCATCGCTGCAAGATGCCTCCACACCGAAGAGGACATTCCCCAGCCATGTACCCATAACAGCTTCGGTTTAGATGGGAGCTTCAATGATGCCGCAACTTGCATGCTGCCTTTTTCAAATCTTGTCGATTGAATCTCCATCCTCCCCATATCCCCTTCAGCATGGACGGTATGAAAGCATACATATTTCATGCCATCGCTTTCTTCAACCATATATCAACCTCTATCTTCATGCTCTATCCCGCATCAATTTTTAATTTCTAGTTTTGCATCACTCTCATATTTATCATTCTTCTCATCCTTATCTCTGCTTTACCCGTGTAACTGTCAGTCCTACTGTTTTTTGTTTTTGTCTTTGTCTTTGCCTTTATATTTATCTCATTCTCTATCTCTCAAACTTTATCTTTATCCTCTATATTTCTAAGTTATATCCTTTACTGTCGCCGATCAGCGTGTTACGCTTCCTGCCATTGATTCGCAGCGTCCACAACCCTATCTGCTGCCCGCAGCAGCTCCTCATCCTGATGCAGCGGAGACGGTGCGAACCGGATGCGCGCTGTACCCTCCGGCACAGTTGGGGGGCGAATCGCAAGACCCGCTACGCCAGCTTCAGTCAGAGCCGCGCTTACCGCAACTGCTCTCTGATCAGAGCCGAGCATGACGGGAACGATATGACTGTCCCCTTCTCCCGTGTCGAGGCCGCCAGCCTGCAATCGCGTACGAAAGAGCGCCGCCTTATGCATCAACTCCGAACGAGCCTGGCCTGCAGCGCGCACTTCCCTAAGCCGTGAGCGCACAAGCGCTGCCACGAACGGCGGCAAACCCGTATTATAGATAAAAGTTCGAGCATGGTTCACAAGATACCTAATCACAATATCCTCCGCAGCGACATAGGCACCGACTGCCCCAAAAGCCTTGCCGAACGTGCCCATAATGATATCCACATGCCCATGAATGCCAAGCTCATGACAGAGTCCTTCCCCCTCGGCACCGTACACACCGCCACTATGCGCCTCATCCACCATCAGGATTGCACCGTACCGCTCCTTCAACATGACTAGCTCTTTCAGCGATGCCCTTGTTCCATCCATGCTGAACACCGCATCGGTCACAATCAGCTTGCGTGACGCCCTCCCCGCCCCTGATGCACCAACCGTCCACTTCTTCAATTGGTCTTCCAGTCGATTGAGATCGCGATGCGGGTAGCGAACATGCGCTGCACGACTTAGCACAATCCCATCCACAATGCTCGCATGATTAAGTCGATCACTAAATACTACGTCGTGACGACCAACAAGCGCAGGGATGATTCCCGCATTAGCCATATATCCACTTGAGAAAATGAGACATGCCTCCGTCTGCTTGAAATCCGACATCTCCCGCTCTAATGCCTCATGATGAGGATCATGCCCTGTAATGAGGCGTGAAGCCCCAGAACCGATCCGTAGTCCCGGCTCCCCCAGTTCCACAGCTTCCTCATGCAACGATCGCCACATTGTCTCAGATATCCAAGGGTACAGCCCCAAGTAATAGTTGGAGGCAAGATTAAGTACCCTCTTCCCATCGCGATTCACCCAGCCATCTGGCAGCCAAGTTGTCTGCGTCAATTGACGCAGACGCCCGACCTGCTCGCGTTCCGCCAATTGCTCGCGCATCCATGCCCAGCGGTCAGACCCAGAACTTATAACGCACATCGTTCAATCTCAAATCCGAGATCTTCGATCATCCGATGATCTTCTGTTGCTTCCTGCCCTTCTGTCGTCAAGTAGTCGCCAACAAAAATGGAATTAGCCGCATAGAGCGCTAACGGCTGCAAGGAACGCAGATTCACTTCACGACCTCCGGATGCCCGAATCTCCTTCGATGGGCAGACGAAGCGGAACATCGCCAATGCCTTCAAGCAGCGGCGCGGATCCAATTCATTCAGATGAGCCAGTGGCGTACCAGGTATTGAATTTAAGAAATTGATTGGAATCGAATCTGCATCCAGCTCGCGCAAGGAAAAGGCCACATCCACCAACTGAACGTCAGTCTCCCCCATCCCCATGATGACACCTGAACACGGAGACATACCTGCCGCCTTGGCTGTACTTACTGTATGTACTCGATCCTCATACGTGTGCGTTGAAGTGATATGCGAATAATGATCGGCACTCGTATTCAAATTGTGGTTGTAACGATCAACGCCAGCCTGCTTCAGCCGATCCGCCTGTTCTTGCGAGAGTATCCCTAGGCACGCGCATATTTTCATTGGCATCGTCGTCTTGATTTCTTCTACAGCTGCAACGACCTGATCCAACTCCCGCTTCGTAGGCCCCCGCCCACTGGCGACAATGCAATACGTCCCCACCTTCATTTCCATCGCTTTGCGCGCACCATCCACAAGTGTATCCTTCTCCAGCATTGTATACTTCTCGATTGGGGCATCGGATTGAGTCGACTGTGAGCAATACCCGCAATCTTCCGGGCAGTAACCGCTCTTTGCATTAATAATCAAGTTCAGTTTCACCTTATTACCGTAATAATGCCGCCTCACCTGGTACGCCCCATCCATAATGGCAAGCAGCTCACTATCCTTAGCCTGCAGAATGGATAGCGCCTCCTCACGCGATAATACCTTCCCCTCAATGATCTCTGCCGCAAGACCGCGCCAATCCATACCCGCCTTTACCAACTGTTCCTTCATCCTCATCTCTCCCTAAAAGGTTGTGACATCCTCATTTCATCTTCGTTCCATCTGTAGAACATTGCATCTATCTGTGTCTTTCCATTTTTGTGTCTGCATTTTTGTGCCTGCATCTCTGCGTCTATATCTATGTGCTTATATCTTTTTTCCATATCTATGCGTCTACATCTCTATATCTTTGCGTCTACATCACTGTGCTACATCTTTGTGTCTATTCATCTCTGTGGCTATCCTTCGTTATGTCCCCAGTACCGCTTATATCCGCTTCCGCAGCCAATCCATCATTTTCTCCATTCGGACAAAGGATTCAAGCCACTGCTCTCGCCAAGCCACCCAAGCTTCCATTTCCACTGCTTGAGCATTGGCAGGCTGCATTAGCCAGGGAACAATCCCGCATACGGGCACACCAGCCATGGCCTCAATCATCCGAGCATTTTCCGCAATCTCTCGCTCATCTGCCAATGACCGCGGTCCGCTGAATACGACTGCTATATCCGTGATGCCTCGCTCCCTCGCATACTGCACTGCTGTCACCGTATGGCTTACTGTCCCTAAACCGGGCGAGGCTACGAGCAGCACCGGTGTACCCAGTTCGCGAGCAGCGTCAGCCATCGTGTACTCTGCGCTGAACGGTACTGCGATCCCTCCCGCTCCTTCAACCAGCAAAAAGGAACCATCCTCCTGCCGTCTCCGTCCTTCCTCCAACAAGCGCTCGAATGCAAATGGAACCCCCGCCCGTTCAAACGCCATCCATGGCGCCAACGGATCTGGCAGCGTCCATGTCGCGATCTCTTCTTCCGGTGTCTCTAACAGTCCGCTTCCCATTCGCAGACGATAGCTGTCTGCCTCAGGATCACCCAAGGTTACCCCGCTCTGTACCGGCTTCCATATTCGAATTCGACGCTGGCATATCTCGCGGCAGTACGCCCCTATTCCTGCGGTCACAATCGTTTTCCCTATCCCAGTTCCTGTGGAGGATATAAATAGCCCTCTTGAGAAATGGTGTTTCTCGTCTGTATGTATATATGGAACCATATGCAGCACCTCCTCAACGTTAACCATAGAAATAAATATATAGTTAACATTTCAGAAATATATTTTACCTAATGATTTCTCAAAGGACAAGAGTTTGTTAACCAAATATTATGTTAATTGGTTAACAATTATGTTGTAGTAACGGAAAATTTCTAATCAATACCTACACATCACACTTTACTGTGATCATGAGCCTATCAAGCAGGAGAAGTTTTTTGGAGATGTTGTTGTGAACCAAGATAACAAACCTTACAATCAAAAATCCCCCCACAACTCAAGTTGTGAGGGGACAGTCATCATCAATCACTGACATTTAGTTCGAAGCTGCTTGTATTTCTCAGTTGCCTCAGTCGGTTGCCAGCAATCAGGTATATAAAACAGGTTGTACGTCTTACTTCTACGCCTTATTTCTATAGCTTTCTTCTAAGCGCTATCGATTATCACCCGTATCGCGATCCGATGTCTGACGACTGTCTCGATCCTTTGGCTCTGTATCTGCATCACGATGAACTTCTGCATCTCCATCGTCAGGCCTCAGCTCCATCGATTCCTGCGTGATGAGCTCATTAATCTGATGCTTAATAGTTTCAGAGCGCGTACCGAATATCGCCTGTACGCTGTTGCCGACCTCAAGAACCCCAGAGGCTCCGAGCTCCTTCAGACGATCCTTATTCACATCACCGGAATCCTTCACCTGTACACGAAGCCGCGTAATACATGCATCGAGGGAAGCAATGTTCTCCTTGCCGCCAAGCGCATTCAAAATGCCGCGCGGCAGTTCATTGGAGGCGGCTGACCCCGTAGCTGCGGCAGCTGCTGGAGCTGTGTCTTCACGTCCCGGTGTTCGCAAATTGAACTTGCGAATTGCAAAGCGGAAGCCAAAATAATAGATGACGGCGAGCACAAGCCCAACCGGAATAACGAGCCAGTAAGGCGTTCGATTCTGCAAGACGCCGAACAACAAATAGTCAATAACGCCGCCCGAAAACGTCATGCCGATCTTGACGCCAAGCAAATGCATGGTTAAGAACGACAGCCCTGCAAACACCACATGCACAGCAAATAGTAAAGGAGCAACGAACAGGAAAGAGAACTCAAGCGGCTCCGTAATCCCTGTCAAAAAAGAAGTTAGTGCAGCCGAACCCATCAAGCCTGCTACTACGGCTTTGTTCTCCTTGCGCGCTTCATGATAGATTGCCAGTGCAGCCGCCGGGAGTCCGAACATCATGAATGGAAATTTACCAGTCATGAAGGTTCCGGCTGTTAGAGGCACCCCATCCTTTAACTGGGCAAAAAATATTTTCTGGTCGCCGCGAATGAGCTGCCCTGCCTTGTCCATGTATTCCCCAAATTCGAACCAAAATGGAGAATAGAAAATATGATGCAGCCCAAACGGGATCAGTGCCCGCTCACAAATACCAAATATGAACGCGGCCAGCGCTCGATTCGAATCAAGCAAAGAATGCGAGAAGGCATTCAAGCCATGTTGAACAGATGGCCAGACAAACACCATGATGATACCGATAATAAGCGAGGTTACAGCCGTAATAATCGGCACGAAGCGTTTGCCCGCAAAGAAGCCCAAATAAGAGGGCAGCTCAATCGTGAAAAATCGCTGGTACAGAACAGCTGCGACAATCCCGATTATAATCCCGCCGAACACTCCCGTTTGCAGAGTCGGAATACCTTGAATCGTAGCATATGCCGAATTGCCAGCCACAACATCAGGTGTAACGTTCATCATGACCTTCATCGTTACGTTCATAACGAAGTAGCCAACGATAGCCGCCAAGCCCGCTACCCCGTCTCCGCCAGCAAGACCGATTGCAACGCCAACCGCGAACAAGAGAGACAAGTTATCGAATACGATGCCTCCCGCTTGCTCCATGACGTTCGTGATGACACTGACTGCACTATTTCCAAGCCAAGGCAGTCTCGCAATCATATCCGGATTGCGCAGCGCATTGCCGATGCCAAGCAAAATACCTGCCGCAGGCAGGATGGCGACAGGCAGCATAAGCGCCTTGCCTACTTTCTGCAACACGCCGAACGCTGATTTGAACATGTGATTCAACCCCTCATCGCATCAAGGTATGTAAGTACGCTAAGTACGCCTTACCTTTCCCTAGTGCAGGAAAAAGTATGCAATCCGATGAAATATGCTAGATCAGACAGTGCAGGGATGTCGTAGATTAAGCAGCCAAGATGCATGAAAGCAAAAATAAGGCTTGCGCGTGACGCCACGTCATATGGGAAAGTAATTGCAGGAGGTGGAAGATTTGGATTCTTTTTTATAAAGGCTTAGGCTTTAACCTAAAAGAAATTCAAGAACAATGCCTTGCGTATGAAGATAAGGGAGATCTGAAGCGGATACTGCGGCGACAAAGCGACCTTTTGTTCACAAAAGAAATGGAATTCCGCTCAGACCGGGCATTCATAGATGCGATGGTATCGTGCATGGAGAACAGTGACTCGATCAATGTGGAAACGATCATGAAGCTGACTTTGAATAAACGGAAACATCTTCTCTTGGACTATATCAACATGAACCTTCCACCTCGCAAACACAAAGAAACCGTTCCTTCACCCAATGACTGATCGTGCATCCATTTAGCAAAGAACGGTTTCTTTTTATTTTTCCAGGGGAACGCTCCCTAGGTTCTCTATTTCAATGCTTGTACCGCAAGTGCAAGCGCTCCTGTAATACCCGCACGATCTTGCAATGCTGGAGGCACGATGTAATCCTCGTTCACTTCCAAGATGGCAGGATGTTGAACATATCCGTTCAACAATGTCTTCACTTGCTCGCGAATGCGTGGGAACAAGTGCAATTGCTTGGAAACGCCGCCGCCAAGAATGATTTTTTCCGGAGAAATCGTCAAAATGTAGTTCATGAGCGCTTGTGCCAAATAGAAGGTCTGAAGCTCCCAAGCCTTATGGTCTTCGCCTAACTCGTACGCCTTCACACCCCAGCGCGCTTCGATTGCCGGACCTGCAGCAAGACCCTCAAGGCAATCCTTGTGGTATGGGCACTTGCCCTCATACGTATCTTCTGGATGACGCTTCACCATAATATGACCCATCTCTGGATGAAGCAGACCGTGTACCAGCTTGCCTTCCACGACAGCACCAGCCCCAATGCCTGTACCTACTGTAATGTACAAGCAGCTGTTCAATCCTTTAGCCGCGCCGAATGTCGCTTCACCGAGTGCCGCTCCATTTACATCCGTGTCGAAGCCGACAGGGACATTAAGATGACGCTTCAAATGTCCGACTACATCATATCCGCTCCAATGCGGCTTAGGTGTCTTTGCAATATGTCCGTATGTGGGACTGTTCGGATTCAAATCAACCGGTCCAAAGGAACCGAAGCCAATACTGCTAACCCCTTTATCTTTAAAGAACGCAACCGTACGATCCATTGTCTCTTCCGGTGTCGTCGTCGGGAACGATTCGATTTGCTGAATTTGTCCATCTTCGGTACCGACAGCAACGACAAACTTCGTGCCTCCGCCTTCAATAGCGCCTAACAATTTCATGTTTCTCCCTCACCTTCTCAAGCCTGACTTTATCTGTCTCGTTCAGAGGAGATCCCCCATATGCCAACTTATGATCACGCTTACGAAAATCGAAAACGCAAATCGAAAGACAACGTTTTCATCATATTGATTATATCATTAGGTCATTCATGTTCCAATCATATGTCGCATATCATCTAAGATTCGGACACACCTCCTGAACTTTATACCCTTTTTCATCTCTATAAGAAGCTGATGCACCAGAAATAATGTTAGACTTTAACCCGATAGTGCGCTAAAATATGGACAAATTATTGCTAATCATTGGAACCGAGGGGGTATTCACATGACCGTATCAACAGAGCAAGGCAGGTTCGGGCAGTTCGGAGGAAGCTATGTACCGCCCCAATTGCAAGGAGTATTGGAGCGTCTCGCAGAAGCTTTCTACAAGTACAAGGACGACCCGGAATTTATCCAAGAATACAATATGTACGCACGCGAATACGTAGGTCGTGATAATCCGCTCACCTATGCGAAGCATCTGACAGAGAAGCTCGGCGGTGCCAAGATTTATTTGAAGCGCGAGGATTTGAATCACACCGGTTCCCATAAAATCAACAACGTACTCGGGCAGATTCTGCTCGCTAAGCGAATGGGCGCACACCGCATCATCGCGGAAACAGGGGCAGGCCAGCACGGTGTTGCAACAGCAACAGTATGTGCCATGTTCGGTATGGAGTGCATCATTTATATGGGGGCAGAAGATATTCGCCGTCAGGCATTGAATGTATTCCGTATGGAATTGCTTGGAGCCAAGGTCGTGTCGGTCTCGAAGGGGCAAGGACGTCTAAAAGATGCGGTGGACGTAGCACTGGATGATTTGGTAGAAAACTATGCGTCTACGTTCTATCTGTTAGGTTCTGCTGTCGGTCCACACCCATTCCCGTCTATCGTGAAGCATTTCCAATCGATTATTAGCGAAGAATCGAAGCGTCAAATTGTGGAGAAAGAAGGCCGTCTCCCTGATGCCGTTATCGCCTGTGTTGGTGGCGGCAGTAATGCAATCGGCGCTTTCGCCCATTATATTGAGGAGCGATCTGTACGTCTAATCGGCGTCGAGCCGGATCAAGCGCCAACCTTAACAAAGGGTGTGCCTGGTGTACTGCATGGCTTCAAATGTCTTGTCCTGTTAGACGAGGAAGGCAACCCTTCTCCAACCTATTCCATCGCAGCAGGCTTGGACTACCCGGGTATCGGACCGGAGCACAGCCACTTGAAGGAATCCGGCCGCGCGGAATATGTGACGGTAACGAATGAAGAAGTGCTTGAGGCATTCCAAGTGCTGTCGAAGACAGAGGGCATTATTCCTGCACTCGAGAGCGCACACGCGGTTGCTCATACATTGAAGCTCGCTCCAACGCTTAATGAAGATCAGATCATCATCGTCAACATCTCCGGTCGCGGGGATAAAGACGTCGAGCAAGTATTCCATATGCTGAATAAGTAAGACTAAGGTAGGATACCTATCCTACGCAAACAAACAGCCATAGTCCGTTCTCTACGGATATGGCTGTTTCTGCTTTATTTGTCCTTACGGGCAAGATCCAGCTTCACTTGCGCCTGCTGCTCCAGATCCGCAATCGCCTGTTCCAATGTCATCTTATCTCCGGCCACCGCATGCAGCGCTTCATTCAGCAGCGGCTCATACACCTGATAGAAGCTGTCTGGAATGTTCTTCTTCCACTGCTCGTTCGTATGATGCTTCCCTGGCTTCAGCATATAAATGGTCTCAGCGCCTCTTTCCAAGCTTCTCGGGATATATCCCGTCCGCGCTGGTAAATCACTTCTTCCAGAACGGGATATGATCTTCGCCATCCCTGTGCCGTTCATGAACTTGACGAGCTCCCAAGCATCATGTTTATTTGCCGAATCGGCAGCAATGGCGAATATTTGCGTGGCAGAGATTCTGTCAGTCTCATCTGCGTGCGCCGGATTGATAGGGACGGTTACCATGCCCCAATTTATCTTGGAAGAAGACCCGCCAATGTGTGCGGCAAAGGACGAATCATTGAGAATCATCGGGGATTCCCCGTTAACGAATTTGTTCATGGCCAATATATAACGCGATCCCGGATCGCCGCTCTGCTCTGGCGGGCGAACGGATACCGCCTTTTTCTTGAGCGCATCGACCGTTAACTGAAATGCTTGCTTCCAGCCTTCGGACTGCAGCAGCACCTTCTTGCCTTCCGTATCGAACAGCTGCAAATCCATCGTATCCGCGACTTCCCGCAATACATCAGAAGCTTGATTATTGATCAATCCATAGGAAGCATCTTCATCCGTCCTTCCGTTATGGAATCTTGCAGACAATTCAAAGAGATCCTTCCACTGCATTTTGTTCACCGGCAGATCAATACGTTTCTCCTGAAACATATCCGCATTGTAGTATAAGTACCCAGCCCTGAGCGTAGGAGCAAGCCCAAATAGGGAACCGTTACCCTTCTCGCGCAGCATGTCGATCAAACCGGGCATATAACCGTCCAAATCGAACTGTTCCTGCTTGATAACCGATTCCAAATCATACAGCTTGCCCATACTGGATAAATGCTCGTACTCATCCAGATTGAGAACAAGGACATCCGGCTTCTGACGCTCCATCATACGCTGCAGCTTTTCCTGCCCGCTTAATTTGTCTGATGCGTCTTCTCCTTCATTCCCCGACTTGATGATCTCGATTTCAATGTCCGGGTACTGACTCGTAAATAACTGGCCGTACTTGTTATGGAAGTCCTCCACATAGGGATAATACACCTTCAGCTTCCCGTTGCCTTCACCGCCAAGCCCATCTGGTACGGACTTACTCCCGAAGCATCCGCTTATGACCAGGACGATGCTGAGCAGAATCAGTACAGCCGCCTTTCGTTTTCCGGTTCGCCTCATTTCTCCACTTCACTTCTCCTTTACACGTCTATTCAACGATCTCTTTTATTTCACTTTGTCTTGGCGCACCTTCTGAAGCGCTGCCTGCGCCTTCTGCTGTAGTTCTGTCAAGGCCTCATCCACGGTTTTCTCTTTGTCAATGATGGCCTTCAATGCTTCCTCCCGCAAAGGAGCATATGCACTGTAGAATTCATTAGGAACCCGCTTTATCGCCGACTCGTATTTCATATTTTTTATTTGCAAGGCATAGAAAGCTTCTGTACTCTTGCCCTGAATCGACTTGACGAACCCGGTTCGCGTCGGCAGCTTATAGTAGATGGCAGAGCTTGCCTTCGCCATCTCCGGTCCGTTGACGTACTTTACAAATTCCCAGGCGGCCCGCTTATTGCTCGAATGCTCGTTTATGGCAAAATACTCAACAGCATGTGCGCTTGGCGTTTCATTTGGGTGGGAGGGATCAATAGGGACAGGAACCATGCCCCAATCCATCTTGCTTGCCTTCTTGTTCTGCGGATCACTAAACTCGCTAATAAAGCCTGAGCTGCCGAAGGTCATGGCCGCGTTGCCTTGCAGGAAGAGATTGTTGGACGAGGGAAGAAACATCGCATCCGATTTCTGAACCTGCAGTGCGCGGGTACGTATTGCATCCGTCATCATTTGATAGGCCTGCTTCCAACTCTCGGATTCAAGCAGAATATGCTCCCCCTTGGCATCGAATTCCTGCAGGCCCCATGTGTCCGCTATGCGTTTCAGCATCCAAACCTCGGTCTCATAGCCAGCATATAGCCCTGGCATTCCCGCATCTTCGAAGCGCGCAGCCAGATCGAACAGATCCTTCCAGGTCATGCCGCCTTTGGGCAGATCTATCGCATTCGCTTTGAATAAATCGGCATTATAGTAGATCACTTCCGTATAGAAAAACGGCGGCAGGCCAAATAGTGCGCCTCCTCCCTGCTCTCTCACCATATCGATCAAGCCTGGCATGAACCCTTCCAGATCGAATTGCTCCTGCTTGATGATCGAATCTAGATTATATAATTTGCCGCCCAATGCGTATTCTTCATAATCTGGAGCTGATAGAGTCAACACATCTGGCTGCTGTTCATCGATCAGCTTCGTTAATAGCGTCCCATAATCAACACCTTTTTGGATTTGCATCTGCTGGTATAATCCATTGGTCTCGACCACTTCGATGTCGATATTCGGAAATTTGAGCGTAAATACATTTCCGTAGTCTCGAAAGAAATCGCCCTCATTAGAGTAAAGCACCTTTAATTTGCCGCGGCCATCCTTACCAAGCTCCTCCAGCACAGGCTTCGGTCCGAAGCATCCGCTCACCAGAGCCATAATGCTTACTAGAATCGTGCCTTGCTTCAACCACGAACCCCATCGCATCTCGCCTATCATTCTCCTTTGCTTCCGTATCCAAAGCCGCAGGCAACCCTAACCTGCAGCTTCTGTCGGCCTTATTCCCTATCATTTCTTGATCATCGTTTTCGCGAGCTCGATCATCTCTTCCTCAGTCAATGGATTACCAGGATTCGTGGAAATGGTGAATCTTATCCCTTTCTCCGACCATGACACCGAATTTCTAACGAATTGAGGATTCTTCTTCTTTGTTTCTGCATCATATTCGTCAGCAGATTTGTACTTGAAACCTTCGTCTTTAGCATTCTTATCTGTCTCTAGCGTGAAGAGTTCCATGAACAACTTATCATTTCCTTTGGCGTACCCCAGCTTGATCTCTCCCACCTCTGGCGATTCTATCTTTTTGGAATACACCACTTTGCCTTTAGCTTCCGCCTTCACTTGTGCCTCCAATTTCTTATAATCAATTGAATTCTGGATCTCTCCTTTGACAAAGGTATATCCCTCCGGCATGCCCTCTGGCTCCTGTATGATAGGCCCTTTTAATGTAGAACTATATTTTTCGTAGTCTTCATATTTGGTGAATGTCGGGAAATTTGTATAGTATAGAAACTCACTTCCGCCATTCAGCTTCTTATCGCTGACATACACGAGATAAACATCCCCAGGATTTTTTTTGAGCTTTACGATCCTTGCCTTCTCCTCTTCGATCATTTTCTTTTTCTCTGCATCAGTCGGAGCCTTGGCAGCCGCCGTCTTGAGCGTTATGCTATTGAATGAATGCGACGATGCTGCATGTACAGCAGCGCTCATGGAACCTAGCAGCAGGATGCTGCAAAGTGTAGCGATTGTTACTTTCATTGTGTTTTTCATAGGTTATTCTCCCCTCATATTCAAGCGATATTGGTTGTTATTCAGGCCGCACTGCAATGTTATGGGATCCCTTAGGCGCAAGCCTCTATCCTAATTAACACCACCGCCCTCATTTAGGTTCACTAATTTGGAAAGAATGCAAAAAAAATGCTGCCTCGCGTCATATCCTGACGTGGACAGCATCGTTTATCCTATTGCAGTTTAATTTTCAAATTCTGATCCCAATGTCGAATGTCGAAACTAAACAAGCAAAGCTCCGTTTCGGTTCCTTTAAATCCGCGATAGACGTTCATGAATTTGTTGGAGTTCCTCCAATCGACCCAGTTCTTCTCCCATTGGTAAAATAGGACTTCCCCGTATATCCTCTCATTTTCCTGTTTTATGTATGTCTGAGAAGCGCCGCTGTACTCTAGATTCTCGCTCTCGTTCTCAACATACAGGTCACCGTCTTTCATATAGTAGGTCACTTTTACCGGATAACCCTCTACGTTCACAAGCGTTTCTTTCTTTTGCTCTGTAATGTGAGTTAACTTGATCAGCTTGTTGTAGTCTCTTATCTCCTCGAATTTATGTTCCAGCAGCAATTCTACCGGCGCGTCTGCGGTCAGCCGCAGGTCAGGGGATGTCGAGAATGCATACACTGACCTGTAAGCACCTAACGGAGAATTAGCATAATCCCATGTTTCTTCTCCTTCCAGCTTATGACCGTTCACCAGCAACGAAACCGACTGGTACGGAAGTCCGCTAAATCCGTTCTTATTATCCACTTCTACTTTCATGGCTGTCGGTCTGATGATCAGCTTGCGGAGGATCGATCCCCCTTGTGCCGAGCGGATCGGAATGTTCATATCATGGGTCACTGATGCCTGCAGCGCCTTCTCCTTGTTCAAGGTGAACATGCCGATATTCCATTCTCCCTCAATATAGCTTCCCTTTACGCCATACACAAATTCGAATGAGTTGCTGCCCTGCAGTAGTTCACCCAGGTTGTAGCCTTCTTGCGCGCCCCATTCTGTATGCCCTTCAATCTCAATATAATCAGTCATCTTATAGCCCGTTCGATCTACCTTTTTCCCACCTTTTTTCACCACGATTTGAGGGCCAACGATGTTAAAATTCGAATCATCCGTGTACGACACGGTGTATTTGAGCAGTACTTGCTCTTTCCTGCCCTCTACGAACTGCACTTTCAATTCCTTGATCCCGCCGCCATGAATCGGAAAGGTCTGCACTTCTGTCTTGCTCGGATCCAGAGCGATCGGAACGTGAACGTAGTCATATGCCTGCAGCCCGCGCACAGACAATTGCATATCCGTCTCATTGCCGGGCACCGTCCAAGGCGTTTCGAAAAATCCGTTGTAGGTTTGGGTTTCTTCATCCCATGCATGCGAATAGTAGCCTTTTCCCCAGTGCATTTGCATCTTCTGCACATCATCCAGGTGTGCAATGAAGTTTCCTTTACTGTCTTTGAAATCGAATTGATCGAATATCCACTTTCGTTCCTGCCTATCCCCTGTATTCAGGCTGTATAACAGCGTGGTACCATTATCGTCGGATACCGCCGTATCAATGGCGAATGTGACGCTGCTATTCGTAACCTTCTTATTTATCGGCTGCCCGAATCCATGTTGGATCGCTGATTCCACACCTTGATGATTATTAAAATCCCACTTCTCGGTAATATAGGCGAGCACCGGAGTAGCCAACAACACAAACACAGCCACTGACAACACGGCCAACCGGCGTCCGTGGAACAACGGCCTCATCTGTAACGAAGCGGCAGAGATCCTTCGATCGTCCTGCTCGTTCCTAGCCGCCTCGATCCACATCCACATCGCCTCGAAGTCCGGGTAGGAATGGTTGCCTTCATCGCCCAAATTCCAGAAAAGTTTTGTTATTCCGTTTATTCTTTCCTTCAGGTCCCCCATCTTCCTTTCCACCCAAGTTCTTCTGATTGAATGCTCTTCTGGCCCCTTCAAGTCGTCGTCCAGCAGAGACAAGGACGTCGAGCAAGTATTCCATATGCTGAATAAGCAAGATTAAGATATCTAACTTAAGCAAACAAACAGCCATAGCTGGGAGGAAACGACTATGTCTGTTTCTGTTTTACTTGTCTTTGCGGGCAAGCTTCACTTGCGCCTTCTCCTTCCATCGCTCGTCCTTATAATGCTTTGCCGGCTTCAGCAAATATCATTTTTTAATCATCGTTTTCGCAAGCTTGATCATCTCTTCCTTCGTCAAAGGATTCTCGGGATTTGTGGAAATCGTGCAGCTTAATCCTTTTTCTGTCCATGACAGTGAATTATTGATGTCTTGAAGGATTTCATTCTTTGGCTGTTTAGCATTTTCTTTGGCCTTCTCGTCGGCAGACTTAAACTGGAATCCTTCTATAGATTTCTTTTCCTCTCCGTTTTCTATCTTTCTCAGACTCAGCACCAATTTGTTTTTGCCATTGGCATATTCCAGCCTGATCATTCCCGCTTCATCCCATTCTATCTTTTTGGAATACACCACTTTGCCTTTGGCTTCAGCCTTCACTTGCGCATTGAACTGTGTATACGGATTTTGGATTACTCCATTTACGAATTTATATCCTTCTGGCATCCCTTCTGGCTCCTGAATAACTGCTCCCTTCAATTTAGTTGTCCAGTTCTTGTAGTCTTCATATTTTGTGAATTTGGGGAACTCCGAAGAATATAAAAACTCACTTCCGCCATTCAGTTTTTTATCACTGACATATAGAACATAGAAATCCCCCGGATTTTTTTTGATTTGAAATATCTTTTTCTTCTCCGCTTCGAACATTTTCTTTTTTTCTGCATCAGTCGGCGCTTTGGCTGCTGCCGTCTTGAGCGTGATACCGTTGATTGATTGCGACGATGCTGCCTGTACAGCAGCGCTCATGGAACCTAGCAGCAGGATACTGCAAAGTGTAGCGATTGTTACTTTCATCGTATTTTTCATGAGTTATTCTCCTCTCTAAATTCAAACGATATTGGTTGTTAGTCAGGCCGCAAGATAGCGTTTATGGGATCCCTCAGGCGCAAGCCTCTATTCTAATTAACACAGCCGCTTTCATTTAGGTTCACTAATTTGGAAGGAATGCAAAAAAAATGCTGCCCTCGCGTCATATCCTGACGAGGACAGCATCGTTCATCCTATTGCAGCTTTATTTTCATATTCCGATCCCAATGTCTAATATGGAAGTTATACAAGTAAATTTCTGTTTCGCTTCCCTTAAATCCGCGATATACGTTTACGTACTTGTTGGATTTCTCCCAATCGAGCCAGTTCTCCTCCCATTGGTAAAACAGGACTTTTCCGTATATTCGCTCATCTCCCTGTTTCATGTACGTCTGAGCAACGCCGCTGAAGTTTAGATTCTCGCTCTCGTTCTCGACGTACAAGTCGCCGTTTTTGGTATAGTAGGTTACTTTGACCGGATAACCTTCCACGTCCACAAGCGTTTCTTTCTTTTGATCTGTAATATCTGTCAACTTGATTGGCTTCTTGTAGTTTTCTATCTCCTCGATCTCACGTTCCAACAACAATTCTACCGGCGTGTCCGCGGTCAACTGCAGATCGGGCCGTACCGTAAACTCATAGACTTGCCGATATGCATGGAGCGGAGTATTGATAATGGTATAATCCACTGTCTCTCCCCCTTCCAGCTTACGTCCGTTCACCAACAACGAAACCTTTCGGTAAGGAAGTCTGCGGAATCCTTTCTTATTCTCCACCTCCAATTTTATCGCTGTCGGCCTGATAATCAGCTTGCGGAGGATCGAGTCCCCTAGCGCCGAGTGGATCGGAATGTTTAATTCCCGGGTCACTGACGCCTTCATCGCCTTCTCCTTATTCAAGGTAAACATGCCGATATTCCATTCTCCTTCGATATGGCTTCCCTTCACGCCATATACAAATTCGAATGAATTGCCGCCCTGCAGTAGTTCGTCCGAGCTATAGCCTTCTTGTACACCCCATTCTGGATGTCTTTCGATTTTGAACGTTCTAGTCAAACTAGCGCCTGATTGAATTACTATATTCCCTTCTCTTTTCACCACAATTTGAGGTCTAACGATGTTAATATTCGAATCATCCGTGTAGGACACAGAATATTTGAGGAGTGCTTGCCCTTGTCCGCCTTTCGTGAACTGCACCTTCAATTCTTCGATCCCGCCATCATGAATCGAAAAAGTCTGTACCGCTGTCTTGTGCGGATCCAAATCGATCGGTACACGAACATAGTCATACGCTTGCAGCCCACGCGCAGACAATTGCACATTCGCTTCCTTGCCGGGAACCGTCCAGTACGTATCGAAGAATCCGTTGTAGGTTCGGTTTTCTTCATTCCAATTATGCCAATAGCTTCCTTTACTCCAGTTCATATTCATCTTCTGCACAAGATCCAGACTTGCAATGGAATTTCCCTTCTCGTCTTTGAAATCAAATTGGTCGAATATCCATTTTCGTTCCTGCTTATCCCCTGTATTCAAGCTGTATAACAGCGTAGTTCCATTATCGTCGGACACCGCTGTATCGATAGTGAATGTGACGCCGCTATTCGTAACCTTCTTATTGATCTGCTGCCCGAATCCCTGTTGGATCGCTGATTCCACGCCTTTAAGATTTTTAAAATCCCACTTTCCGGTAATATAGGCAAGCACTGGAGTAGCCAACAGCACAAACGCAGCCAATGACAGCACAGCCAACCTGCGCCCGCGGAACAGCGGCTTCGTCTGTAACGGAGCGGCAGACGTTCCTTGTTCGTCCTGCTCATTTTTGGCCGCCTCAATCCGCATCCACATCGCCTCGAAGTCCGGGTAGGAATGGCTGCCTTCATCGCCCAGCTGCTGAGAAAGATTCGTTATTTCGTTTGTTTTTTTCTCCAAGTTCCTCACCTTCCTTTCTTCCCAAGCTACTGTTCCGCTTGACTGATTGCTCCTCTGACAGCTTCAAATCATCGTCCAGCTCGTCCAATATGACCCTCATCATCTTCAATCCCCGGTTCAACCGGGATTTCACGGTTCCCAGCGGAATATCCAGAATATCCGCGATGTCGGCAAGCGGCAGATCGTTCGTATACCGCAGAGTGATGACAATGCGGATTTTGTCAGGCAGCTTCGCGAGGCGCCGCTTCCACTCGTCCTCCGATTCCTTTTGTTCAACTACAGTTAGGATAGAAGGCTCCACCTGCTCTCGTTGGAACAAGAGCAGCATCTTCTCCTTCATCCATCTCGACTTATTTTTGCGTAAGTGATTCAGGCAATGATTGACCGTAATCCGCATAAGCCACGTCTTGAGAAACTCCACCTGCGCCCATCCCGACGTGAGCGCCTTCATAAACACCTCTTGGCAGACGTCTTCCGCATCCGAGGCATTGCGCAGCATATAGTAGCAGGTCCTGTATACATCTCTGTTGTATCGTTCGAAAAATTCCCTGTCCGTCAACAGGTTCTCCACCTTTCCTACACATCGCTAGTTGCTGCTCCCCTTGAACATGCACTACTAGATTAACAACTATCTTCTATAAAAGGTTCATTTATTGGATAAATGGGGTAAAAAATTTAGTTCCTAATGAAACCTCGGTACATTGCCGATATAAGAAGGGAGTATGTCTGAGGAGGGTATAAACTTTGCCGCGAATCGTCAGGCAGCTGAATCGATGGCTGCTGTTTCTTATATTGCTAGCTTTATGTGCATTTCCCTTTCAAAATTTTATTCTCTCTAAGCTCAAGGAAGGTTCCTTATCCTTCTCCTTCGGGCCGCCTTCGGATGACATTGTTCTGTTGCTGTACAGCAACACTGCAAGGGTTGGTCGCTATCTGGTGCCGCTTGCAGAGTCCGAGCCGAAGGCCGCGCCTTATCAAGAGAAGGGAGAGACTCTTGTACCCGCCCGCTTCCTAGCGGACAAGCTCGACGCAGAGCTTGCTGTCGATAAGAGCGGCCGTACCCTTACGTTGTCAAGAGACGACGCGAAGATTACGTATTCGCTCAAGGCAGGCAGGGTCAGTATCGCGACCCCATCCGGCAGCAAATCCGCAGTCTCTGTCAACACATTGCCTGTCCAGAAGGACGGAGTTACCTACGTCCCGCTTCGACCAGCTAGCAAAGCGTTTGGTCGGCATATTCACAGCAGTGACGGCGTTATCGCGCTGACCACGACACCGAAGGCGCCTAAACAAGAGAAGTGGAACGAGTGGAGAGAGGAATTGTCCTCCTATCTAGCCTACGATGCCTTCGGTTCGTATGCAGTCAAGATGGGAACAAGCTATACAGCACTGTTCCATAGCTGGGAGGATGCTGTCAATTACTCAAAGCAGGTTCCCGGACGCAGAGTCACCTACCGCGGTCAGCATGTGATGTGGGATCCGAAGAAGCCTGCGCCGAAATCGATCCGCTTGAATGGAGCCCCGCTTATTTTGCAGCTCCCCGAGCTGCCGCGTGGCTGTGAAGTGACTGCGCTTGCTATGCTCTTGCAATCCGCAGGTCAGAAAGTAGACAAGATGGAGCTTGCGAAGAATATCCGCAAAGATACAACGCCGTATGAGAAGAAAAACGGCGATATCTATTTCGGCAATCCGCATCGAGGATTCGTCGGCGATATGTACACGTTCGCCAATCCTGGTCTCGGGGTATATCATGAGCCGATAGCAGAGGTCGCGGAGAAATATTTGCCGGGACGAATCATTGATATGACCGGCACCTCCCTGAACCATCTGTTATGGACAGTTGGACAAGGAACGCCAGTATGGGTAATTCATACGACACTGTACGATTCTGTCCCCGCTAACGCTTGGGTCACTTGGAATACTGCTGATGGGCCAATCCAAGTGACCTACTATGAGCACTCCTTGCTCGTGATCGGCTATGACGAGCAATATGTATACGTACATGATCCGCTTGGCCGCCGCGATCGTATCACGCGCGCCGCCTTCAAGCGCGGATGGGAGCAAATGGGCAGCCAAGCTATCACCTATACGAAGGCTGCGCCAACTGCACAAGCAATATAGGCGCACCGGCAACACAAAAGGAACTGTCCTCCCTGCATCCAGTTATGCGGAGAGTCAGTTCCTTTTTTTCTGGCCGTATTCAAACTTTGCCCCAATGATTCTTAGATAAAAGATAAACTCTCCCTAATCATAGTTGCGCAAAATGAGGTAAAGGATTATCCTTAGGATTTCTATTTCAACATGCCTGACTACCCCTATGAACACAGAAAGCTGACCCATAAAGCGAATTCTGCTTCGCGAGTCAGCTTTTCTAACCTTTTTTTCTCTTGTCTAATTTAAATTTATATCGTTATTATTATCAATATCCAGGCGGTAGAACTTCGAATGACGGTTCATTTCTCCTTCAATCGTCAGGCTGCCTTCTCTTTTGAAGATATACCAGTTCTGTCCGTTATATCGTTCAACCGAATACCCGTTTAGATCAATGCCGAATAGCCTCTTCACGTCAGGCGCCGCTGCGTCGAGTACTTGCTTATTCGAGAATTTGTCGAAGAGGGCCTCGGTTGCATCCGTTCCCGTTTCTAAAATGTCGGAATCATAAACGGACAGTATGCGTCCAGAGTTATAGCCAACCTGAATGGACAACTCACGCTTCTGATCCTCAAAATTGTAATAATCCTTTGCAATTCCGATGCGGCTGTCATAGCGATAAGTACGGCTTGCACGCGCCATCGAGGTTTCTTTCCCTCTAACGGTGAGGGAAGCTTGCTTCGCCGACTCACGTGACTTGGCACTTACTTGATCCATCGGAATGTCATAAGACATGCTGAGGACTCGTTCTCCCTCCATCTCGATGTCGATATCTTTTCCTGTAATCCAGGTATGCACATCCCGATCTACCCTTGTCTTTGCACGAGTAATTTCCTGAATACGGGCAGCCAGCTGATTTTCGTCCAGTCCTGTTTGTGCTTCAACAATCCGCTTCATCTTATCTGGCAGCTCACCGTAGTTCATAGAGATGTTCACATCGAAAGTTCCCCGCTTCACATCAAGAGCGGCATAGCTCTTGTTATCCTTACTATAGACGGTAACATCATGATAAGACGATCCACGGTATTCCTCGACACCATTCAACTCAATGTCACGGCCGGCAACTTCTCGTACTGCCTGCTTGATGCGCTCTAACAAGGGAGAATCGAGGTCGTTCACCGTCTTGCCATGCTTCGGCTCCGTCAAGCTGCCTACCTGATCGTGTTCTTCTGCGAGCGGCGGGATCGTAAACTCAATCTTCTGATTGACCTCTACCGGCTCATTGTTTCTTCGTATCGATATCTCATATTCATCCAATTTCGGAGCCATAATCGCAATATCATAAACATCTTGCTTCTTATTCTCCTGCCCCCATTTATCCTTATCCTCAAAAATCGTTCCCAATACCCAATTGAACGTAATATTTCTTTCATATTTTTCGTATAATTGCTTGCCTACCAATGGAATAGCTCTCGTCTCCGGTGTATCCAGCTTCAAGTCATATTGCTTCCAAAGCTCATTCGAGCTTGATTCCTGAAGCTTCAAGTAATAGGGCTCATACGTCAAGAATGCGCTCTGAAACGGGTTATTTCCCGCTTGATCTGGCTGAACCTTGAGATGGAGGACTCCCTTATTATCATACTCCGTGCCTAGTATCGTTATATCCCTGCCCTGATATTGGATCTTCTTCGGATATTTATCATCCGTGCGAAGACGGAACGTATGATTGGGTCGGGCTTGAGTCACATACAATCTCTTCAATTCCAGAGTCATGCGCTTCGGCTTGTTCTCGAAATAGACAGACGGGACAAACTCCCACTGGTTGCGGCTAACCCCATTCACCAAATCATTGAATCCTGAAGATTGTCGAATCGGATACACTTTACCGGTTTCATCTTTCAGAATAAGATTCTCTCGGACAATCTCATTCCAATCGTCACCCGGATGCAGATCTGCCTTTCCTTCATCTTGAATTCGAGTTCGAGCCTCAAGCAGCATGCGGGTTGGAGAGATCATAATATCCTTAAGAGCAAACTGCTGCACAATTGAGTTTGCTGGTTCTGCCGTCCGCTCCAGATTAACCACGCGAGTTGGCTTTATATTGTTGATTCCGAGCGGAACCTGAATATCCTCTGATTCGGAGTAAATGCTTTTGTATTCATCATTGCGTTTAATTTTTGTTAGCCGGATCGTTATTTTCCGATCCTTATCTTCTCGTTTCAACTGCTCGACGTATTCTGGAAGCAAAGGAATGTTATGTGTCCAAGTAACAATACCATCCACTTTTGCCTTAGCCTGTTTACGCGCCTCATCCACGGATTCAATAAGATAAGAAGTCGTATGATTACTTCCATCTGAGAATCGGTGTTCATCAAATTCAGGGAGCGTAGCCGTATAATCCTCGAAATCGTTATACAATCGATCGGAACGCTGCGCTTCGGCAATATCCTCGCCCTTGATTGTAACCGTAACGAACAGACGATCATCTTCCAAATACAAATTGTCGACGCTAACCTCCCGCTCTCCCCACTTCGTACGATAGGTCTGCACCGGAATGTAACCATGCTCCTTGGCATTGCGGATACCCATAAAGCTGCCCGCCCCCTCCAGCCACTTGACTGCGGCCTCCAGTCCGGGGATTTGCTTCGCATACGCGGCAAAGGAAGGCACAAACATGATCGAGCCAGAGAACAGCAAAACGCCGGCCGCAACCGTTCCTATGCTGCGCTGTACAATCTTCGTCCGATGGCGGCGGCGATCCATATTTTCGATCCGCTCCGCAATCCGTTGAGACAGATTAGGTGGAATAGGCACTTCGGGCAATTTTGCGAACATTGCTTCGATCTCCTCATCCCTAAATTCCATCAGCATCTAGCCTCCTTCATTTCTGGCATCATTTGCTTTTTAAACAGCTTAATTGTGTTATATATTTTCGTTTTAACCGTGCCCAGCGGCATATCTGTCATCTCTGCAATTTCTTCTAGCGTATACCCTTGAACATACTTCAATTGGATGAGCATCCGCGTCATTGGCGGCTGCTGCTCCATAAGAGCCTGAAAATCCAGCATTTCGTCCGTCGGCGGACGCTTTGCGACTCCCATAACCTCTTCGTCCTCTATGTAGACTATCGATTTATTTTTACGCAAATAGGTTTTGCACTGATTGATGACAATCCGAGTGAACCAAGTGTTGAATTTTTCGGGGTCTTTCAATTTCTGTATATGAATAAGGGCCTTCTCCACAGCATCGCATACTGCGTCCATACTGGCGGCCTCATCGTGTAGATAACTATATGCGATTCGGTACGATCGGTCTTGAATTTGCTGTACCGCTAGTGCAAAGCTGTGTGTATCGCCCTGCTGCGCGCGGACAATCAGCATCTTCTGATCCATAGTTCCTCCCCCTTCGGTCACCACTATGATGCATGGAGGCCCTAAATAGTTTTGGAAACGGAAAATATGATATTACGTCGTTCCTTTGGATTCCGAGACTGCTTCTAATTCGACTTCCTTGCCTGCAAATTGTTTCATTGCCCTCTGGGCCTTTTGCGCGTCCAGATCAGCTATCGCTATTTCCACTTGCCCATTACTTTTGATGCCCTTATTCGTACTCTCTTTAGCTAAATCTGTCCACGCTGTAATGAGCGGAGCGAAGAGCATGCTGAATGCAGTTATTGCTGCAAGCAGCTTTTTATTTGATCTCATGATTATCGTTCCTCCTTCATTTGAAGTCAATTTCGATAATAAGATGCACAACCCATTAAAATAGTTTTTTTATACAGAAATGAAAAAAATAGATAATAAATACATTTGCGAAAAGCAAGTCATTTCAACAACAACCTCCATCAAAATGAATTTCGATAGTAAGATGACTCACTTCGGGCAATGGTTTTGGTACACAAAAAAATCCCGGACTATGTCCGGGACTCTCCATCGCGCTTAGCGCGCTTCATATATTGGTCATAACGGTCGTCTACTTCCTCAGCGATAGAGCGATACCGATTCGTCTCTTCCACGATTGGATCCAGCGTCGTCTGAATACGGATTTCGGTCCGCGGCGCTATCCGCCGTCGCACAGCCTCACTTGGCTCTTCGGACTCCATCTCCCCAGCCGTCAGACGCTCATGCAGCTCCGCTTCCAGTCGTTCTTGTGAATCCTTGTCCCGTTCAGCCACAGGAACACCTCCCTCAAACATATGCTTCCACTAGTATGAGCTTGAATGCTATTCTCTACCCTTGAGCTTTCGCATCTCTTAGCGCTTCAATGAAGGAGCCATGGATATGTCCGTTCGAAGCAACGACATCACGCACGCCCAAATGATAGGGCTTGCCATACGTATCTGTCACCTTGCCACCAGATTCTGTGATCAGCAAGCTTCCTGCCGCCAAATCCCAAGCATTCAGGTTGAGTTCCCAGAACCCTGTCAAGCGGCCTGCCGCCACATAGGCCATATGGAGAGCAGCTGAACCTGCGGTACGGATGTTGCGAACCTGCGGCGCAAGTGCAGTAATTCCCGCCAGATTCGCAGGCAGCGCACGCTCGCGCTCCGTGGGGAATCCGCTTGCAATCAAGCTGGCTCCAAGCTGCTGCTCAGGCGCCACCTGCATTCGGCTTCCGTGCACATAGGCCCCCTTGCCCTTCTCTGCGACGAATAGTTCGTCTCTCATCGGATCGTACACAATCCCAACAATGACTTCTCCCTTATGCGCCAAAGCAATTGAAACGGAGTAGAATGGGAACCCGTGAACATAGTTCGTGGTACCATCAAGCGGATCGATGATCCATACATATTCCTCCTGCAGTGCGTTCTCCAACGCCCGCTTGGCTGCATCCTTGCCAGGATCTACTGATTCTTCACCGAGAACGGCATGCTGCGGAAAATGAGTCAACAGCAGACGACGAATCATCTGCTCGGCTCCTTTGTCAATTTCGGTAACGAGATCGTGCATAGATGATTTTATATTGAGCGATATGTACTGCCCTAATTTACTCTTGATCCATTCACCTGTCTTAGCCGCACAGTTGACCGCTACCGCTGTATAACTTTTACTGGTGACCACGTGTGGAGTTTTATCTGAAGTATTCAAGGCTTCACGCTACTTTCTATTAAAAATTGCTTCCTTTTCTTCCAATATACGTAGTAATCAGTTATAAGTTTCGTTCGAATATCCTAGCCTATGTAAAATGTTCATGAGCCTGCAAATCCACTCACAATCATGCGAATTGCCAGTACGAACAGGGTAATTCGGAGGACAAGCAACAGCCCTTTGCCAGACATTCGATTCGCAATTGCAGCCCCTAATCTTCCGCCGATCCAAGCGCTTGGAGCCAATACCGCTACCAGCATCCAATCGACCGATCCATTCCAGGCATGAACCGTAGTTCCGAGAATGGAGGATAGAAAAATGACAAACATGGATGTGGCTGAAGCGACATGCGGCGGATAACGAAATAACAGTACCATAAGCGGAACGAACAACGATCCTCCCCCGATCCCGAACAGCCCTGAGATGAAGCCGACTGCAAATCCAATAAACAGCATTGGCACAACACTGTATCCATATTCGGTCGCTTGACCAGAGGGATCTACATACGTACGTGTGCCTCGCCACGTGATATTCACCGGCTTCAGCCGTTCCTTCACGATCATCAGAATTGCCATCCCGAGCATGAAGAACCCGAACACCAAGTTAAATACATTGTCCTTGAAATACTCCGTTAACGCCGCACCCAGCATAGAAGCCGGCCCGCTCGTTATAAAATAAATCGCACCGCTTCGCCAATCCACCCGCTTCACCTTCATATAGGCAAGTGTGGAGGAAAGCGCTGTAAAAATAAGCACCGCTAATGAAGTTCCCACCGCTGTCTGGGAGGATATCGCTTCTCCTAGCAAATGCGGCCCGAAAAAAATCAGCCCCGGTACGATGATAATACCGCCGCCCAGTCCGACAAGACTGCCGAACGTTGCTGCAATTAGGCCAATAAGAACAAGAAATACAATGGTTGCTGCCATTTGGATGCTCCTACTTTCTCCTCACATAGTAAGCCCTATTACTGAGCGGTATGAGATTGCCCGCCACCCGGATAAATAAAAATCCGCCCGCAGGCAGCTACCAATTAAGGCGGCTGCCAGGCAAGGCGGATATGGAAGTCGAGTGTTACACGCCGACAATGTGGAAGCCGCTGTCCACGTAGATCACTTCACCTGTAATGCCGCGTGAGAAGTGGCTCATGAGGAACATTGCAGTATCGCCAACTTCCGCCGTGTCTGTCGTGCGGCGCAGTGGAGCCTTCTCTTCAACCTGCTTCAAGATCGAGTTGAAGTCGCTGATGCCCTTCGCAGCAAGCGTACGGATCGGACCTGCGGAGATCGCATTGACGCGAATGTTGAACTGTCCCAGATCTGCCGCCAAGTAGCGAACAGAAGCCTCAAGCGCAGCTTTCGCTACACCCATGACATTGTAGTTCTTCATCGCGCGTTCTGCGCCGAGGTATGTCATCGTCATAATGCTTCCGCCTTCTGTCATGAGCGGATGCAAGCGCTGTGCTACAGCTACGAGAGAGTATGCGCTAATGTCTTGCGCAAGCGCAAAGCCTGCACGGGACGTATCTGCATACAGTCCTGTCAATTCTTCTGTTTTCGCAAATGCGATACTGTGCACAAGACCATGCAGTGTACCGAATTCTTCACGAAGTCTATCTGCCAATTGATCGATCTCTTCATCTACTGTAACGTTGCACGGAAGAATGATGGCGTTTGGAATCGTCTCTGCCAACTTGCGTACACGCGCTTCTACACGTTCGCTCTCGTATGTAAATGCCAATCTTGCGCCTTGTGCGGCGAGTGATTGCGCGATGGCCCATGCGATGCTGCGATCGTTCGCGACACCCATAACCACGATATTTTTACCTGCTAATAATTGAGACATTGCTAAATTTCCTCCTCTCGCCATTTCGCATCATCAAATTTGGTTTCATGAACTATGCATGTCCCTTTTGACTGTTGCGGAAAAGCTCTTTTTTCAACGTATCCTATTTTTGCTTGATTTTCAAGTAGCAAGTGGATCTCATCGCTAAGAGCTATGGATCAATTCGCACGCTCGCTTGGTCGAGAATCGTAACCCCTTCCGCCGTATAAGGGACAAGATCCCGCATCAATTGAAATAATGCCCCGTCCTTCTGCTTCGCTTCCAGCATGACATCGATGCGCTCCGTATAGGGAGCAATCGCCCTGAGGAAGGCGAGTAGGGGCTTCACTTCCACATAATCGGCATGGCCACGTATATCGGAAGCGCTCTTCGGACTGGATACATGGATTTTAGGTGGGAGGGGATCGTCTGGCGCTGCGTCCGCCTGCCCAAATGGCGTCTGCCATGTCTTCAATATGCGCGGCCACAGCTCATCCAACGATTCCTCTTCATGATTCACCCACTGATGGTGAATATCCAGTACCATCGGAACACCAAGCTGCTCGCTTATATGAAGTGTCTCTACCGCATTGAAGGTTTTGTCGTCGTTCTCCAGTGTCATGCGCTTCTGTACCTCTTCAGACAATGTCTTGAAGTTCTCTATGAATCGCTCTCCCGCGATCTTCTTATTTCCGTATGCCCCGCCGACATGAATGTTGTTCTTCGCACGAGCATCCACTCCCATGGCCTTGAACATCCGAACATGATGCTCCAGATCCTTTACAGACTTGATGAGCACATCTTCGCGCGGCGTACTCAGGACGGTAAAGTGATCGGGATGGAACGACACTCGCATATGATGCTCGTTAACATATTGTCCAATTGCCTGAAATGCCTCCTGCAAGGCCGGGAATGGATCCCAGTCGCTTAGTTCGGGATGTGTAGCCAGCGGGATTAGCTTCGAAGAGAAGCGGTACAGTTGAATGTCATGCGCACGATTATGCTTCAAGAGCCGCAATGTATTATGCAAATTTTCTTCCGCTATGCGTTCCGCCTTGCGCAACGCCGCGGCACGATCTTCCAGTTTACAAAATGATGTGAATGTCATCGTGCGCGACGGCGAAGCATTCGCCACCGTGACGGACATCGCCACGTATCCGAAACGAACCAGCATACTTCGGACTCCTCTCCACTTCTATCGCCGTATAGGCCCTACTTCTACCCTGCCTGATAGGCATTCTCTCCTTCTAGCATAACCTTACTAGCCTACACTTAATCGAACTAGGCTAAGAGATATTCGTAGTTGCGGATGTACCGAGTGCCGTCTCTCCTCATCACTAAATTTGCGCCAACACGCCTAACCTGCTTAACAATGCAAAAACCCCTGACCGATTGGTACAGGGGCTTGCTTTATGAAGTTACCGTTACCTATTACATGGTTATATCACCCGGAATGTCGCCAGCGCAAGGGAACCGAGCTTGCCATCCGCATCCGTTACTCGTCCTGTGCACGTAATTGAACGGCGCGTTTCATGCACGATTTCCGCCGTAACTCGAATTTCTCCGGTATGCAGCGGCGCAACGAAGTTGACGTTCAAGTTGGACGTAACGGTATGTTCATCAGGACGAGCCAGCATCGTAGCCAATCCCATAGCGTTATCCAATAGGGAGGACAGTACCCCTCCATGAACGATGCCAATGACGTTCAAATGATGGGGTTCAGCATCAAGTTTCAGAACGACATGCCCCGGCTCTGCCGTTATCGTCTCGCAGCCAAGGTAATCCCAGAAGGTTCCCTTCGCTTGCGCATACAATTGATCAAGTCGCTCACTGGCAATAGCTACTGGGGATGCGGCCTGCTCTGCCATAAAAATCTCCACCTCCGATCACTTTCGTATTCAACCTTATGCCTGCTAGTGGTTCTGCTGCTTTTCGCTTAATTGCTTAATGCTTAGTTGCGCTTAGTTGCTTATTCGCCTTTTTTTCTTTTTTTACTTTTTCACCAGTAATTCTTCCTCTTCCAGAAGCATGCGGCGCAGCACCTTGCCTGCAATCGTCTTCGGCAGCTCACTGCGAAATTCGTATTGGCGCGGTACCTTGAAGGAGGCCATCCGCTCGCGGCACCAGACATTTAACTCCTCTTGGGTCACATGGGTACCTGTGCGAGTCACAATATATGCCTTGACTGTCTCTCCTCGGTAGGAGTCGGGCACACCGACGACGACGGCTTCCTTCACGCAAGGATGCTCGTACAGCACTTCCTCCACTTCCCGCGGATAAATATTGAACCCGCCGGCAATGATCAAATCTTTTTTTCGATCTATGATGGAGAAAAAGCCATCCTCATCCTGCCTGCCCAGATCCCCTGTATACAGCCAGCCATCCCGAAGCGCCGTTACGGTCTCCTCCGGCTTGTTCCAATACCCCTTCATTACTTGTGGTCCGCGGACAACTAGTTCCCCTACCTCGCCCTGTGGCAACTCTTCTCCCGTGTAGGAATCAACAATCTTCGCCTCCGTATCGGGGAATGGAATGCCAATAGAGCCGTTTTTGCGCTTGCCCCAGAGCAGGTTCGCATGCGTAATCGGCGATGCTTCCGTCAAGCCGTACCCTTCGATAAGCACGCAGCCTGTTATCGCCTCGAACTTCTCCTGCACCTCAAGCGGCAGCGAAGCAGCGCCGCTAATGCACGTGTGGATGGAAGATAGGTCATAACGATCCGTGTCAGGATGATTAATGAGCGAAATGTACATCGTCGGTGCCCCTGGGAACACGGTCGGGCGCAGCTTATGAATAATGCGCAGCATCTCAGAGGGTTCGAATTTCGGCACGAGCACGTTCATCCCCCGGCATAACGTACATAGATTCATCAAGATGGTCATTCCAAATACATGGAAAAATGGAAGCGCTCCCAAGAAGATTTCTTCTCCGCGCTTCACCTTATAGAACCATGAAGCTGATTGTATCGTATTGGCAACCAAGTTCTGATGAGTCAGCATCACCCCTTTTGGGGTGCTTGTCGTCCCTCCCGTATACTGCAGCAATGCCAGATCATGTTCTCCATCGATCTCGGCGCACATAAATTTTGGCGGAACGCTTTTGAGCAGCGGAGCGAAGGCATGAACCTGATCATCATAAGTGATCCCTGCCGCCTGAACATTTTTCTTCATCTTTAAGGCAAACAGCACGTTTTTCGGAAAAGGCAAGTAATCCTTAATTGAGGTTATGATCGCGTGCCGAAGCGTTGTGCGTGCCTGAGCGGCACGCACACGCGGATATAAAACATCAAGAGTGATGATCGCAGCCGCACCGGAATCGGCTAGCTGGATCGCCAGCTCCCGCTCCTTATAAAGCGGATTCGTCAGTACAGCTATGCAACCAGCCATTAACGTACCGTAATACGCAATAACGGTCTGTGGACAGTTGGGCAGCATAATTGCCACTCGTTCTTGCCTGCCGATCCCAAGCCGCACAAGCGCGTTTGCGAATCGGCAGCATTCTTCAAGCAGCCGCTCATAGCTCAGCTGCTTCCCCATGAATTCGAGCGCAGGCCGTGTCGGATATTCCTGGGCTGCATCAATGAGGAATTGGGCGACATTTTGTCGCGGGTAATCATACGTCGGGTCAATTTCCTGCGGGTAATGACGGAGCCATGGCTTCTCCAATGGCATGCCTAACCATCCCTTCCTCGCGGGGAGCTCCCGCGTATTACGAGACCACGTATTTTTCCGCTTGAATCACGCGTTCCGCTATCTCACGCTTGATGCCAACGCCGTCAATCGGCGTGCTCTTCGCCAGCTTCTTCAGAATGGACAGCTGCGTGCGCAAGACATCGCCTGACTCCATTGCCGCCAGCGTTTCCTTGGCTGTTCGTTCAATATCTGCGAATGCCTCATGCATATATACGGTTGTCATCTGCATCGCAAGTTTTGCTTTCGCTTCGCCGGACTTCGCCATCAGCTTGCGAGTGCGCAGCAGCGTGCTTTCCATTGCATATACAGCAATCATTAAATCAGCAAGGTTGCTCAAGATTTCCTGATGCTGCTCAAGCGATGTACCGTATTTCTGAGCCGCCAATCCACCAAGCATAAGGAATATCTTCTTGGCCATCTGAACGAGATGTTCCTCCTGCTCCATCGCTCCACCTGATTCCGGCATGGATACGATAGACATCAGATCGGCTTGGAGCGCCTTCGCCTTCTGCAGGAGCGGCAATTCTCCCTTGGCGGCCCTCTTAAGCAGCGTGCCTGGGATAAGCAATCTATTGATTTCATTCGTTCCTTCGAAAATGCGGTTAATGCGGGAGTCGCGGTAGATGCGCTCGATTTTATACTCCTGCGTAAAGCCGTAGCCGCCGTGAATTTGTACGCCTTCATCGGCTACAAAATCAAGCACCTCTGAAGCGAACACTTTATTAATGGAGCATTCAAGCGCATATTCAGCAATTGCCTTGGCCATTAACTGCCCCGAATCCGGCTGCTTGTAATCGATGTCCTTCAGCACATTGTCCACCAAGCCAGAAGTCCGATACACCATCGACTCCGTTACATAAGTACGGATGTTCATATCCGCCAGCTTATTGCCGATCAGAGAGAATTCTGTAAGCGCCTTGCCGAACTGTTTGCGTTCGCCAGCATATTTCACGCTCAGCTCGATCGCTTCCTTCGCTGCTCCGAGACATCCTGCGCCCAGTTTGAAGCGGCCGATGTTCAAAATATTGAACGCAATGACATGTCCGCGGCCTACCTCTCCAAGCACATTCTCCACTGGAACCTTGACGTCCTCGAAGAAGAGCGGACAAGTGGAAGAACTCTTGATGCCCATCTTCTTCTCTTCCGGCCCAACCGTGAAGCCTTCCATTCCCTTCTCAACAATGAATGCCGTGAAGTCCTTGCCGTCTAACTTCGCATATACGATAAAAATATCCGCGAAGCCTGCATTTGTAATAAAAATTTTAGAGCCATTCAGCACGTAATGACTGCCATCCTCAGACAGCTTCGCTGTCGACTTCGCACTAAGCGCGTCTGATCCAGATGACGGCTCCGTCAGGCAATAAGCAGCGATTTTAGCGCCTGTCGCCAGGTCAGGCAAGTACTTGGCCTTCTGCTCCGGTGAGCCGAAGAACACGATCGGCAGTGTTCCGATACCCACATGCGCGCCAACCGAGAGCGCAAAGCCAGATGCTTTGGTCAGCGTTTCGCCGATCAGCGTAGAGCTGACCTTGTCGAGCTCAAGCCCGCCGTATTCCTCTGGAATGTCTGCTCCAAGCAGCCCGATTTCCCCGGCCTTGCGCATCAGCTTAACCGTCAAATCGTAATTCAATTTTTCCAATTCTTCGTCGTGCGGCAGCACTTCTCCTTCTACGAAATCGCGAGTCGTATCCACCATCATGCGCTGTTCTTCGGTGAAGTCCTCCGGAGTAACAATCGCATCGGGAGTGATGTCATCAATGACAAAGCTTCCGCCTTTGATTTTCAGTTCCAACATGGTCATGGTAATCTTCTTCCTTTCGAAGTGGATTAAGAATGGATAAATGACTTTGAATCATTTGATCAATCTGAACAACAATGCAAGGCAATAAGTCTACGCACAGCGTTTAAGCAAACACTTCGAACACTCCGGCAGCTCCCATTCCACCACCGATGCACATAGATACGACACCATAGCCGCCACCACGGCGGCGAAGCTCATGCAAGAGTGTCGCCGTCAGCTTCGAACCGGTACAGCCAAGCGGATGGCCGAGCGCAATCGCGCCGCCATTCACATTCACCTTGCTCTCATCCAGCCCTAAGTGGCGAATGATATGCAGGCACTGCGAGGCGAATGCTTCATTCAGCTCAAACAGATCGACCTGATCCTGCGTAATACCGGCCTTGCGCAGCGCCTTCGGAATCGCTTCTACAGGTCCGACGCCCATAATGTCAGGCGCGACGCCAGCCAACGCGAAGCTGCGGAAGGCCGCAAGCGGCTTCAATCCAAGCTCCTTTGCTCTATCGGCGCTCATCAGTACACAGGCTGCCGCGCCGTCATTCATCGGCGAACTATTGCCTGCCGTGACGCTGCCGCCCACGGAGAACGAAGGCTTCAGCTTCGCAAGCACTTCTTCCGTCGTGTCCGGCCGAACGCATTCATCCATATCGAAGGTCAGTTCCTTTTCCCAAGGACGGCCATTGCTGTCGACTCCTCTCTGTACTGTTGAGACAGGTACAATCTCGTCACGGAATTTGCCTTCGGCGATGGCTGCCGCAGCCTTGCGGTGACTGTTAGCAGCGAATCGATCCTGATCCTCACGGCTAATGCCGAATCGCTTCGCAACATTTTCCGCCGTGTATCCCATGCCCATGTATACTTCCGGCATCTCTGACATCAGCTTCGGATGCGGTGCAAGCTTGAAGCCGGTCATCGGCACCGCGCTCATGCTCTCAACTCCACCAGCAACAATCGTGTCCGCAGAGCCAGCCATAATCCGTTCTGCAGCAAACGCGATTGACTGCAGTCCAGAAGCGCAGAACCGGTTAACCGTAACCGCAGGCACTTCCTGCGGATAACCTGCATACAGCGACAAGATTCGTGCCATGTTCAAGCCTTGCTCGCCTTCCGGCATGGCACAGCCGAGTATGACGTCCTCAATATCCGATTTGTTCAAGCCTGGTGCGCGTCGAACAACTTCCTCCAGTACAGTTCTCCCCAGATCCTCAGCTCTCGTCTGCGCGAGGCTCCCTTTCTTCGCCCGGCCAACCGGCGTACGCGCTATAGATACAATGACTGCTTCTTTCATTGCGATCTCCCCTCATTCCTAATTTAGAAGGATATTAATTGCGCAGCGGCTTGCCCTTGGAGAGCATGTGCTGCATGCGCGCCTGCGTCTTCGGTTCGCCGCACAGGCTTAAGAAAGCTTCACGTTCCAGATCGAGCATGTATTGCTCACTCACCAAGCTGTTCGCCGGTGCGTTGCCGCCCGCAAGCACATGTGCCAGCTTATTGGCAATCAGCCTGTCATGATCCGAGATATATCCACCGAGGTGCATCGTATAGGCTGCCAGTTCCAGTACGGATTTGCCAGGTTCGCCTACGACGCGGATGCGCTCCTCTTCTCTAGGCGCATATCCGGCCCGATCCATTTCCAGCACGGCCATCTTCGCCTCATGTATACGGCGATCCGGGTTGATAACGACGGAGTCGTTAGTCCCCATATAGCCGAGCCGCTTCGTGTCATGTCCACTCGTCGATACCTTCGCCATGGCAATTGTTTCGAAATAGCTGTTGATGTACGATTGCAGGTCTGGATTCGTTTGGCCGACGATTTGGCTTGAGCGCAAGGCCATCTCTTTACACCCGCCGCCCGCTGGAATCAAGCCAACGCCCGTTTCGACCAATCCGAAGTACGTTTCCGCAGAGAAAATGATTTTGTCTGCCGGCAGGCACGCTTCTACCCCACCACCAAGCGTCATTTGATGCGGCGCAGCTACAACAGGCTTCTCCAGTCTCTTCAGCGTCAGCATTGTAGTCTGGAACTGGCGGATGATAAGATCAATTTCATCCCATTCCTCTTCCTGAGCCTCCATTAGAAGCAGCATGACATTGGCGCCCACGCAGAAATGACGCCCTTCATTTGCCACAACGAGTCCGCGGTAATTGCGGCGAACTTCCTCCACGCTTTTCTGAATCATGGTCAAAATATCCGCACCGATGGCATTGTTCGGCGAATGGAACTCCAGACAAGCTACGTCGTCCCCGATGTCGATCAAGCTAGCGCCCGGATTGGACAGCACGACCTTGTTCTGCTGCTTGAGCTGCTTGAGCGAAATATGCTCCGCTGCCGACTCCAGCTCAGTCCACTCCCCGCCATGAACGTAAAATTGTTGTGCCTCCCGCTTCTCATAGAAGTGAGTATGTCCTTCAGCAATCCACGCGCGTACCCAATCTGGCAGCACGTCGCCCTCTGCCTCCATGCGTTTGGCAGCCGACACCAAGCCGATCGCGTCCCATACTTCGAACGGCCCGAGTTCCCAATTGAAGCCCCATTTCATCGCATTGTCGATATCGACAATCGAATCGGCGATTTCGCCCAGCTTGTGCGCCGAATAGAGCAGCACCGGCTTCAGCGTGTTCCATGCCAGCTCGGAATAGCGATCCTTTGTACCGAGCAGCGCCTTGATTTTATTCGCTGCGCCCTTGGCAGACTTTGACGCTTCCAAGGAGGCGGATGAGATTTTGCGTACTGGCTCGTATTCCATCGTGTCGAAGCGCAGTGCCTGTATGACCTTCCCAGAATCGGTCTTTACTTTCTTATAGAAGCCTTGGCCCTGCTTTTCGCCGATCCAGCCCAGATCAACCATCCGAGTAAGGACATCCGGTGCGCTGAATACATCTTTCTCTACTGTCGCTGCTGTCTGGTCATGCACATTCGCTGCTACATGCACGAACGTGTCAAGCCCAACCAGATCAAGTGTACGGAACGTTGCGCTCTTCGGGCGACCAAGCGCAGGTCCAGTGACAGCATCTACTTCCTCGACCGTGTACCCAAGCTCCATCATATTTCGCAATGTAATAAGCAGTCCGAATGTACCGATTCGGTTGGCGATAAAGTTCGGCGTGTCCTTGGCTACAACGACGCCTTTGCCGAGGCGGCGTTCACAGAACTCATGCATGTAGGACACAATTTCCGGATCTGTCGTCTCTCCCGGAATAATTTCAAGCAGCTTCATATAACGTGGAGGATTGAAAAAATGAGTGCCTAAAAAGTGCTTTTTAAATGACTCTCCGCACGAAGCAACCATGTCGTTGATGGATATGCCCGACGTATTCGATGTTACGATCGTTCCCGGCTTCCATACTCCTTCGATTCGCTTCAGCAGGTCGCGCTTCACATCCAGTCTCTCGACGACGACCTCAATAATCCAATCCACGTCTGCAAGCTTCGACAGATCATCTTCGAGATTGCCCGGTGTAATTCTGCCCGCGAACTCTTCACTATAAAGCGGTGCCGGCTTCGTCTTCTTCAGGCGCGCGATCGCATCCGCAGCTAAACGATTGCGTACAGCTGGATGCTCCAGTGTGAGTCCTTTCTTAGATTCAGCTTCTGTAAGCTGGTTCGGCACGAGGTCGAGCAGCAGGCAGCGAATGCCTGCACCCGCCAAGTGGGCGGCAATAGCCGCACCCATTACGCCAGAGCCGATAACGGCGGCGCATTGAATCGGTTGAACCATATGCGAGTTCCCTCCCAATTTGTAATGGTCTGTGTCACATGATGAGAACAACAAGAACGGCTTCAAGACTTTAAATAGATATGAAATTGTTGGCTGATGACGATACTCTGAGATGTTCCCTGCTTCAGAAGTGCTGGGTGCACTTCGTAAGATGTTCCTGCTTCAGGACTTGTAAGTGTGTACTTCGTGAGGTGTGTATTGCTTGAAATGTGTACTTCTGAGATGTGCAATGCTCCGCTGCGGTTCAGATCGCTGCTTGATGTTAAGCTGCTCTTGAGGGTATATATCTGAACTTTGCTTGTTGTTCTGGTTGCAGATTCTATAGAAGGTAGATATATGGAGTAGTTCATTGATGGTGAGAGAATGAGGTTATTGACCATTGTTCAAAAAATACAATTATTTCTTGTGGTTATACTGAAAGCTGTCTTATGAAACTGATATCGGCTGCTTGTCATCCAATTTAACCGCCCCGAACACAGCTAGTTCCAAAATTTCAGCGATGTCGCGCGTCTGAACGGATTCCTCGGCTTCAAGCAGTTTCGTGCCGTCCTCCATCATCGTGAGGCAGTACGGGCATGCGGATGAAATTACGGTCGGCTTTGTGGCCAGCGCTTGCTCAGTGCGCGCCAGATTGACACGCTTGCCTGCAGTCTCTTCCATCCACATCATGCCGCCGCCAGCTCCGCAGCACATGCCATTCTCACGGCTTCGCTCTATTTCAAGCAGGGTTACGCCGCGTATCGCGCGCAGGATATTGCGCGGTTGTTCATAAACGCCATTATAGCGTCCAAGATAACAGGAGTCGTGGTACGTAATTCGTTCCTCCACCTCATACTGTGGAACAAGACTTCCCGCGCGAATCAGTTCATCAAGCAGCTCGCTGTGATGGAGTACTTCGGCTTCCAGCCCAAACTCGGGATACTCATTCTTTAACGTGTTGTACGTATGGGGACAAGCCGTAACAATTTTGCGTACATTATATTTTTGGAAAGTGACGATGTTCTCCTCGCATAGCTGCTGGAACAAAAATTCATTGCCCATGCGCCGCGGAGTATCGCCCGAATTCTTCTCTTCATTGCCGAGTATGGCAAAGTTCACGCCAGCTTCATTCATAAGGCGCACAAGCGCCCGCGTTACCTTCCGGCTGCGATTATCATAAGAGCCCATGGAGCCGACGAACAGCAGGATATCAAACTCCGGATTCTCCTTCACGGTTGGTACATGAAGCACACCTTCAGGATCAACTTCCTTCACCCATTTCACACGATCACTGCGGCTAATGCCCCACGGATTGCTCTGACGCTCGATGTTCTGCAGCGCCCGCTGCCCATCATGCGGCATGCTCCCTTGCGTCAGCACCAGATAACGGCGCATATCGACGATTTTGTCGACATGTTCATTGCCGACCGGACATTGATCCTCACAGTTGCGACAGGTCGTGCATGCCCATATTTCAGCCTCGGACATCACATCGCCGATAAGCTCTAGTTGCTCTGGGGGATTTTGTGCAATTTGCCAAGTGGCTGCCTGCGCCTGCATCGTCGAAGCAATGTCGGTTATCCCCTGTCCGTGCCACTTTCCAAGCTCGGCCCCCTCTGGATTCATGCTGTGAGTACCCGTTGATTTGAATGCAAAGGCAGGAGTCCATGGTGAACGAGACGTAATGGCCGCTCCTTTCTCTGTCAGGTGATCGCGCAGCTTGACGATCATGTGCATGGGCGACAGCCATTTCCCTGTGCTGGCAGCCGGACATACATTCGTACAGCGCCCGCATTCGACGCATGCGTACAGATCCACTAGCTGCTTCTGTGTAAAATCCTCCACTTTGCCCACACCGAACGATTCGGCTTCCTCATCTTCCAAGTCGAGCTTGCTCAACCGCCCGACAGGCTCTGTGCGCCGAAGCAGCAGGTTGACGGGAGCCGACAGTAGATGGAAATGCTTGCTCTGCGGCACATAGACAAGAAACGCAAGCAAAATCAACAAGTGCGCCCACCAGAATGCGATATAGAGCGCCTCAGCCACCCCGTGGGATATGCCGGTAAAAATACCTGCTATAAGGGAAGATATCGGCGCGTATCCCGATGCCCCTTCTCCTTCAGCTAACCGATGGAATCCCATCGTCAATAAGACAGACAACATCAAAGCGTAAATAAAGAAGACGACAATCGATGGCTTCCAGCCCCGCTTCAGCCTTCCTAGTTTCTCCCCGTATCTGCGATAGGCAGCATACCCCATGGCAATGAGTATCAGCGTCACGGTTGCTTCCTGCAGCAGCTCGAATGCCTCGTACCCGGGAATGGGCAGCGGTTTGCCCGATAATCCTTTATAAATAATATCCAGTGCGCCAACTTGTAAAATGATGAAACCATAGAAGATGACAATATGCATCAGGCCGCTTTTCTTATCCTTCAGCAGTTTCGTCTGCCCGAACACTTGGGCGGCAAATGCATGCAAATTGTGCTTCACCCGTCCGCTCCAATTTACCGGCTGTCCGAGTTTGACATACAAGAACCGGTGATAGACCGCTTTGGCAAACCAATAAACGCCGAGTCCCGTAACGGCCAAAAATAGGACAAGCTGCACAATCGCTCCCGGCATCGGAACCATCCCCTTTCTCAATATTGCAAATGAATGAATTACCTACAGGAAGCGTTTTCATCCCCTTGTCACCATGTGCCTTTCTACTGCCTTAACCCAGATCTATATCCAATGATTGACAATGATCTCAGTTCTAATTTATGATAGCAGCAGAAACTGAATGAGCATTCATTCATTTGTATTCCATATTCTAGCACCGAGGTGATTCCATGACAAGTCAGAAAAAAGAAAAATATTCCCAAATTCTCGAAGCAGCGGTCAAAGTCTTTGCAGAACACGGGTTTCACCGCTCGCAAGTTTCCAAAATTGCAAAAGCAGCCGGAGTTGCTGACGGCACGATCTATCTATACTTCAAACGAAAGGAGGATATCCTGATTTCCTTGTTTCAAGAGAAGCTTGGGGAGCTTATCGCTAAGTTTCATGCAAGCCTCGAAGAAACGACCGGGGCCAAGGAAGCATTGCGTAATGTATGCAAAATCCATTTTTCCGAGTTTGAGAGCAATCCGGATTTGGCGTTCGTCACGCAAATCGAGCTGAGACAAAGCTCCCTTGAGCTTCGCAAGGAAATCGGAAAAATTATAAAACCCTATATTGTACTGATTGAACGAATCTTATTGCAGGGCATTGAAGAAAAGGTATTCCGTGACGATATTGACGTCAAGCTTACCCGTCTACTCATATTCGGTTCTATGGATGAAGTCGTGACGTCGTGGCTCATTTCCGGGCAGAAGTATTCTCTGGTTGGACAGCTGGATGGCACGATCACTTTTTTCCTAAAGGGACTCGAGCCTTAGCTCTCCCCTTCTAATTTCCCGATTACACCCTGTTCTTAAGGTCAGGTCCTTATTTATTCTTGTTCTACCAAGACCCATCTTGGATATATGATCATGTCTCATCTTGGATTCACTATCACGTTATCGCCATATAGGAAATGGATACCGACGTTGTAATACCCCTTCTCAGAGCTGTACTCCTACCCAATCTCCTGCATGGCAGTCCACTTGTTCTGCAAGTCCGCTTTAGATATTTTGAAACTAAATAAAGCGAAAGGGGCAATGAACGATGAATATCATCGTATTAGTCAAGCAGACATTCGATACGGAGGAAAAGATCATCACCGAAGGAGGCAAAATTGCAGAAGACGGAGTCAAATTCGTCCTTAATCCTTATGATGAGTATGCAGTTGAGCAAGCGATTCGCATTCGCGACGACCAAGGCGGCAAGGTTATCGTCGTCTCCGCAGGACCCGAGCGTACATCTGAGGCGCTGCGAACAGCACTTGCCATGGGCGCTGACGAAGCCGTGCTGCTCAACGATGAGCGAATCGGCAGCGATGAGCATGCCGTTGCGCATGCCTTGCACGCATTTGTCGGAACAGAATCTTACGATCTTATTCTTGGCGGCAACTTCTCGGTCGACAACGGTTCCGGCCAAGTGGCCGTTAGACTTGCGAAGCTGCTTGGCATTCCGCATGTATCGTCGATTACGAAGCTTGAAATCGCGGATGGCCGTGCCGTCTGCTCCCGGGATGCCGAAGGAGACACAGAAGTAGTAGAGGTGCCTCTTCCAGCCCTATTCACCGCCCAGCAAGGTTTGAATGATCCGCGCTATCCTTCGCTGCAAGGAATTATGAAGGCGAAGAAGAAGCCTTTCCGTGAGCTTACGCTCGACGACTTCGGTGTAACGGTTGAAGCACGTACAGCTCAAGCGGAGCTATTCCTGCCTCCGCAGCGCCAAGCCGGCAAGCTGCTCGCCGGGGAACCAGCCGCTCAAGTCCAAGAGTTGTTCCGACTGCTGCGGACGGAAGCTAAGGTCGTATAGTTCTGCATCGAATGCAACGAATCCGGTAAGTTCATATTCCAAGGAGGCGTATTGATATGTCCAGAACGATTCTTGTCGTAGCCGAAGCGAAGGGTGGAAGTCTTCGCCAGGTGTCCTATGAAGCGATTGGGGCAGCCCGCACAGCCGCAGGCAATGGAGGCACTGTAGCCGCTGTGATCATCGGTGCGGATGCAACCCGCTATTCCAGCGACTTGGCGGCCTACGGCGTCGATCATATTTATACTGTGGAGCATACTGCACTCATTCATTATCATCCGGAGGCTTATTTTGCCGCGCTGCAAGCCGTTGTGCAAGCAGCCAACCCGGATGGCGTATTTTTCGGCCATACTGCTTGGGGCAAAGACTTGGCACCGCAGTTGGCTGCTTCCCTGCACAGCGGCCAAATTTCCGATATCATCGCAATTGAAGTGGACAGCAGCGGCGAGGTATTATTCACGCGCCCGATCTATGCAGGCAAGGCCATGGAGAAGAAGAAGTTCCTTGCTGCACCATGGATCGTAACCATACGCCCGAACAACATTCAGCCTCCGGCAGCAGAAGCTGGCCGAACAGTGCCTGTAACGGCTATTGCTTACCCTGAACCGCCGCTATCCGCTGTTATTCGCGAGGTCGTGCAAAATACGGTTGGCAAAATGGATTTGAGTGAAGCGAAAATCATTATATCTGGAGGACGAGGCGTCCGCAGCGCCGAGGGATTCAAACCGCTTGAGGAGCTCGCCTCTCTACTTGGCGGTGCTGTTGGCGCTTCCCGCGGTGCCTGCGATGCGGGTTATTGCGACTACGCCCTGCAAATCGGACAGACGGGCAAGGTCGTCACGCCGGAGCTGTATATTGCCTGCGGCATTAGCGGCGCCATTCAGCATCTGGCGGGAATGAGCCAATCGCGCGTCATTATCGCGATCAACAAAGATCCGGAAGCGCCAATCTTCCAGATTGCCGATTACGGCATCGTGGGCGACCTGTTCGAAATCGTGCCGCTCCTGACTGAGCAATTCAAACAGGCGCTGCAAGCATAGCATAAAAACGGTAAGGCAGGGCATTCCGGTTGCTTAAGACGATCGGGGTGCTCTTTTTTTTGCAAAATGCCCAATTCACCCCCGGGCTCCCAGTTTCGTAGGATTGTTCAGTTATTTCAACATTAACTGCCTATAGGAACCGTCTACAAACGTCCATCACTGTATGCGAAGACGCAGCCAAATACAAAGAAGCCCCCATACCTCTCGGTATATAGGGCTTCTACTGAACAATTATTTGCGATTTGGATCTCCGAAAAACATTTCATGCGCTAATGCAGTCTGAATACGTGATTCATCCTCATTCAGCTTGCGTATTAACTCCATCTCCACCTCGGTTACTTCATCCCCTTGGAAATTGATTTCCGCGATCGAAGCAACAATCTTTACGATAGCTACGGCCACATTATCTGGTGTATAGGCAATCACCTTCTGCCCTGTCGGAAACACTCGAAAGCCCTGCTTCGTCATTTTGCCCCGTCCATATTCCAGCAGCTCATACAGCTCCTGCTCCGTCTTAAATTTGCATACCGAATTAAACTCTGTCTGAAATCCCATGTTATCCGCTCCTTTGCCTGTAAAAAGTGTACCTATATTGAATCACGGCAAGGTGGAGACTGGCAACCGCCTTCTGACTGTCAACATAATAGGCAATCACGCTCTCGGTAGAAATGATGTCACAAATGAGCGAGTTGATATTGTTATATTTATACACCTTCATTTCTGATTTTTTCCTTAAATTATATTCAGAATCTATTAAGTTGAATCTTAATTATTCAATGTTAGCATGGAAATATAAATAGGAGGAAATGAAATGAATATCAAAAAAGCAATTCTAGCATCCCTGATCGTATCTAGTATGCTGGTCACCGTAGTCGGCCCGGTTCCTGTCGAAGCCGCGGCTGCACAAGAGCAGAAGAAGCCGGAGAAGGTGAAGGTTCAGATCGACAAGAAGATGGCCGACAAGCTGAAAAAAGCAATAAAGGAATTGGCCGGAAAAGAAATCAAGCTGCAGGATGCTGCCGAGACATACAAGGGTTTTGTTGGAAGTGTAATCGTTCAATCAGTGGATGGGAAATACTCGATTAGCTTCAATCCGAAAACAGGGGTTATAGGGAATGGATTTGCCAATATCTCGATCGATGAAGTCAGTAAAGAGGATCGGAATAAAGTCCTTAAAAGATTAAAAGAGTTGTATCCAAACAAAACCTATGTGCTGAGTAATGAAGTGGAAATGCGTCGACGATATGACGACAAACAGGGTAAATTTGTAGATACGAACTATTTTTTCACAGAGGAAGACTTCTATATCTCGCTCTATAAACCAGGTGCCGGGTCTGATGCAAAAGATCAACTGAATGGGTACTCGATTACAGTTGATGCCAAAGAACTTGATCCAAAATGGACAAAAGCAGCAGCAGAATTAGTGAAAACAGCGTTCAATCATGAATTGAAAGAAGTGACGGAAGCAACACTCCGTGATGGTAATTTTGACTATGAAAAGGTGCTGGCCATACCGATGTGGGTATTGCAAGGAGACGGTGTTTACATTCAAATTGATACAATGTCGGGAAAGGCGATAGAAGTCATTCACAAATCGCGTCTAAAGGAAAAGGTAACGGCCGACAAGGAGATTACGGCAAAAGATGCAAAAGAAGTGATTGCTCCACTAGCCCAAAAGGTGCTGGGTGTCGATATTAGCGGATGTGAAGTGGAATGGGATAACAGACTGAAAGAGTACCGCTTCCACAATGATTATATGGATAAAAAGGACAGAAAGGTAGTCGCAACGAAGCTGAGAGCTGCATTGGATGCTGACAAAAACGCAGTGTATCTGGTGGGTGGAACAAGCGCGATACACGGTTCGAATGAGACGATGGAGAAGTAGACGTTACAACCTTTTTACCTTACACCGTAACGAGACGGTACGAGGCTGTGGATGCACATCCACAGCCTCGTTCGTTTACGGTATTACAAGAGTCGCCTGCAATTCGCGCTGCATCTGGTCAAGCGCATCACGAACCGTAGTTTTTTCATCGAGCATATCAGCCATGTAGGTTTGAGAGAGTTGATCCATCTTGGCTAGAACCGGATCTGGAAATCCTCTTAATGTATTGATCATATTGTTGTTAATCTTGTCCAATTTATAAAACACTTCCAACCTACTATCCTCATTGCTCGCAGGCTTTCTTGCTGGCAGCTCACCTGGGTTAATTTGAGTAAAAATCCGTCCATAGTCCTCGCCATTAATGTATTTAGCAAGCTCCCATGCCTCTTCTGGATGCTGCGCTCCTACTGGAATTGCAAAGATTTCTTCCATGTTGATTCCATTCCCCGTCGTCGGGAAGTCAGCACTTGTAGGATACGGCAATACTGTCCAATCCAAATCCTTGAACAGACTGTTGTTTCCTGTAAGGGCGCTGTACAGTGTTGAGTCATCTACCGCCATCGCAATGTTTCCTATCAGAAAAGGATGATTTTTTTGATAAGAGGTTTTCATTGCCTCTTCTTTTTTCGCAGTTGTTTTTATTTCCGAAGATTTTAAATCAAAGCAGACTTCAGTTCTCACACAGTTTAACACGTTCTCGAAAACATCCCCCCAGCCCTTCGCGTTCAGCGCGAACTGCTTATTTCTCGCATGAAAGAAGGACAATCCACTTCCCTCTCCAATATGAAGTGCCATCATATAAGGATTTTCTGAATATTTCGTGTAAAGCCCATATTGCTTGTTCTCTTTATCTTGATGTTGGAATTGTTGGGCAAGTTGGAAAATTTGATCCCACGTGAGTGGGTCGTTTGGAATAGGGATTCCCTTCTCTTTGAAGATGGTGTTGTTCATATAAAGTGCAGAAGCATTAAAAGTTGGAGTCAGTCCGTATATGTCCCCTTGCTCACTTGTGAGTGAATTGACGATTGCAGGCGCTATCGCTGCTAGATTAAAACCGTCTCTCTTTATCCAACTATTCAATGGTTGCAACTTCTGATTCTCGCTTAAATTGAAGTAATGATCCATAGAAATCACAATAATATCTGGTTGTTCCTTCTGAATTGCCCTCTCCAAAGATTGATAATAATTCTGATCATGCGACAATAGCTCATATAGAGAAATAACTTCTAGCTTGTATGCAGGGTGCGTGGCGAGGAAAAAGTTACCGTATTTCTGATTAAAAACATCTCTATTAAACGCTAACACTTTAAGTGTTACTTCTTGCTCATTTTGTTCTTTAGAGTTAGTACATCCGACTATTAATAGTAAGAACGATAGTATCACGATATAAATTTTCTTCATCGTCATCCTCCTTTTTAAACTAGCAAGATAAATGTCCATATTCCTATTTTTGGAATAACAAAATTATATCATTCGTATTATCACGGGGATAGGGATCAAGCTGAAGAATATCGGAACAGTCCGCAGCACAACCCCCTTCTAAGACAAAATAATAGAGATGATGTCACAAATGAGTGGATTGATATTGTTATATACTGTATGCGATAGTAGGCGATACAACAGTGGTACAAAATGAGAATATGAAACATAGGAGGATTTTGTATGAATTTGAAGAAAGTCATTCTAGCATCCCTGATCGTATCTAGTATGTTGGCCACATTGGCCGGCCCAATTCCTGCCGGAGCGGAGGCAGCGCAAGAGAATCAGCAAGAGCAGCAATCCGATAATAAGACGGTTCCCATCGATAAGAAGTTAGCTCCCAAGCTGCAAAAAGCGGTAAATCAATATGCGGGGAAAGAGGTTAAGCTTAAGGATACCGGTGAACATATCAATAACAATGAGAGTTTGGTCACGGTTCAATCTGCAGATGGAAATTACGGTGTTGGCTTTGATCCCAAAAGCGGAAATATATGGTTTGTTTCCAACAAGACGACAATCGACAAAGTCGACAAAAAATTTCAAGACGAAGCTTTAAAAGAGTTAAAGAACGCCTATTCAAAGAAGAAATACGTATTTAACAAAGACGTTACACAGTCACGATCCTACGATAATAGCAAGGGCAAATTTGGAGATTATATGTTTTATGAGTTTTCCGGGAAGGATTTTACTGTTTCAGTAAATGCTAATATTTCAGAAGGTTATGTCATCCCCGTTGCGACAATCGATATTGACAAAAAAGAACTTGATCTGAATTTGCTGAAATCGGCAACGGAAGCGATCAAAACGGCGTTCGATCATCAATTCGACGTGACGAAGGCGCAGATTGAGCAACGTACGTGGGTGCTTGAGGACGACAAAGTGACGGTTTACATGGAGAAGGGGAAAGCAATCAGCCTGATCAATAAACAAGGCAATCAGGTCACGACGAACAAAGAGATGACCGAAAAAGAAGCCAAAGAAGCGGTCGCCCCGCTCGCGAAGAAATTATTCAATATCGACATTACGGGATATGAAGTGAAATGGGACAGCTTATTTAAAGATTACCGCTTCATCGAAAAAAATGATGTTACGGCGGTGAGAGCGGCATTGGATGCCGAGAAAAACGTCGTGTATATAAAGTCCGGAAGCAGAGCGGCCGCAGGGAATTAAAAACACAAACAGATGCATAGGAGGATGATCATGTTTATGAAAAAAGCTATCATCGCAACAATGGTCGTATCCGGCATGCTAGCCTCATTGGGAGGACCGATTCTTGTCGAAGCTGCGGCTGCACAAGAGCAGAAGCAACCGGAGAAGGTGAAGGTTCAGATCGACAAGAAGATGGCCGACAAGCTTAAAAAAGCAATGAAGGAATTGGCAGGCAAAGAGGTCAAGATGCAGGATGTTGGCGAGAGCTACTCCGGTTCGGGTGGGAGTGCAACAATCCGATCTGTGGATGACAAATATTCAATTGACTTTAATCCGAAAACAGGTGAAATAGGGTGGGGCTTTGCAAAAATCTCGATCGATGAAGTCAGTAAAGAGGATCGGAATAAAGTCCTTAAAAGATTAAAAGAGTTGTATCCAAACAAAACCTATGTGCTGAGTAATGAAGTGGAAATGCGTCGACGATATGACGACAAACAGGGTAAATTTGTAGATACGAACTATTTTTTCAAAGAGGAAGACTTCTATATCTCGCTCTATAAACCAGGTGCCGGGTCTAAAGCAAAAGATCAACTCAATGGGTTCTCGATTAAAGTTGATGCCAAAGAACTTGATCCAAAATGGACAAAAGCAGCAGCAGAATTAGTGAAAACAGCGTTCAATCACGAATTGAAAGAAGTGACGGAGGCAACACTCAGACATGGTAATTTTGACTATGAAAAAGTGCTTGCCATACCGATGTGGATATTGCAAGGTGACGGTGTTTACGTTGAAATAGACACAAAGTCGGGAAAGGCAATAGAAGTCATTCACAAATCGCGTCTAAAGGAAAAGGTAACGACCGACAAGGAGATTACGGCAAAAGTTGCAAAAGAAGTGATTGCTCCACTGGCCCAAAAGGTGCTGGGTGTCGATATTAGCGGATGTGAAGTGGAGTGGGATAACAGACTGAAAGAATACCGCTTCCACAATGACTATACGGACAAAAAGGTCGGGAAGGTAGTCGCAACGAAGCTGAGAGCTGCATTGGATGCTGACAAAAACGCAGTGTATCTGGTGGGTGGAACAAACGCGACACACGGTTCGAGGGAGACGATAGTGAAGTAGACGTTACAACTTTTCCACCTTACGCAGCAACGAGCCTGTGGATGCACATCCACAGGCTCGTTACGTTTTCGATAATATGAAGGTTCTATCCCCCCTCTCATGGAGCTTCTCACAAGAGAAGGGGTTGATTGCGCCGGAGGATATCTTCCCGAAGGCCGACGTTTGTTGAACCGCGAAGCAGCTCTCTTTACTTCACTCGGTCATACCACACGCGCAAGTGATGAACCGCTGCTCCTGCGAAGGAGGAATGACTTGCACCAAGCTCCTTCACATCGCGCAGATGATCCTCGAAGTAGTCCAGCGACTTGCCGTGGAAGGACAAGTAGCCTCCTTCATTGGTCTTGCCCAGTTCAAGACCAATGACAATCGGTTTGCCAAGCTTGTCCGCCTGCGAGAGCAGCTTCTTGGACGATTCATATATCGAATCCGAGTTGTCCCGATATGCCATAATTGTCAAGGAGTCGAATTGCTCCAGCATCCAGCTGCTCACCTTGCCGTTCCCAGTCGGCATATTCAGGCGCGGCAGCCAGAAGGGAACATCCGCAGCCATGTACAGGCCTGCCCCCCGCCCTTCCTCCAGCCAGCTCTCCATGTTGTCGAGCCAGCTGTGGATGAGGCTAGCTTCATCCTGCTTCCATTCTGGCAATAAATAAGGCTCTACATCCAGATGAACACCAGCAAATCGCTCGCCTTCTGCGGCCTGCCGATTATAATCACTCACCCACCGAATGAATGACTTCCCTTCCTCCTCATGCCGTTCCTTCGCCCATTCCGGCGCACCGTTCAAGGCATGAACGTCAATCCCGGCTTTGTGCGCCTTCCGAATAAATTCACGGTAGGTGGCCTGCTCTACTCTGTCACTTATCTGCAAATAGACGAGATTCACGCCATTCGTGCGGCAGAACGAGACGATATCCTCCCCCGAATCGCGAATCCATTCCGTATCCCACAACCATGTTGCCTTCGTCCGATCCGTATCCGCAGATCGAAGCGAGAATAGGACTGCGACACAGCAGCATAGCAGCAGCGTAATTAACACCCCCCGTGAACCTCGAGAGAATCGTAGAAATCTCCCTATCCTGCTATCCTGAGGACGCATGGGATTCGTACCCGATTTAGACAAGAACCGCCTCTTCTACTTCTCGGACGCTTTCTTGTTCGGTATAACCGAGCTTGTGAATGTTCGGGCGATGAATGCCCTTGAATGCATTGCGCGTATCCAATATCGGGATATTCAAATCCGCGAGCTGTTCGTAATCGAACGATTGATGGTTCGTAATCAGCACCATGCAGTCATATGTCTGGAACGCCGGCAAATCATAATCGATCGTATGCACCGTCTTGCCAGCCTTGTTCTTGAAGTGTGTCGCATGCGGATCATAATAATCGATCTGAGCACCGCTCGCCTTAAACAGCTCATAGATTTCAAGACCCGGGGATTCTCGCAAATCGTCGATGTTTGGCTTGTAGGCCATACCCAGAATCAATATTTTCGAGTTTTTAATCGACTTAGAGCTTTGATTCAAAATTCGTGATGTCTTCTCCATGACATGGTATGGCATATTGGCATTGGTAGCTTGTGCGATATCGATAAACTTGCTATAGAAACGATACCCCTTCGCTTTCCAAGACAGGTACATGGGGTCAAGCGGAATGCAGTGGCCGCCGATACCTGGTCCCGGATAGAAAGGCATGAATCCGAACGGCTTCGTCGCTGCAGCATCGATGACCTCCCAGATGTCGATGCACATCCGGTCGCACATCATCGCCATCTCATTAATGAAGGCGATGTTGACACTGCGGAACGTATTTTCCAACAGCTTCGACATTTCTGCTACCTTCGTCGAAGTGACGGGAACGACGCTCTCTACGATATTGTCGTACAGTGCTGCTCCCAGCTTGAGGCAAGTTGGTGTCGTCCCGCCAATGACCTTCGGTGTGTTGAATGTATTGAACTTTGGATTGGACGGATCCACGCGCTCCGGTGAGAAGCAGAGGAAGAAGTCCTCTCCTGCTCGGTAACCCAAGGAGGCTTCAATTTCATGTTGAATCAGCTCTTCTGTCGTGCCTGGATACGTTGTACTCTCGAGCGTAATCAACAGGCCTTTCCGCATATATTTCTTAATTTGTTCCACAACACGCGTAATGTAGGATGTATCTGGATCTTGATTCTCGCTAAGTGGAGTCGGCACGCAAATGCTGACCGCATTAAGCAATTGAATATGACTGAAGTCAGTCGTCACGAACAACCGGCCTGTGTTCATGCACTGCGTCAACGTCTCATCGCTGATATCCTTAATATAGGAATGTCCGTTATGGATACTCTCGATCTTGCGTGAATCAACATCAATTCCGACGACCTGAAAGCCCTGCTTGCACATCTCAATGGCAAGCGGCAGACCGACATAGCCTAACCCGATGACTCCGATTACAGAAGTTTTGTGTTCGATTGCATGTTCTAAATTGGCAGCATACATGTTCACAGTTGTTCACCCTTCCATCCACTAGATAATTGTGTATAGTTATGACAAACAGCGGCTAAGCCGTTCATCAAGTTCTACCGGCGAGAATGGCTTCGTAATATAGTCGCTAACGCCCTGCTCGAAGCAGTAATCAATCGTCTTTCCTACCCGTTGCTCGGACAGAATCACGATCTTCGGCTGCTTCTCCAAATTCATCTTCTGAATTTGCGAAATGAACGGCAGACCATTAATCCCATATAAATTCAGCTCCGTTAAGATTAAATCAAATTGACCTGCATGAATAACATTGAGCGCTGTCAAGGCATCTTCCGCCTCGTGAACCTCATACCCCTGCGACGTCAGCCAAATATTCAGGAACTCTCTTACGCTAGAATCGTGATCCACGACTAGAATGCGCTTCGCTCCTTCGAGCTGAAGGTGATCATGAAGAACCCGAATATGGGAGGAATCTGCAGCCGGCCAGTCGTTCCAACGACCGAGAATAATATCCTCTGCCTCCTGCGAATCTGCCACTGCGGCGACTGCACATACGATTGGCGCCCCTGCCAAACGCTCTTCCACCATGCTCTTCAGCATGAGTGCGTAATAGTGCGTCTGATCCAGAGTAACGCGCGGCAGCATAACGGCAATTACATTCTGTGCTTCGGCATTCATCAGCTCAAATGGAATTTGCTCTCTCTCCAGCGTTGACCTGAGTTCAGCCTCCCACGTACGGCCAAGCGGCTTCGCATGGATAAAGATAATGCCTACGCTATGTCCGGGATAACTCATCACCAGATGGTTCACCGTTTGCTTGAAAGTCGGTACAAATTCGAACTCTGCATTCTGTTCCATTACTTGAAGCATGTGCAGTCTCCACCTTCCCTGCGCCGTTTAGGCGGTTTTCGTTTGTTCTCCTTCTTCACTCCAACTCTGACGCGTCATGGCTCCCCATGAATTGTTGTTCTGGAAAAATTGAATATGCCCTTGAATGCGCCATAGGCTGCCAAGCTGCCGATAACCGAAGAACATCAGCACACTGAATGCAAGCATTCGCACGAGATCACTAACGCGCGGATAGCGCTTGAACGCAATCTCCTCCAGCAGAAGCGAGCCTACAGCTAGCAATAAACCCGATAAGAAGTTAATGAGCATAAATACCAGCACAATTTCCCAATGTGTCATGTCATACAGCGCATAACCGATTAAGGACATCAATCCCGTTACTTTGAAATAAGGATTGAGTGCTTCGAATATAATCGTATACGGCAGTGACAACAGACCGAACACCTTGTACTTCGGACGGAACGTCATATCGTAGTTCTCGATCATATTCTTCAAGTTCCCTCGCCCCCAACGCTTACGCTGGTTGGACAGAATATGGTACGTATCCGGCGCCTGCGTCCAACATACTGCCTCCGGACAGAAGGCAATTTTGTAAGGCAGTTTATTTTCCAGCATATAGCGATGAAGTTTAATAATGATGTTCATGTCCTCGCCTGGATAGCCATCGCGGTATCCACCGACCTTAATGACATAGTCCTTGCGGAACAGCCCAAATGCCCCCGACACGATAATTAGTCCATTGATCGCACTCCAGCCGATTCGACCGCCGAGGAACGCCTTTAAGTACTCCAGCGTTTGAAACATCGGCCACCATTTCTTCGGCAAGCGCACTTCCTTCACCGTTCCATTCTCAATCGAACAGCCGTTAGCGATGCGTACATTGCCTCCGATCGCCACATATCGCTCTGGATCGGACATATACATGGTTGTCATTTGAATTAATGAATCCTTCTCCAGTAGCGAATCCGCATCAATGGACGAGATAAGCGGGTAATGCGAGAAATTGATGCCTGCATTTAAGGAATCCGCCTTCCCCCCGTTCGCCTTATCAATGACATAGAGGAATGGATATTCTGGATTATGATAGACAGCATTGATCTTGGTACAATTCACGGCATACCGAATGGACAAGTTATCCATGCGATATAGGGCGAACTCCTCGATCAACACGTTCAAAGTCTCATCCTTGGAGCCGTCATTGATGACGATAACCTCATAGGTTGGATAATTCAGCGTCATTAATGACTTTACATTTTCGATAATCGTCAGCTCTTCATTGTAGGATGGTACCAACAGCGAGACCGGCGGGACATGCTCTGAACCCGCTATCGTCCCGCTTAGTGCGTAACGTTTTCGGCGAACGATCGAGAAAATGCTTTTGAACGAGAAGAGCATGATGCCGAAGTAAATACTATTGACGACGATCACATAGTACATGGCGAATAAGCCGTACATGAGAAGCAGGTCTCTAAGCAGAATAATCGCCTCCTACGCTTCGAAATATCGGTGCTGTGGCAGCCTTGCCGAAATACTGCTCATATAAAAGCCGCTTCGTTGCTTGGCTGGACACGTGTTTCCGCCGATTCGTATTGTAATGCTCGCGCAGAAGCTCCTCTTGAATACGGTCTTTGGCCATATCCGACTTGTAAGGATCATCTCTCTCAAGCGCTGCTTCACACAGCGCACGAAAGCCCTCATCCCCCATCGTTGCTAAGCTCTTCGAGCTGTAATACCGAACCCACCAGTTAGAATCCGTCAATGCTTCCTTCAAGATGACAATGCTGGCAGTATGGTTGTACGTGCTGAGCGACTCTGCAACAGCCGCCCGCACTTCCCACTCAGGATCCTTGAACCAACTGCACAATGTCTCCTTCGTAAGCACATTGCCGGTGCACACCAGCAGCTTAATCGCTAAGGAGCGTATATCCTTGTCTTTGTTGTCAGCAAGCTTGAACAACGCAGGCGTAAGTTCTGCACCAGCATGCCCGCGCAGCGCCAGCAGAGCAGTCTTCACCAGACGATTATTGCTATCCGCTAAGCATCCAACAAGAAGTGGTGTCACGTCTAACGTTGATTCCTCCAATATCTCTGCAGCAAACAGCTCATTGTGCTGCTCACGGCTCGCCAGCTCATCCAGCATTACCCCCAGAGATGCCGTATCGTCCGCGCATTTCGCAACAGCTCGGGCAATAACTCGAATCAGCTCTGCCGACTTCTCCTGCTTAAGCAGTTCCAGCAGCTGCGGAACCGCTCTGGACGATCTCATTCCTCCCAAGCGGAAAGCCGCTTGCATCTGCTTCGCGTAGAACATGCTGTTCAGATTCTTCATATCCAATTGAACGAGCCCCATATCTTCGCACAGCTTCGTTAGCTTGTCACGCTGAGTCCCACGGAATTTCTCGATCCATTCGATCAGCTTGTCTTGGATAACCCTGGCCTCCAATGGTGCAACTGCCCCCTTCGGCGGCTGAAAGGAACCCTCGTCACCGATATGACGCTGCAAATAGATAAAATAAGGTTTATATTTCTTCATGATCGCGTCCCGTTGCTGCATCAGCCTTATATTTCGGGCTTTCATGATGAGCAGTATCAATACGCCGAAGCCAATCAGGCCCAGACAGACGTAGATGAAAGACACAGCAAGGTCTAACTTTGTATACATGTAACGTGTGCCTCCTTTGTTCCATGAGAAGTGGCAGTTCTTCAAGCACCTATCAATGTTGCAATCAGCAAGGAACTTGCCGAACCGCTTTCGGAAGTCGCATGCCACCTATGGGTGGCCGCATGTGTCATGGAAGACGATGGAACACTTCCTTCATGTCGTAATAGCTTTGCTTCAAGCGTTCTGTATAGCCAACTTTATCCCACTGTTTCCATGTGTATACTTGGATATTGTGTAAAGAGTAGTTCTTCCATGCACGAGTTTGTGCACCTGTCGATGAATTCCCTCCTCGTTCCACAACCCAAGGCAAGAATCGTATCCCTTCTGTTGCAATCGTCGGCAGATCTCGCTTTCGTTCCACGTCGCCATATGAAATGACTTGCTTCGTACTCGGGTCTGCGAAACCAAGCAGCATCCACGGAATTCGAATTTCGACGGTGTCGCCCTTCGCCTCCCAAGCTGCAAGCGAGTTGTATGACTTGCTGTTCGGGTCGCTCGTCCCTCGATGCAGCTTGCCTACAACAATATCTTGAAATGGATGCGCCGATCTTGTATCCGGGGGTTCCATCTTCAGACTAACTGCCAGCTTCCATGGATTGAACAATCCTGAATTATCCTTCATTTCCTGCGGCTTCGGTTCAACCATCCAATAACCGGATGGGCCATACAGCCTGTTGTTGAAGTCATAATTCGAAGCGATGCGAACCTCACTGTCCTTGCCGATGACCGTAAGTGTCTCCAGCCCTTCGTCCAGCTTAATACCCGGAAGCTCCTTCACGGTGCGATTGCCGCCTGTTTGCGTATTCGCCCCAATGTATAGCGTCTGCTTGTCAGGATCGAACGGCTTATCCAGCTTAAGCATTGTATAGACATAGCCCTCGTCATGGGTGATCCACATCTCACGAATCCCCGGCAAATCTGACTTCAGCAGCATTTTCTCATCGTCTGGAATAGCATCCCAATCCTTGGAATCCCCATCGATAACAATGGCATCCGCCTTGCTCGGGTACATGCCCAGGAGTCCGAACATTTTCTCGTTCGTTAACACATTGAGCCAATATGGCCTGCGGTCAGCAGGAACTTCAATCTTCATCGTATTCCACGTCTTCTTGAACCACTCATCCTGCCACATGAACAGAATTGCTCCTGCATAATGCTCATCGTAAATGTCCTGTGTGAGCGATGCATCGATACGCCCTTGCTCACGCTCATTATGACCGCCTTGATTGCGTCCTCCCATACCCAGATGAGAGATGCCAATCGAAGATGGCACGCCATATTCCGTGATCATGACCGGCATATCCTTGAACTCCGCCTTCAGCTTGCGCAGATACGCCTTGTACGTATTGAACTGCCCTTGCTTGTCGCGAATCGTCTGCAGCGAAGTATCCAAGTGGAAGAAGTCCGGGTAGTACGGATAGACGTGATAAGCAGCGAAATATCCTGCGCTCCAAGCCTTCGGCTGAATTTTTCTTGCGTCGACGCTCACCATATCTTCTTGGAATAGTGGCTCTCCCGGGTGCTTCAGCACATCTGTGGTTACCCAGTTCGTGAACGTCATCGGGTGATGCCACCCATATTCGTTCTCCACCGCGGCAGCGTGATCAAGCATTTCGGCGAGCCAGTTCTCAAATGGGCTTGCTTGCCCAGTCGCGTTGAAAAAGGAACCTGTGTAAGCCGATACCTTGCTATGCTTCTTGTTTGTCTTATCAACCATCACTGGGTCCCATTCCGTCCCAATATGCCAAGCCATCAAGTAATCACTGGCGTTCGTCCTATACTTCCCTCTCGCTGTACCGGATTGATCTGGCAGCGTAATATCGCCGTATACCGCTCGTACAACCTTCTCAATTTCGTGCTTGAACTTCTCTTTGATCTCGGGCAAGTATGCATCTTGCGATTCGATCAGCTCTTCCTCAGGCGACCATATGCCTTGAATAAAATAGAGCGGCCGCTCCGCTTTATCGCGGTTAAACTTCACAAGCGCTTCGTAAAACACCGGATTGTGCACGGTGTACACCCGGATCACATTCGCGCCCATATCATGTATCTGCTGGAACCAACGCAGATAATCTTCTTCTTGTATCGGGAACTCCCCTGGGAAGTATCCAGGCAGTGTAGCGCCCAGATTGACTCCTTTAACAAAGATTGGCTCGAAGCCATCTTCTTTGTACTCTAGGATGCGGTCGCCCTCCGTCTTGAACTTCAGCTTGATGCCATCCTCACCAGCGTAGGCGACAGGCTTGGAAGACAGCAACTCCGGCATCCAATACAATCCGCCTGCAAATATAATTATGACCGGCATCAGTATGCCTATAACGAGATTTCGCTTTTTCCTACGGTTCATAGATATGTGACCTGTTCACCCTTTCTGTGAGTGTTGTCCGCAACCTCTTATACTATCTAACCAAGTTTTTTTCTGGAATAACATGGTTAGATAGTCGCGTTTTGAAAACTAGGACCCTCATTTTCTGCTGGTTATTGCAGCGCTGAAGCAAAGAAAAAGCCTGCTGCAAAGCGATTTGATCACTCCTTTTCTGATTACGCGAACGATTAGGTTGGAGAAATTGTAAATCGATATCATTTGTCATCATTTGACGCGAATACGTCGGAAAAGTTGCGTTTTTGTAACCATTTTACCAATAAAATGTATATTTATCGGACTATGGTCACCCTTCGCCTGAGCGTTTTGCACCATAGTTTTACAGAACATAAAAAAACAGGAGGATTCCCCCTCCTGTTTGGTTATTCAGGTTTGTGACGGCTGTACCATTGCCATACATGTGCGACGTCGCGGTCGTCGAAACATGTCGCAGTATAGGAATGTCCGCTCATAATCGTAACATGTAGGGAGCGAATATTTCGCTGACGCTGAAAGTAACTGTCTTTCGTTGAAAGCGAGACAATATGCGGTCTCAACATATAGCAGGACTTTCTAGCGATCGCGCGGCTTCGTATCATTAGCTGCTTATTCTGGATACCAATTCCCGCGTCCTTAAGTCGCAGTGTCCCCATCCCGAGCAATATCGGCATTAGGAGCCACAGCCAATGGGCCATATTCCCCTGCCACCAATAGAGCAGTCCGTAAGTGGTAAGGAAGAGCAGCAGTTCCATACGAACATAGTACCACCAGGCCCGACCAGGCGGACGATGCTGCACAGCATCGTCCGCCAATTCAACCTGCGGTACAAAATGGGCTAACAAATGCGGAAGATCCCGAACCCGAATAAGCGGATGCAGCAGCAAGGATTCTTTCTTATCTGCTGACAGCACTCCGACCTCCACCTGTGCGTACCCGAGCAGCTGACGAAGCATGCCCTCCTTCACAATGATTTCCTGCACTCGGCCTGGTTTGAAGGCGTTCACTTTCTTCTCGAATAGTCCGTAGGAAATGACAATCTCGTCCCCCTGCACCACCGCTGTAAATCGATAGTACTTCGCGACGAACAACAGCGTTGAGATGAGCCATGCAAGTATGAGACCACCGGCTCCGAGCACGACATAAGTCAGATGGCTTGGGATCGCGGACATCATCTGATCCATTAGTCTTTGCATCAGCCCATCTGGCAGAATCAGCTTCAGCAGGTCATCTGCGAAGTTCGTAATCGCCAAATAGAAGGCAAGCAGCATGCCTAAATGGATCGTTGTCGCCGAGGATAGGAATAATGTTCCTACCTTCAGCCTTATGTCCCGTGCGGACAAGCCCGCCTCCTCTGACGGTTTGTCCTGATCCTTCTGATCCGCGCCTGCTGTCGCATGGACATTGTTACTAGGCAGCATATGATTAGCGCCTGCCGTCTTAGGTATATCGCCGCTCTCTAGGCCGATCTGCGGAGTACTCTGCTTGCGCTGCGTTAAAATAGTTCGCAATTCCTCCGCATGTGCAAGCGACAATGTAGGCAGCACGCCATCTCCATCCGCCTCTCCACCAGGCGTCTCAATCTTCAACTGAGCTGTCCGGCTTACACGCTGCAGGAAGGACTGCTCCAAGCGTACCGAGTGAATGCGCCGATAGAAGATTGTTTTTTCTTCCCGAATCCAAATCCCTTTATTAATGACGAGCTTATCTTCCTCGAAGCGGAAGGTGAACCTTCTCCAATCCAACACCGCATCTACGATTGCATAGACAACAATGGCGGCAAAAAGAATCTGCATCCACGAGTGATCCTTAGCCTTCCATGCGTAGAGAATGAGGAAAGGCCATATGGCCTTGGCTACCTGCAGAATCGAAAATCCCATGTGCAGTGGATGAAGGCGCATCTCCTTATTCTTCATGGTCATCCACCTTCGCCAGTTCTGCAATTTTGGCCTTTAGCCGCTCCGCTTCTTCCTCTTGGACTGCCAGAATTCGATTAGTCGTCGCCGCAGTGACGACGGACAATTGCGAGAGCCCATACTTGCGCAGCAGCGGCCCGCGTTCTGTCTCTACATGCTGTACGCGATTCATAGGCACAATCGTATGCTTCAAATAGATAATTCCTGATTGAATGTGCAGCTCTTCCTCGAACACTTCGAATGCAAAATAACGATAAGTTAGTATCGGTTCAATCCATACGAACCAAATGAAAGATACCGCCCATAATCCTGATGCAATCCAAGCGGGGGACTGTATCCAACCTTGTACAGAAGCGATAATAACATAGGCAATAATGACTGCAGCCATAATGCCATGTGCAATGACGCCTGCAATGCGAGATGCTTTCCTATAGTCAGGATGCAACTTTTGCCCCAGCTTACTCTCCATTCTACATCCCCCTCCAACCATCGGGACTTATTTACTCATGCCCTCTGCAATCTTGATTAGTTCTTCTTGCGTAACATCTGGGTTCGACGGAATCATCGTGTAACGGAATCCATCCTCGTCCCACGTAAGCGAGTGTATTTCGTCCCAATACCATCCTGATTTTCCTCGCACCGATACTGCCGTGCCCAAATCTCTTTGTGCGTCAGCAGGGGTCTTGAACAGACTGATATTTACATAAGATATACCGTTTTTGTCATACTCCAAAGAGATTTCCGTACGCTTCATCTCTCCCTCTAACTGCGCCAGCTCTATCTTCTTCAACGAAAAATCCTTATCCGTTATTTGTAGAAATGGAGCTCCTGCCGCTTTCTTCGCTTCCTCCAGTGATACCTGCTTCGCCGGGTTCAGCTCATTGATGTCACGCACCGGAATATCTTTCGGTATGCTCAACTGGAACGTATCTGCCGTGAACTTCGGCGCCATATCCAGCTTCGTATATTCGAAAGTGGATTTGACCGCACCGCTATCGATTTTGCTCTTTATCACCATCCAAGTAGATTGATCGACCCATAACTCCATTTGCTTCAGCAGGGCATCCTTCTTTTTGGATGAAGCCTTAATATGAACCGTTTGATGTTCGCCTACTTTTTCGTCTCCCATCGATTCAATACGATACGATTTGTTCAAATGTTCCAGCATATTTTTCAACTGCTCCCGCTGCGTCATCGGCCGCATCCCGTCACCTACGTCCATTTTGAACGCTTGCCGATTATGCTCATCCCATACCGTAATCAGCTTGCCGTCACTCACAGATATGGCTCGCTCATTGTCCTTAATTACTTCTTCCCGCTTCTTCTTCGTCTCTGCATCCGACCATTCCTTCAGGATATAACGCTCAGTTTCTTTGCCGTTCTCATAAGAAACCGTAACACCTTCCGCGTAGTAGGAGACTTCCTTCTTACCCGCTTCCAGCGCTTGACTCACGAGTTGTTCCCCGCTCAATTTCACCGAACTGGTACAGCCAGTAAAGATCAAGCTGCTTGCTAGTAATAGACTGCCTGCAAATCGGAACAGCATCTTCATTCATCCTCTCTGTCTGATCCTTGTTCGTAACTAAATCGACAGGCCAATAATGTGCCATGCGCCGCAGCCGACCATACGCCGATGCTCCCGCCATGCCGCTCCGCGATCATATTTGCGATACTAAGTCCTAGTCCTGATGCTCCGCCAGTACGAGACTTCGTCCTCGACTGATCAGCCTGGTAAAAGGGTTGGAACAGCTTCTCGATATGCTGTGGCTCTATCTCTTCGCCTTCATTCTGAACGAGCAGCACTAGCGCATTCCCTCTCCAAGCCTGAACACGGTCGACAAACGCCGGGAACAACCATTCCGGCAGCGGCTGATTCTCTGAAAAAGCCCCCAGCCAAATCGTTTTCCCATACGGCGTATACCGGATTGCATTCCCCATCAAATTATCCACGAGTCTCATCATCTGCTTCGCATGGAATGGATAGACGCCGGCCACCTCATTTCGAATGTCGAGATGAATGCCTCGCTGCGCACAAACCGCATCATATCCCGAGAACAGCATATCGAACAGTTCTTCCCCGTCCACGAGGACTTGCTCTTGCCCATCCCCGTTCTCCGTAGAACGAAGGGCTGTGTAGGTCGCCAGATCGTCCAGCATCTGCTGCATGTAGCCGATTTTATCAAGCATAATGCCGAAGTATTCCTTCTTCTCATCCGCTGTTACTTGCTTATCTTGCTGCAACGATTCCGCATATGCTCGAATGGAGGTAAGCGGCGTCTTCAGGTCATGGGACAACGATGCGACCATGTAATCCCGCTCCTGCTGCTCCGCAGCAATTTGCGCTCTGGCCTGCCCAACCTGCTCTCTCATGTCGTAAAAATGGGCAATCAGGGTTCCCATCTCATCCTTGGAGCTGCGGCTCGTGTCGGGTACAGGTTCATTACGGGCAAAGGCGGTCATCTGCCGCATCAACTGCTTCATTGGAAGATTCAGCTTCCGCTGAATAACAATGAGCGCCGCGCCATACAGGGCAATAAAGAACAGCACAGCACAACCAATGACGATATACGTCCGATATTGGAAGGCGTTAAGCCATTTTTCGCGCACCATCGTGACTTCATAGAACCCAATAAGTGTTCCTTTCTCGAACACGGGCTTTTTCGACGTATACGTATCATGGCTTTGCTCCAGCTTGTACAGATTCTCGTACAATTGCTCCGGATTGACGCGAAACATGGATGGAAGCAGCTTGTTCTCCATCGAAGTGAATACTTGAACGCCATCTGCTCGATACAGCGTGATTTTGAGCGAATGGTCTGCGACTCGACTGACCACTTGGAACTTCTCCTGCGGCTGAATATTATACAACGAGGGTGTATCGATAACCTGCTCGACCTCGCTTAGACGCTTCATCACATCCATATATTCAGCTAGTCCTTCCCGTTCATCATAGGACTGCAGCAGCCCGAACAAAGCAGCGAATGCCACGAGCGGCAGGATCATAACGACAAGACAAGTGATCATCAGCCAATGTGTAATCTTCATCTGAGCCGCTCACCAATGAACCGATAGCCCGTTCCCCACACCGTCTGTATATAAGTGGGATTGCGTACGTCATCTCCAAGCTTCATGCGCAGACTCTTAATATGAACAGAGACTGTGTTGTTGCCTTCCGCATCGGCCTGCTGCCATACATGCTCATATAGCTCCTTCTTCGTAAACGCACGCTGCGGGTGATGAGCAAGAAGTACGAGAAGTGCCCATTCCTTGGCGGTTAGGGTGATGGACTGATCTCCCATGCTTGCAAGTTGGTGCTTCTCATCAATAGCGAGCCCACCCTCGAAGGACAAGCTGTCCGCTGAGGCTTCTGCCCCATCCGTATAACGCTTGAATCTTCGCAGATGCGAATCGATTCTAGCCGTAAGCTCGGACAAGCTGAACGGCTTCGTCACGTAATCATCCGCCCCGAGCTTCAAGCCCTGTACCTTGACCTCATCCTCCAGCCGCGCACTTACTATAAGAAGCGGAACGTTGCTCGACAGCCGGATATTTTTACACAAGGTGAACCCATCCATCTCCGGCAGCATCAAGTCTACGATAACCATGTCATAGGTACCAATGCGGAAGTCCTCCCACCCCTCCATTCCTGTGGAAGACCAGGTGACCTCGTATCCTTCCCGACGCAAATGATCTCTAATAATTCTCGCGATTTCTCTATCATCTTCGACAAGTAATATGTTCGCATTCATGTGTACCTCGCTCCTTGCCCACATTATAATTGTTCCTAAGCTGCATCCTTCGGATTTCATACTTTCTTTATAAAAGCGACTGCAATTGGATAGACCATATGCATCCTAGTTATTACATAAAAAATAGGCCTGCCCTGCAAGTAGTTGCTCTACTCACAAGACAGCCCATTCTATTTCTTCCTATTAATTAGGTTACACTAATTCCGTGTTCGTAACCTGCAATAACTCAAGCAGCGCCTTCTGCTTATACATTTTCAAAATAAAGCTGCTGCTTCACTTTGTAGCGTTCCATCGCTAATTGAATCAAACGATCCAGCAGCGCTCCGTAGGCAATCCCTGTTTCCTTCCACATGAGCGGATACATGCTAAAAGGCGTAAAGCCGGGCATCGTATTCACTTCATTGATGAATACCTGCATATCCGAACGCCGTACGAAGAAGTCAACGCGAGACAAGCCTGAGCCGTCAATCGCTCGAAATGCAAGTACCGCCATCTCGCGCAGGCGATCCAGAAGCTCTTCGTCCAGCGGAGCTGGGATAACGATCTGCGATTTGCCATCGATATATTTTGCTTTGTAATCATAGAACTCACCGGAAGACACAATTTCGCCTGGCACGGATGCTTCTGCTTCGTCATTGCCAAGCACGCTGACTTCTACTTCGCGAGCGTCTACGAACTCTTCTACAATTACCTTGCGGTCATAGCGAAGCGCAACCTCGATTGCCTGCTTCAACTCGGCATCATTGCGCGCCTTCGAAATGCCTACCGACGAACCCAAGTTAGCTGGCTTAATGAAGCATGGGTAGCCAAGTTCTGATTCAATATTGGCCATCACATCAGCTTGATGATGCTCCCATTCGCTGCGAATGAAGTGAACATATTTGCATTGCGGCAAGCCGGCATGCGCAAATACCTGCTTCATGACAGCCTTATCCATACCTACGGATGATGCCAATACACCTGCGCCGACATAAGGCACATTCGCCATTTCGAACAAGCCTTGGATCGTTCCGTCTTCCCCGTTCGTTCCATGAATAAGCGGAAACATAACATCGATGCCGTTCCCCGCATTTCCGGTGCTGTCGACTCGAGCGAACAGCATTTCCATTGCGTCCTTCGTGTAACCGGCAGCGCCTTCTAATGTCAGCTCTGATTTATCGCTAAATGGTTGATGACGCAATTCTCCTACGCGCCATTCCCCTGTCTTTGTAATATAGAATGGAATAATATCATACTTCTCGTAATCCATTGCTCCCATCACGGCAAATGCCGTGGATAATGATACTTCGTGTTCTCCTGATTTGCCGCCGTACACCAAGCCGACGCGCATCTTCTCCTGTTGTCCCATAATTCCCTCCGTCAGCGCATCAAGCGCCTGTTGTCCCCCCTACGCTGTCCATGCTGCTCCTCTACAGAGCATCAATAATATGGAAGAAGCGATATTGCGTAGCCTCAGTCCACGCGTAGGAATCCTGATAGTCCCAATAACGGTGACGGCTGTTCGTCGTATGCGCATTAATGAGCGGCATGCCGTTTGCATCAAATGCAGTTACGATCGTCGTGTGTTGGAAATGGCCATCTCCATCCCAATCATAGGCGATGACGTCGCCAAGCTGCAGATCAGTTGGCTGTGCAACCAGCTCTGCTCGCAAGCTAGATGCGCTATTAGCAAGCAAGCGCTCTAGACTGTTCGCGACCGCCCAGCTGTAGCTCCAGCTCTCCTGACCGTTGACCATTCCTTTATACCACCAGCCCGTTTCTCTTCTACCAGTATAGTTCATAGGCACCCCCCCTGCAAAGAGACATTGGGAGACATAATTGGTGCAATCGACCTCAAACGACAGAAAACGGGGATTAGGCTCGTTCCACCATTGTTCTGCATATTGTACCGCTCTCTCCCGCCGATAGGGGGAAGACTTCTGCGGCCGCATATTCATGCCTAGCACATCATAATTCAATAGGGGCATCGAGCGGTTCTGCCTCTCAGCATAATGCTGCGCCTCATGATTCTCGTCATCCAGCTTGCTGCCATGACGCTCATGGGCCGGTGTTTCTACTCGTGTAATAATCCAGCTGTCACCGTCTCGGTTCAGTGTCAATCGCTCGATGTCAATTCGCTCATCGAACAAGGACACACCCTGCTGGTCATACTCGCGCTGGACGTGGAACTCTACGTCGACAGCCACTTCTCCATCGCCTTCATGCTTGCGTACGATTTTAGCCTTTGTCTCGCTCTTAAGCGGTGTTGTTCCGCGTTCGCGATACCACAATTTCAATCTTCTGGCCCGCTCGCTGGCCTTCATAACATACTCCATATCCTCGATAGGTGCCTGAACCGCATAATTCCGATCATCCACTTCTGAGCGATTGTGCTGATCTACATAGAGATACAGCGTATTTTTCCAATCTTGCCGCATGCTACTGCCTCCTTGTACGGGCGCGCCTCCGGCGGACAACCGTCCTTGAAAGCCGCGGAATATTGCTACCATATATATGCGTCATCCACATCGCTCATGTCCTGTGGAATGGCCTTGGGAAGCACGGTTATCAATTGTGTGCTTAGGGCTACGAATCTGCTCTTTATCGAACAAACGACCAGACATCACAAATATGTGCGAAAAGCACGTACATTTAGGCATTTTTATGCAGAAAAACCTCTTTACGCTCATACGGGAACACGCTATACTGGAGATGTGAAGCAATTATGAAATAACGTTTCATCTAGTGGAACTAATAGAAAAAAATTAACTACCTGCATACCTGCCAGCACACGTGAATCAGATGCATCACCAAGCAAGAGATGAACACAGAACCAAGAAGGAGGTTTCTCTATGGCAAGAACAGATGCTTTTTCTACAGCACGCGAGTTAACCGTCGGTAATCATTCCTATCGCTACTACAGCTTGGAAGCGTTCGAGGCGCAAGGCAACGATATTTCCCGCCTTCCATTTTCGATCAAGGTGCTGCTTGAAGCAGCCCTGCGCCAATTCGACGGCCGCGCCATTACGAAGGATCACGTAAACCAGATCGCCAATTGGGCGAATGGCCGTGATGAGAATAAAGAGATTCCATTCATTCCAGCACGTATCGTGCTTCAGGACTTCACAGGCGTACCCGTTGTTGTCGATCTGGCAGCGATGCGGGATACGGTGAAAAAAGCCGGTGGAGATCCGAAGCAAATTAATCCGCTTGTTCCGGTCGATCTCGTTATTGACCACTCTGTCATGGTTGATGCATTCGGCACTAAGGATGCACTCGAATATAACATGAACGTGGAATTTGAGCGCAACGAAGAGCGCTACCGCTTCCTTCGCTGGGCGCAAACGGCGTTCGACAACTTCCGTGCGGTACCACCTGCAACAGGTATCGTTCACCAAGTGAACTTGGAATACCTCGCTTCCGTAGCGGCTACGAAGCAGGTTGACGGCGTTACTGAAGTATATCCTGACTCGCTCGTTGGTACAGACTCGCATACGACGATGATCAATGGTCTTGGCGTTGTAGGCTGGGGCGTTGGCGGTATTGAAGCAGAAGCAGGCATGCTCGGACAGCCGCTCTACTTCGTTACACCAGAGGTTATCGGCTTCAAGCTGACAGGCAGCTTGGCGGAAGGCGCTACGGCGACTGACCTTGCACTGACAGTTACTCAAATGCTGCGCAAGAAGGGCGTAGTCGGCAAGTTCGTTGAATTCTTCGGTCCAGGCCTTGGGAACATCAGCTTAGCTGACCGTGCAACTGTAGCGAACATGGCTCCAGAATACGGAGCAACGATCGGCTTCTTCCCTGTTGATCAAGAGACATTGAACTACATGAGTTTGACTGGCCGCTCCGAAGAGCAAATCGAGCTCGTGAAGGCTTATTATACAGCCCAAGGCTTATTCCGCACGGAGGCTACCGAAGATCCGGCATTCACAGATGTCATTGAATTGGATCTCGGCTCGATCGTACCAAGCTTGGCTGGTCCGAAGCGTCCGCAAGACCGTGTAGAGCTGACGAACATGAAGCAATCCTTCCTTGATAACGTGCGCACGCCGATCGATAAGGGTGGATATGGTCTGAGCGACGAGAAGATCGAACAGCAAGTTGCGGTTACTCATCCGAACGGCGAGACAACACAGCTGAAGACAGGTGCTGTCGTAATCGCGGCTATCACTAGCTGTACGAATACGTCCAATCCTAGCGTAATGATCGGTGCAGGTCTAGTTGCAAAGAAAGCGGTAGAGCGTGGCTTGAAGAAGCCTGCTTACGTGAAGAGCAGCTTGACGCCTGGTTCCCTGGTCGTTACCGAATATTTGAACAAATCCGGCTTGATCGAGCCGCTGGAAGCGCTCGGCTTCCATGTTGCCGGCTACGGCTGCGCAACATGTATCGGCAACTCCGGTCCGCTTCCTGACGAAGTAAGCAAGGCAATCGCAGATGAGGATATGACCGTTGCCGCTGTCTTGTCCGGTAACCGCAACTTCGAAGGCCGTGTCCATGCTCAGGTGAAGGCGAACTATCTTGCTTCTCCTCCACTGGTTGTGGCGTATGCACTTGCGGGTACAGTCAACATTGACCTTGCGAACGAGCCGCTTGGCTATGACAGCAACAATGAACCTGTATTCTTGAAGGACATCTGGCCAACATCCGAAGAAATCAAGGAAGCTGTTGCTCAAGCGATTACACCGGATATGTTCCGTGATAAATACGAAAATGTATTTACTCAAAACGAGCGCTGGAACTCCATTCCGGTTCCAGAAGGCGAGTTGTACGAGTGGGATGAGAAATCCACGTACATTCAGAATCCTCCGTTCTTCTCGAACCTTGGTTCTGATTTGAACGATATTGCAGATATCTGCGACGCGAAGGTATTAGCGCTGCTCGGCGATTCCGTAACGACTGACCATATCTCGCCAGCCGGCAATATTAAGGTCGACAGCCCTGCTGGACAATACTTGATCGATAATGGCGTAACTCGTCAGGACTTCAACTCCTACGGTTCCCGCCGGGGCAACCATGAGGTCATGATGCGCGGTACATTCGCAAACATCCGTATCCGCAATCAAATCGCGCCAGGCACAGAAGGCGGCGTAACGAAGTACTTGCCTACGGATGAAGTGATGTCCATCTATGATGCTTCCATGAAGTATCAAGCAGACGGTACGAACCTGATCGTAATCGCTGGTAAAGAATACGGTACAGGAAGCTCCCGCGACTGGGCTGCGAAGGGCACTTACCTGCTCGGCGCAAAAGCTGTTATCGCCGAAAGCTTCGAACGTATCCACCGTTCCAACCTGGTCGGCATGGGCGTTCTGCCGCTTCAATTCCAAGACGGCAACAGCTGGCAGACTCTCGCCTTGACTGGAACGGAAACATTCAGCATCGTAGGCTTGTCCAACAACGTGGAGCCAGGTCAATCTCTGCAAGTTGTGGCAACTCGCGAAGACGGTACGCAATTCGAATTCCCGGTAACAGTTCGTCTCGACAGCATGGTCGATGTCGACTACTACCATAACGGCGGCATCCTGCAAACGGTTCTCCGTCAAATGATCGCGCAAGAGCGCTCGCACGCGTAACTATAATTAATCTCGAACCAACATGGTCAACATGAAGAGCCCCCTTATCGTCGATATTGGCTGGACACCTAATGTGTTCCTCTAATAAAGGTATAAGGGGGACTTTTTTATACATGTATGAAAAAGAAGTACCTGTAATTCACGAGACGTAATGTATGGCGAGAAAAGGCTAGCTGAATCCTCAGACTCTGCTACTGTTATTTCCTCTGTCAGTGTTACTGTTGCTGCCTCTGTCTCTGCCCACACTCAATCTTAACCCAGGCCATCGCCGCTTCCTTCGACCAGCTGTTGACCTTGGACGAACTTCAAATGCTCTCTTCCCCAGCTGCACATACTATCGAGAACCGTAACCAAGGACTGGCCATGCTCCGAGAGACGGTATTCCACCCGAGGCGGCACCTCCGGATAGACGATCCGCTCAATAAGTTGATCTTGTTCCAGTTCCCGCAGCTGCTTGGCCAGCGTGCCTTGGGTGACATCTGGAATGATCCGCCGCAATTCTCCAAATCGCTGGGTGCCCTTGATTACTAGAATAAATAGAATGAGAGGCTTCCACTTGCCTCCGATTCGCTCAAGCGTCGTCATCACGCCAAGTAATCGCGGCTCCTGCAAATCCATCGCTTCATTCACCTCGCAAGGGATATGTTGTCCTATCTTATTAAATAATTGTTCTGTCTTCCAATTCCTTAGCCTGTAAAAAAGTACGATTTTTCGTACTAAGTACGATGAAAGTGTCTACTTGGCACCCTTCTCTACTTGTTCCATAATAACGTCGAATTACAAGTGAGAGGAGTCAAGAACTATGTCTACGATTTCATTATACAAGCAACGTGTTGTCATTATTGGAGGGAGCTCGGGAATTGGCTTGGAGACGGCCAAGCAAGCCGCTGAACAAGGAGCTTCCATCGTGCTTGCCAGCCGTTCCGCAGATAAATTGGAGCAAGCCCGTCAGCTATTAGGGACAGATGTGACAGAGACTTATACGTTGAATAATCGCGATGAGTATCAACTCGAGCGCCTCTTTGAAACGGTTGGCCCATTTGATCATTTATTCACGCCTGGGGCTTCGTATGTTCGCGGCCCGATTACATCAACGCTTGAAGTAGCTCGCAGCTGCTTCGACGCCAAGTTCTGGCCACAATACCATGCGGTTAAATACGGGCTGCCGTACTTGAACCACAGCGGCTCCATCGTGCTGATGTCAGGTGCATTCAGTCAACGTCCCCTTGCCGACGGCGCATCATACGCCGCTTGCAATGGAGCCATCGAAAGTCTTGGCAAAGCCTTAGCCGTAGAGCTAGCACCCATTCGCGTGAATGTCATCTCTCCGGGGACAGTTCGAACGCCCTTCAACTGGGAAGGTGCAGAACAGGCCAGACGAGAGCAGGCCTATGAGCAATCTGCGCGCCTTAACCTGCTCGGCAGGGTAGGAGACGTCGAAGAAGCCGCGCATACGGTTATCTACTTAATGACGAACGGCTATACAACAGGAAGCACGCTGTATCCTGATGGAGGTTACCTTCTACGTTAACAAAAGCAAGTCATATCACGACAATGACACGCTCTTCACACAGGACTGGCTGCCTCATCAAGTCCATTCTGTAGGGAGAGCAGTTCACATTACAACTCCGCAAGGATCATTAGGTCGATTTCGAACGTTTCTTTCAAGCCTGCTATACCCATCTCCGTTATATGAATGGCTCTTGTATCCGGCAGCCGCTTCATCCAGCCCAGCTCCAGCATTCTTTCCAATAACGCGTTGCCTAATGCTCCTGCCAGATGGTGGCGACGCTCGCTCCAATCCAAACATTTTAGGATATAGGCACGACGCTTTTTCTTCGTTCCTGTAAGATCAATTTGTAACTCTGCGAAAAAAGCCTCTCCCTTTTCCGTAATTCGAAAAGCCTCTCCGTCATCCTCCATCATGCCCATCCGTATAAGCGACTCTGTCACCAGAACTCCAGCGTATCCAGCCAAATGATCGTAGCAGGTGCGTGCAAAGCGAAGCTTCTTATCTTCAGCATGCTGCTTCAACGAGCGAATCGGAACCGGTGGCGCGATAGATAGTAAGGTTTCCATAACACGCGCTACCTCTTGATCTCGAATGCCATAATAGCGGTGGCGCCCCTGCTTCTCCATCATTATGACGACCGCCTCGATCATTTTGGAGAGGTGAAAGCTAGCTGTCTGCGGCTTGATGTTCGCCATTGAAGCCAACTCGCTAGCCGGGTGGAAGCGGCCATCCAATAAAGCCGTCAGCATAGAGGCACGAGAACAATCGCTGACAAGCGAAGCAATTACGGCTGCATTTGGATTCGATTTTCTGGACATCCAATATCCCTCCCCAATTTGTAATCCATACTTCGATGATAATGGAATTATTTACGTATTACAATGAGGCAGAAGGAATAAATACCTACATAACAGGAGGCAGCACCTATGGAGACGAGCAAACAAAAAATCGCAACAAAACACATTCAACCGAAAATCCTCTATTATGGAACGCCCGTTATTTTATTGAGCACCTTAAATGAGGATGGAACTGTCAATATAAGTCCCCTATCCTCCTCTTGGGCGTTAGGGCAATGCATCGTGCTTGGAATCGGACTAGGAAGCAAAACGTTTGAAAATCTACAGCGTCATCAAGAATGCGTCATCAATGTGCCAAGCCCTGATCTGTGGGGAAATGTCGAAAAGCTGGCGCCTTACACAGGAAAGCAGCAGGTTCCAGAATGGAAACTGCCGTTAGGTTTTTCTTATAATAAGAACAAGTACGAAGCGGGTGATCTGACACCGACTGAGTCAGTTGCCGTACAGCCTCCCCGCATTGCAGAATGCCCTATTCAAATCGAAGCACAGGTGAGACATATTCGTATCCCCGAGCATACTTCGTTTATGGCGATTGTCGAGACGGAAGCCGTTCACGTTCATGCCCATGAGGATATTCTCATCGGGGATAACCATATTGATCCGCGGAAATGGAGTCCGCTTATTTATAACTTCCGCCACTACTTCGGACTTGGCACTGAGCTCGGCAAGACGTACCGAGCAGAAACATAGAGCATCGAAAAAAGCTAAAAAAGCCGCTGTACCGGCGAGGAACTCCCCTTTTCCGGCCAGTGCTTCTCCTTTCAAGCTGGATGTATATGTGAAATGTGCATCTTCCCCTTCTGACTTGCCCTTGCTGCCCCTTATTCTGTTGCATACTCTATTCATAGAGTTCTGCTATTCGTGGCATATGCAACTGTAGCAATTTGCAAAGGAGGGCTGGAGTGATGAATATATTTCCGAATCAGACCTATCAACGAACACGAGACTGGGCTGCCGGAGCCGCTGTTAACCCTCAACAATTTCAAGAACGATATCGTGTGCTTTACCCGGCAGAAACGATTATTCTTCCTCCTCCCAAAGGAGTAGACACGCCTCGATGGGGATCTATATGTCACTTTGATGAAGCATTCGTGGCCGTTATACCAGGGGGAAGGGTCATGACTGGAAGCGGTCATGTGGTAACGCCTGACCACCGCCGGCTTCAAGACGTAGAACTCCCCCCTTATCCTTACCCGTTCAATGAGCTTCCTGAGCCGCAATATACATCAGAAACTGTAGCCACATTAATGTGGGGCTGGAATATTCCCGGCTATGCATATCACCAAGCTATTTTCGGGCACTGGTTTTTTGATTATTTGACCCGCATTCATTTGCTGGAGCAGAGCGGAATAGCTATCGACAAATATTTGGTTGGCCAACTGACACATTCTTTCCAATATGAATCGCTGCAAATGCTCGGCTTTCCGATGGAGAAGTTAATACAAGTTGACCGTAACGATTTCCATTTGGTCGCAAACAAGCTGGTCGTGCCGGCCGTACCATTCCTTATTGGCGGATGCCCGAGCTGGGCCAGTCAATACATTCGCACCCGTCTGAAAAATGCTTCCATTGCTCCTCGTCCTGGCTATGAGCGAATCTACGTTAGCCGCCAAGATGCGTTTGTTCGACACGTCATTAATGAAGAAGAAGTCATGCAAGTTTTGGCCGAGAAGGGCTTCGTCCGCATTGTGCTTACACCACTGTCCACGGCCGAAAAGATTGCAATTTATTCTTCAGCGCAAGTTATCGTTGCGCCGTTCGGAAGCGGGAGCATTAATACCGTGTTCTGCAATCCAGGCTCTACATTGATCGAACTGACGCCGTTAACAGTTATGGATAGTTACTTTTGGAAAATTAGCAATTATGCAGGTATGAATTACTATGAGGTTCTATGTAATATCGAGCAGCCGCCAAAGCAGCTCGCTGGCTTTGATAACCTGATCGTCGACATCGACAAGCTGAAGCGCGTCCTTCATATGGCAGGCATTTAGTTGTGCCTGCCATATGTAGCGATTAGCACAGGGCTATGCAAGGACACGCCGCTTGCTGGCTGTATCTTCCGGTTACATGCAAATGTGAACGACTCGCATCCTCTCTCATCCGCCTGATGATGACCAAATGATAGGTATCCGCATAGTATGAAGCACATAATTCGAAGAGCTTCCACGCTTCCGAAACCTATGTTAACGCTTACATTATGGGAGGCGATTCCATTGGTCGTTACACTCGTCGGGATACACTGGGTGTATCTGCTGTTCATTGGGTTAATTATTGGCTTCCTCGTCATGCGGAGAGATACGACCATTGTATGTATGGCAGGGATATTCCTGCTCGGCTTGCTGGCAACTTCCTCGGTCAGTTCAGCGGTCAGCGGTATATTTACCAGCTTTATTTATGCCATTAAGGAGTTGATTGGCACCATTCTCATCATCTCGATTATTGTCGCGATGAGCCGTGTGCTGCTCGCGTCCGGCATTAATGAAACGATGGTATTTCCATTCACCAAGCTAATGCGCGGTCCCACGATGGCTTATTGGACACTTGGGATTGTTATGGTCGTCATCAGCACCTTCTTCTGGCCGTCGCCAGGTGTCGCTCTTATTGGTGCAGTGCTGCTGCCAGCAGCAATTCGCGTAGGGCTGCCTCCTCTTGCTGTTGCGATGGCTATGAATTTATTCGGACATGGTATCGCATTGTCAGGCGACTTCGTCATTCAGGGCGCACCGAAGCTTACCGCGGATGCAGCCGGATTGCCCGTTAAGAGCGTGCTGGAAGCCAGCATCCCGCTTGTGCTGGTCATGGGTGTCGTCACCACGGTCGTAGCGTTCTGGATGATGCGCCGCGATATGGGGCGTGGTCTTCTGACCATGAGTACCGGTCTTGCCAAAAATGACGACCGCAGCAGCTTCCATGTTCCCCGTATTCCCTTATCTCCCGTTGCCAAAACAACTCTAGCCATTCTCATTCCCCTGCTCTTCGTCATCGACGTCATCATGCTGTTCCAACTGAATCTTCAGGGTGGGGAAGCAACGGCGCTTATCGGCGGAACCGCTGCAATCACACTCATCGTCGTTACCATGCTCACCCATCGCAAGCAAGCACTTGAACAGACAACCAGCTACCTCGTGGACGGCTTTCTATTTGGGTTCAAAGTATTCGGCCCTGTCATTCCAATCGCCGCATTCTTCTATTTAGGAGACTCTGCCTTCTTCGAAATCTTCGGCAAAACTCTGCCCGCGGCATCGCATGGGATTGTGAATGATCTAGGGTTGGCGCTTGCACACAGCGTTCCACTCCACCCTGCCATCGGTGCAATTACCCTCACCATTGTAGGAGCTATTACAGGATTGGATGGGTCAGGATTCTCCGGCATCTCGCTTGCCGGCTCCATAGCATCCCTGTTCGGGGCCGCCATTGGCGGCGGGACAGATACCCTGACTGCACTCGGTCAAGTTGCCGCCATATGGGTCGGCGGGGGAACACTAATCCCATGGGCGCTCATACCAGCAGCAGCTATTTGTGGCATCAGCCCGTTCGAGCTGGCACGCCGCAACCTTGTCCCGGTGATCATCGGCTTAACCGTCACGACACTCGTCGCAATGCTGCTGCTTCTCTTGTAGCAACAAGTCCCACCTGCTCGCTGCTTTGCAACAGGTGGGACTTGTTTTGATTCATCCATCATTATTATGGTTACCTTGACACCTTTTCAACTTATAACGACTATGTCTGACAGATTTTCTTTAATCCTCATCACTAGTGTTTGTTATCCTTCAGAGCCATCATTTTAGTATTTGTTATCACTTTAGTGTTTGCCATCATTTTTTTGCTTATCATCGCTTTTGTGTTTGTCGTCCCCATTATTGCCATGATCCATTGGTTTGTTCATGCTCCCATTGTGCATGCCGCCGTTTTTCATTTTCTCTTTTCTCTTCAAATAACGTTGGTGGGAGATTTCATCAATTTCCTTCCACGATGCTTCCTTGCCCTTCAGGGCTTGATTGTCCGACACGAACTTCTGCGCTGCATCCTGCGTAGCGAACAACGCGTAGCCATATTTCATCGGTGTCTTAATATCCGCCTTTACCGGAGTTGAATCCTTTGCTGTCACCCATTCTAATGTACTATAATCTCTCACCCAGGATGCAGCCGGCTTCTCTTTCATATCTCGCTCATAATTCAATAAGCAGCCGACATCGTCAAAATAGAGATGCTGACCATCTGCTGTCTGCATTTGCGCTGTAAACATCCCCATATCTTCTTCTCTCAAATAGATTTTCATTTGGCAAAAGGCGCATAAGTCCTCATGAGTTGGCTCCTCCGCATGCGCTGCAGCCAATTCCTGCTTGAGTTGTGCCTTATTCTCAGCCGTTTGGCTTACTTGTTCCTTCCCCGTATTCGGAGCCGCTGCCCCCTCAACTGGCGCCGCAGCTTGTTCGCCCTTCTCTCCCGCATGGTCTGCACCGCCACATCCAGCAAGAATACTCAGCATCATGATCGAACAAATAAAAATAGCTAACCCCTTTTTCATATAACACCCTCCACGATGGAATTCATTGACAGAACAAATGCTAGCAAGCAATTGTGAGGAGATTGTGAAGGAAGTGAAATGAATTGTTGAACTTTATGTTGCAATTTTCCAAAAAGAAGTACGAAACTTCATAGATTTGATCAGATTTTGTGTCTAAAGCCGCTATAATGTTGCTATATTCCATTTTTTGAAATACAGGAGGAAGCGCCTTATGCGCCTTGCACCTTTCTTACGCACATTTTTGCCTTTGTTTGTTCTGCTCACTCTTGCCTTTGTTCTTACCGGGTGCGGCAAAAATGATTTCCAGCCTCTAGAGCAGCAGCCTATTATCGTCAGCGTCAATGTGAAGGACCATAGTCTCTCCTTCCTTGATCCTGTCCGCAATAAGGTGTCGGCGGCATGGCAGCTCGATTTCCCGCTTAGCGGCGCCCTATTCCTTGCGCAGGATCAATTGCTCGTCTACGGCAAGCAGGCGGACAAGGCTCTCATTTACCAATTGTCTACGGGAAAGCAGATCGAGACATGGGACGTAGGCAAAGGAGCGGCCAATGCGCTGCTGTCCCATTCGAAGCAATTTGTCTATTTTGTTGATCAGCATCATAAATCGATTCGCGCTTTCCGGCTGGACGGCACGCTTCAGTACGAGGTTTCTGTAGGCAAGCAGCCGTTGCATATGTATGAGGCGAAGGACGGGAGCAAGCTGTACGTCATCAATTTCGACGATACGACAATGTCCATTATAGATACTCAATTGCAAAAAGTTGTACAAACATTCGACATTAACGAATCTTCGGCTGGCGGTCTGCTGTTGGATGATCGGCGTGAGCTGTGGGTTGGCGGCCACGGAAGCGGGGCTGAAGTCGAGTCGGACATCCATGTGTACAACATGGATACCGGTTCGCTTATTCGGCGCATCCCAGCTCCTTATATGCCCGTAAGCTTCGCACAGACGGATACAGGCATATTCGCACTGAGCCACGGATCCAGCACGCTTCGCAAGTTCGCGCGGAACACCGGCGCAGAGCTTGGCACGATCAAAATTGGCGCCAACCCATTCGAGATGAAGGAAATTGGCGGAAATCTATACATCGCTAGTTATGATAGCAATGAGATCTATGTCATTGATCCCAACTCACTCACCGTCAGCTCAATCATTCCCGTGGGCCATGGCCCATTCCAGATTATATCCAACTCATAAGCGCAAGGAGGAGAGCAAGCATGAACCAGTCTCGATTGCTCATTATCGATGATGAAGAAGATATGAGAGCCCTCGTGCATATGTATTTGAAAAGCTCTGGATTCGAGGTGTACCAAGCCGCGAATGGCGAGGAAGCGCTAGAGATTCTGTCTGCCATGTCCATCGATCTAATTGTTGCCGATGTCATGATGCCAGTTCTGGATGGCTTCACGCTCTGTCTGAACATACGCCAGTCCTCTAACGTGCCAATCGTCTTCTTAACGGCAAGAGGAGAAGAATGGGATCGTGTCTATGGCCTGAAAATCGGTGCCGACGATTATATTGTGAAGCCGTTCAGTCCAAGCGAGCTGATCGCCCGCATCGACGCGGTTCTGCGCAGGGTTAATCGAGAATCTGCAGCAGACAAAACGGTTCAGCTATACGGTCAAATCGAGATCAATGAACGAGGTAGAACGGTCAAGGTATGCGGCGAGTCCTTAGCTCTTACCTTGAAGGAATTCGAGCTTCTTCTCTTCTTATGCCGCCACCGCGGACAAGCACTCAGCCGCGAGCAGCTTCTGGAGCACGTGTGGGGCATCGACTACGAGGGCAGTGTTAGAACTGTAGATACACATATCAAAACACTGCGCATTAAGCTCGGCAATGTGGGTGAATTCATACAAACGATGTGGGGCATCGGATATAAACTAGAGGTGTAAATGGCATGAAGCAGCTGACCTTAGCACAGAAAATGTGGCTTATCGTATGCGCGGCGATTATCGGAACCGTGTCTTTTTCGTATGCGCTCACTCACTACTTCTATGAAAAATACTATGTCGAAAAGGTAGATGAAGGACTGCGGCTGGAAGGGCTTCGCCTTGCAAGCAACTATAGCGGTGGAGAGGTCACCGCCAAGCTGCGCGATCAGATCGATTGGTACAACAAGATGTCTGACTCGGAGGTGTTTCTTGTCACGAACCCGCGCGAGTTAAGCGCCTGCCTTCCCTTCGAAGTCGAATATGACTCCCTCATCAGCGAGCAGGATCGCCAGCAGCTCCTTCAGGGCAACCCCGTCACCAAGTCCGGGTTCGAGGAACGCTTCGGCCGCACGATTCTATCTGTCAGCATCCCGCTGCTGGACGACAATCGCTTGCAAGGCATCTTATTCCTGTACATCCCGCTTGCAACCATTATGGAGATGAACAAGGAACTGACCAGCATTTTCATTCCGATCACCGTATGCTTCGTGCTCCTATCCCTTGTGGTGGGCAGAACATTAATCAACCGCATCACGCAGCCCCTTCGACGCTTGGAGTCCGCTGCCCATGAGATGGCACATGGCAATTATACGGAACGTGTTCCGATTACAACACATGATGAAATCGGCAAGGTGGGACAAGCCTTCAATCAGATGGCATGTGCCGTTGCCGAGGAAGATAAGCGCAAAAAAGAATTTCTCGCAAACGTGTCTCATGAGCTGCGGACCCCTATCAGCTATGTGAAGGGGTACAGCGAAGCGATTCTGGATGGGGTTATCGAATCCGAACAAGATCAGAGAAGCTATATCAGCCTGATCCACCGCGAGGCCGGCCGCATGCAGCGGCTAGTTCATGATCTGCTAGAGCTGGCTAAGCTGGAGAACAATGCCTATCCGCTTGCCATCACCCATCTGGTATATGCTCAGCTTATTGAGGACGTGCTGATGACATACAGACACATACTTGTCCAGCAGCAAATTGCATTGGCGATCGATCTTGATCCCGAGCTTATTATTGAAGCCGATCAAAATCGAATCGAACAGGTGCTCCATAACCTGCTGGACAATGCCATAAGGTATACGCCGGAACAGGGAACGATCAGCGTCGAATTGCGCGCAACCTCGGACACCCATTGTGAGCTGAGCATCAGCGATACCGGCATCGGCATTGCCCCTGAGCATCTTCCTCATATAATCGAGCCGTTCTATCGAGCCAATAAGGCGCGAACCCGCAAGGATGGCGGGACAGGGTTGGGGCTTGCCATTGTGTCCAATATTGTTGCTATGCATGGCGGAATGCTGACCTTTCACAGCATCGAGAATGAGGGGACGACCGTAGCGATTGCGCTGCCGCGATACAGAGAGACATAAAGACTTGTAGGTTGTCATGATCCGTTCACACATTCTTTCATCTTTGCACACAATTGTGTCGTAATGTAGGAGCCAAAGAAAATGAAAACGGGGACAGGATGGTGCCAATTGTGACCAATTGCAGACAAGTCAACAGAAAAATGCTGCTGGCCGCTCTAGCTTTGCTATTGTCTCTCCTCACCTGCTTCCCAGGTACAAGCAAGCTGCATGCCGCCAACGCTAATGGGAAGGCGTTCATCGTTCGTGCCGGAGATTCGATCCAGAAGGCAATTAATGAGGCTGAAGTAGGCGCAACCATTACCGTACAAGAAGGCAGCTATCATGAACAGCTTGTCATTGATAAGCCGCTGAAGCTCCAAGCTGCAGGCAGTGCTAAGGTTACGCTGAACGGCAATAATCAAGGACATGTCGTCACGATTACCGCCCCCGGCGTTTCCCTAACCGGATTTCAGATTATCCAGAGCGGCAGCAAAAAGCAGGACGCTGGTATTTATATCGCCTCCTCGGACAACTTGATCATGTCCAATACGCTGTCCCGCGTACAGAATGGCATCTATGTCAACAAAGGAAGCCGTAATCAGATCGAGAACAATACGATAACGAGCAATAACAGCCGTATCTCTAAGCGAGGCAACGGCGTTCACCTCTTCTATGGCAGTGGTAATGTTGTACGTGGCAATGACATTTATGATGTTCAGGACGGCATTTACATCGACTTCGCAGCCGACAGTACGCTAAGCAGCAACACGATATCCAATTCACGCTACGCCATTCATCTCATGTTCGGTGAAGGAGGTCTCGTATCGGGCAATCAATTCATGTACAACATTAACGGGATGATGGCCATGAGCTCCTCCTCCTTTCGGATTGAGCAGAACATCATGCAGAAGCAGCTTGATTATCGCGGCTATGGAGTGTTGCTCTATGACACCGATCGCATCACGATGCGGGGCAACCGCATGATGTACAACAGCAACGGTCTCGCACTGGAGGAAGCGAGAGACAGCATCATTACAGACAATGTCATCTCGGGCAATCATCTTGGCCTTAGTCTGCTGAAGGGCAATACCGGAACTACCATATCGGGGAACCAGTTCATCGGCAATGTCGTGCAAGCACGTAGCTTGGATGCGAAGCAGGCCATTGATAACGGCACATCGGGCAATTATTGGGACGACTACTCTTCCTTCGATATTACCGGCGACGGCATCGGGGAACTACCTTACTACGCAGGCTCCATCTATGACAAGCTGCTGCCGAAGCAGCCGCAGCTGCAATTCTACTTCGAGAGCCCTGCCATACAGCTATGGAATGCAGTTAATCGCATGCTGCCTTCCGCTAACGCAACGAGCGGAGCAGATCGGTTCCCGCTTACGCAGCAGCCCACCCTTCAACCACTTGTAGATGATCCTGCACAATCAGTCCTAGAAGCGGAACATCCTACAGACAATCGCCATCTTATCGGCATCGCAGGATGCTTGTTCCTAATTGGCGGCATATTCATTCTTGCACAAGGGAGGATTCAGAAATGACATGGAGATTCGGAACAGTCGTAGCGGCAGTCAGCCTCCTGCTTGCCACATCCTGCGGCAAGCCAAGCTATGAGCCGCGCCCGATTAACCCTGATATCGATGTATGCATCATATGCAATATGAGCGTAGCGAACGAAGACTACGCAACAGAGGTTGTATTAACGGACGGCAAGATTATGACCTTCGATGATATCGGCTGCATGATGGATTATATCCAATCGTATCACAATGCAGACAATCCGATTGCCAAGTCCTATGTATACACCGCAAGCAATTGGGTAGAGCTGGAGCAGGCCTGGTTCGCCTACCACCAAGACTTCTGGACGCCAATGGCGAATGGCGTGCTGGCCTTTCCGAACAAGGAACAAGCAGAGCAATACGTTGCACAAGAGGGCAAAGGAAACGTTCTGTCGTTCTCTGACCTGAAGCAGCATAAATGGGACGGTCATCAATGAAGCACATAGGTTCGATTGCGAAGCAGGAAATGAAGCTGATCATTCGCAGCCGCTGGCTGGCAAGCTTCTCCATATTATTTACACTACTGGCGCTGTTCATCGTATTCTTCGGCAGCACCGGCTATCAGGCAGGATACGAAGGGTTTACGAGAATGACTGCAGGACTTCTGAATCTCTCCCTCTTCCTCGTTCCGCTTCTCACGCTGTTAATGGGCAGTACCATGCTCGCGGGAGATAAAGAGGATGGGGGCTATCAATTGCTGCTCACCTACCCGGTATCGCCCACTTCCATTGTCCTTGGCAAATACATAGGCATGCTGGCGGCCATTGCAGCCGTTATCCTGCTCGGCTACGGTATTGTCGGAACTATGCTGTGGATCACGAACCGCACTGGCATGTTCGCCGCCTCCTTGTTTTTTCTCTTTATCGCCTTGACCCTGCTGCTTGCGGCTATCTTCCTGGCGATAGCTTCGGTCATCGGCGTGTATGCCAGCACGCGATTCCAAGCGCTTGGCATCAGCATTCTGACATGGGCGCTCAGCGTGCTCCTGTACGAATATATCGTGATGGGCGTCTCCAGTGTTGTCCCTTTTCATTGGATTATTACACTCTTAACCACATCCATCCTGTTCAACCCAGTTGAGCTAATACGGGTGTGGAGCATCGTTCAAATGAAGAGCGGCATGATATTCGGGCCGACGCTCTATGACTTTACGATATGGGCCGAGGGGAGCACCGGACAAATTGCCTTCTGTCTGACGGCTGCGGCATGGATCATTGCTCCGCTTGCCTTATCCATCATCATTGTGAAGCAGGGGGGGCGCATCCGCGAATGACGACAAATGCGATGATTCGATTCGATAATGTATCCAAGATTTATTCCAAGCAGAATCAGGTGCGCGATATCCACTTCTCAATCGGCCAAGGTGAATGCTTCGCCTTATGTGGAGGCAATGGCGCCGGGAAGAGCACGATCATTCAGATGATGATCGGCATTGTGAAGCCAACGTCGGGCAGCATTTACTTGAATGGGCACAAGGTATCGTCCACGGACAGCGCCTATAAATCCACATTCGCCTATATGCCTGACAATATGGTATTTCCCCGTTCCTTGACGGGATACGAGGTGCTGCACTTTTTCTCCAAGCTGCTGCAGGTGCCGCGAGGTCGCATCGATGAGCTGCTCTGCCTCGTTGGGTTGGAACAAGACAAGCATAAGAAGGTAAGCCATTATTCCAAGGGAATGCAGCAGCGGCTCGCGCTCGCACAAGCGTTGCTGCCTGAAGCTCCGATCATCATTCTGGATGAGCCCACCAACGGACTTGATCCCTATTGGGTGCATACGTTCAAGGAACTAATCCATGCTGAACGCAGGAAAGGAACAACAATCCTCTATTCGACTCATATTTTGTCTGTCGTGGAGGACACGGCCGATACTGTCGCCTTCATGAATGAAGGCGTCATGGTCGCATGCGATTCTGTCGCTAGACTTTGCCGTACAGAAAATGGACATCGTTCCTTGGAAGCCGTCTTTTATGATACATGCCAGCGTATGGCCACTAGTTCGTAATTAGTGTTTCTTTTCTCGTAGTAGAACGATGTTGGTATTTGCCTTTACTCGTGCAAGGCTCGTATCATTCAAGTGTGCACTATACAGTTGCACATTTATATACCTATCCAAACACAGTGCACTTATCTATACAAATGCAAAAAGCCAGCGATCGCTGGCTTTTTTAAGTTCATCAGTATGCATGCATTACGACATGATTAGCAATGTTTCTCATGAACATGCGGTTGTACCGCTGCTCCTGCCAATTCATCATAATAGGCCTGCAGATCAATCGATCTGCCCCCATCCAGCCGTGATGCCTCAGCTGCGAATGCCATTAGATGGCTGCGTACGGAGACAGAGGCAGAAGACCTGCTCTCCGTCACCATTCCCGCCCCGAAATCACGCACTTCCTTAATAAAGGAGCGGACTATATCCGCGTCTCCACCCCCATGCCCCGCAGCAGATGCATGAATATGGACAACCCGCTTCTCCTTCGTTACGAAATCATAAATCGTGAAAGCATCATCCTCCATATTGCCGCGAATATCTCCTCTCGTGCCCATCACCTGCACAATGCGGGTATTGTCGTGTGTGAAGCCGCACATGCTGAAGGTCGCCGTTGCGCCACTGGCGAATTCCATATTGACGACCTGATGATCCACAACATTATTATCCGTCTGATAGACACATTTGCCGTATGGCCCTTCCCACAGTGCCTTAATAATGCCTTCCTTCGTATGATTGTCTGTAATTTTACGCGCCCATCCAATGCCTTCCCCCAAGTAATAACGCGGCGCATGATACTGGCAGATCTGCTCTGCCGGACATCCCTCGATACAGCGCAGCGGTGCTCCCTCCGGTCGATTCCCTTCATGGAAATGCATTAACGAGCCGAACGAACTGATGCGTGTGCACGGCTCCCCCATTACGTACGCCAAGATGTCCATATCATGGCATGACTTCTGCAGGATCATCGGGCTCGACTCGTCGCTATTGCGCCAATTGCCGCGTACGAAGCTGTGCGACATATGCATATTGCCCACGTTCTCATTTAACTGTACCGAGACGATATCACCAATCGCACCTCGGTCGATTTCCCGCTTCAAAGATGACCAGAATGCCGTATAACGCAGCACATGGCAGATCGTGAGCAGACGATTGTGCCGCTTGGCCGCAAGCTCCATCTCCACACACTCTGCCGGCACAGGCGACATCGGCTTCTCCAGCAGAACATGATACCCTAACTCAAGTGCCCGGAGCGTTGGCTGGAGGTGCATTCGATCCAATGTACAGATAATTGCAACTTCTGCCTGCCTCTCGTTGCCAAGCAGCGACTCCCAAGAATTGAATTGCTGCTGAGCGGTTAGTGCAAATTGCTCGGCAAATTTGCGTCGTCGTTCTGTATTCGGTTCAGCGACACCTACAATACGAAATTCATGCGGATTCTCCAAAGCATATGGAGCATATGCACGTGCTCCCCGATCCCCTGCTCCAATCACAACCGCAGTGATAGGCTTCATGTTGCTTCTCCCCTCTAATGAAGCGAAGGAACGCCCGCAAGCAGCAGCGTTCCTTGGCCTCTCATTATTTTGCTTGGTAAGCCTTATTCATTTCATCTGTAATCATTTGCAGCTCTTTATCCTGCTTCAAGGTCGCAATAAACTGATCATAGGCTTCAATCGTCTCTTTCCCAATGATCACCTTCGTCCGCATATCATCTACCTTCTTTTTAATTTCCGGGTAGAACCGATTATAGGCTTCCGAATAAATGCCGCGTCCTGGATCTGGTACAACATGCTCCTTGCGCTCATTTACAATTTTCACGTTGCGTTCATACAATTCATCTGGCATCCCCACTGCAGCAATAGCCATATCGTCGCTAATCAAGTGGAACAAGCTCGACATGTTGCCGTCTCCCGTCAGATCTTTCTTCGCCTGCTCAGTCGCAATTCGCTTGCCGTTCTCTTCTTTGTAGTGTACGTCTTTCACACCATAGTACTCCAGAATATTGCCCTCTGGGCTATTGCCATAATCGAACAGCGCCAGAATCTTCTTCACCTTCTCCTCTGGCACCTTCTTGGGAATCAGATACACGCCATAATAGGACTCACCGGAAGGGACATACTTAGCCCCCTGCGGATTCGCCAGGTAAGAGGTCGGAATGAGGTCGGCCTTCGGATCAATCTGGCGAAGCACTTCCCCTTGGATCCAGACATGGTTCATGGATAAGCCCACCGCTCCTACCTTGCCGCCACGAACCATATCAATAATTTGCGAGAACTTTAAGATGGCAAAATCCTTCGGGAACAGTCCTGCATCGTAGGCTTTCTTAATCCACAGCAGCGCATCACGGGAAGCATCTTCAGTGATGATCGGCGCCAGCTTGCCATCCTTCAACTTCCATGCGCCTTGCGTTTCATTGAAGACGTTATATACAAAACCGAGCGAGTCTGGGGATGCCGCATACGGAACGATATCAGTCTTCCCGCCGGGCGCCTTCTCCTTAAATGCCTTCAGTACGTCGAAGAGCGAATCCATGGAATTTGGCACTTGCAGATTCAGCTCATCCAGCCAATCCTTACGCAGCATCGGGAATACACCGCCGCCAAAGCTTGGATAGTACCGTGGAATGGCATAGTTCTTGCCCTCGATCTTCGTCTCTTCCCACATCGCCGCCTTAACGCCTTCCGTTAGATTGGGATAATCCGTAATGAAAGGCGTCAAATCCCAGAACACGCCTTGCTTAATCATCTTCTGGAGCTGCGAGTTGTTCAGCGACTCCACAAAGGTAACATCCGGCATCTCACCGGACGCCAGCATCACATTGACCTTATCTTCAATCGTCGTTGGTGTCAGCCATGTGATGTCCAGCTGTGTATTCGTGTTCTTCTCTAGTTCCTTCCACATCGGATTGCTGTTGTTCACCATGTCGGGCGCATAATTCAACGTTTGCAGTGTAATCTTCGTCGGACCTTCTCCCCCAGAGGCACCGCCTGTGCCTCCACCGCCGCATGCAGTCAGCAGCAGTGAACATGCCAGCATGATAAGCATTGTTGTCTTGAGCAAGGATGACAACTTACGTGATGAATTGTGAACCATTCTGAACCCTCCTTTTTGATATGCGAGCGCTACAGGCTGTCAATGTGTATCTATATCTACTCATTCTTTGACAGAGCCGACCATCGCACCTTTTGCGAAATGCTTCTGCAAGAATGGATACACCAGCATAATCGGTACGGTAGCAATAACGACTGCAGCCATTTTTAACGTCTCAGACGGCATCTGGCGATTCATACGGAAATCCGCACCGCTCCCTCCTGCCCCGCCGCCCATTGCCGCCGGATCGACCAGCAGGTTTTGCAGCAGCACCTGCAGCGGCCACATGCTCTGATCGTTGATGTACATGAGCGCGTTGAAATAGGTATTCCAATACCCTACCGCAAAGAACAAGCCGAATGCGACCAGCGCTGGAAGTGACAAGGGCAATATAATGCGCCAAAATACGCTGATCTCGTTACACCCATCAATTCGTCCCGCTTCCTCCAGACTATCGGGAATACTGTCGAAGAATCCCTTCATAAGCAGAACGTACCACCCACTGGTCAGCGACGGAATAATGAGCGACCAGATATTATCGATAAGTCCGACATTGCGCACAATTAAATACTGCGGCACAAGTCCTGGCTGGAACAGAAAGGTTAACAAAATAAGAAACAGAATGGCCTTCCGGAAGCGCAGTCGCTTCCGAGAGAGCGCATAAGCCATGCCCCCGGTTACGATGAGGCTGCACGCTGTTCCTACTGTAGCCAGAAAGGTGCTCACACCGAGTGCGCTGACAAACAAGCCGTTTGCGAGCAAGTACTGATAGGCATCCAGTGACCATTTGGCCGGGAACAAAATAAGCGGCTTCGTGTAATATTCCGTTGGATCCGTGAACGACAGCACGATTGTATAGTAAATGGGAAAGACGGTCGCCAAGCTGATGAGCAGCAGAATGGCTATGTTCCCGATATTGAATAAGCGATCTCTCACACTGTTATCTCTCATAGCACTTGTCTCCCTCCCTAATTAATACAAACTGTCCTGTCCGAAGCGCTTAGCAATTTGATTGGCCGCCACGACAAGAATGACGCCAACTACCGATTTGAATAATCCGATGGCTGTACTGTAACTGAACTCCCCTTGCTTAATCCCAACCCTGTACACATACGTATCGAACACTTCCGCTACATTGGAGACGGCTGCATTCATCATCAGATAAATCTGCTCGAATCCAGTATCCATAATAGTGCCTAACCGCAAAATAAACAGAATGATGATCACATTGCGCATGCCCGGCAGCGTAATATGCCAAATGCGGCGCATCCGCCCTGCTCCATCCATCACCGCAGCCTCATACAGCTGAGGATCGATTCCTGCGATAGCAGCGAGGAAGATAATCGTCCCCCAACCGACCTCCTTCCAGATCGACTGTGCCGTCAACATTCCCCAGAAATAACTTGGATTCGTGAGCAAATCAAAAGCCTCTTTGTCCATAGACAGCAGCAGCTTGTTGAACAACCCTTCCGATTGCGAGAACATGAGGAACGTCAACCCCGAAATGAGCACCCACGATAAGAAGTGCGGAATGTAAATGAGAGACTGTACTGTTCGCTTCACAATCGAATGCCGAACCTCGTTCAGCATGATAGAAAGAATGATCGGCGCCGGGAAGAAAAACAACAGATTCAGAAAACTGATAGCGAGTGTGTTGCGCAGCAGAATGTAGAAATCTTCATTTGCAAAGAAGCGGCTGAAATGCTCGAATCCTACCCATGGACTTTGAAACACACCGAAATACGGCGAATAGTCTTGGAAGGCGATCACAAGATTCGTAATCGGAACATACTTGAAGACAAGGAAGAAGAGAAGTCCTGGCAGCGCCAACAAATACAAGTATCTATCCCTTTTCACATCTACCCATACACGTGTGCGCGCTCTTCGCTTAGATGATGTCCTCCGTTCTAACTGGGCTGCAGATGCAGATGTTGATGGTTCCATGCTCATCAGTACTACCTCACTTTCTTCTGCATGTTCAATTGAGACAGCGAGTATCGCAGTGTCTGCTAGGATTTTTTTATCAATGTAAACGCTATCATTATTTCATGCAATTTGACTTTTTTGCTGAAGCATCTTGCCTGCCTGCATAACCGCGCTTATTCATCGCTCGATGAACGCACAAGCAAGCCCCGCAAAGAATCACCTGCTGCGAGATTCGATGCAGCATTTTCCCGATTTCCTGAGGCTGCACTTTTTTTCTGTAAGCCTTTTCATCCGTTGTGCCATTCAGTATGATAAATACAATCGATCACCATACCAGAACATTCCATACTATCGTTCTTGTATGAACAGCTTCGTGCAGTCGAGCAAATTACAATTTCTATTCCAATATCAAATATCAATGATTACTCCAGTATTCCGTTTCATCATCCATTGCCACACAGGAGGAATTCATGGGAAAGCTGCATGATATACTACGTCCCTCTTCCAAGGGAATCTTCTATTGGAAAAGTCTCGCGCTCGCCGTACTGCTGACCTGCCTGCCAATCACGATCATCAGTGCGGCTTATTTATATATGGGCAACCAGCAGCTTGTGAAGCAGTTTCAAGAGAAGAACGACAGCGAGATGATTGAAGCAGCCAAACAAATCGATAAACAGCTTGGGCAGCTTATTAATTACGCTCTACATATGGTCGTGAAGCCGCATTTCAAGCCGACGATTTCCGATATGGATTTCGCACAGCAGTTCGAGGAAACGAACCAATTGCTCGATACGCTCACGCTTATCGAGAATGCCGATCCGATTATTGATCAGGTGTATTTGTACGTGGCGAAGCAGAACAAAGTACTTCAGCCCTCGATTGGTCTTCGGACATTGGAGCAGGCAGAAGAATCTCGCTGGAAGGAGCTTATATCGGCCGAGCAGGGCATCTTCTGGACACATGAATTGCAGCGTCCCTTCAGTAGAGGCTCGTCCCATGCCGTCGTAATGAAGCTGCCGTTCAATGGAAACGCATCCTACGGGGCTATCGTGATTTACATCAATCCGTCTAAGCTGTTCGTATTTGCGAACCCAGACCGATATGCTTACCTGCTCGACGAGGAAGGACACATTATTGGGCAAAGCGAAGCAAGCAGACAGAATCTTGAGGCATTCGCCGCTATTCAATCTCATCAGACTCAACATACAGAGGCATTGAATCAACCTAGCGGAAGCAGCAAGGTTCCCTTGAATCAGGATACATTGCTCATAAACACCGTAACCTTGGAGAAAATGGGCGGCAAATGGACTTACTTATCGGCTACCCCTCAATCCATCATTACGGCACCTACACGACCCTATACACATATCCTCATTGTGTGCTGGATATTTGCCCTGCTGGCTGCGTTAGCGTTAAGCTGGTTCGCTTCCCACCGTATGTATCGACCGATACGCCGGATGATGAACTTGCTTACAGGCTGGCGCTCCCCGGATACGGATGTTCACAATGAGCTTGATTATATTGAACGGGAGTGGCAGCATTATCGAATTACAAATGAAACATTGGAACGGAGGCTGAATCAGGCCGTGCCGTCCATGCGCGAGGCAATTATGAATCAATTCATTACAGGGCAGGCAGCGCACTGGACAGAGAGGGAGATGATGGAGAAGCTTCATACGATGGGGGTCGCCATTGAAGGCAGGTCATTTGCAGCGATCGTTCTACAACTTCATCCAACCGATGAAGAATATAAGCCGCTGTCCGATAAAGACGATGTTCTATTAACGTACGCAGCCATCAATATCGTGGCAGAGCTATCCCAATCCGCAGCGGAACATGTTCACACGATTAATTTCTTAGATGGATCGTTCGGACTTGTGCTCATACTCCCCACACAGGATCATGCTCAAGCAGAAGCACAACAGGAGCTGCACAGTCTGTGTTCCCATTATATCAACGTCCTGCATGAGGTTCTGCGCATCCAGGCCACCATCGTCTATAACGGGCCAACTTCGTCGTGGATGGATATTCCCCATGCCATGGAGCAGGCTCAGCGTGCGCTTCGGTGCCGCACCTTCGACGCAACGAGCCAATTGCTTCAGGCCGATCAAGTGCTGGATAGAGCGAATACGCTGCTTGAAGCCCCTCTGCTTGTGCTTGAGCAGGAGCTTATTTACGCTCTCAATATGGGTCTGGCCCAGGAAGCGACGCAAGCCTTGGAGCAGTATGTAGAGGCACTGCAAGCAAGCCACGCGGCAGAATGGCTTGTCCATCAAGCGCTGTTGCGACTAATGGGAAGCATCCATCGCGCTATGCTTCAGGCCGGCCATAATCCGTATGCCGTCTATGACAGCGCCCAGCTGTATGAAGAGCTTCGTATGCTGCGCAATCCACAAGCATCCTTGTCCTGGTTCCAAGAGAAGGTGATCCACCCTTACATTCATTCGCTCTCTCGCAGCTTCAATGCATCTATGAAGGAGATTGTAGACAATCTGCTCGAACAGATTGCACAAAGCAACGGTCAAGAGATTGCACTTGAAACCTATGCGAAAAGTAATGGCGTCAGCATCTCCCAACTGAGCAAAGCGTTCAAGCAAATGACAGGAACGAACTATGTCGATTATATTACCTCGATAAGAATGAACTATTGCAAGCAGCTTCTACTGACCACGGATATGAAGATCAATGAAATCGCTGAATCGGCCGGTTACCAGGCCCCCTACTTCAATCGTATGTTCAAGAAGCTCGAAGGAATAACTCCCGGCCAATATCGCCAGCGTCATTCCTCACAAACCCTATAGCAGGATGTCGCAATTGGAGCAATAACTTCAGCATAACCTTATACATCACTGCAGATCATGGCTGGCATTCCGATCTCCGTTCTGATGGGTGCTGTCAGGCGCATTTCATAGGTCTTTACAACTTCGGCCCCTCCACTGCTTGCCGCAGTAGAGGGGCCGAAGGACTTATTATTTACAATGCACAGAATCTAGCAAAAAGACAATCTTAACCGTCGATTACAGCAGACTGACTGTTACTGCATCGTCAGCAGCATCGTGCCCATTCGGCGGGCAGTCTCCATCATCTGCGGGGCAAAGGATACAAGCGTATCTGCCGACATCCGGCTGACAGGCCCCGATACCGACAAGGCTGCGACCAGCCGCTGATTCCGATCCATGATCGGCACAGATACAGCCGCCGCTCCAAGTTCGCGTTCTTCCAAGCTCACAGCATATCCGAGTCGACGCACTTCCTCAAGCTGCTTCATATAGCTGTCCTTGTCAATGGAGGACGGCCAGCGTGAATCGCGCAATGCAGCCTCTAGCTCGTGCGTCTCAGCAAAGGCAAGCAGCACCTTGCTGGATGCCCCCACGAACAACGGCAAACGAACGCCTACTGGCGCTACTCTACGGATCGCCTGATTGCTCTGCACGGCCTGAATCCGTATCCGGTCGTTGCCATCCTTCACATATAGACTCACCGTCTCATCCAACTGATCGCGCAGGAGCTCCATCTCCGGCTGCAGCAGCTGAGCAGGATCATCGACCTGCGTCAAATTCGCCGCCAACTCCCATACCCGATATCCCAGGCGATACTTATCGCCATTTTTAAGTACGAATCCGCGATCCTCCAATGTTGTCATCAGACGATGAACAGTGCTCTTATTCAGCCCAACGCGGGTTGCAAGTTCCGTCAAGCTGATATCTCGCTCATTGGCAAAACACATTAATATATCGAGTGCACGCTCTACGGCGCGTACGGTTAGCTTTCCTCGTTCTTCCACCATGTATCTCCCTCTTCGGTTCCATAGTATGGAACATCGTTACAACTAGTATAACTCTCTTCCTTATTTTCGTAAAGATACTAGCACCATTCTCCCGCATCCTACGAACGTCCCTTGTTTCGACATGTTTTTACAGGGAGATTGCAATGTTACGGGACGATTACAATCACCTTACAAATCGCGCAAATCCGTTGACCCTATGCGGATTCCCGCATACGATAATGATACGAAGACAACGTTTACACGAATCAGCTCCCATCGGGACTTTTGTTCTATATGAATGTATTGGGCTCGACACCATTCTGCATTACATCATCGAAGGAGGTCATCTACATGAGCACACCTGTTATTACATCTCCCGCACTACAGCCTGAATGGCTCGGCCCATCTGGAGCAGCCCCTGCGGCAGCGCGGAGACTACGAGTGAAGCATGTAGCCATTGCGCTATCCCTATCGACCTTCTTCGCTGCAATTGTCATCTTCCTTGCCCTGCACGGATTCATCGCATGGATGTTCGCTAATCCGCAAGTACCTCCGCTGTTCTCCAATCCAATGGAGGCCAAAGGGATGAAGTACGAGACGGTATCCTTTCCCGCTCGCGATGGGCATACGCTGGTAGACGGATGGTACATTCCATCTGATAAGCCTTCCAAGCGCACCTTAATCTTCAGCCATGGCTACGGGGCCAATCGAGAAGAATATTGGGTGCCGATGTATGACCTTGCCAAATTCGCACATCGACTCGACTACAATGTCATCATGTTCGACTATGGATTTGCTTCCGAACAGCATCCGACCAAAGCAACAGGCGGCCGTCTGGAGAAGGAACAGCTGCTAGGCGCAGTCAAGCTCGCGAAGGAACGCGGTGCTGAGCACGTCGTCGTATGGGGCTTCTCCATGGGTGCCGGAACGGCGCTTCAAGCAGCACTGCTTACTCATGATATTAATGCCATGATTCTGGACAGCACCTTCCTGCTGGAGCCAGATACGCTATATCATAATTTGCAGCAGTACGCTCCACTGCCGAAGCATCCATCGCTTGATCTGCTGCGTACCTTCTTCCCTGCTGTCAATGGCACGAGCCTACAGCAAATTCCATACAATGAAGTGAAATCAACGAACTATGAGATGCCGATTCTCTTCGTTCATGGAACAGCGGACTCCAAGGCGCCATATGGAATTGCAGAAGGCATTGCCGCCCATCAGTCCAATAAGCTCTCGCAGGCATGGATCGTCCCTAATACACAGCATGAGCTTATCTATCGCACACAGCGCAAAGAATACTTGTCGAAGACATCCGCGTTTCTGAATGCAGCCTATCGTGCTGATCGCGGTTTGTTCATTGCACAGAACTAACTCCCCTGCTACGCCGATTGAGACGTTCATAAATTCGGCAAGGAAGTTTCACAGAATACGAGATGGAATAAGTCGAAGTAGAACCGCAAGCCCCCGCTTGCGGTTTTTTTGTGCCATTTTACATAGGTCAACCTATGAAGCTAATACAATAAAAAGAACCATTTCAATCACAAGGAGGGAGAACATTGCAGCTCATATACGGGCCACTTATGCCTGTGCGTGTACTGGAAGAGAGTGCCTACTGGAAGCAGCAGGAGAAGAAGCATACAGAGGTCATTCGCGCAATTGTGCCCCAGCTGGAGCCTGAATACGTGCAGCTGCTTGCCCAATGGGAACAGGTTCTGTCACAGACGGAAGATGCAGCGAGGGGACAGCTGCGCACCGCCCTGCAGCAGCCAGATGTCCTTCAGCCAGATCAGCTTCAACAGCTTCAAGAATTGCTCCGCGCTTCTGTATATCAATCCGAGCAGTTCGTTCAGCAGCTTGATGCCATTAAGCATAACAGCCAAGCCGTGCAGCATACGGAGCACGCCCCTGTCGTATTCGATCATATCACGGAGCGATCCCAGTACTTTCTGAAAGCCATTAAACCTGTCTTTTACCCAGCAGTAGAGCCCCCGGGAAGCAATCATAACACTCGTTCTAGCAGCAGCTCCTCCCCACCAGCTCGCATTCACGCTGCGGGGAACGAGCCTTCCTCGCATTGGCCGCAGCATCAGTATCAGCCCCAGCAACATCAGTATCCCTATCCACAACAATCCATTCAAGGCATTCATGCTCACATTGGCAATACGCGCAGCGCGCAGCCGGAACAGGATGATGAGACAGATGGGGAATCCTTCGTTCCAATTGGCGGACACCGGCTTCCTCCGCTTCCATACCCTTATAATGCGCTTGAGCCTTATATCGATGAGACGACGATGCGCATTCATCATGACAAGCATCACAAGAGCTACGTGGACGGCTTGAACAAGGCCGAGTCGGCGCTAGCAGAAGCACGGCGCACCAATAAGTTCGATCTGGTGAAATATTGGGAGAACGAGCTTGCGTTCAATGGGGCTGGTCACTATCTGCACACCATCTTCTGGGATGTAATGAGTCCGCAGGGCGGAGGCAGGCCTACAGGCAGTCTGCTGCGCCAAATTGAGCATGACTTTGGCAGCTACGATGCCTTCCGGAAGCATTTCTCGAACGCAGCAGAGAAGGTTGAGGGTGGTGGCTGGACGATACTCGTCTGGAGTCCGCGCAGCCGAAGATTGGAGATTTTGCAAGCAGAGAAGCATCAGAACTTGTCCCAATGGGATGTCGTCCCGCTGCTGCCGCTTGATGTATGGGAACATGCTTATTATTTGAAGCATCAAAATGAACGGCCGAAATATATTGCCGATTGGTGGAATGTCATCAATTGGCCCGCTGTATCCGAACGATTCGAGCAAGCTCGCAAATTGAAATGGACTCCCTTCTAAGCTTACAACATCATTCGATGAATGAGGTGTTTACTTCCTATTTTTCGAGCTTATTCGCCGTTGCGCCGCACCCTTTTCGTTCTATACAATAATAAATGGAAATAGCTGGATCACGTGCGGTTCTGTGCCGCGCTTTCCTTTTGTACCAGAACAATGAGTTATCGACTTCGAAAGGGGTGAGGCGAATTGCTCAGACCTATTGTGAAATGGGCTGGCGGCAAACGCCAACTACTTCCCAGCATCCGTTCCCTTCTGCCTTCAGCAGACTGGACGCGAGCAGCCTACTTCGAGCCGTTCATCGGCGGAGCGGCGTTATTGTTAGCATTAACGCCAGACAACGGGGCCATTAACGACGTCAACCCAGAGCTCATCAACGTGTACCAAATGATAAAGCAGCAGCCAGACCAACTTATTGAAACCCTTCGCCAGCATCGTAACGACGAAGGATACTATTATGAAATCCGGGCATGGGATCGGAACCAAGAAGCCTACGCCGCCTTATCCCCTATCGACCGCGCCGCCAGGCTTATTTATTTGAATCGGACATGCTATAACGGCTTATACCGAGTCAATGCAGGCGGCCAATTCAATGTTCCATTCGGGAAATACAAGCGGCCGAACATCATAAGAGAAACAACTATTCGCAGTATGTCCTCCTATTTGAACCGCGCCAATATTCGAATGATGGATGGAGATTTTGCTGAGGCTGTGCAGGAGGCACGCGCCGGCGACTTCGTCTATTTTGATCCTCCCTATGACACCTTGACGCCAACTGCCGCCTTCACTTCGTATGCCAAGGGGGGCTTCGGCCGACCGGAACAACAGCGTCTAGCCAATGTATTTAAGGAACTTAGTGAACGTGGTGTATATGTCATGCTGTCCAATCATGCGACAGACTATATTCATCAATTGTATGAGGGATATCGAATCCATACGGTAAAAGCGAGGCGAAGCATTAATTCCAAAGGTGATGGCCGTGGTGTGATCAACGAGGTCATTATTATGAATTATTGACATGTAAGACGAAACGTGGATATGCAGGCATTGGTTGTACAACCCTATAGGCAGTGCAGGCATCAGTCAATCCCATACTTCTTCTTCGCACGATCGTAAGCTTCCTGGGCGCGATCCCGCCTCGGAAGCTTACTGTTGATGTGCAGAAGGAGCAGTAGATTGCAGGCGAGCAAGATGAGAATGGTCATCTCCATCCAAACTCCCATTCTATTCCCTCCTAAACTGAAATCACTAATCTACGAAAAAGTGAACTTGCCATCCATAATTGTGACAGCCGTGCCGGTTAAGTACACCCGCTCCTGATGCAGCTCCAACTTCACAACGCCTCCTCTTGCAGAACATTGACGTCCAGTTAGAGACAACCTGCCGAGCTTGGCTCCCCAATATGGCCCTATCGTGCAATGAGCAGATCCCGTAACCGGGTCTTCATTCACACCGAGCGCTGGGAAGAAACAGCGAGACACGAAGTCAATTCTGTCATGGGCTGATTCTCCTGCTCTCGCTGTAACGAGCACACCAATCGCTTCTTGATCGCATGCCTTAAGCTGTTCCCAATTTGGCTCCAGCGACCGTACAGTCTGTTCTGAATCCACGATGGCCATTAACTCGATTCGGCTTCTAAGTACCTCATGCACCGAGCAGCCTAGCGCTTCCTCCAGACGTACTCGCAGCGCCTCATCCTCTACGAGCATTAGCGAAGATGCTGGGAAATCCAGCGTGATCTCGCATTGGCCCCCGCTTTCCTTATATGCAGCATGGAGAATGCCGCTCTTCGTCTCGAAGGAGACTCTGTCCCCGCTTACAATCCCGCATTGCCGTAATACATGAGCCGTAGCCAGCGTTGCGTGTCCGCATAGATCAACCTCAACCTCAGGCGTGAACCAGCGAAGGCCGAAAGGGCTCTGAGCCCCCTCTTCCCACTCCGCATCTACATGAACAAATGCTGTCTCGGATAAATTCATTTCAGATGCGATATGCTGCATCATCGTCTCATCCCATTCCTGTTCAACGAGACAGACCGCAGCCGGATTGCCGCGGAATGGCGCATCTGTAAAAGCATCTACGATGTATACCTTCATGTCCATACCTCCCTTGCCTAAGATTACTACAACCGGCTAATCGAATAAGACAGATCTGTTCTATTTCTGTTCTATTCCCTATCAGCTTTATTGGGATCTTACAGAGAAAGGTATGTCTCCGCCGGCACCGCAGCCAGCCATGGACTCGGCTTGCCGACACAGAATACATGAAGCTCATGCATGGCCCGCGTGCAGGATACATACAGCAGTTTCTGTTCATTTGCACGCCCATAGGCAGCTTCCGATGCATCATAGATGACAACTGCATCGAATTCTACTCCCTTGGCCAAATACGAAGGAATAACCAGCGCACCCTCATGGAATGAGGCCGTATCTTGCTCGACAAGGTAAATCGAAATTTCATTTTGCAGCGCCTCATATGCTTCCTTACTCTCTTGAGCCGTCTTACAAATCACGGCTACATTGCGATGCCCTTCCTGCAGCAGTTGACGTATGCGATCCGCGACCAGTCGATCACGCTCCGCTCTGTCCTCTTCAACGGTAACTGTCGGCAGATTCCCAGCCCGATCGAACGGTTCAATACGATCGCCATCCATAGCCAGATAGCGGGCGAACTCCATAATCGGACGAGTTGTGCGGTAGCTTCGTGTCAAGTGGAAAGTTTCCGTAGATGAATCGCCGCGCATATCCGAAGATAGCCAACTGCTGTTGATATCCTGTTCCCCAGCATGCGGATAAATCGCCTGCTCCCAGTCCCCAAGCAGCGTCATGCTGCAGCGCGGGAACATTCGTCTTAACAATGCGAATTGGAACGGTGAGTAATCCTGCGCCTCATCAATGAACAGTTGGCGAATAGAGGTATTCACACGGAACCCCTTAATGCATTCATTCAGATACAGATATGGCGTTGCATCCTCAAATGGCATCTCCCCTGATAGAAGGCGTGCTTCCGTATCTGCACATATGGTTCTCCACTCCGCAGGCAGCGTTCCGGCTGCCGCACATCGCTCCGATACATCCGGCATAGCGAACAACTGACGATACGTCCCCTCCATATCAATAAACCCAAGCTTCTTCACCTGTGAATAGAGAGACTTGAAGTGCTCATTCACAATCGATGCAGCAAGCCAGTCGCGTTCACGCTGGAAGTCATCGAAGGTTTCCTCCGAGAACTGCTTCTTGCGCTGCAGCTTCATATAAGCTTCGTGGTATGCATCATCATCCAGCATCTCTACTTCCTCATCCACCCACGGCTTCTTGTGTTCTTGCTTCGCCGCGCGATGCAGTTCCCCACGCAGCCATTCGGCCAGCAAGCGCAAACGGTTCGGCAGCGGAAGCGATGCATCATAACGGTAGAGCTGGCTGTGAATTTGCTCTGCAGTTACGATTACCTCATCGCGGAAGCAAATATCATGTAGCTGCAGGCCTTCTGTCCCTAACCACTGTACGTACGCATGGATCATATCAATATAGTTACGGCTTGCCTTGAAGCGGATCGCCTCCATACGAGCGCTATAGCCCGGTTCTTCTGCAGCTGTCAGTGAATATTCCATTTGCTCGAACGGATGCTCAAGCTTGAAACTGCTGCCTAGGCGGTGCTCCAAATAATCCTGGAAGGTCGTCTGCTCCATATTTCGTTCTCCCAGCTCTGGCAACACTGTCGAGACATAACGGTTGAACAGAGGATTTGGGGAAAATAATACGATCTGCTCCGCCTGCAGTGTTTCCCGATACCGATAGAGCAGGTATGCAATACGCTGCAAAGCTGTCGACGTCTTACCGCTGCCTGCTGGCCCCGTCACAATCAGCACGCCGCTCCGTTCATTGCGAATGATGCGGTTCTGCTCCTGTTGTATGGTCGCTACAATGCTCTTCATATGCTCGGCTGACGGCTGACTAAGCATTTGACGCAGCAATTCATCTCCAATCGTAACCCCGGTATCGAACATTCCACGGAACCGGCCTTCCGAAATAAGAAACTGACGCTTCAGTTCCATCGTACCTTCTATCTCCCCTACAGGAGTCGTGTAGCGCGCAGGGCCTGGAGGGAAATCATAATACAAGCTCGACACCGGAGCTCGCCAGTCATATACGAAAAATTCGCCTTCTTCATTGCGGAAAGAGCCAATGCCTAAATAGATCTCCTCACCACGCATTTCTCCATCTTCCTTGAAATCGATTCGTGCAAAGTAGGGAGACTTCGCCATGCGAGTTAATACATCCAACTGACGCGCAGCATGGCGGTGTCTATGCTCGCGCTCGGTTAACACCTCTGCCTGCTGCTTCATGCTGGCGAAGGTCTCTATCGCCTCATTTATATCGTCCATGTTGATTTTGACATCGTCCCAGAATGCCTTGCGGAATTCGACTACTTCGTGTTTGATGTCGCCAATATCCTGCTGCAGGGGCTCAATATGCTGCTCAATAGCTTCCATCACCCGAACCGCTCGTTCCTCTTCTAGACGCCATTGTTCTTCTTTCGTACTCATCTAACCACCCGCTTCTTTAGAAATTTATAAATCAAGGTTGACAGCCTGTGATTCGATATGGTATTATATATTTGGATAGTAATGCATTTTAAAAATATACTCATATCGTACATTAGATCTTAACATAACAGTCCTCTGCTTACAAGACGTTGATTAGGCTTTTTCCTTGTCAACTTTTGTAAGCAGAGGACTTTTTGCTTGAATGTAAATATGTGATCACCAGTTAGGAATGTACGATAATCTTTTTCTTATGATGCTCCTCAAGAAGCTGAATAAGCTGTGTCTGCTCGGACGAGTTAGACAAGCAAGCAAGTGGGATAATATGTGCCTGCATCGAGCTGATGAAGATATAGATGTAGTCCTTGGTCATTCTGATTTCCGGTATCGCATCCCAGTTGTAATGAGCGCTGCCGACCGGCGTCGTCTCATCAATTCCCTGCTCCGTAATCTCCACCGTATGATCTCCGAGCCATGCTGCATTTTCTGTGGAAGCAGACCAACGGATAACCTTTCTCTTAATCGAAAAATACATAAATACGTTCAAAAGCACCCCCAGCGCTACCCCAACTACAATCGAGTACACCCATGGTTTTCCGATAACTTTAAGAATGATGCTTAAAAACAAGGGCAGGCCGATGATATTCGCTAGCATGACTTTACGGTATTTCGGCATGCTGTATATCACGAATTTATTAAATTTCCAATAGTCTTCCTTTGTAATATGCATTGAAAGCTTCATAGCAGCACTCCTTTATTTCCATAGATAGCATAAACATCTTTATTCCCATTATACATGCAGCGATTTCATTAAGACACCCTCCTTTCCCGGGTGAGCAGTATATTAAAAAAGAAGACACGACCCGCCTTTCAGCGAAGCCATGCCTTCTCCTCATTCCCTATTTATTAAGGACATATATCATTTATAACGTAAATAGATTCCTTCTACCCTTCTTGCTTGGAGAAATAATCGAATAAGTCTCCGCGCGCTTCCTCCAAGTATGCCAAGTGCGACTCGCGCTCAATGCGAATTTTCAGACGCTGTGCTGTCTTCTCGAACAGATCCACGCATTCATTCGTGCGAATGATGAGCTTCTGTGGGCGTACCCCCTGCTCTTCAATAAGCTGCAAGAAATGATTCAGGAACTCCTGCTCAAAGTTGTCATCATACGCGACATGGAAGCCTACAGCTGCACGTGTCGTACGGTCTACCCACAAGCAGAGACGCGGATAGTACGGACGCTCGCCTTCACCCTTCACAGCAACAGGCGCATAGAAAAATTCTGTCTCCCATTGGCCCTTCTTATTCGGGAAACGATTCATAACATCATTCAGACGATCCCGATCTTCGATTTCAACCTTCACAGGACGCTCCAATACGAAGTCAGGATCCATCCAGCGATCTACCCACTTCTTGTTGTCCGGAGTACGAACCAACACTTGACCGGATTGCGGTGCTATCATTACCTCATTGTCCTTCTTCACGCGCGCTGCCAGATCTATCGCTTGTTCTAAGGCGATCGCCAAGAAACTGACCTGCTTCTCGTCAAGCGTCCATGGAACAAACCCCGGGTCGTATGCACGGAACATTGGCCATGCATTACGGCCGCGGAAGCGGAACCCGAGCTCCTTGATCTGTGCCAAATCGCGCTTTTCCAGATCCGTACGGTCTTCAAACGTTACCATGATGCATTTTTGGCGGTGCAGCCATGCATTCTGCTCATGATTGTCCAGCATCATGCTGTTCAGGCTCTCTAATCCTTCACCGCCGCGGAATAACGCCAGACCGAACAAGTAGTCTGTTCCATTCATAATCGTGCAATAGCCCACTTCTCCGTCTTCGGGATTGCTCACGCCAAAGATCACGTTCTCCGGCATCCACTCCCAGCTCGCCTGCTTCTTGAACGCAGAAGCTGCTTCATACAATCTCGCCCACAGCTTCTGTTCCGCTGTCAATTCTACTTCTTGTTCCGTACTTTTCTGTTCCGACTTCTTCTTTGCTTCTGTCATGTGACTTGTAACTCCTCCTATTCAAATTCCCTGCTCTGTCCGAAAAAAACCCCGTCCCATGCCCGGAACGGGGTTCATCAGTTCATAGTTCACCCACATACATCACATTACTACTTAATCAGTGACAAAAATTCCGCGCGCTGCGCCGCATCCGTCCGGAAGCTGCCGCGTGTTGCCATCGTTACCGTCTTGCTTCCCGGCTTCTTCACACCACGGGCGCACATGCACAAGTGCTCGCCTTCCACAACGACCATCACGCCGTGTGGCATGAGTACCTCATCCATAATGTCGGCAATCTCGGTAGTGATCCGCTCTTGCACCTGCAAGCGGCGGGAGATTGCTTCCACCAAGCGGGCGAACTTGCTAAGTCCTGCTATCTTGCCGCTTGGAATATATCCGATATGCACCTTCCCGAAGAAGGGCGCCATATGATGCTCACATTGGCTATAATACGTAATATCCTTCACAATGACAAGCTCTTCGTGATTTTCATCAAATGCTACCCCGAGCGCATCACGAGGATCTACCTCATAACCGGCGAAGATTTCCTCATACATGCGAGTCACGCGTGCTGGCGTATCCAGCAATCCTTCGCGCTCAACATCTTCTCCGACGAGCTTCAAGATTTCCTTAATATGATGCTCAATCTTCTCGCGGTTCGTACCAACCTGTGTATTCACATAATCCTTCAAACCAGCCACGAACGTCCCTCCTTCCGCCGCGCTTGTGAGCATGATCTCGTTAACTTAGCGGTTTTTCTTGAAATTCTTGTTCTTCATCATTTGCTGTGCTTGCTGCATCTGCTTCGAATTCAGATTGTAGCCCATTTGCTTCGCCATCTTCTGCAGCATTTGAGGGTCTGATTGCATTTTCGTCATTTGGTTACGCAAGTAGTACACGCCGCCAGCGAAGCCGATGATAATGCCTACAATTAGTGTTACGATTGCCGTAATTACTGTCCACATCTTCCCATGGTCACCCCAACATCGTCAAGTTTAGCTCATTGCTTCTATATTCAAGTAGGGTACAGATTCCGTGAATGATCCACCGAAAACTTCACATAGAAAACGAAAAGAGATCGATGTGCCGTTCGATTTCGAATATACCGTACCGCCACTATGATAGCACGTACCATCAATCGTGACAAATATCCCCTGTTCCATTAAGGAGCAGTCAGCATCCGTTCTTCATTCGCCTGCATGCCTTCCAGCTTAAGGAGAGTAACTTTCTTGTCCATCCCCCCGCCGTACCCGACTAGTCGGCCATCTGCTCCAATGACACGATGGCATGGCGCAATAACCGGAATCGGATTGCGATTGTTCGCCCCACCGACTGCTCGTACTGCCTGCGGACGTCCAATTGCCTCTGCGATCTGCTTATAGGATCTCGTCTCCCCGTACGGAATATCCATTAGAGCTCGCCACACCTCACGTTGGAATGGCGTTCCTTGGAAATCAAGCGTCAAATCGAACGATTGCCGCTCCCCTCTGAAATATTCCTCCAATTGGCGAATTGCCTCCTGCAGCCGTTCCGGATGACGCTGGAGGGCAGCCCGACCATATGTGCGCTGCGCCCAGGCGTTCAGACGCGCAGAGGTATCCAACACACTGCCGAATTCAATAGAACACAGTCCTGTCGCCGATGAGGCAACGGTCAGCATCCCTATCGGCGACTCCATCTCCTGCACATAAATAGGTTCCACATGATTGTCGAACTGCTGCAGGGCATCATCTATCGCTTGCACAACGGCATCCTCCTTCTCACGATTCAAGGCTGACAGCAGCGCCTGCTTCGCATCAGTACCGCCAATCTGACCAAGCGCCCAAGCGGCTGTCGCACGAATATCATAACGCGTATCTTCTCGCAGCAAGGCACGCAACTCCCCAACCGCGCTTCGATCACGGAAGTTCCCAAGCGCCACAATCGCATTGCGCTGGATCGGCTTCTTGCCGCGCCATGCAGCCGACAATGAGCCGAACTGCTCCTTAAATTCACGATTCGATAATTGCAGCATTGGAACGAGAAGAGGCTTCGCCTTCTCGGGATCAGGCTGCATTTCGGGTTGGTGCGTCCAATTCATTCCTTTATTTTTGGGACAAACGATCTGGCATGTGTCGCAGCCATACAGCCGATTCCCCATCTTGGTCATCATCTCATGGCTCAAGATGTCCTTCGACTGCGTCTGGAAGGAGATACACAGGTTCGCGTTCAACTGCCCAGGGCCGACAAGGGCACTTGTCGGACAAGCATCAAGACAGCGCGTGCACTCGCCGCAGTCTTCTGTTACAGGCTCGTCAGACGGGAACGGAATATTCGTAATCATTTCGCCCAAGTAAATCCACGATCCCCACTGCGGCGAAATAATCGAGCAGTTCTTGCCGCTGAACCCAATACCTGCACGCTCTGCTACGGCCCTATCACTTAATTCTCCTGTGTCCACCATACTTCGTACCCGTAGTTCCTGTTCAGGCACGCGCTCACGTAAGAATGCTTCCAGTTTCGCGAGGCGATCACGCAGAACATGATGGTAATCAAGTCCCCATGCAGTCCGCGCAAACATTCCCCGATAGGAGCCTGCCTTCGACTTCGGCGATTCCTCCAGCTTGGAAGGATAGGCCACAGCAATGGCTATGATTGAGCGCGCATCCTCCAGCAGCAATTCGGGGCGAGTACGCTTGTCCAAGTCAGGCTCTTCGAATCCCGAGGCATAGCCTTGGTCAATGGAATGCTGCAGTCTCGCCTTCAATTCAATGAATGGGTCTGCCGTTGTAAAGCCGACCTGATCAATTCCGAGTGCCGGGGCGGCCTCTATAATATCCTGCTTCAGCTGGCGCCACCGATCCTTGGAAGCACCCTGATCAGATACCGCCCGCTCTTCATGATTTTGTTGTCCATTCAGCTTCTTCGAATCAAGCATCCCATTCACCTCCTTGTCGTCTCATGATGTATTTTCATATTCCATTTACTTCGCTAATGCGCTATTACTAAATAAAAAAAAGCCTGTTCACAATCCGCCAACATCGGAAACGGCACCATGCATCCAGGAACTAAGTTCTGGAACAGGCGCCGTTCACCGATTTCATGTCTACTTGCTTACTGTTCATGAGGTTCGTTTAACAACCGCTTCCACTCTTCGTAATACCAACGTACCGTGCCATCATGGAATGGAGTACGACCCTGCTCAATGTACTCCAACACCTGATCCAGGCCTAGCTTCACCTTCTGCTCAACAAGCTCCGGATAATGATAGGTTAAGCGATTGTGCTCATACTCATCCTGATCCACTACTTGAACTTGCCCATCCGTCATGCGAATGACATCCAAATCATAGTCAATATAAGTGAAAGTATTGCCGCACCGATATGGAGGCGATGCTATATTACAATAATACCGAACACCGCATTCCTCGATAAGAGCAACAACGTTGAACCACTGCTTCGGGATGAAGAAGGTGACAGCAGGAATCTTGCTGACCCACTGCTTCCCATCCGACTCCCGAATCGGCGTCTGACTATTGATAAGGACGTACATGTCTTCCTTCACATGATCAGGATGCCGCATTGTGGAGGGCACAAGCCAGTTCTCGAGCCATACCCGATGCAGGTGACCATCGTGCTTGAAACTTTTCACAAGAGCTTCCTCATAACGATTCATGCTAATTCCTCGGCTTTACGTTCAATTCGCTTTACTAATAGAAAAGCATATCTTTTCCCCGAATGCAACGGTTGAGAAGATATGCTTCCTTGTACAATGTTTGGCTATAGTAAATCGTGTATCGCCACTCTTACCGAGTGAGGCCGATTGCGACCTTGCAATACATCTGCAATACAGGATTGCGCGCCGTTACCCTGCAACGATGCGCAGCTGCGACAGGGAGCGCAGCATATCCTTCGCTCCGTACCCCAATGCCTCAAACCATGGCAATACGACTTCTGTATGCTCGTCCACAGCAATCATAATGTTTTTGACGCGGCGTTGTTGGAATTTCTGTTCCAATCCCGCTACCAGTGCTTTGCCTACTCCTTGATTGCGATAATCTGGGTGTACGGCAAGGCGGTAATAGTAGCCGTTGTTACGATCAACGGTTCCGATGACAAGTCCGACAATAGCCTGCTCCCCACTAGATGCCTCATGTTCTGCGATGAGCACCAGCTCTCCGTCCAACGATAACTGACGCGCGAATGCTTCCAGCGTCTTCTCACAACATTCATCTGACAGTGATTCCTTCAACAACTGGGTTGCCGGAAGATAATCCGACAAACGAAAGGAACGAACATTCATGACTTACTCTCCCTCATCCTGAGCTTGGTTTCGTGATCGGTTGTCTCTCTGTCTAACACCTTTCTACGCCTTTACATTAAATCTGTATCTTGTGGTTATCTACATAGATTGTGCAATACCTTTACAAATACGACAAAAATCGCGAAAATCCTTCTTTATCTTTCAACTTCCATAAAAAAGATCGGAAAATCTCTCGTTTCCTCTTGTAAACGCTTTATTTAAAGCGTTTACATTGCCCAATACAAGAAAAGGTTATAGAAATTGTAAAGAATTCGTATTCATTGCTAGCCCTGATCCATCGTTCTCCAATGGAGCATTCGTTTGAAAAGAACCATTTTCGGGTAATATGATAGCGTTGAATGACAGGCTGTTATTCATCTATTTGTGAAGAATTGCGAAGGCTTTACTTTCAATGTAGACTTTCGCAACATTTATGTTGATTTATTCGTTCGCTTCATGTTTAATTAGGTTAGAAGTAGATAAGATGCTACATAATTATTAGGAGGTATGACACAATGGCACATCAATTACCAGCTCTTCCTTATGCCAACAACGCTTTGGAACCACATTTCGATGAAACAACAATGATGATTCACCACGATCGTCACCACAACACTTACGTGACGAACTTGAATGCGGCTTTGGAATCTGCTCCAGAATTGCAAGATAAATCCCTGGATGAACTTATCGCTAACTTGGATGCTGTTCCTGAGAACATCCGCACAGCTGTGCGCAACAACGGCGGCGGCCATGCGAACCACTCCCTGTTCTGGGAAATCATCGGACCAAACGGCGGCGGCCAGCCTTCCGGCAAATTGGCTGATGCAATCAACAATGAGCTTGGCGGCTTCGATAAGTTCAAAGAAGACTTCGCTAAAGCTGCAGCTACACGCTTCGGCAGCGGCTGGGCATGGCTTGCAGTAGATGCTAACGGCAAATTGTCCGTATACAGCCTGCCTAACCAAGACAGCCCGATTATGGAAGGCAAGACGCCTATCCTCGGCTTGGATGTATGGGAGCATGCATACTACTTGAAATATCAAAACAAGCGCCCTGACTACGTTTCCGCGTTCTGGAACGTTGTGAACTGGTCAGCAGTTGAAAAACGCTACGAAGATGCATTGAACAAGTAATTCATGCATTGGCAACAGCCGTCCCCTTGCAGGCTTTCTGCTCGGAGGACGGCTGTTTTTGTTAGCAGCGCTTATGATGTTAACACATTATTCATATGCAAAAAGCCCCGACCTGCTTTGCACAGGATCAGGGCTTCTTATTTACAGAGATTCATGTGCTTCCCTGCAGCTGACAGCGCCTGCCGCTTAGCCTTCGAACAACGGCGTCGACAGATAGCGCTCGCCTGTATCCGGCAGCAGCACAACAATCATCTTCCCTGCATTCGAAGGGCGCTTCGCCAGCTGTGTTGCAGCTGCCAAGGCTGCGCCTGAGGAAATACCAACTAGAAAGCCCTCCTGCTTCGCAAGCTCGCGCGCTGCAGTGAATGCTTCTTCGTTCGTAACCCGGATGATCTCATCAACGATGCTGCGATCGAATGTGCTCGGCACGAAGCCAGCACCGATACCTTGAATCATATGCGGACCGCGATTGCCTCCTGACAAAACAGGTGAATCAGCAGGTTCAACTGCTGTAATTCGTACCGATGGCTTATTCTCCTTCAATACACCGCCTACACCGCTAATTGTCCCACCAGTGCCGACCCCTGCCACGAAGATATCCACTTCTCCGTCCGAATCGCGCCATATTTCCTGTGCTGTCGAATTCCGGTGCATTTCTGGGTTCGCCTTATTATGGAACTGCTGTGGGATGAACGAGTTTGGAATACTCTCAGCAAGCTCCTCCGCCTTCCGAATTGCACCCTGCATCCCTTCTGATCCAGGCGTGAGCACGATTTCCGCACCAAGCGCCTTCATCATCTTAATGCGCTCCATACTATACGTATCTGGCAACGTAATAATAATACGATAACCAAGTGCTGCAGCAGCGCTCGCCAATGCAATCCCCGTGTTGCCGCTTGTCGGTTCAATAATGACCGAGCTGCGGTCGATGACACCTTGCTCCTCGGCTGCCTTAAGCATTGCATATCCGATACGATCCTTGACGCTTCCACCAGGATTGAATGCTTCCAGCTTCGCAACGAGCCTCGCTCCGAGGCCATGCTTGCGACTGTAGTTGTTCAGCTCCATTAGGGGTGTGTTGCCAATGAGCTGTGTAATGTTTGATGCAATGTTGGACATATTCAACTTTTCCTCCATAACGATATTATCGCAATTCCTTGTGTCGCTACGTGCGGCCACGCCTTGATTGGCATCGCTCCACGACTCGATGTATTCCATAAATGCCAGCCACGTACACGGCATATAGAAGCAAGACGACCGGTATCCTTGTCCAGTCTTGAAGCAACTGCTCGCCGACATAGGCGAACAGGAACATAACCGGCAGCTTCCCTAATACCGTTGCCACCATAAAGGTGCGCAGAGGGATAGACAGCATGGCCGCATATGCATTAATCGCTACAGCTGGGACAATGGGAATCATCCGTCCGATAAGCACAGCAGTGAATGCATTTCGTTCCATTAATTGATTAAAGCTTCGAAGTAAGCCGATACGCTCAATATACGACCTGCCCTGCTTGGATATCCCGCTTCGAACAGCAAGGAACATCAAAGCAGCCCCTACCGTCGAAGCCGCCACGTTCATCCAGCCACCAATCCAGAAGCCAAAAGTAGCGCCTATAATCCCTGCCACTAGACCGAATGGAATGACAGGAAATAGGGATATAGCGACAGCAGCAAGAAACATAATGATGAGCGCACCTGCTCCAGGCTCCATATGACGCAGTACAGCAAGCAGCTTCTCATGGTACACCAAGATGAGTACAGCAGCGAGAACATACAGCCCGAGAGATATTCGCTTATCCAATGTACCTCCTCTGGCATCGGCTTCCGCTTCCGGTTGCAAACGCTGCCTACTTCCTTACGTTAATAATTCCATATTAATATATAGAAGCCCTCCGCCACAAGCTCACTGGCATTTTGCTACCTTCTTCAACTGCCTTCGCAATAAGTAATGGGAAATGACTCCCACTTATGTCCCTGTAATCTTCTTAATTTCTTCAATCATGCCACCTCTTCGTGTAAACGAATCGAGATGCATGCCAACATGATTCCAATATAGATGAAACTCCCTCTAAAATACAATAAATTGCAATTCAACTTCTTCATATTACGGATCATTTACATCTATTAGTTAAAAGTTTATTCCAAAATGGAATTAAGTGCGTTATACTGAAGCTACCATACCACTGAACGGAAGGGATGATAATCACCATGAATCAAAATGCTCTCCGTCCCGCGCAGCGAATAAAGAAGCGCACCCTTCTTCTTCAATTGTTTCTGACCTTTAGCCAGATTGGACCGACCACCTTCGGCGGCGGTTATGCAATCTTGCCTGTCATCGAACGGGAAATCGCCGAAAAGCGCAAATGGCTAGAAGCAGATGATATGGGGGAAATCACTGCACTAGCTGGTGCCGCCCCTGGCGGAATCGGTGTCAATGTCGCCGCACTCGTGGGCTATCGCATTGCCGGCCTATCCGGACTCGCCGCAGCAGTCATCGGCATCTCCTTGCCTACTATTGCCATTATGCTGTTATTATGCGCAGGAGCAGCAGGACTACGTGATCAACCGTATGTGCAGGCAGCATTGTCCGGTATTAAACCTGCTATCGTTGCACTTATTGTATATGCAGCCGTGCGTCTGGGCACGCGCACCTTAACCAATGTGTTCACATGGACCATCACCTTGACCACATTAGCACTGCTGTTCTGGACTTCACTCCACCCCGTTATCATGTTAGCCATTGGAGCAGCCGCTGGTCTCGTACTGAATTGGATCACTCGCAGCAGCTTTATGGGCGACCATCCACACGACCGTTCCAAGCCACCGCGCACAAGCAATAGCGCCACCCACTCCCGCCAAGCGAAGCAGCACAACAATAGAGCGGTCTAGGTTGATGGAATAGATATGGTTAGCCTCCCATAATCGAACAAGAAGGATGGATGCACCATGTTATGGGAACTCTTTTGGACTTTTTTTAAACTAGGATTTGTCTCCTTCGGAGGCGGATATGCGATGCTTCCGGTTATTGAACACGAAGCATTGTCTCATCACTGGATGACGGCAGAGCAGTATACGGAAGCAATCACACTCGCTGGCATGGCTCCAGGCCCTATTGCAATGAACAGCGCCGTATATGTTGGGTATACTGCATCTGGCTTGATCGGCAGTATTGCTGCATCGCTTGGAGTCATCCTGCCATCTGCAATCATCATGCTGCTTATTGCCACTATTTTCTACCGCGTGTATGATAATCAGTGGGTGCAGTCTGCACTTGACGGCATGAAGCCAGCCGTAATCGCACTGATCGCCTATGCGGCGGTCAACATGGCGATGCATTCTGGGCTCACGGCGAAGTGGACATTATCATCATTCATTCCAGTCGCAATCTTCGCCTGTGCACTGCTTGCGCTGATGAAGCTGAAGCTCCATCCGATAGCCGTCATCCTATTGTCAGGAATTGCGGGGATTGTTATATATGGATAAATCATTGGATCAACACATTCCTTCCTCCAAAGCGAAGGAAATCTTTCAATTCATTCGACGCACCGATGAAATCTCGAAGCTGGACTTGCTCCAATACAGCGGGCTTACGGTCAGCACACTGACTCGTGTATTGGAGGAGCTAACTGCGCTTGGACTCATCGCTGAATGCGGGTTTGGCGCTTCGACTGGCGGACGCAGACCGATTCTATACCGAGTCGTTCCTGATTACGGCTATGCATTCGGCCTTGATATCTCCCGCACCTCTTCCCGCCTCGTCATTCTGGACATGGCCGGAAATAAGCTCGATACATGCGAATGGGAAATGACTGCACTCATGACACCGGAATACTTGTTGGCAGAAGTAACGAAGCAGATTAAGCACTGGACGGGCAAGCATAAGCTCAGCCCAGATAAGGTACTCGGTCTTGGAATCGGCGCCGTCGGTCCGCTGGATCGATTCGAAGGTGTCATCTTGCAGCCTAGCTTCTTCCCTTCTCCAGGCTGGGAGAATGTCTCGATCGTCAATGACTTGGAACGACAATTGAACATGCCTGTCATGCTCGATAATGGGGCGAACACCGCAATTCGGGCAGAAGCGTGGGCCAATCGAGCAAGAGATGTCCGGCACATGCTGTACGTACATGTCGGCATTGGGCTCCGTTCCGCGATGATGTCCGAAGGCAAGCTTATCTATGGGGCTGTCGACATGGAGGGCTCACTTGGGCAAATGATCATTCAGGCAGATGGCATTCCCCCACGTACAGGGAACGGCAACTACGGCTGCTTGGAGTCATATGCCACCGTATACGCCATAGAACGTGAAGCGAACGCACTCGTCCGAATGGGTCGCCGCAGTCTGCTTGAGCAAATCGCGGGGGCAAGCTCCGACATTTCATATGCGCATATTATGGAGGCGCTGCGGCGGCGTGATCCACTGGCGACCGAGATTGTAACGCAGGCTGCTACTTATTTCGGCATTGGGTTAGCCAACCTGCTCAACGTTCTCCATCCAGAGAAAGTGGTGCTTGGCGGACCGCTCATGAACGCGAATGATTTATTTTTCTATACCGCAACACAAACAGCTATTCGCAAAACCTATCATTATCCGCAATATCAGGTCATGTTCAGCAAGGGCAGCTACGGTGACGAGGCGCTTGCGATCGGCGCCGCCTTCATGATACTGGACAAGATCACTGCATAAGAATGCATAAGGCCAGACACTAGACACTAGGGCATATAATCAGAGTGCTGGTGGCGAACAAATAGAGGTTCTGCTCACTGCAGAACCTCACTCTTCATTCGATAATAATTGCTCACTCCATGGACTCTCTTGCGCTTCTGTACATACATGCCGAATTGTGTAAGTGGAAGACCGCCTATACAAAAAAAGGGCAGTGCTGAGCACCGACCTCCCCTTTCGTCATCGCCTTATAAATGACCCTGCCGCTGTAGTAATTGAAGATAGTGCACATAATACTCGTTGTTCAGTGAACATTCTTCCCCTTGAGGAATCCCCTTCATAATCATAAGATCATCAACTAATGCATAACACAATCCCTGCACGGTAAATCCGAGCATATGCTCCCCATCTTCACTAGTGAGTACAACTCGAAGCAGCTCCCCATTTCGAATCCGAATCCATTCCTTCTCCGATGGTTCCAGGGCCTATCTTCAGCTTCCCGCTCCTCATATCTGGCCTTATGCTCTTCTTGGATGCCCTTCTCCGTATCACTATATATCCGGTTCAGAACATCACGATCCTCAATCTTGAAGCACTTGAATACCTGTTCAAAATTCGCCAGTGGATCGCGCTGCAAATCAGCCAGCACCTCTGCTGGGATTTCAATCGCGCGGTACTTCTCCACAAGCATTTTCTCGGCAGCAAGATTCGTATACCTACGGGGAAGCTGCTGCTCCAGAAATCGTTGATGTAGCTCCTCCATCCCTCTGTACCTCCACTTATCGATTAAATGATTACTTCTATCATTCGACCCCAAGCGCCGGAACACTTTCCCGATTATTTCCTCACAAAAAGAAGATTCAGCCAACATCCAATACCTTTCGTGTATTCAAGTCTATGAGGCACAGGTACATACGGAGATAAATGGAGGAACTGCTTCTTCCACACTTAGGTACGCTGTTCTGGGGATGTCAGTCGAAGTGCATGAAACAGCGGCAAATGCTGATGATTCGTTCCATGGACAAGATAATCATCCTCGACACGGTCAATGAATAGCACACCGTCCAAATGATCCATCTCATGCTGGATGCAGCGGGCAAAGAAATCCTCGGCCTCCAATGTAACCGTCTCACCATCCCGGTTCATCGTTGTTATCTTAATATATTGATGACGCTTCACTCTGCCGTAGTACCCAGGATAAGACAAGCAAGCCTCCATCCCTTCCTGCTCGCCAGCCGTCTCAACGACCTCCGGGTTAATCAATTCAATCAAGCCCTCTCCGACATCCATGACTACAACACGTCGCAAAATCCCAATTTGCGGTGCCGCAAGTCCTGCTCTCCCCTTCTCAGCATACAGGGTATCCTTCAAATCATTAAGCAGCGATATCGTACGCGCATTCAGCTCTGTAACTGGCTTGCAGCGCTTGCGCAATATCGGATCTCCAAAAGGTAAAATGATGCGTTCAGCCATCTCTCTCACTCCTTTCTCTCTGGCAATTGCTATCAACCGCCTTAATGGCAGATGGTTTACACATTCTTTGAAATCAACAATCACGGTCTACTCGCTATTATTTCCCTACGTTCTATTGGGAAGCTTCTCGCTTCATTTTACGCTGCTCCCTAAAGTACATGTCATCTTCATTGGAGTCTTCCCTATCCAATATAACATAAATATAATGTCATTATTTTTTCACCCTGTTGCATACCTGTTCCTTCACATTATGAACCAACAATTCTCCCTATTCTATCTTCCTCTAGCTTGGCAACGGAAGCAATCGAAGTAGAGGTTGTCGTTGTCCACCCAACAAATCATTATAACCATAAAAAAGGGCCTCCCCCTCGCCGACCATCGTCGCCTAAGGGGAAGACCCTCTTATCCATCTTCGAATCTTCGATTATTCAGCAGCTACATTCTTAATGCCTTGCACCTCGAATCCGTAGATACGAGCTGCTGTATCTCCGCCTTGGGTTGGTTTCTCAACGTTAAGGCGAACATAACGAGCCTTGGTCTTAGCAATCGCGTGCTTGGACGTGCCCTTCTCGTTGTCCGTCACCTTCACAGCATCCATCCAATTCTCTCCGTCCATGCTGAGCTGAATCGTGAACTCCCGTGTATTGAAGGCAGCCGATTCACCGCCAGCCTCTGCATGGTGTACGATGAACTGCGTTACATCATACGCCTTGCCCAGATCCACCTTCAGCCAGTGCTTCTCATTGCCGACTGCACACCATTTCGTATGCATCTCGCCGTCAACAGCGAACTGCGGCGCTTCACTGTCATTGACGAAGCTGGACGCTTCTGTCTTCGCACCCTTAGCCAAATCCTCTGCCCGGAACGCTGCTTCCTTGGATACCGTAATGAGCTGCGACTTCGTCATTACATCTTCACCAACTGCATTCTTCGCAGTCAGCTTCACTTCATACGTGCCTTCCTTCGCGAAGCTTACCTTCGGATTGCGCTCCTTGCTTGTCTCAGGCGTTCCGCCTGGGAAGCTCCATTCCCATTCTGTTGTCACTTCCGAAGACTTATCTGTAAGCTGTACTTCCTCACCTGGCGCCACGAACGTCTTATCCGCCTCGAAGTCTGCCTTAGGAGATGGATATTCAGGCCAGTCAAACGAAGTCATTGCTACACGGCCTTCCTCATAGTGACGATTCACCGGAACGACTGCTAGTTGCGTCGTCTTCTCCATGTCGCCGCCGCGCTTCATTTCTGACACATAGTAATAGTTGTTGCCTGTTGCGCCCATGAATTCACGGGAACCGTCCGGCTTCACACGATAGACTTGGTAATACTGCACATCGTCGCCCAGCGCTGTCCACGTCAAGCGAGCGTCTGCATAAATGCCGTCACGGACATCGTTTTCAATTATACGTACATCCGATACTTGACCTACAGGAGCCGTCTTCTCATTCTTATCGCGGATCGCAAACTCCCCTACGTTTGCCAAGTATAGATTATCATTGGCCTTGCCTTCCACTTGAACGGATACGCCAACAATTTTCTTGCCCGCATATGGGCTCAAGTCATAAGTTGCCTGTGTCCAGTCGCCCTTCGCGCCAGCTGCCTTCGTATCAGAAGGCTTCACAAACGTATATGTATCCGGTGCTCCTTCGAACGCAACACCGATGTTCAGATCAGCAGCTTTCGGTGCATTCGAATGGTACGTCAACGTCATTTGCATAGCAGCTGTCGCCTCTACATCAGTCTTGTACAGCTTCACATTTGAAGAAGCGCCTTCCGCAACCTCGCCCTGAAGCTTCAAGGAACTGCCGCCATAGAAGGAGTTCGAGAAGTCGAAGCTCGGTGCAATCTTCTGTCCAGACTCGTCAACCATCCAGCGCCATGTCGGCAGAACGTCCTGCAGACTGCGGTTGAACCATTCACGATCACGAACCTTCTTGCCGAATACACTGAACTGCGTACCGTTACCTGTATTGAAATGGGTCACGAAGTCAGACTTCGTAATGACCGTCTTATCTACGATATCATGCGCAATGCCACGCCATGCCCAATCGTTCGCCTTCGTCTTGGACGGATCGAGGCTATCGCCTACCCACAGACGCTGCTCCTTCTTCATGAATTCGTCATTCGTCTTGGTTGTATTGAACGCCCAGTCTGGGCGATACAAGCCAAGCGATGTCACCGCGTCCTGTCCTTCCGGGAACAATACCGGGAAGTTGTACTCCCCTTGATAACCGCCGCCGCCTTCCAAATCCATACCTGCGAACAGCTCATGGCGATCCCGCTTCAATTGCTCAGCTGCCTTCGGCGAGTTCTGGAATGGCGTTACGTAGTCGTACTTGCCATCCTTCTTGAACTGCCAGCGGAAGTCGATGAACATATTGTCAGCTACTCGCTCCTCCCCATCTTGGAAGAACATCTTATTGTTGTCCGTCAGTCCACCCTGCCATTTTACAGGGCCATCCTTCACCATGGAGTCATACCAGATGATTTCCATATTGGAAGGCTTGATCTTCTGCAAATATTTTAAAAACTTCTGCATATTCTGCGCATCTTCCGGCGTGCCGCCCTGTGTCTCCTGGTTAATGAACCAGCCGTCGAAGCCATAGTATTTCGCGACTTCAATCAGTTTGTCTGCAACAGGGAACGTACCGTCCTCACGCTGCTGGATCAGATCACGCATCCATTCGATTTTACCGCCGTGCTCCTTTTGTGGAAGAAATACGGTGCCGTATACCGGTACGCCATTCTTGTGCGCTGCATCAATTACGTCCGCACTTGGAGGAACGATCAAGCCTTCCCCGGCAGATCCGCCCCACATAATCAGCTTGTCAACATACTGCCAGTAGCTGAACGCGTAGCCATGGAAGCTGTCATTGCCTTGCGATGGTGCACCGCTCGTACTTTTGTACATCGAAGCAAGCGCCATGACCTTGGCGTCTGACTTCGCATTCGGGTTCACCTTCGCTCCTTGTACACGAGAAGTGTCCAGCTTCACGGAGCTGCGGTTGAATGCCGCATCCTTGTCTGTCTGTGCCGACCACGACAATAGCGTATCCGGGTACCAATACGAGGAATGCGGCTGCGCAGCCTCTGCCTGGCCAGCGAAGCCAGCAAGCGATCCAGCAATCATCGCTGTGCTGAGCATCAAGGCAAACTTGCGTTTTATCTGACCTCGGGAAAGTATAGTCGGTTTCAATCGTTTCATTAGAATCCCCTCCAAAGTGACGACTTTCTCTTGATGTTGTATAGACAAATCCAATGCCTCAACAAGCGTATCCGAAGTCTCTCCTAACTTTGGTAACGCTTCCACAATGTTGTCGTGACCATTGTAAACGTTTACGAAATAGAAAAAAAGGGAACTTCCGACTAAACGGCAAGCACCCTTTAATTTGTCTAGTAAATCTTTAAAATCTACACCAGAATAAATGTCACGAAAGTAACTAAATGGATTACTGAAAGCGGATTTTTAACAATCGCACGAATACATTCGGGAAGGCAAGCTCCTCCATCTCTTCTGGACCTGCCCATTTGTATACGGTATTGTCCTTCGGCTGCAGATTGCGAAGATTACAGCGGTACACGCGCATTTGCCAATGAATATGGCTGAACGTATGCTCTGCATCCATCCAGTGTTCAACGGGCGCAACGTCTACCCCCTCCGCTTGCAAGGAATGATGCAGAATCGCATACGACTCAGCGTCGCTCATCCCGACGATGCCCACCTGCTTCGGTACGAGAATATGCGGCAGCTCCCACATCTTCGCCAGCAAGCCGGTATCCGGACGTTGACGGACAAGCACCTTGCCTTCATGTTCTCCAGTTCCCTCAATCAATGCCGCATACCGAAGCTCCGGTTTCGGCGGCTTCGCTTTTGTCTTGATCGGCAGGATAAGCTCTTCTCCTGCCATGCGTCCCTCACAATGCTCCATAACTGGGCAGAGCAGACATGACGGGGATTTTGGCGTGCACACGAGCGCGCCGAGCTCCATTAGTGCCTGATTGAAATCGGATGCGCAGCCCTCCGGAATAAGCTCCTGTGCCAAATGCTCCATATGAACACGCGTTGCTGGCTTTGCGATATCATCATGCAGGCGGAAATAACGCGACAGCACCCGCATTACGTTGCCATCCACTGCCGGCTCCGGCCGATTGAAGGCAATGCTCATAATCGCACCGGATGTATATGGCCCAATGCCTTTTAACTCGGACACCTTCGCCTTGTCATTAGGGACTTGTCCGCCGTATTGTTCCTTCACTTCTCGTGCTGCAGTCTGTAAATTACGCGCCCGGGAATAGTATCCGAGCCCTTCCCATGCCTTCAGCACTTCTTCCTCAGGTGCATCTGCCAGCGCCTCAACGGTAGGGAATTTCCCAATAAAGCGTTCGAAATACGGCTTTACCGTCTCCACACGCGTCTGCTGCAGCATAATTTCGGATACCCATGTGTAGTAGGGATTCGATTGACGCCGCCAAGGCAGATCCCTCTTATTCGCCCGATACCAGAGCAGAAGCTCGCGGCTGAAATATCTCTTTTGCTCGTCCATGACGGCCTCCTGTCTCTTGTCTATTGATTTGTCTCTAGTAGTTAGTATTCATCCTATAAGCGCAGTCTCCTTGCCCATTATACATGAAGGGAACCAGTTGTGAACGTTCTGCCAACAATCCACACCAGCGCTTGCAAGAGAGGTGCTGGAATTTCTATACTATTCATATAGAAATGTCCCAATAGAATGGAGGGCATCATCAGTGCCACAACGTCGAATGTTCACACGCTTCATCCCAATTGTCGCCGGTATCGCCTTGCTAGGACTGCTTGCCGGATGCGGCGGAGGAGCAAGTAGCAGCAATGAGAGCAGCTCAGGAAACGCCAAAAAATCAGCTGGACTAGAAGGCCCAGAAGAAGTTGTCACCCTGTATAAAAACAATTGCATGCAATGCCACGGCAATGAAATGCAAGGGATGATGGGGCCAGAGTCAAACCTGCAAAAGATCGGCAGCAAGCTGACGAAGGAAGAGATTGCAAATACGATTGAAAATGGCGGCAAACTCATGCCTGCCCAAGGCGGACGTCTGGAAAAAGAAGAAATCGACAAAATTGCTGACTGGCTCGCCAACAAGAAGTAGCCTCCTCCCTTGATGCCGTAAGCCGTACAAGATAACTGCTCGATGAGTACGTACCAACATACGAACACCTCATGATAAGCAAGGACAGCATAAGCCGTTTTGCTTTGGAAGGGCTTATCCTTTCAGTTATAATAGATATATAGGATTCGAAAGGGGATATGCGAATGGAATACTTATCTATCGCTTTATCACTCATCACGTTATTCGTATGCTTATCTGTGTACAACAAGGTAAGCGCCATGGAGGCACGCATCAAGGCAATGCAGGTAAGCTATGACCACATCGCCCAAGAATACGGCCTGCCTCGACACCCTGTTCAAGACGAGGTGCTTCAGCTTGTACGCGAAGGCAAGAAAGTAGCTGCAGTCAAAAAGGCGAGAGAAGTGCTCGGCATGTCGCTCGTAGAGGCGAAGCAATATGTAGACGCTCTTGAGGCCTAATGAACGCTTCATGCTTATCAGTATTTAGCAGACTCTTACATAAAAATGGGGTACCCTTGTCGGGACCCCATTTTCTATTTACGCTGTTCATTATTATCCTGGTGACAAGGTTCCGCTCCCGCTCACATGCTGCCTATCATACCAATGGTCGACAGCCGATTCCCCTATCTCGCTTAGTAATGGAACACGCGACTCCCTACGCTCACCAAGAGTGAACAAACTGCTTCGAAACCCTTCATTCACCACATCCTCGGTATAGCCACTAAAGCTTAGCTGAAGGTTGCCCGACGCCTGAACTTCCTCAACGTTCGAACTGGCAAATAAGGGCGGACGTACAACCAGGGTCTGTGCATGGACATGGCGAATATACATGCACGCTCCGAACTCCCCGCTTACCTGCTACACAAGTGAAAATCCTAAAAAATGATCCTGCTGGATGATGGACTGTTTCATATTTTGCATAAAGAGTACTTGCTGATCCGTCAACTTGTTAAAGTCTGCATAGGTATGGTGATACACATAGGAAAATACATGTCGAAAATCGATGAAGTCATTCAAACGTGGTGTAATAAGCCTCGTGGAGCGGTGGCTCGCATAGCCTTCCATCATTGCATCATGGAAGCGCTCGGCGAAGTTGCGCCGTTCTTCTGGAGCTTGCACAGTGGAGACAGCATGATAGATGGCGATCGCCACATCATATGCGTACCAATGGTATTCGCTGTCTCCGAAGTCAATGATAACTGGGGTATTCTGTTTAATCAGGAGATTGCCCTGATGAAGATCGCCGTGAACAATTCCATACTCTGCGGGGGTAACCGTCTGTTCAGACAACCATTTGCAGTACTGCTCCCATTTGCTCCGCACAGTCGGATCAAGCTGATGATGCTCTTGCTGGTACAGTGCATGCTCCTTCCAATGCGGACGGACAAGAGGAGATCCATCGTAAGCTTCTGAAGCTGCATGCATCTGCGCAAGGGCTGCCCCCCAATCCTTGAATAAGCGTTCATTCCACACTTGCTCATCATGGATCTGGATTCGTTGGCCTAATATCTTCTCATATATCGTAAAAAAGTGAGTTGGCAGGGAATGAACAAGTTGACCTCTTAAAGAAAGCGGTGCTGCAACCGGAATACCGTATTCATGAAGATATTGCACCCATTCCACTTCAGACTGAATATGTGCCGTATTATGAATTCCATGCTCATATAACTTTATAATGACAGGACTTCTCCCTACAATAGCTGCCTCGTAAACATTAAGATCGTAACCACCAATTATATGCAATTCCGACCTGTCGCACCCGATGTAGTCACATACCTCCAGAAGCACTTCTTCCGGCGCCATAATCTTACTCCCCCATTCCACTATGTATCTGACGTACGCCATTCTACAATAGCCTGTGCCGACGCAATGCTTGGCTGGTGCGAGATGCTAAGATGAATGCGATATTCGCTGCTGGACAAGCCGAGCCGCTTCCAAGCAGCTTTGCTCAATCGGGCAATCGGCTTGCCGAGCTGATCCGGCAATATCTCGATGTCTTGGAAGGAGATCACTTCTCCGATTCCCGTTCCAAACGCCTTCACGATCGCTTCCTTGGCAGCGAATCGGCCAGCGGCGAATTCGACCTGCCTTCCTCCCTTGGTCGCATATACGGCCTGTTCGCGTTCTGTTAGTATACGAGCGATAAATCGTACACCGATATGATCATGCAGCAGCTTGTTGACACGCTCAATTTCGATGATGTCATGCCCTAATCCATGTATCATCCTGATCCTCTCCTTCCATGCGGCTTCGCCGATCAATTGCAGATCAACGCTTCCAGATATATACATGAAATTAATCTTGCGGTAATTGTATCACATGCAAGAGGCGCTGCCCAACCTATAACGGCTGACAGCGCCCACATACGCTCCAGAATCAATTATTCGCCTACACGCCATTTCACCAAGAAATGAATCACAAGAATCGATACTATGCTGTACCCCAGCAGTACGATGCTGTTCAGCATGACATCTGTTGTCCATCCAGTCAAAAGTACTCCCCGCATCGCCTCTGCCGCATATGTGGTCGGAAAAATATAGGCCACCCACTGCAATAATGATGGCAGCTGATGCATATCAACCATGACGGGCGACAGAAATGTAACGAACATCATCAGCGCCTGCACAAGCATATTTGTCAGCTGATGATTCGGCGACCAGAACCCGATGCCTACACCGACGCCAACAACACTGGTCAAGGACAATAGCACAACAATCGGCAGCGCCCATGTAATATGAAAATCAATGCCGTATCCCCATTTCCCAAATGATGCAAGCAATACAAAGGACGGAAGGGCACTCATTAAGCCTTTCAGCATATTGGCAATTACGAAGTTCAGCTTGGATATCGGCAATGACAAGTAGTACGTAAAATGACCTTGATGCTTCTGCCACGATATCTCCTGCCCCATCGAGTTCATCCCCGTTACGATAATACCGAATATGAGGTTGCCGGCAATGACCCGGATCAATGCTTCATGACTCGGATTGTCAGTAAAAGAAATCATGAAGAGCATGGTTGTAAATGGAAACATTGTTGACATCAACAGAACCCACACCCATGTGTCTCGAATGTTGGCATATTGAATTCGGGTTAGGATTATAAACTCTGTCAACTTCCGCCCAATTCCTCTTGTACCTGCGAATGGGACTGCTGATTTGACTGCAGACTGGCTAACGATATCAGATCTGCTTGCTGCTTCTGATTTCATACATCCTGCACCTCCTGCTCTGCTTGACGATCAATATGGAAATACACATCCTCTAAACTTGGCGGCTTTACCGCGTATTCCTCGATCGGCAAGTGAGGAGAACGAACAATATAATCGAGCACAAGGCTCGCTTCTGATTTGTCTACGAGCAAACGAAGCCGGTTCTCGCCATCAATATGAAGCTGCCCCCACTGTCTCAAAGCCTGCTCGGCAGCCTCACGGCGGCCAAACTCCGTGGTCAGCTCGAATTTGAGCCGCTGATCGACCTTCTGCTTCAGCTTGGCGACCGCATCAATTACTAGCAAGCGTCCATGATTGACCACTGCAACCCGATCTACTACCTGCTCTGCCTCAAGCACGTTGTGCGTAACTAGGATAATGGTCGCCCCTTCACGATTGCGTTCCTTAATTAAATTCCATACGAGGCGGCGGTTCGTGGGATCCAGTTCATTCGTTGGCTCGTCGAAAATAAGGACTGGAAGACGGCCGATCAATGCAGTCCCGATGCCAATCATCCGCCGTTGCCCTCCAGACAAATGCTTTAGCTGCTTATCGCGAAAGTCAGACAATCCCACCATCTCCAGCAACTCCGCTGACTGTCTTACGGCGTCCGATTTTGTCATCCCTCGCAGGCGCCCGGTAAACTCCAGCGCTTCTTGTGCTTTCAACACAGACAAAACATGCGGATCCTGCGAGAAATAGGCAACCTGCTGTGCCACATATTTCGTATGGCGCGATACATCCATACCCTTGAATAGCACCTTTCCTTCTGTAGGTTTCAGGTGTCCAATCATCTGCTTGATCAGGGTTGATTTGCCCGCTCCATTGGGGCCAAGCACCCCCAATATTTCACCTTCTTGCACTTGCAGCGAAATATCTACATTCGCCTTCACCTTGCCGCGTTTATACATTTGACTCACATGGTCGAGTTCATAAATAACAGGATTCACGTTCCACCCCTCCCTATATGGTAAATAATATCTAACAGGTTTGGTATCAACAACCGACCATCGATGGATCTTATATTCGTTCTCCAGGTGAATAAGCTGCTCCGTCCGTAGACGGAGTACTTATAGACGGCGTTCTCCCTGCTGACAATGTCCTCAATAAGTGGAGTTTCACTGTAGACAGTGTCTCTCTTTAGGCAACGCTCTCCTGTTGAGGAAATCCCAGATAGTGTCGATAGTGTCTCTCTTCAGACAATGCCCTCCTGTTGATGAAGTTTCCCTGCGGATAGTGTCTCTCTTCAGACAATGCTCTCCTGTTGATGAAAATTGCTGCACTCCCCCTCGTGTAAAGTTATTGCCCTGCCGAATCTTTAATGTTAACCTTTATTTAATATTATTGGTTAACATTGAAGATTCAGAGCGTTCGTCATTTACAAAGGAGCTGGGAATGAGATGGAAACAGAAAGACGGGAATCTCTTCTACATAAGGATCGTTCGTATGTCTGGCATCCCTTTACACAAATGAAGGAGTATGCCGATCGTGATCATGTGTTAATTGAACGTGCGGAGGGCATGTATGTATACGATGCAGAAGGGCGTCGCTATTACGACACCGTGTCTTCTTGGTGGTGTAACCTTCACGGACATGGGCATCCACGCATTAAGGCCGCGATTGCCGAGCAGTTGGATCAGTTCGATCACATTATGTTCAGCGGCTTAACTCATGCCCCAGGGATAGAACTGGCGGAGAAGCTTGTCCAGCTTAGCCCCGAGGGGCTAAATAAGGTATTCTATTCGGACAATGGATCGACTGCTGTGGAAGTTGCTATTAAGATGTCCTTCCAATACTGGCAGCAGACCGGCCGCCCTTCGAAGACAAAGTTCGTTTATTTGGAAGGCAGCTATCATGGTGATACATTGGGCGCGGTAAGTGTGGGCGGAGTTCCGCTCTACCATTCACTTTTCAAGCCGCTTCTGTTCCATGCCCACCGCGTGCCTGCGCCGGATATGCGCACTACTCGCATATCCGGCCCTATTGGCGAGCGGGAGGTCGCGGAGGCGGCACTAGCGCCGGTGCGCGAGCTGTTCGAACGCGAGGGTGATACAATCGCGGGCATCCTCGTCGAGCCGATGCTGATGGGCGCTGGCGGCATGATCATGACGCCTGCCGCTTATATGCAAGGCTTGCGTGAGCTGTGCTCTGCGTACGATGTCCACCTTATTGCGGACGAGGTCGCAACGGGGTTCGGGCGAACGGGCAAGATGTTCGCCTGTGAGCACGCCGGGGTCAGCCCCGACATCATGTGTCTCAGCAAGGGGCTGACCGCAGGCATAATGCCGCTCGCGGCTACACTGTGCCGCGACAGCATCTACGCCGCGTTCTACGATGATTACGCGGCGCAGAAGACATTCTTCCACGGCCACAGCTTCACCGGCAATCCGGTGGCGTGCGCCGTGGCCCTCGCTTCCCTGCGCCTGTTCGAGGAGGAGCATACACTCGAACGAGCGCAGGACACCATTGCCGCGCTCAGTTCGGCGATGCGCGGCATTGCCGAGCTGCCACACGTTGCAAATGTGCGGCAGCTCGGGTTCGTTGCGGCGTTCGACCTATATGAGGATGTCGAACACCGCAAACCATTTGCTCCCGAGCAGCGCATCGGGGCGCAAATGTACGAGGCGGGCTTCGAGGATGGACTCATCCTCCGCCCGCTCGGGGACACCCTCTACTTCTGGCTGCCGCTATGCGCCACGCCAGACGATGTGCATGACATCGCCGCTCGCACCATCCGGGTGCTCCGCCGCGTTCTGCAGCTGCAAGCGCCAGCGTGCTTAGAGTAAACAGGGAACCAGCGGAGAAATTAAGCCCAGTTAAACATAAAGAAACAAATCATAGAAAGATGACTGTGGCTTAGGCTGGGGATTCGGATTCGGTCTTAGTCTTAGTCTTAGTCTTAGTCTTAGTCTTAGTCTTGGTCTTGCGGTCTCGGTCTCGGTCTTGGTCTCGGTCTTGGTCTTGCGGTCTCGGATCTTGGTCTTGGTTTTTGCTTCGGCATTTGGCATTTTGGCTTCAACCGACAGCATTTTACGGCGTTGGTGAGATCAATGCAACTAATTGAACACACTTATCTGCACGTACTACTATTTTGTACAATGTGAATGGACAAAAAAGAGAAATGTCTATACAAAGGTGGACAAAGACAATAGTATGTCCTCCACACCTGAATTTCTATATATAGAAACAAATATGAACATACATCACCATATATAGATGAAAAGGGCTTCGAGGAAGATACCTCTCCTCCGAAAATGTGTCCACTATTCGAAAGACATTTCAGTGTTTTTTCCTCCGTAAGAGGACAAATTACACACCCAAATGCTATCTCTAGACAAACAACACAAACAACAAGAGCCCTGTGGATACACCAGAGGAATTCCATCAATATTGGAATTAGGTTCTGGCCTCCATAGGGCTCTATAACTTTTGCAACTAGTCTGAATTGTATGCTGCTCCGTTTATCTCAAACCATTTACAAGATCTGAGGATGTGATTATTCGTCTTCGCCAATGATGCGAACTTCAGTTTCGAGCTCGACGCCGAATCGTTCGTTAACTGTCTTTTGTACGTGGCGAATAAGAGAGATATATTCGCCTGCAGTCGCATTGTCCACGTTAACGATGAATCCTGCATGCTTCGTGGATACTTCAGCACCACCCAAACGCGTTCCCTGCAGACCGGATTCTTGAATGAGCTGTCCCGCGTAATACCCCGGAGGACGTTTAAAGACACTGCCGCAAGATGGATATTCAAGCGGCTGCTTCGATTCACGCAAAAATGTGAGTTCATCCATCTTCGCCTTAATTGCATCATATTCTCCCGGCACAAGTGAGAACGTTGCTTCCAGCACCATATATCCTTTCGGACCGATGTTGCTGCGGCGATATCCTAATTCAAGCTGCTCCTTGGTAAGCCGAACTAGCTCCCCTTCCGGCGTAAGCACCAGCGTACTTTCTAATACATCCGCAATCTCTCCGCCGTATGCACCAGCATTCATGTACAATGCTCCACCTACAGAACCCGGTATGCCGCAAGCGAATTCAAGTCCCGACAAATGATGCTCCCGCGCGGCACGCGATACGTCGATAATTGCCGCACCGCTCTGCGCGATGATCTGATCTCCGTGGCGTTCGATTTTGTTCAACTTGTTCAAATTGACAACAATTCCTCGAATTCCGCCATCCTTCACGATTAGATTGGAGCCGAATCCAAGGATCGTTAGCGGCAGTTCATGCTGACGTGCGAAATCAATGACAACTTGCAGCCCTTCGTAATTATCGGGCGTTACATACAAATCGGCCTTGCCACCCATTCGGGTATAAGTATGTTCTTTGAGCCATTCACCTTGTTTTATCGAATCTTCCGCAATCCGTTTACATAATTCATGATACCGTTCTGAGAGGTTATGCATGCTATTCCATCCTTACTTATCTTATTCATTCAACCTTACCATTACATTCATTTCACATTAACATCCATTATAGCCATACCAATACGAGAGTGTTCGCCTATGTGAAGCTCTCTATCGTTGTATGGACGTTCCCTTGCATACATTCCAGTATATCAAATTTTCTCAGACAATTAAGATGGCAAAAGTCACCCCTTGTCCAAGCCCGCATGTATGCCCCTAGTCTCATGAAAGATAATCAGTACGTGGGGCCACTACTCCAACATATGCACGAACATGGGCGAATGGCAACAATAGTGAGGGCGGCGCATTGATAGCGAAGCTGCAAATGATGCAAAAGACTGTTACATGCAAATAAGAACAAGTTCTGATGATACGCAATCAAGATGCAACTGATTCGAAACGGCGTGAATGCTCTGCTGATGCCGCTCAATCAAAGATAGAGATGATTCGCAAATGCGTTACACGCAAACATAAATAGATAACACCGGATCAAAGAGGTAAATGGTTCTTCGCTGTATTACATGCAAGCATAAATGATAACACCAAATCAAAGAGGTAGATGATTCTTCGCCGTGTTGCATGCAAACATAAATAGATGACACCAAATCAAAGAGGTAAATGATTCTTCGGTGTGTTACATGTAAACATAAATTGAATCAAAGAGGTAGATGATTCATCACTACGTAACATGCAAGCATAAATAAGATTTGAGACCTTATCATCGAAGTTGTCTTGGTAATTGAAATACGCTCGTTCCATACAGTGGCATAGTACGGTTACAAGAATGCTTTCAACGAATGTCCATTTCTTCATCCATGGTCCAAGGTCATTACTAGGAAATAGGAAGTCGGAAGGCGCAGAAGGTGTGAATGTCTCAGAAGCAACAAAAGCCGCCTATCCAAGTAGGCGGCCCAGCTCTATTATCCTGCTACATCTCTCTTTGTAAAGGTAAGCCAAGAAACAACGTGAAATGCAAGGAAGTAAACAATCAGCACGGCAATCGAGAATCCGAGCGTCATATCCGGGCGGAGTGGTGTTCCCTCGAAATACGGACGGAGGTCGATATTGGCGAACAGTATATATTTCCCCCAGCTATAATGCGCGAAGAGCGCTGCCATATTTCCGCCAATGAGCAAAAAGCACAGGGAAAATGCGATAGCCATAGACGAGCTGCGGAATGCCGCCGATATCATAAAGGCCAATGTCACAAACATAACTAGCTCAATGATACTGAACCCATAATCCTTCAGCAGCGCAAGCAGCCTCGAACTTTCTACAATTGCACCGTCTTCTCCGATACCTATGAGTGACTGTGAGAAACCTCCAAAACCCTCAACAACCCCTCCTACCAAAAAGGAGAATAGAATATTGATTGCAGTAAGAACAAATGCAAATTGGAGGGTAGCCGCATACTTGCTCAGTAATATGCGGGTGCGTGAGGCTGGCCCAACGAGCAATAACTTGATCGTCCCCCACGAATGTTCGGCAGCGAACATATCCGCTGCAATAACAACAGTAAACAGAATAACAACCAGCATCAGCTTCGAAGAAAGATTCACGATGCTCCATATGTTCAAGGCATGCGGATTACGATTATGCTCCATGTAGTATTCATTGAGCTGGATCCGGTTCGTTAACTCCTGCTTCGCGTCCAGCCCAATATTTCCACTGGTGTCTGTAAGTTGCTGCTTCAAATGTTCATTGGATTGGACAAGATATTGCTGCCATCCCTCACCCTTGCGAGGATCTTTGTCAATTTCCATAATACTGGTTAGCAGCACAATAACAGCCATAAGTATTCCGATCATAATCCATGTACGAGGGCGCCGATATATCTTCATATTCTCGTTCTGAATGAGATTGTAGTAGCTAGACAATACGCTCCCCTCCTGTCAGCTCCAAAAATTGATCTTCCAATGACAGATTCGCCGCTTGAATGCCGTACACATCGATATCTGCATGCACGAGCGCCCTTGTCAGGTCAGGCACCCGCTTGCGCCCTGCCGAAATATGAAGCTGGCCTTCATCAACATGCATATCAAGATCGGGCATCATTGCAGATAGCATCTCCCAAGCTGCCCTCGGGTTGTCGACATCAATCACGATATGCTGCGTATCCGTTTTCTCCTTCAATTGCCTCATCGAGCGAACATCGATCAGCTTGCCAGTCTGGATGATCGCAACTCGATCACACATCAGCTCCATCTCGGACAATAAATGAGAGGATACGACGACACTGATGCCTTCTTGATGCGCCAAGTTGCGCAAATAATCTCGCAGCTCACGGATCCCCGCTGGATCCAGCCCATTCGTTGGCTCATCGAGAATTAATACGGAAGGCTTGTGCAACAGCGCTTGAGCGACACCAAGCCGCTGCCGCATACCCAGTGAATAGCGCTTTACTTTCTCATGAATGCGATTTTCCAACCCAACGAGCTTCACGACCTCGTCAATCCGCTCTTTCGTTATGCCCGAATGTCTTCGTCCGTAATATACGAGATTTTGATACCCTGTCAAAAACTTATACATCTCTGGATTTTCCACTATCGCTCCAATATGGGTCATTGCCTGCTCGAACTCCTTGTGCACAGGAATTCCTTTCACGTAGATTTCACCAGATGTCATCGAAATTAAACCCACAATCATCCGAATCGTTGTCGTCTTGCCCGCCCCATTGGGACCCAGAAATCCAAATACTTCTCCCGCCGGAACATCAAATGACATCTGATCCACAATCGTGCGCTTGCCAATTTGTTTGGTGACATTGCGAAGCTGAAGGACTGCTTCTGAACTCATAAAATCCGAACCTCCCAACAGAAAATAACCCTCTGAACCTACATCCCCTGAACATTAAATATGGACGACTCTCTCAACCAACAGCAAAATCTATATTTCTATCGACGCGGGCGCATATGTGTCAAGGTTCGAATAATCAGATAGCAAAGAACAGCTCCAACCCCTGCTCCGCACACATATCCAATCCTTCCCGGAGAAAAAAAGTCATAACCCACAGTTCCCCCGTACAGCGCTGCAAATATGACACCTAACACAATATAAGCCTTTTCTATAGCAGGGAATACAAACTGTTTGCCGTTATTCTCCGTACGATTGCGGGAGTACAGCCACATGCCAGCGAGTAATAACAATATCGAAACGATACTTATAAACCCATACGAATATCCAGGCCCTTCATGCGTGACCCAATTCCCTACATTAAATCTGTCCCATACGCCAATATCAATTACAGATTGAGCGGATTCTGACACAGGGATCATGAATATATGAACGAATTTTCCTATTACAAACCGCAGAAAATCAAATAGAGTCATGCAAAGCAGAAACAACAACGCCTGCATTGACCATGTTCCTGTAAAGGATCCTAGGAACATGGTAAGCGTGTATATGGATACTGCTACAAAAATCATATGGAGTCCTCGTACAACTATCTCCCCTATAGAGACATATTCACTTACATGCGAGGATGCGAGCACCACGAAATCTAATCCCAGTGTAATAACAATTGTGCTCACAATGTACACAATACCTACCATCCATTTGGTCAAATACAATATCCATCTTGGATAAGGCAGGGCAAACATATGCTCATTCACCTGATTTCGCCGTTCCTGACCTAATAGCCAAATAGACAATACAAAGCTACCAAGGATGATAAAAATCAAACCACCGCCATAATCGTTATACAGATTATCGCCTGCACGGCCATCTTGATTTACATAGGTAACATTCTTAACAAATGTATCCCTCATCGACTTAGAAGCCCACCACAACTTCCACATATGCGTATAAACGATAGGAAAAAAACTCGCCAGCAGCATGAGCCACAGCAGTACGCGTGTCTGACGATACTCCTTCCACCAGAGCGCCTTTACGAACAGCTTATGCTTCATCATCGTTACCTCCCGCCTTCCCGATAAACCAATCCTCTAGCGTCAATGGGAGCTCATCGACGAGCAGCGGCTTCATCTCTTGCAATTCTGTCATTGCTTCATTCGACTCTAGGATAACCGTATATACACGGCCGACCTGTTGTAGAACGAACACATCTTCCCGATGCAGCCACATCGGAGATTTATCCCCGTTAAATACAATCTGCAGCTTCTTCATCTGCTCGCGCAAAAGCTCCAATTCCCATATATCATCCGTTCTCCCATCTCGCAGCAGAACCACAGAATCGGCAATCCGATCAAGCTCACTGAGCATATGTGACGAGATGACAATGGAATTGTTCTCATGGAGCGAGTCGACAATTAAGCTGAGAAGCTGCTTCTTAGCAACGGCATCGACGCCATTCGTCGGTTCGTCGAGTAGGATCAACCCAGCCTTCGTTGCAAGACCAAGCGCCGTACTGAACAGCATCTTCATCCCTTTGGACAAGGTGCGAACTCGCTTGTGCATCGGCAGCTTGAACCGCTCCATCGCCGACGTAAAGAAGAACAAATCGAATTTGGGATAGATCATTCCGTACCACGCAGCACATTCCCGAATCGTGTGCATTTCTAGCGCAGTTGGAGCATCGGGTACGAATACAACATCCTGCTTGCATGCCGCATGTGTGTGCGTGTGAATATCCTTGCTGTCATACGATACACTGCCCTGATCTGGGTCGTATACCCCAACCAACGTCCGCAGTAAGGTGGTCTTACCCTCTCCATTCCGTCCTACGAGTCCAATGATTTTCCCTGGTTCAATCGTAAAGCTTACTCCGCGAAGTATCGGTTTCCCATCTATTGCTTTATGGACATCCGTCACTCGCATCATGATTCATCCCTCCACCATTCCTCCGAAGCTTGCTCCACCATCTCTATAAATTCCTTCCGCTCCAGCCCCAAATGTTTCGCTTCAACGGCGATGCGGTTCAATTCATCCTTCAGCTTCGTCATTCGTTCATTCGCCATGCGAGGGACAGGTGTATCCGCAATGAATGTTCCTTTGCCTCGAACCGTCACAATTACTCCTTGGCGTTCTAATTCCTGATAAGACTTGCTCACTGTATTTGGATTTACTAACAGCATTGTCGACAACTCCCTCACGGACGGCACCTTGTCTCCGCTTTGCAGCGCTCCCTGCGCAACTAGAGCCTTCATCTGTTCGACGATTTGCTCATAAATCGGCATAGCGCTCTGTTCATGTAATCGAAACATGGCAGCCTCCTTTCACATTTGCAATTACGTAGCAGCTTCAAATAGATTCGTTCACAAGTGTACTACTTCAACTAGTACACATAGTACACCTGTGAACCTAAATATGTCAATACATTTATTGGAATACCATGCACCATTTTTCTTATTCTGTGTTACAATATGGCTGGATATTATCAGACCAAGGGGGTCGGATTAATGAGACATTCATTTACGCTCACATGGGAAGGGCAAGAACGCATTTTGCGAGGCGATGCCTTCACCCCTGGCAGCACCTTCAATTCAAAGGAAAAGCCAAAGACAGGTGTGCTTCTTGTAGCCCACGGCTACAAGGGATTCAAGGATTGGGGCATGTTCCCTTATGTCGGTGAACAGCTAGCTGAACGCAGCGGACTCCTGACCCTAACCTTCAACTTCACATATAACGGTGTCGGCCCTTCGCTCGATCGCTTCGATGAACCTGATCGATTTGCCGTTAACACCTATCAGCGAGAGCAGGAAGATATAGATCGTCTCTTCCACTGGGTACGTTCAGATAAATTTGGCCAGTGGATAATTTCTGAGGGAATCGAATATGATGTATTGCCGGAGACACCCATTTACTTGCTCGGACATAGCCGTGGAGGCGCAAGCAGTCTGCTCTATGCACTCGACCACCCGGATGCGGTAAGTGGCGTAATTTCGTGGAATGGTGTTACGAATATGGATTTGTTCACGGAACAACAGAAGGAGGAGATGAGGCAATCCGGGCGTTCTGCCGTTATTAATGCCCGCACCAAAGAGGCATTGCCATTAGATCGAGTTATGCTGGAGGATTTGGGGGCTAATGTGGAGAGATATGCATTGATTGAACGTATGAAGAAGGCTCATTTCCCCCTGCTTCTCGTTCAAGGCTCCGATGATTTGCCTGGATTCCGCGAGGGATCGGCACAGCTAATTGATAACTATCCTGCAGCGAAATGGATAACCATTGATAATGCCGGACACACCTTTAATACGGTTCATCCCTTCCAAGGCACGACCCCAGCACTTGAAGCTGCAATCGAGGCTACCTCGGACTGGCTTCATCACCACCCACATTAACTGCCAGCGAAGAACGACAGTACAACCTGAACGTAATCTGCTTGAACCATCGTGATGATTATTGCTTGCATGATAGATGCAGCATTAGAGTATAAGACAGGAGTTGCCTAATTGCCATGTTATCGAAACAACAGCTGATTACGGTCATTATGACTACCATTGCAGGACTAACTGCAGCTTACTTGCTTCATATCCCACTCCTTATTGGATTTGCACTCGGCTTCATCGTTCTCACCATCTTATCTCGTCGCCAAGGCAATACATGGACTTCTCTGCTTCGTTATATGAGGGATGGAGCCAAGCATACACTTGGGGTAACCTGGATACTTATTATGGTGGGACTTATGATTCCCGCATGGACAATAAGCGGAACGATCCCCTATCTTATTGAACAGGGTTTGTCCTGGATTGATCCTGCTTATATGACAACACTCACGTTCTGGTTCTCCACGGTCTTCTCCATGCTGCTCGGGACTTCAACCGGAACACTTAGCGCTGTAGGCATCCCTATGATGGGGGTAGCTGCGATTGCGGGCGTTCCATTGCCGCTTATGGCAGGGGCACTCGTCTCCGGTGCATTTGTCGGAGACCGGACATCGCCATTCTCCAGCACGCATCGTCTTGTAGCGGATTCTACAGGGACGAGTGTCGGTCGGCAATACCCGGCTCTCATGCCTACCACACTGCTCGCACTGGCTTCAGCGACTGCATTCTTCATGTGGTTCGATACACAGGGGAGGTGGACTGTACCGGAACAAGCACTGCGCATGGAATCATTCGATAGCCACTTCACCTTCAGTCCTTGGCTGTTCGCTCCTGCTGCTGTCTTGATTATCGCAATCTTATTCCGACTACAGGCTCGCATCGCCTTTACCATGTCCATTATTGTTGCGCTCGTGATCGGTACATGGCTGCAAGGAGCGACGCCAGTCGAATGGGTGAATGGTTTCTTGTTCGGATATGAAAATGCCGAGCTCCCTTCCCTTCATACGAAGGGAGTACTGCATATGATTGAGCTTGTCCTATTTATTATGATCGCGGGTGCTTTTAATGGCATATTGGAGGCTACTCGTTCGCTGGAGCCGTATATCGCTGCCTTTATCGGGCGCAACAGCGCACTGCCAGGAGCAACCGTCCGTGTCGGTTTATTCGGATTATCATTAACCCTTGTATCCTGTACGCAGACACTGCCAATTATGATGGCAGGCCGGAGCGTGATGCCGCTGTGGTCGGAGCGTTTCCCGAAAGAACAGCTTGCAAGGGTGATTGCGGACAGCGCGCTCGTCTTTGCCGCTATTATTCCTTGGAACCTGCTTGCGGTACTGTGCGGCACAATATTGGGTATTCCCGTTCATCAATATGCACCATTCGCAGTCTTCCTCTGGGTTATTCCAATCTGGACACTGCTCGTATCATGGGTAATTGGCCACAGACGAACACGCAAGCTGAAACCGGCACCTGCTCCAACGGTGCAAGGATTATAACCGAGACTCCAATTTAAGATCATGGCGAAGTGAATCATCTAAAAGCGATAACAATATAAATAAACCGGTTCTACTATGCAGTAGGAACCGGTTTATTTATTTCTGCTTTTGGTTCTATACAGTATTATATCGAATATGTGACGCAGCCAGACTACTGCTGATGCGCACTCTTCTTGTTTTCAAACCGTAATTCCGAAGCTTCCCGATGTCGCCAATTCGCCAAGCTTACTGCTTGCCATGAGCAACCTGAACGGGATCCGAATTATTCCTTGCTCCTACCGCCTTAATTACGAAGCGATAGCTCTGCTTAGAATCTATGTTCTTAAGCACATAACTATATTCGGATTGACTTGGAAGGGCTGGGACATACAGACTCCAATTTTTCCCCACCTTATCATCCTGCTCATATATTCGGAAACCTCTAACAGGCTCCGATCCAACGGCAGGACGGCTCCACGACAGAATCGCATCTCTGCTCTCGAACTTCAGGTTGGCTTGCTCCACCTTGCCAGGCTTGCCGTCCGTTCTTTTAATGCTGTACTCGTCGTATTTCTTAACCTCTTCGTTCTTTGCCGCCGTATAGGACGTGAATTTCAAAACATCGTTCGATATCGAAACATCAGTGAACATCTTTTTGAACGGCTGTGCGTCAATGACTGCAAAATAATCGTCATACCCCGGATGTTTTTCGTAAAATTTCCCGCCTACTGAGTTTGTCATGAGGTACACAGAGCCTTTCGGATCGACTACATTTCCCTCTTTATCCTTCACCACGTTTTTGATCGGCTTATCATTGAGCATTTGGTAGGATCTCATATACATATGGTCATGGGCTTCGAACACAATATCAATTCCCAGCTCATCGAATACGGGTACCAAGTATTTTTTGTAGAACTGGATACGGCCATCTTCCCACTGTCCCGCATTGTCTCCTGCCGAGTAAGGGCCTTTGTGGAGCGATACGAACTTCCATTTCTTATCAGTCTTCGCAACCTGATTTCTCATCCATTCCAATTGAGCGTTGAATTCAGGATCCACCCACTCTAGTTCTCCTTTTTTATTCAATCCGCCCTCGAACTGGGAATTGAATTGCATGAAGAGCGCGTCCCCATATTCGAACGCATACACGGAACCGTCATGAGTACCTTTCACTACATCCTTCGGCAAGTTAAAATGGTTGTAGAAATTATTGTTCTCCGTAGTTTCGTCTCCATCGTAATCTCTCACCTCATGGCCGCCAAGCACGGGCACGAGCGGCACTCGGGCAAGTTCCTGCTGAGGGAGGCCCAGAAACCACTGCCACTGTGATTCCAAATCACCATTGTCGACCAAATCCCCGGTTAATATAAAGAACTTCGGATCCCCGATATGCTCGATCGCTCTGCGGAACGTATCCTGCCAGAGTTCGAATGTGGATTTGCTAGAGGCTTGCGAATCCGATCCTACGATAAAATGAAAATCTCGATTGTCTGCGTGATCCGTAGTAAATGAGCCGATAGCTCCCCATCCATCCGCATCCCCATTTCCAGCCCGATAACGATATGACGTCCCCGGCTTGAGATTATCAGCTGTGACCTTATGACTGGCGAATTTCGTTTTTTTCTTGGAGGATCGATCGCCTTTTACCATGAATGTCTCGATAATGTCGGAACTTCCCGTATAAGTAGTCGCCTTAGCTTCCGGAAATGTGCCGTTCTCCATTTCGGAGGCTTCCACCACCTGCAGCTTCGTGCCGGTTACCTCCTTCGGCGTATACCAGGCAAACGCCAGGCTTGTCTTGGTATCTCCATTGAAGGTCATGTTTAACAACTGCGGCGCCTTGAGTGAGCTGTTCGTTTTGGGTACGCCATGAACAACGATATCCTTGATTCGACTTGAGCCGGTATCGCTTATCGAGCCGCTGCCTGACACTTTTGAATCAGAGTTTACGACCCAACGAATATATAATCGCTCCCGATCGGCTGCACCGCTTGGCAGCCCAATACCGTTTAACGAGCTGGCAGAACTGTATTCCGTGCCTAGCACAAGTGTGCCTTTTTCAACGTCCGTCCACTTAGCCAGATCCGTGCTAATTTGGAGCTTGAAGTCTCTAGGCCCAGTACTGGAGGACTTCTGCTGCGAAGATACTGTAATTTGCTCCAGTCCCTTTGTCGACAAGGCGGCTAGCCAAGCTTTCTTGCCCTTGCCCTTATCCCAACCTTGATAACGGATGCTCTTTTCGCTCTCATCGAATGTAAATCCTATTCTGGAACTCCCACCGACCTCCTGGATAAGCGTAGCGGAATCTTTGGATAAACCGGATGCAGCATAGAAGATGCCTGGATCGTTCTTTAGGTTTGCAAATTCCCATTTAGCCACAATCTCTGCACTTGCAGACACGTTCAGTTCTTCCTCCGCGCGAGCAGAGCTCATGCTGGAGACTGCCAGCATAATAACCGCTAGCCATACCGACAACACGCGATAACCATTCTCCAATTTAAAACGCTGCTTTGCCATTCCATCGCCTCTTTCCATTCAATTAAATAAGTACCTTGATATTGAACAGATAACAGAAAAATACAAAACTAGCCACTTATATTATACATATTGTGGAATAAATGGGCTATTGAATTCTTCACTAGATTGCATTAGCCGTCACAGTCCGTTCACTTGTTTTTTCGGTTCAATCTGATAGAATACGAGTAATTCTCAGAATAACATTCTTCAGCGCGGCAGCGCACTCATGCTGTACGCAGACACAGTCAGCAAGGAGGATACCTATGACGACTCTATATTCGGACTTACGCACGAATGCCAATGTCAAACATTCTATTTCTACACTCCAGCATCTCCTAGCGTCACTTACTCAGCAAGAGGTCATCACATGTCATCTCCCATTCATCGAGCATACGATGTATCCTGAACATTCGATTTTCATATATACAGAACAGCAGCTTAATCATCCAGAATCCCCATTCCGTTTGAAACGCAAGCTTCAGGAAGATGAAGTTGTCATCGCCTATTTAGAATCCCGCGGATTGCTCGTTGCCGCTGGCTCTGAATCTGCATTGTCTACAGCTTGCCTGAAACTAGGCAGCCTGTTTGAGGAACAGTGCGCAGTACGGCCGCAGGCCGCACGCCCTCGCTTAAAAGAAATATTCTGGCAGGGCGTATCCCAAGATGCACATCCTCGCGCGGTATAACCGGAAGTGAAGGCGCAATAAAGCTGGCATGCATGATACCGAATAGTTCAGAAAACGCCCAATGTATACAAAAAGGCAAGCATCCAGTGCGATGCTTGCCTTCTGTCATAGGTAACTGCTTTTCAGCGGTGTACCTGTTATTTCGTTCTGTTAAATGCCGGGAATCGGGGAACGCTTATGTTCCGTCTTCTGATATTGGCGCTCGATCTTCTCGCGCACGTCATCCGGTATGTTCTTACCTTCGAGATAGTCGCTATTATGCTCGTACGTAATGCCAAGCTCCTTCTCATCGGTTTGGCCTTCCCACAGGCCTGCTGTTGGTGCCTTATCAATGACGCTAGCAGGGACACCAATATGCTTCGCGAGTTGGCGCACTTGACGCTTATTCAGAGAAGACAATGGCGTAATGTCCACTGCTCCGTCTCCCCACTTCGTATAGAAGCCAGTCAACGCCTCAGAAGCGTGATCAGTACCTACAACTAGTAAATTCAGATCAAAGGCAAGCGCGTATTGCACAACCATCCGAGTACGAGCCTTCATGTTTCCTCTATTCGGAACACTTAAGGAACGTGCTTCCGGCAGCTGCTTAAGCGCAGCTTCTACCTCTTGGGCGGCTTCATCAACCGCTTTAGCAATATTCGTTTCTACCGTATGCTTCAGATTGAATGCTTGCGCGGTTGCATAGCTGTCAGAAATATCTGCCTGAGTACCATAAGGCTGGAACACGCCAAGCGTCATATACTCCTTGCCTGTCTCTGCAGTCAATTCATCCGTCGCCTGCTTGCATAATCCCGTCGCAACCGCACTGTCAATCCCGCCGCTAATCGCGATCAGAAGCCCCTTCGTTCCTGTATTCAACACATACTGCTTCAAGAAGTCGACCCGCTTGCGCACCTCAGCATCTGGATCGATCTGTGTCTGCACGTTGAAGCGCTTGATAATCTCTTGCTGTAAACTCATTATTTCGTCCCCTTCCTACAAGCATCCGTGCTTGGCCTACAATTCTATAGAAATCCCCGCATCACAAGATGCGGGGCATAGTTAACTTAGCGGCAGAACTTATCGTATGCAGCCGTCAGATCAGCAGCAATCTCCTCTGCTGAACGATTCTCTACTTGATGACGCTCGATGAAATGCACCAGCTCGCCATCCTTCATCAAAGCGATCGATGGAGAAGAAGGCGGATATGGCGCGAAGTATTCGCGAGCCTTCGCCGTTGCTTCCTTATCTTGCCCAGCAAATACGGTGAACAAGTGGTCAGGTGTAGCATCATTCTCTAATGACTTGCGTACGCCTGGACGGCACAGTCCAGCGGCACAACCGCATACTGAATTGACAACAACAAGTGCTGTCCCCTTCGCTGTAGCCAGCTTCTCTTCCACTTCCTCTGGTGTTCGCAATTCAACGCAGCCGATGGAAGTTAACTCGTCACGCATAGGTTGAACCATATCACGCATATATTGCTCAAAAGACATGGACATCCGTACTTCACTCCTACTCTATAAATAATTCCGTTGTCAGTGATGGATGAGTACCATCGGACACTGTCGCTACTATTGTAACCATTTGTAGTGAAGTAAAGCAAGGGAAAGCCGAAACCGATAACGGTTCCGGCTCACTGACTTCTACCAGTTAGGCCCTCATTACTGAGGAAGCTCCATGACCGAATATCGCATCCTTCTACGTAGAAGGGCGATTCGGACCATTCAACTTCTTATCGACTCCGCAGGTATCATTCGCAGCGCTGTTTTGCTTGTCTTGCTTGCGCTGTTCCTTTGAATCTTGGCTCATCGCATAGGCCTCCTTTTCACAAAGTCGGTTCTATTATGCTCAGGCAGCAACTGACCTATCCTTGTGATGCAGGAGGCTCTACAGGCATTGCAGCCTCGTCCTGCGCATTCTTATGCGCCACTCCCCGCTCTCTACTCCGGGTTACCATATAACCCGCCGCTAGCATTACACTGTAGATCCACTGCTCCACTGTTAAATACATCCATGTAGAACCATCGCCATATGCATAACTCCCGAGCATGCCAACCACACCGCATACAACAAAAGTGATCTGTGCGTCAACAAGCGTTCCGAGCCTTCTCTGACGAGACCAGAGCAAGGCAAGGAGAACGATGCAACCTAGCGTCTCAGCGGGCGGTATCCCCGACACCTGGAATCCGCTAATCTGAAGCAGCGGTGTAAATCCCGGGGCCTGTCCACCATTAAGCGTATAGAGCCACCCATATGCCGCTACGTAAGTCAACATACTATGCGACAATAGATCAATGAGCACGGGATAAGACAATTGATGCTTGCGTATGTATAAGGTCGTCCATACAATAATGCCAAGCACAAGCAGGATATTCCCCTCTGTGGAAGTGCCTGTCATGTACAGCAGCGAACGCGGCTGCCGCCACAGAATTGAGGGCGTGTCCCATAGAAATCCGAACTTCTCATTGAGTATGACGACTAGAATAACCGTCATTGCCCAATCTCCATAACGGCGCGAGATTCCACTTTCCGCGCGTGCCCGGAGCGCCACCGCCCCAGCTGCTAGAAGCAAGGAGAGCAGGCTAACGAGCAGGCCCCAATGAATTGTAAAATTGCCAAGCTGCATGACGCTCACCCTATTCACCTCCAAGCTTCATATTAGCGAAAGACTAGACTTGGTTCAATGCTTCCTCCTTATCCGGCTGCATATTCCCTAGTTGTACTGGATGCTGTGCAAGTGAAGAGTCCCATGCAGCTGTCGGGACATGAACCGGAGATTGGCTCGTCTGTTCTAGGCGAAAGGCTGCCTCAAACACCGTTCCATCTTCCCCCGTATGCACCTCTATCGTTCCATCATGCTGTTCGACAATACTCAAGCACAATGGCAAGCCAAGGCCCGTCCCCTTTGATTTCGTTGTGTAAAATGGCTCAAATAGCCGCTCCACAATGTCGGCGGGAATACCAGACCCTGTATCTTGAATACGCAGCTGCACTTGCCCTCCAACAAATCTTGTTTCGAGCGTAAGCACGGCCTCTGTGTCCATCGCTTCCATCGCCTCCATGGCGTTGCGCGACAGATTCAGAATAAGCTGCTTCATCTCCTTCACATTGACAGGGAAAATCGGCACATTTTCCGCAAGCTTCAACGCAATCTCTTGACCTCTCATATTTGCATCAGCCCAAAGCAACGGTGATAACTGATGAATAATGTCATGAAGGTGAACCTGTTCTTTCTCAATAATACGATTTTGCGCTAAAGCGAGAAAGTCGTTAATGATGCTGTTTGCTCTATCGATCTCTTCTATTACGATTCGATAGTATTCCTTCAAATGCGCGGGACTCTTTTCTTGGAGCAGCTGTATGAACCCACGAATAACCGCCATTGGATTACGAATTTCGTGCGTGATGCTTGCCGCCATCTGCCCGACTAAGCTTAAGCGATCCATCTTGCCCAGCTCTGCACGCAGCTTCGACAGCTCCGTAATATCATGCAGCATGCCGACAGCCCCTGTTATCGCTCCAGTAGTCTCGCTTCGAATCGCACTTGTACTAACGACGTACTCTCGTTCGTCCAATTTCACTACTACGCCTTCCATCTTCTCTCCCGCGAGTGCACGATACATGCCGTCGTACAAAGTTGGAATATCCCCCACCTGTGTCAACAGGCAGCGAAAAGGGCGGCCGAGAATGTCTCCCTTTGTCACATGAGGTGCTGCATTCTGCATACTGCGCAGCATCATATCATTTAAAGCGGTTATATTGGTCTGTGCATCAACCGCGATGACACCGAGCGGTGTCGTGTCTATTAATAGATTCAGCTTCTCTGCTTCTTCACGATATTTCGTAGAGACGATTTCATATCCTTGTACAAGGAATAGCTTCTCCCTCGTCTCCTCCATATAGTACACAGCTAAGTAAGCGGTTAAGAAAAAGGCTGCTCCTAGCATGAGCATCGATAGAAGCATACTGCCATCAATAACTCGTTCATGCCTCCACAGCAGCACTCCATAAACCAAGGAATAGAGAACAATACCCGCGAAGGAGAAGGACAAAATAATAGTGACACGTTGGCGGAATCCGGATTGACGGAAAGAATTAATAAAAGCAAACAATAGCGGGATCATATAAAGGAGTGCATCACTCCACAGCTTCTGGGGATGCCCATCGTGATAGAAAAAACCAAGCATACCTAAATATAATCCAATCATGAGGAACCCAACCCGATATCCACCATACATTACTCCTATCATAAATGGCAAAAATCGAAAATCAAAAGGCTGGGGCATTTCTGTATAGAAGGAAAATACGATGCATAACAGCATAGAAAAAGCAGAAGACAATCCTATGACGAGAGGGGCGCGGGACACCCGCTCTGGCTTCAAGGAGCAGACTTGATAGGCAATCGCTGGTATGCAGGCAATAAGGCTTTGCAGTAAGACTTCCTTAAGTGCTACGTACATACGGTTCTCCTCTTGTCAGGATAGAAAATGGTAAGATTGGCTTGATTAAAGCATAAAAATGAGGGCTTTTCAATGGAACAGCCGAACGTTTTAGCGAAGTTTTAGTTTTTACGATACAATAGGCATCAGTAACGGATGCGCAGTGCGTATCCTAACCCTGTCAAAGACCTGTCAAAGGAGTACAAAATGGAACGAACCGATGTTATCGTCGTAGGTGGCGGCCCCTCTGGACTTATGGCATCCATCTCTGCTGCACGCAACGGAGCCAAGGTAATTCTCGTGGATAAGGGAGACCGACTTGGCCGCAAGCTTGCTATATCTGGCGGAGGACGCTGCAATGTAACGAACAATAAACCACTGGACGAGCTGATTCAGCATATCCCTGGCAATGGGAGATTTCTGCACAGCGCGTTCAATCATTTTAACAATCAGGATATAATCGAGTTCTTCGAGAATCTCGGTATTGCATTGAAGGAAGAGGACAATGGCCGTATGTTCCCCGTATCAGACAAGGCGAAGACGGTCGTTGAGTCACTTCTAGGAGAAGTACGCCGATTAGGAGTAGCGATTCGTGTCAATCAGCCTGTCGCACATCTGCTGTACGAGGATGGTTCCGTCCAAGGTGTGCGCTTCAAAGATGGATCCGCATTGTATGCCCCAGCGGTCATACTGGCTACCGGCGGGAAGTCTGTTCCTCATACGGGCTCAACAGGAGACGGCTATGCTTGGGCAGAGGCTGCCGGACATTCCATTACGGATCTGTATCCGACGGAAGTACCTCTAACCTCGAATACGTACTTTATTCGTGAAAAGCTGCTTCAAGGATTGTCCTTGCGCGATATTCGGATCGTGGTATGGAACAGCAAGGGGAAGAAGATCATTGAGCATCAAGGCGACCTGCTCTTTACCCACTTTGGCCTGTCCGGCCCTGCTGCACTTCGCTGCAGCCAATTCGTCGTGAAGGAATTGAAGCGTTCCGGCCTTCAGACCGTACAGGTCACCATCGATATGAAGCCTGATCTGTCACTGGATGAGCTTGTTCGAGATTCGCTTCGCATTTGTGCCCAAGAACCGAAGAAAGCTATTAAGAATGTACTGAAGCATCTGCTGCCTGAACGAGTAATCCCGCTTCTGCTTGAACAGTCTGGCATCGATGAAGGTACCACATACGACCATATTCCGAAGCAGCCATGGCAGGAGATGTGCCAATTGATTAAGGCATTTCCTGTGAAGGTCAACGGCACGTTATCGCTTGAGGAAGCCTTTGTTACAGGCGGCGGTGTAAATCTTAAGGAAATCGATCCGAAGACGATGCATTCCAAAAAGGCGCATGGACTCTACTTCTGCGGAGAAATATTGGATGTTCATGGCTATACGGGCGGCTATAACATTACAGCTGCCTTCGCAACTGGCTATACGGCAGGGATGCATGCTGCTCAGCAGACCCTACATCAAGCATAACAAGCAAACAGCCTGCTCACAGAGCAGGCTGTTTGTCTTCTATCATTAGATATGGATGCCGCCAGGGAAGTGATTCGTCGTCTCATCATCAAACATCCCGTATGCTTCTTCATCACGATGCGACAAGTCATCATGACTCGGATTGTGCCTAGCAGACGCATAGCGGTCATCATCTGCCCAATCCTCATTGACCATATGGGCCGGGATAGGGATATAATTCATTCCATAGGCTTGATCCATAACGGACATCTCCGTCATACTCGCTTCTTCTAGAAGCTGGCCGCCGTGCGCCTCTGCGATCTCAAGCGCAGAGGTCAAATCTCGCTTGTCTACATGGATATGCAGTTCTGTCTCACTAGCGCTGTCGTAAGCAGGCGTATATCCTAGCTCCTCCAACGTATCGAACGCCAATCTTGCACCTGCAGGATCCGAGAATCGGAACCGAATCGCAGTCGTATCTTGCATCCTCGTTCCTCCTATTCGAATAAGCTTACGTTAATATACCCGCCAGACAGGAGGAACATACACACAATCTGTCCTGCAATTGGTTGTACGAGCAGTTGCCGAATACTTTATTCAGTAGAGGACAAATGTGACTGTTCTTGTCTCTCCTCCATTTGCTTCTTCTGCTTCCACCCACGCAGCGTAACGATTGTATTGCCGATGAAGGCAGCCATCAGACCACCTCCCGCTACATATAGCGGAATCATAATAGGTGTTGCAGCAATACCTGCAGACAACCCCCACAGCACGCCTGGCCCTGCACATAAGACACGCGTCATATGCGCCGAGGCCTGCTGCAAACTCTCTGAGCGGAAGCTGAACATGGACGCCACATCACCATCGATGAATTCCTTCCAATACGTGCTCAGCCAGTATCCGAGAATACCGCTTAGCACCGGCCCTATAAGAATGAACAGACCATGCAGTGAAGTGATATAAGAAGCACTCATTCCAATAAAGAGGAGCTGCAAATAAAACTTGCGATGCGTGCTGCTTCGAAGCAATGACTTGACCGCGATAGCTCCAATAAGGCGGCCTGACTCATTCGTCTTCATGAAGTAGCCCGACTTCGGGAACAACATTGGGCGTGTCCGTTTGCGCCGTTGTGCTCTATCCACGCTCTGCGACAGCAGCATCGCCGTTAATTGCATCTTGAGCTCGCCCTCCCGTTCAACATCATGCTCAAATGTATGCTGAACATGGTCTCGCCAGCGAATAAGGGGGAAGCAGCTGACCAATATAATCGAGCCATAGACGAGCACCCAACTCACATGAATACCGAGCAAGTAAAGAATAACTCCATACAAGCCAAGAGCTGCCACCCCTGTGACAAAGCGGATCATCCAACGTGCCCAACCTGAGAAAGCAGCCAAATTATAGTTCCGTACTAATCCTGCTAAGTAGGATAAGGAGCTAACGGCAAATCCGATCGCGAGTAAATCCGTACTATGCAATGAATACCCGCGTATGAGCCATGGAGCAAGCAGTAACAGTATGATGGCCGTTATGATCGTTCCTCGCAGTGCATATTGAATTAACCCGAATCGAACAAGCGGCTTCCACCAATGCGGCTGCTGACGAAGGAAGAGAATATCCCCGCCTTCCACCCAAGTGCGAAGTGATCCACTTATGATAGGCAGCAGCAAGGGAAGCAGCCAGACCGCTATAGGCAGCTTCAACCATGCAGCATCCAAGGGTTCTACCCACCATCCCCAATAGAACTTAACTCCTAGGAGCAATAGCGGTACGACAATATACAACCATACCGTCCAATCCAATGCGATACGAAGTGCCCGCCATTGATACACCATATTCGTCTGGAAGCGGCGGAAGGCAAGTGTTTGCGGGGATGTTACCTTCATCGTCGACAATGGACGAACCTGTCCCTCGCTCCCCATTAGGTCAACACCTCGAAACAATCGAATAGGGTTCCATCCGGCAACCCGCTTATTTGACGCACTTCATCAAACGTCCCTCTTGCAACCACGCTTCCCTGATGAAGCAGGATGAAGCTGTCGCAGACGCGCTCAGCCGTGTCGAGTACATGCGTACTCATGAGGACGCCCGCTCCCCGCTTGCGTTCCTCCTCAAGCATACGGAGGAACTTCCGCGTTGCTCGTGGATCCAAGCCAATGAAGGGCTCATCCACGATGTATAATGACGGCTTGAGCATGAAGGCAATGATAAGCATCAGCTTCTGCTGCATCCCCTTCGAGAAGCTCGTTGGGAAATGGTGCCTCACCTCTGTCATTTGAAATTCGGTGAGCAGATAATTCGCCTGCTCGGCAAACTGTTCCTGCGGCAGATCATATGCAGATGCAGCGAGTTCTAAATGCTCCCATAATGTCATGGAGTCATAGAGGACAGGCTGTTCAGGCACGTATGCATAAGTTCCATTGCCATCCCCAATCTGAACGCTGCCAGCAACATCTCGCATAATGCCCAGCACGGACTTGATTGTCGTGCTCTTCCCAGCACCGTTCGGACCGATTAGCCCTACCAATTGACCCGCTTCTACTTGAAATTCGATATTATGTATTTTAGACTCGCCTTTCTCATATCCTGCAGATTGTATCCTTGCATCAAGAACAACCATGCGGATCTCCCCCTTCATCTTAGGCATAGCCAAGCTGCTGTACCTAACCGTTCTTCTAACTTTTAGTTTACTCTATCGTATCTATTCTTGCACAGAGCTGGGCAGTTTCAATGTACTGAATGCCAGGTTCAACCAAATGTTACCGAATTGCCCTTTCTAAATTTGAATAATTCAAAATTTTTTTGTTCATTGTTTCACAAGTGTGACAAAAGACATTTAATCTCCTATCTCCTTCGATATACGATAAAAGAGTAAATCAAGAAATGAGGGGGATTCGTATGTCTGAACGAATCGATCATGAGACCGAAGCTGCCTTGCATTTATTCCGTGTCTTCTCTAAGGCATTCAAGAGCGTAACGGATCACTCGGCTGCTGGTTGCAAAATAGAAGGATATAACCCGACTGATTTCTCCGTACTCGAAATGCTTTATCATAAAGGGCCTCAACCCATTCAACAAATCGGTTCCAAGCTCCTTCTACAGAGCGGAAACGTAACCTATGTCATTGATAAGCTCGAACGTAACGGCATGCTGCGCCGCCACCCTTGCGCGACGGATCGTCGCGTGATCTTCGCCGAGTTGACAGATAAAGGCCGTGAAGAAATGCAGGGACTGTTCCCCAAGCATTCTCTACTCCTAAAGCGTGCCATGAGTGGGCTGACACTCGAAGAGAAAAAAGAGGCTATTCAATTGCTCAAGAAGCTCGGGATCCAAGCAGAGAAGTTAAGCCTTGTCACGAAAAAGGGCTCGTAGCAAATCCATTAGTTAATACGCTTAAATTTCCAACAAGGCTGAATTAACGCACAGAGCGGAAGAACATGTTCTTCCGCCCTTGTTATTTCTCTTCATGAAAACAAGTCCAACGTTCTGAATGTCGCACGCGAATATCGCAATAACACGCGCCTCTCCTGCTGCAATTGCTGCTCAATGAGCTTCTCAATCTGATTGAGTATTACACCAGGCGGAGAGTTATTCTCGATCCCCTTCTGCCTCGTACTGCGATACCATTCGACAGCCAGCTTATCAAGCGGGGTTGGACGGAACTCCTTCATCTTCGAAGCCAGCTCCATATATAATCGATCTGACTGCTGTCCCCCAAGAAACTCGCTTCTGCGCGCTTTATCCAGTAATACTTTGCGAGAAGGCATATACGCCGCAACCGTTGCATCATCGGTCACCCCAAAGAACACGCTCTTCATGAACGACCATGCCAGCTCCTTGTTCTGGGCCTGTTCAGACATAATAAGCGATGCGCCTGTCGAGTAGCCGTACAACTTCATTGGCAAGCGAGTCGCTCTCCACAATCCCTTCATATGCGGAACCCACTCCTCCAATTGCAGCTCTCCCCAGGAACCAAGATACACCATTGCCAGCTTCCCGTTCCGCAGCGCTTCATTCCCCGCATCCGTCCACAATCCGACATTTGCATCCAGCCCCTGCACATTAACACGCTGAGACAACAACATGCCTTGCGCGATCATGGCATTATTCCGGTTGAATTGCAGCCTGCTGTTAAGTAGCGGGTACATGGACTCAAACCACTGCATGGGCTCCCGATCCCACTGAATTAAATAAATGCCATGCTCCTTCAGCTTCTCCGCCATTGCCAGCCAGCGGTTCGGATCCTCCATGTAGACAGCCAATTCTTCTGGGTCTGACGGAAATCCGTATCGCTCCATAATGTCCTTGCGATAGAAGGTGACAAGCGGCGAAGTTGTAATTGGGAGAGCGATAAGACGCTTATTGTCAAAGGATAGACCAGTATCCCATAAGTCAGGAGAAATATCCGGCTTCAGCGTGTTCGCGAGAAAAGGTGCGGCATTTAAGTCCATCAACCCTTGTATCCCCGTAAATTCCCCTAGAAATTCATGGCCAACCTCCATAACATCCGGAGCATCCCCCTGCTCCAAGGCATCCAAATAAGCATCAACATGGTCTTCATAAGAAAAACGCTTTACATTTACCTTCACGCCTGGATGCTCGATTTCGAATTTCTTGGCATAGTCTGCATACTGTTGTTCGAAGCACCACACGGTTATGGCGGAAGGTGGCTTAGACTCTACGACTCGCTCATCGTCCTGCAATTGCGGTGGGATCGTGGTTCCATCACATCCGGTTGAAGAAAATATCATGATGATCATCATTGCGAATACAATTAATCTTCGAAATGGCAAGCCCTTCCCTTTCACAAATTAACCTCCATATGCTGCAATTGAATTGCTTCTTAGCTTGCTTGAAAAGTCAGGGAACCTAGCAGCAAATTCATCGGCTGCCAGCGGGGGACTAATGTAATAGCCTTGGAACTGCCTACAACCAAGTGTGAGCAACTGTTCAAGCTCCTGAGGTGTTTCAACCCCTTCAGCTGTCACTTTAAGATTCATGCTGTCTCCCATTTGGATCACCGCTTGAACAATCGCAGTATTCACTTTATCCGCGAACAAATGCCGCACAAAAGAACGGTCAATTTTAAGCACATGAGCAGGCAAAGTCTTTAGGCGGTGCAGCGAGGAATAGCCCGTTCCAAAATCATCGATCGCTACCTGAACTCCTCTTTTCTTAAGATTGTGCAATACCTCGTTGACCTGCTCGGTGGATTTGTTAACGTATCCTTCCGTTATCTCCAAAATCAAATCACTCGGATTGAACTCACACTCGCGAATAATTCGATCAATTGTCGCGACGAAGTCATTCGTAAGCAATTGCCTTAACGAGACATTCACAGCCAGCTGGAAGGCAGGCATCCCTGCATCAGCCCACATCCGGTATTGCATGCATGCAGATCGAAGCACCCATTCCCCAATAGGAACGATTAGTCCGGTCTCTTCCGCGACCGGAATGAACTGTGTCGGCGATATAAACCCTTCATCACCGGAAAGCCAGCGAAGCAGCACCTCTGCGGCCGTGACTTTTCCCGAGGCATCTACGATCGGTTGATAGTGAAGCAGCAGCTCTCTACGGTCTAACGCTCTGTACAAACGTGTCTCCATAAACATGCGTTCAGGCTGCAAGGTCGGCTGTAGTTCATCATAGAAGACCACTGAATGGCCACCGCTGTCCTTAGCGGCATACATAGCTGTATCTGCTTGCTTGAGCAGATCCGTATATACATATCCGTTATCCGGATATAAGGATACGCCGATGCTAGCGGAGACAAATAGTTCATGAGCCTGTACAAGGAAGCTCTCTCGCAGCCGCTGCAAAATCCGCTTAGCAACCGCGTTCACTTCCTCTCTGGAGCTATCTTCGAGCATAATGATGAACTCATCCCCACCATATCGAGAGCTCAAATGCCGGCCGGACAGTTTTGATAGACAATCCGACAAGCGCTGGGCAACTTGTACAAGGAGCATATCTCCTACATTGTGGCCGAGCGAATCATTGATATGCTTGAACCGATCTATATCTATGAACATTAACGCCAATGAACTAACCTTGTTATCCGCATCTTCCATCGCCCGCTCTACATTCATCGTAAAGTAATGCCGATTGGGAAGCTGGGTCAGCGTATCATAATAAGCAATATGCTGGAGCTTCTCTTCCGACAGCTCTAGCATTTTCGTCTGGTCAAGCAGCTTCTCATTCATACGCAGCATTTCCTTGAATACTTCCATTAACCGATCACTCATTGCCCGGAAATTGATTGCAAGTAAACGAATCTCTCCGATTCGAATGCAAGGCCATTTGACAGTCTTGTCCTTCAACAATTTATGGTGCATTCCCGCGGTCGCCTCCTCCAAATCACGAAGAGAGCGAACAATGAAGCGGCTTACCGCAAGTGATACCCCGGTAGCCAACAAGCAGACCATGAACAACATCAGGAACTTGCGCAAATAGACGTCAATCGTCGTTTGTAGAAAATAGGAAATTGGAATAAAGCCAACAACCTTAGCGATCGGATGATCGGTCAGCTTGTCCTCCAAAACATAATAACCGTCATTCCACCTTCTTGTTCCATAATCATAATTTCTGTCAGGGGGCAGAATACGGGAAAAAGAGGACTTCACCCCGTAAGCATCCATCCGAATTTGTGAATGATGAGCGGCCATGCGAACAGGTGATTTATTAGGTACAGTATCTTCCATGTACACTGCATTGCTTTCGAACCACACCTCATCACTCGATGCGACCAATTGGCCCTTATGATTGAATGCAGCCAACTTCAATAAGCCATTCTGGGAATGGAGCTTTAAATTATCGTGAAGCTTCCCTGTCTCCATAATCGATCCGAGATTGAGCCCTTGGCGCTGTTTTCTGTCCATCTCCAGAAGTGCGTCTGTAATTTGAGCGGTTTGCAATTCAATTCTGGCTAAAGAATCCCGCTCGATGTCCTGCTGCATATCGCGACTATCAATCAGCATATTCAGCAGAAACGGAATGAACACGATTGCGACGGAGAGATGCATCAGAAGCTGATTGAGATACACGGACTTCGTTCGCAGATCAGGCAGCAGCCGTTTCCATGGCATATAGGTAACGACCACATCAGCAATCAGAGCATTCAATAGTCCGCTCATTGCGAACATAAAATATTGAAGTAGTGCTTCTGCATTGTACTCGTTGGTCTGCAGACAAAATAAAACCGCTGCAAGTGGGGCTCCGATTCCGAACCAGAACAGACTGTCCCAGAGAAGCAGGAACCCTCTTTTCCGTTCATACATATATCCAACCAATATCATTTCCAATCCAATAAGCAGCAATATAAACGAACCGTAGCCTGAAAAATAATATCCCAGTCCAATTATAAGCGCCATAATTGCCGCCCAGTGCGAACCATACAGAACAAGCATAATGAGCAGAGTGGCCCCGCACAGCATGAACTCTGCACCGTATGAAAATTCGAGTCCAATTACAGAGAACACTGCAGTGAGAACGGTCAGTATCACGAACAGCATACTTGTACGCAGCGAAGCCAATGGGTGTAACGTACGTGACATGGCAGAGTGACTCCTTTACAGATGGAAGCAGTACATTTCTCTTATTTCGAAATACTTCGACACAAATCCAAAATTTCCTACTTTTGTGCAGGATAATGTAGAGTGATTTATTTGCAAGAGAAACAATCCCCATAAGAAAAAGGCCGCCCTCCCAAGCAGTTTCTACTGCCGGAAAAACGACCTGATTATCTAGTGTTTTAGGTTAAGTTACGTAAAGAAGTATCATTGCACCTGTCCTTAATGAGATGGAGAAGCTTCATCCTGACCGGATGATCCCCCGGAATTTGTCGACTTAGGCATGAACAACATACTTACTAAGCATGCGACCGCGATAATAGCCATTATCAGGAAGACCTGCCCTAGCCCTGACTCCAGGAAAGAGCGCAGTGTACCCATTAAATCAGGCGACAGCGAGCTTGCACTTTCTGGATTCAACAGCTTGCTCAGATCCTCATTCGAGACACGCGAGGATACGTCAGGCCCCGCATCCGATACCATCGATGCAATGCTCGCATTTAAGAATGTCCCGAACGCGGCAATGCCAAGCATCTGCCCCAACGACCGTACGAACGTGTTCAATGCTGTTGAAGCACCTCTCATGCTCCAATCGACAGAAGACTGGACAATGACGGTAAATACCGTGAACGACAGGCCGAAACCTAGGCCTGACAATGACATAATGATTACGATCAAAATAAGCGGAGTTGTATCCGAAATCGTCGACAGCCATATGGAAGCGATCACGATCAATATCATCCCTAGCGTCGATGTCACGCGTGCCCCTATCTTAATCAGCATACGGCCGCCTACAATTGATCCGATCAGCCAGCCAATTGACATTGGGGTCAGTGACAGGCCTGAACTGGAGGCATTTTGCCCCAGCACACCTTGTGTCCAGAGCGGCATATAGGAGCTGATCCCCATCACGATTGCACTTGCGAGGAAGCTGACAAGGTTTGACACCCCGATGTCGCGAATCCGGAACAACTTGAGCGGCACCATCGGTTCCTTTGCCTTCACTTCGATCCGGAAGAAGAGAACAAGGAACACAGCCGCAGTCCCAAACAGTGCGAACATCCATGGAGAATTCCACGCGATCCCCTGTCCGCCTGTAATAATCGCAAACAAGAATGCGGTCATCCCGATGGAGAATGTCGCTGCCCCCGCATAGTCGACAGGCTTGTCCTTGCGCTCCACCTTCTCATGGAAGCACACCATGATCATCCATACCGATACGATGCCGAACGGCACATTGAAGTAGAATATCCAGTGCCATGATAATGAATCGACGAAGAACCCGCCGACTAACGGCCCGACCAACCCAGCAATTCCCCAAATAGAGCTGAATAAGCCTTGAATCTTGGCTCGTTCCTCGTATGTGTAAATATCCGCTACCATCGTGAAGGTAACAGGCATTACTGCGCCTGCTCCGATTCCTTGAAGAGCACGGAATATAATCATCTGCGTCATAGTGCCCGATAGACCGCACAACATCGATCCCCCTACAAACAGAGCGGAGCCGATAATAAATATGTTCTTACGGCCATATAAATCAGCCATCTTCCCGAACAATGGTGTTGAGATTGCCGTAGTAAGCAAATAAGCGGCATATACCCAGCTAATCAAGGATAATCCGCCTAAATCCGCAACAATCTTCGGCATTGCTGTACTTACTACTGTTACTTCGATTGCCGCCAGAAAGGTCGACAATAGTAGTGCAAGTGTGACAAGCTTGCGGCTTCGTCCAGCTTGCATAGAAGCCTCGTTCCCCATAAATACCCTTCCTTCGTTTCTCAATCTCGTACAGCTTCCGCAGCTCATGATTCACTTTAGATTGATGTGCAGTGAGCCCCGATCCATATTAGCATGCATCAATCGCGGGTGCTCTACCTCTTCCCACATGCGATCATGTGTGGCAACAATCAACGCGCGTCCCTGTTCCGCTTGGCGCAGACACCAGTCGCGAACGAAGGCTGCATGTACCGCATCCAAGGAGGCTGTCGGCTCGTCCAGCAGAATGACTTCAGGTTCGTGCGCGGAAGCAATTGCTAGACTGAGCAGCCGCTTCAATCCAGTTGGCATATCATGCGGATGCAGATGCTTCACTTCCCATAGACAATATTGCTGCAATCGAGACTCCACTTCCCGTTCCACCTGTTCATGCGTGTAGACAGCGTGGCCTTCCCAAGACTGTCCTTCTATGCGCAATCGCCCGCATTGATTCGCTGCATGGAGAGCATCTCGCAGTTCCTCTTGCACGGACGCTGCAAAGAAGCCCGATTCGGGCTGCTGTGCTGTAAATCCAATAAGTCTTGCCACTTCACAGGATCGCAGCTTCTGCCCCAATTGGCCTGCAATCCACCATTCACCTTCCATGCTGCCGGAGCGCTTCGACAAGCCGCCGGTTATAAGGCGGAACAAGGTTGACTTCCCCGACCCGTTCTTGCCCGTCAGCAGCATACATCGCCCTGCCTTAAGCTGGAAGGTAACATTATGAAGCGCGTCCTCTGTCTGCCGACGCTTCTGATCACGATGAGCAATAGGATGATACCGATAGCTCACCTTCGATAAGTGCAGAAGGACTTCTTCTTCGAGTATTCTACTACACTCGCCCCCAGCAGACTCTGCTCGTACAGCAGCATCGTCTCCAGCACTTCCTTGTTTTACAATGGCTGGCACCTGCATGGACATAATAGTTGTCTCAGCGTTCCCTTCCCACTTCGGAGGTATAATGCCTGCCTCATAACAGAGCTCCAAGCAGCGAAGCTCGTCCTTCGGACTGGATAGACCGTTCAAACCGCCCCTTGCGGGATATACAGGCATCTTTCCATCATACACCATTCTCCCATTATGCAACAGAAGAAGCTGTGCATCTTGTATCCAGCCATGCTGCCACTCGTCTGACAGCTCGTCTAGGCGCGATGCGGCTAATACTATCGTCCTACCCTGACTATGCCAAGCTTGAAGCTGCTCTAACAGACTGCGTCGAGATTCCTTATCCATCTGACTCCACGCGTCATCAATAACCAGCACATCCGGCTCCATCGTCAATACAGAAGCAACAGCTGTACGTTGCTGTTCGCCTCCTGACAACTGCTGAACCTGACGCAAGCGCAGTTGACGCAAATCAGCCTTATCAAGCTGCTCTTCTACTCTACTATGGATGACCTCTCGCGGCAGGCCAAGATTCTCGGGTGCGAAGGCTAACTCATCCTCAACCGTACCAATCACAAACTGCTCCTTGGCCTCCTGCAGGATGAAGCCCCTGATTGGCGCCTGTCCATCCTTCACCATGCCGCAGCTCAATACACCTTGCTGCTGGCCTTCATGCGACTGCATTGCACCGGCCATCAGCTTGAGGAGCGTTGTCTTGCCGCTCCCATTCCCCCCTGCCAGCAGCACAACAGATCCAGACTTGATACAGAAGCTGCATGGCTGCAATACTGGTTCAGACTCGCCAAAATAAGTAAAGGCCACACGCTCAGCGCGCATGACCTCCTTAGATTGTAGGATTCTCATATTAAACTGGCCCCCTACCATACTACTGCCCGCGTGACTCTCTTCCTAGTGCGAATGGGCGCATTGCTCTTGTAGAAGCAATCCGATCCCCAATCATCTTGGTTAGAGCACCGCACAGCAGCATCCCGCTTATACAGCGGATAATTAAGGTTGCAATAAGTACCCACATCTCATATTGGATATAACCGAACATAAAGGCCGAAACCACAAACCACAGCGGTACTGCTGCTGTACCTACGAACAGCATGGTGAACCAATTGTATTGACGGTAACGGAATACATAAAACAACGGTTCAATCACAACCGCATAGCATAATGCCGCAGCAATACAAGACCAAGCCCCATATGCGCTTCCCATTAAGATTTGCACACAAGCGCCAAGCGAATATGTTACCAACGCTGCCCCTGGCTTACGGATAACATATATCGCAAGCAGACCATATATCATGTACAAGCCGACGATCGTTGATGTTAGCATTGGTCCACCAACAGAGTGCAGCAGCTTATTTACCCAAGATAACCCGGTCGTCATTACACCATTTGCAGCTGCAAGCAGTGCCATCAGCACCCAGTCCGCTAGTGTAAGGGAACGGAGCGAGAAACGAGATTCGTTCATTGTAGTTGTTCCATTTCCCATTCTCATAGATGACTCATCCCCAATTCTTCTACTTATGTAACGTTGTGATACTAGTATATGTTAACCCACAACAGATAAACCACCATTAACGTTACAAGGGATGGCATGGAAATGCAAGTTAAATCTATCAATATAGTGTGCGTTTTTTATTAACCCAAAAGAATTGTCGCAGTCATAGCTCCTACAGTCGCAGTCGCAAAGCTGATCCCAAGCGCAGTAAAATGCAAAGTTCTCCATGACGTTCGAGCAATGCTTGCCCCGAATTGCTTCACTTCCATTGCTGTCGCTACATTTTGAACGCGGCGCATCGCACTGGACGTAACCGCAGCGACATATTGCCCCGCTAGACGCATTCGCTCACCAATCCCCTGCGGCGCGGTAAGCTGACGCATCCGCTGTGCCTCACGAATATTGCGCGCTTCTTCAGCGAGAAGAGGGACGAAGCGCAGCGCGATGGCAACGGCGAACGCGAAGCGATTCGGCAGCCTTAGATGATGGGACAACGCCGTGACAACATCACGCGGCTCTGTAGTCGTAGCGTATAGCAATGACGACAGAAACAGCGTCAATGCACGCAGCGTCAGCGTGAGTGAAGTACGGCACGCTTCCTCGGTCAGATTCAATCCGAGAATCGTAAGCCGAATCTTGGTACCCGGCAGGACTAGGCACTGGAATAGAAAGAGCGGCAGTGCGAAGCCAAGCAGCATAATGAGCACCGTTCTCCATCGCGCACCTGACCACCCCGCTCCCGTCACTCCGATGATAAGCAGGGATAAGAACCAGCCAAGCTGCCAATTCAGCTTCATGCTAATCATAACGGCAAGACCGGTGCCGAACAGCCATATCCCCTTCGTGATCGGATCAATTCTGTTCAGCCACGCTTGCATGTTCGTTCATCCCCTTCTGACTCGCAAGTGTGCTCCAGCAAGGTTAGAATCCGCTTGGCCGCCTGCTCAATTGTATCGTCCGGCATCGAGCAGAGGAACAGTGTCATTGCTCTCGCATTAACCGTTTTGCCGCTTCCCCTTAATATCTCTGACTCTAGAGCTGTGTACGCTTGCTCCGCTTCCTCACGCTGCTTCAAGCTGAACGGTGCACTCATCACTGCATCCTTCAGCAGCCACACTTGATCCAGCAATTGTTGCTGCGAGTTGGACATGCTTACGTGTCCGGAACGCATAAAATCATTCATAAGCGCCATGGTAAGTACAGGCTCGGCATGCTTGTGAACAAGTGACTCTGCAGTCGCATCCAGAACATTTACAATAAAGGTGCACACTTGATCGAAGTCCACATTTTTCCGGTCAAATGTCGCATAACTCATGAACTCAATGGTCATACCACTAATAATTGTCGCTAAGTCCATCCAATAAGGCTCCGCTTCCTGACCGTAAACTTCAGCAACTACTTGGCGGAAGGTAAAGAAGCGCTTTGCACGGAAATCGAAAACCATATCCCGAATTTCCCGCTTCTTATATAGGTGTGCTTCCTTGCGCTGCAGGGTAAGGAACAACTTGAATCTGCCGAACTGCTCCAGAGAAATGTGAATGAGCTTGTTCAGCTTCTGGCGAGCTGGCAAATTGTCAGCGAGTGTATCCCGTGCTAATTCATACATCATCTGGTGATAATGGTCGAATATTGTGAATAATATTTCTTCCTTCGAACGAAAGAAGGAATAGACTGATCCCTTGGCAATTCCGATACGTTCTGCAATTTCTTGAATCGAGGTTTCATGATAACCCTTTTCAGCGAACAGCGAGAGCGCTGTTTCCATGATGAGACGTTTTTTCTCTTCCATGTTCCGTCCTCCGTATGTCATGACTTTCGGTTCAGCCCTTTTTGACCGCCTAGTCAGCATCGTTTGTTACGTTATTCCTACCATACCACAAACATAATATTATGAAAAATATTTTAGTTCCAAAACAATTGACTTCGCGGTCAATCGGGATTATAGTATCAACATGCTATTTTTTGACCCGAAGGTCAGTCGTTCACACAACATATAAACGAGCATGAAAGAAAGGTGATTAATAAATGGCCACAGTGAAAGACCATACGGCATCTCGCCGCAATATGGTACTATTCGGTCTGATTATGGGGATGTTCTTCAGTTCCCTGGAACAGACGATCGTCGGCACGGCCATGCCAACGATAATTAAGGATCTCAATGGGTTCGCCATCTTCGCTTGGGTAACAACCGCTTATATGATCTGCTCTACAGCAGTCATCCCGCTTGCTGGGAAATTAGCGGATTTGTTCGGAAGCCGATTCATCTACCTGACTGGATGGCTTATCTTCGTTGTTGGTTCAGGCTTATGCGCAACGGCAGTGAATATGGAGCAGTTAATTATTTACCGGGCGATCCAAGGTATCGGCGGCGGTATGCTGATGCCGATGTCCCAGACAATTATTGGTATGATGTTCAGTCCGCAGGAACGCGCCAAGTGGCAAGGGGTATTCGGGGCCATCTTCGGTCTCAGTTCCGTCATCGGTCCGTTCTTTGGCGGATTTATTGTTGATAATATCAGCTGGCACTGGATTTTCCTTATTAATGTTCCGTTCGGTTTATTGTCAACGATCTTAATCTTTATTGGCATGAAATCAATTGATGAGCCTCGAGACAAGAGCAAAAAAATCTCGATCGACTGGCTCGGAATTTTCACTCTTATCCCGGGTATCGTCTTATTGCTGCTTGGGCTGTCACTCGACCATAACAAGTATGCATGGGATTCTCCAACAAGCATTCTCGTGTTTGCTGGTGCATTGGTGCTCTTCGTTCTGTTTGTCTTCGTTGAGCGCAGAGCAGCAGAACCAATTATTGATATGTCACTCTTCAAAAGCCGTATCTTCAACGTATCTGTAGCACTCGGCTTCCTCGTTGGTCTTGGCATGTTCGGTGCCATTATGTTCGTGCCGATGTTCATGCAAGGGGTGCTTGGCGTAACACCGACACAAGCAGGCTCTACGATGACACCAATGATGATTGCCTTGATTATTGCAAGCATCTTGGCTGGACAGCTGGTTCTGCGCATGCGTTATCGTGCGGTTATGACCATGGGCATGATCATTACGTCCATCGGTTTCTGGCTCATGAGTACAATGGGTGTCAGCACTTCAACTTGGATAGCTTATTCGTTCATGGTTGTACTTGGCTTTGGTATCGGTATGGTTATGCCAATTATTACGCTGGTTGTACAGAATGCATTTCCACGCGAAAAGCTGGGTACAGTCACTTCCGCTACGACGTTCTTCCGTTCTATCGGATCGACGATCGGGGCAACCTTGTTCAACGTTATTATGAACAGCGTCATTGCAACAAATATTGCGAATGCAACTGCTAGTGCTGATCCAGGAACGCAAGCCGTTCTGAGCAAGACCGGTACAGATTCCAATACGCTGTATCAGTTGCTGATTAACAGCGATTTGCTGAAACAGCTTCCTGAGGACTTGAAAGTGAACGTGTTGAATACGATCAAGGATGCTTGGTCTGCTTCCTTCTCCACTGTCTTCTTGACAGGTCTCGGCTTCATCGTGGTCGGTATCTTCGTTGCATTGCTGATCGGCAACGGACGCATTTCCCGTGAGGCGATGCAGAAGCGCAAGCCAGGCGAGAGCTCTGACGATACAATGACACAGCCACAAGCTTCTTCGAAATAATTCTCGCCAACATGCGAAATAGATAAAAGATGAAAAGCAGCAAGCCTTTCCCATCACGGGAATCAGCTTGCTGCTTTTTTAGCATTTTGATAAACGTTTGTTGCCATTTGGATACTAGTTATACAAAGGGTTGGATAACACTGATTTGACCAGTTGCTTCAGGTCAACCTGCTCGATTGGACCGTTGTCGCCCACGACATTTTGAATATTGCTTGACAATACCGACTTGTCCTCTTGATAGTGATAGGCAAGCTTACCGATATGCTTCAAGCTGAACTTAGGGCTTCCTACCACCGTGAATGTCCAAGAGTTCATGTTCTCGCGAGCTACATTTACTTCATTCTGTCCGTTATCCGCAACAACTGCTTTTACAACATCAACCTTGCCGCGTCCTAAATTAGTAGCTCTGAACTTCAAATTTAACAATACACTGCTGCCATTAATACCGTTATAGCGCCCCTTACTTGCTGTAATGAAGCGGAGAACATCGGAGTCCTTCTGATGGACGATCATCAGCTTATTATCAGCGTAAGCATCAACGAGTTCGAACCGCGTTTTGTCATAGGTTAAGCTGACATCTTCTGCATAAATATTTTTGACATTATCCAGCTTAATTTGGACGTCAAACGTTTGATTCAAGTACACTGTATACGTCACAGAAGTTACGCTCATTTTCGGCGTATACACGGCGTCTGGATTGTATGGGCGCAATTGACCGTCAGATGGTACATCCACGGCGCTGATGAACATAAGCTTGTCGGTCTGGTTGATAAATTCAATACTGTGCTCGCTATTCGATAATCCTGTCAATTCATAAGCCAGACGTGGATTGTAGTAATCAGAAGGAATATTTCTCATTGAAATTGTGGTGTAAGGTTTTTTATCTACAATAACTGTAATGTTATCGGAAATATCATAGGAGCCATATCCATAATTTTGTGCGATGAGGCGAACCGAGCTGCCGACAAAGTTGAACTTTACTGAAGCGCTTCTGGAGCTGGTTAGTTTCGCATTACCACTATTCCACCAATTTCCGCTATACATAATTTCGGAAGAATACTGGGTGTAACGCTTCCAGCCGTAGTCTGGATTATAGGATGGATCACCTATGCTGCTTGCTCCAAATGCTGTCGAGACTGAAAATACTAATAGGAATACGAGTCCCATGATTATAGACGCGACAAACTTATTGCGCATGGTTCAAAACCTCCAATTTTTATAGATTCACTATGATTGTAATGGGGATATGAAAATAATCCCAAACAAGTTTTGTTAAACCTGTCAGCTTACATTCAAAATTCTCCCTTTTTCGATAATAATCGCGTTCTTCATTAATGAGCCTATTAGTTGATTTCATGAGATGAGATGTGATGCATGCTGCCTAATCGGAATTACAATATCCTGCATTTTCCCAGTTTCAACTAAACGCAAAAAAACAGCCCCTGCTTAACAGGAGCTGCTTATCTAAATCCACTATTTTATTGCTGTTTCATGTATGTGCGGTGCCAGAGGGCAAACACATGCAATGTCCAAATCTTGCGGGAGTAGTCTCCTTGTCCATTCTTGTGACGGCGGAACATATCTTCAACAGCCGTCAAATTGACGAGGTGGTCAATACCGCTTGCGGACAACTCTTCCCACATGATGTTTGCACGTTCCGTGCGCAGCCAGTCGCGCATTGGTACCGGGAAGCCAAGCTTCGGACGGTTCAATACCGAATCTGGGATAATGCCCTGCATCGCTTTGCGAAGCGCATATTTCGTCGTACCGTCTGCAATGCGGTAATGGGCTGGGATGCTGCGGGCCACGTCGAATACTTTGCGATCCAAGAACGGAACGCGCAGTTCAAGCGAATGCGCCATCGTCAGCTTATCCGCCTTCATCAGGATGTCGCCAGGCATCCACAGATTCATATCGATATACTGCATCCGCGATACAGGATCCAGGTGGCGTGTACGGTCATAATAGGTGCGTGCGATATCAAACGGCTTCGTGAAGTCAGCAATCTCGGACTGTGTCGCACGCAGCAGTTCTACCTTCGCATCATCTGTCATAATGTTCGCGTTGCCGAGGAAGCGTTCTTCAAGCGGCGTCGTTCCACGAAGCAAGTAGTTCTTGCCATAGAAGTTGAACGGAACGGACTGCACCATCTTATGCATCGCACGCTGCATGCCTTCAGGCATCCATGACAGATAACGAAGGGAATGCGGTTCGCGATATATGCGGTATCCACCGAACAATTCATCCGCGCCCTCACCTGACAATACGACTGTGACATGCTCTTTCGCTAAGCGAGCAACCTCATACAAAGCAATCGCGGATGGATCCGCTACTGGCTCGTCCAAGTGCCAGATCGCCCGCGGTACTGCGTCGAAGTACATCTCCTGTGTAATCATGCGATCATAATGCTCCGTATCCAGCTGTCTAGCCGTATCCCGAGCAATAATCGTCTCATTATTCGCGCCTTCGAAGCCGACACTAAATGTCTTGATCGGTTCCATCGAACGCATCAAAGTAGATGTAATCGTCGAGTCAATCCCACTGGAGAGGAAACAGCCGCGTTCCACTTCACTATGAAGATGGTGCTCTACGGAGTCGCGCATGACATCGCGAATTTCCTCGATAATTTGTGTCAATGGACGATCCACAGGCTCGAACATTGGATCCCAATACTTCTCAATGATCGGCTTTCCACCGAACGGGATTGTGATAGAGTGCGCAGGTGGCAGCTTATGAATCCCTTGATACATCGTGTTCGGATCAGGTACGTATTGGAATGTTAAATAATTATAGAAGCTGTTCATGTTCACTTGGCGTTGAACACCTGGAACCGCCAGCAAGCTTTTAATTTCCGAACCAAAGACGAACATCTCGTCATTTTGATAATAATATACAGGCTTAATCCCGAAATGGTCACGCGCAATAAACAGCTCCTGCTTGTTGCGATCCCAGATGGCGAAGCCAAACATACCACGAAGATGATGCACACACTTCGAACCATGCTCTTCGTACAGATGAATAATTACTTCTGTATCCGTATGTGTCTTGAATTGGTGCCCGCGATGGATCAAATCTTCACGCAGCTCTTGATAATTGTATATCTCCCCGTTGAAAATAATCCAAATTGAATCATCCTCGTTGCTGAGCGGCTGCGCTCCAACTGCGACGTCGATAATGGACAGACGGCGGAAGCCTAGTCCAACACGATCGCCAATCCACAGCTTCGCGTCATTCGGTCCGCGATGGTGGATCAAGTCCATCATCGAGCGTACTACTTGTTCAGAAGGTTGTTGATCATGAAAATGATATATACCAGCAATGCCACACATAATTGTTCCAAATCCTTTCGCTCGTTGCATATGGCGTAGAACGTACTCAGTTCCCGCTCAGAACAAGGCAACACCCCGCAGAGGCGGGGCTTGTCTATGCAATCATTATAAACGTTTTTGACGAAATGCGACACAGGCTTGCAGCTAAATCAGCGGCATTTCTGTGTGTAATGTTCATGAAAGTACGAATAATCAGCCTGCAGCCATTTGTATTGCCGCATTGTTCAAGCTTTCTTATGTATATAATTCCGCTTTGGAATGTTATTCGACCCTCGAGTTCGTTCTTTCTCTTACCCCGTTCCATTGTAACGGACAATGGCTCCGAAATCCAATCCATCCTGCTCCTGCAATTCATACCACTTCACACACAGGCATATATGGTCATAGTCTATATTGATAAGCCCATTACCCGTTCAGGCATTACACGAATCTTCCCTTAGCTATTTGGTCAATGCTTCAGTACTAGAAGCATTACTTGCAACGGTTGCTTGGAGTCCGGTTAAATCGACATCAATCTGCACATCCTAATCCGTATCCGCGGACAACATGCTTGACTAATGTATACGTGATTGGAGGTCTGACAGCAATGCTGACACCGATTGCATTTGGCATTATTATCTTTTTGTTACTGTCTGCTTGGCTCATTCCCCATTATGCTGTTCACTATATGACGCGCTCCAAATGTTCCACCTACGATCGCTGTCTGGAGATGCTTGAACAGCAAGGGGTCTTTACTCGTGAACAATTTGAAGCTTGCCGCAAAGAAGAAGTCACTATCCGAAGCCATGATGGCATTAAGCTGCACGGCTATTATATGGAGAAATTTCCGAATTCACGCCGGATTGCGCTAATTGTTCACGGCTATACAGGAGCTCTTCCTTGGTCAGCTCAATTTATGGATATGTTCACCGAGCAAGGCTTTAATGTACTACTCATTGATCAGCGCAGGCATGGTCAGAGTGAAGGCAAGTACACAACCTTTGGCTACAAAGAAAAATACGATGTGCAAATGTGGGTGGACTGGATTGTTGAACGGAAGGGGAAGGATTGCATCATTGGATTGCATGGTCAATCACTTGGTGGGGGAACCGTGCTCGAATACGCAGCAATCCGCAGGCCACAGGTTCAATTCATTGTGGCTGACTGCCCCTACTCCGATTTGACACAGCTCATTCATTATCAAGTAACGAAGCTGAATCAAATGCCTGCATGGCCTACTATGGCACTCATTAATCGATTGCTTCTGAGCAAGGCAGGATTCCGCATGGAGCAAGTAAGTCCATTACGAATTATGAAGACGTGCCCCCTTCCCGTCTTATTCATTCATGGCAAGGAGGATCGTTTCGTACCGACATGGATGAGTGAGCAACTGCATGAAGCGAAGCATGATACATCTTCCTTGATCCTCATTGAGGGAGCCGGCCATGGTACGGCTTATTCCGTCGATCAAGAACGCTACCGGCAAGGAGTAACAACGTTCATACAGACAACCGTTGGATCTCCAAATCATGAAGAAGTGGCAGAACCATTGTCCGATGCCGTTCAAGATACAGTCGAAGTGGTAGAAGAACCTAGTTCCGTACTGGAACCCGGGATCGATCTCATTCCTGATCTCGTTCCTGCTGAAGCCGACAACATGCTTCCGGTCATTTGATTAACTTTGATCGACTTAGGCGTAATTAACCTTATTCACACACTGCACAACATGTTGTGCTGTTCGAATGGCAATTATTTTTTATCAACCTTGTTGTGAAACAAAATAAGTGAGCAGCCCTTCTCGGAAGAAGAAAGGCTGCTCTGTATTTCCGACAATCTACATATGGCATTATAAGGACGGAACCGCTTCAAAAATAAGCTTGTCCCCCGGTGTGTGCAGCTCAAATACGACAATTTGGTTTTCTCCTTGGCGGAGTATCGGTGCTGGAACATACAGTGTCTGCTGCGGACCAACTTCCCAGTAACGTCCGAGATTGAAGCCGTTTACGAACACTACACCCTTCTTCCATCCATCCAAGCGAAGGAATGTATCCTGCGGCTGCTCTTGAATCGATAGCGTAGCCTCGTAGAATGCCGGCTGCTCTCCCTCCAACCCAGAATCAGCTGTATTGAATTGCAAGCCATTCAGATTCTCCAGCTCCAAACTGCGCACTTCCCAATGGAACAGAAATTGCCCATTCAATCGAACGCCATGCGTAATCCCTTTGCGATCATACAGCTCTGATCCATAGTTGACACGCCCCATATTTTCTACAAAAATATCAAGCCGCGCTCCACCCTCTGGAATCGTCACCGCCAGCTTCTGGGGATCCCAGCGCTCCACTATGCCGATTAGCTTCTGATCCAAGAATACATGAGCACGATCGTGAACATCCTGAATCGTAAGCGTGCATTCTGTGCGTGGACCAGACACTTGAGTGGAGTACAAGATAAAGCCATTATTCTGATCATACATTTCCATTGGCTCCGGGCATATACTCATCTTCACATCCGTCATAGACGCAAGCGTATCGAACAGCTTCACAGCTCGGTTCACTGTGACTTCACCGTACGCTGTCTTCGGCGTATTCTCAGGCAGGTCACCTTCAGGCAGCGATACATACTTACCGATTACCTCTCGGAATAACCGATACTTCGGTGTAATATCTCCTGCTTCACTAATCGCACTATCATAGTCATAGCTGGTTACCGTTGGCTCGAAGCGTCCCCCGTGATTAGCTCCACTGCCAAATCCGAAGTTCGTACCCCCATGCAGCATATAGAAGTTCACCGATGCGCCCATTCCCAGCATCTCATCCAACACCTGCGCTGCATCTTCTGCGCTGCGCGTATGATGCTCTTCGAACCAGTGATCGAACCAACCGTTCCAATACTCCATACACATAAGCGGCGCATCTGACTGATACTGTTTCAGCTTGTCAAACGCTTCCTTCGGTCTCGAACCAAAGTTGACGGTCGCGAGCACGCCATCGGCCATCCCACCCTGCAGCATATCATCGCCAGGACCATCTGAAGTGAATAATAGGACATCGATTCCACGTTCTACCAACATGCCACGCAAAGCTTGCAAGTAAGCCTGATCATTGCCATAGCTGCCATACTCGTTTTCAATTTGCACGGCAATAATTGGCCCCCCTGCTGTCGCAAGCAACGGCTTCAATTGCGGGAGAAGGGCATCATAGTATGCGGAAACCTTCTCTAGGAATCTAGGATCACTGCAGCGCAGCCGCATATCTTCCTTCAGCAGCCAAGCCGGCAGCCCCCCGAACTCCCATTCCGCACATATGTAAGGGCTTGGGCGCACAATAACGTACAGACCTTCGCGCTCTGCAATGCGGACAAACTCCGCAATGTCAGCCATTCCTTTGAAGTTGAACTGACCTTCTCGCGGCTCATGCACGTTCCAAGCAATATATGTCTCTACGCAGTTGCAGCCCATCGCTTTCACCTTGCGAAGCCGATCTGTCCAGTATTCAGGCACAATGCGGAAATAATGAACAGCACCAGAAATAAGCAGTGTAGGCTTGCCTTGAAGCATAAATTTCTGACCTTCACATGAAAGCGTTGTCAAGATTTGTTCTCCTCCTGCCTTATACCGTTTATTGTGAAGCACTTATATCTCCATCATATCAATTTCGCCGCAAATGAACATGTATTTTACATACCAGTTTATGAACAAATGTCACAAGAAAAGACTTGCATCCATTTGGCTGATGCAAGTCTACGTTCAATCACCATTAATTAGGTGATTTCCTATTTTAATTCTTAAATGCCGATGTCTGCGCCTGCAAACGAGTCGCTTGATCTCGTAGCACATCAGAGGAGGCAGCCATTTCTTCCATGACAGCTGTCTGTTCTTGTGTCGCACTCGCTACCTGACGAGTGCCTTCCGCCATCTCATTGACAATGGAAGCCATCCTCCGTGTCTGCTCCAGCGTAGTTGCGAAGCGCTCTGTCTGCTGCTCTACTTCACTTGCAATATCATGAACGGCCTTCGAAGCCTGCTTCGTTACATGTGCGATAGCACTCAGGGCATTTGCAGCTTCATCCTTCTTCGCCGCTTCAACACTTACGATGTCGACTTGCTTCGTAATCAAGCGAACAGCCTGCTCCACCTGAGACTGCATCAGAACGATACGGTCATTAATATTGTTCACCGCAGAAGCACTCTGCTCCGCCAGCTTCCGAACTTGGGATGCGATGACGGCAAATCCAGCACCATGCTCTCCTGCTCTAGCCGCTTCAATCGAAGCATTCAGGGCAAGCAAATGCGTCTGATCAGCAATTTCTCGCACCGTAGTCGAAATATCTCCAATCTGTTCCGCCTGCTCGCTGAGCCGCTGTACCGTGTCTATCGAGGCCTGTCCAGATTCAGCCGCCATCAGCATGCCATCAATGATCGACTTCAACATCTCCTCACTGTCTGCAAGCGTTCCGAGCATATCTTGAGTCATACGCTCCGTCTCTTCCGCTCTTGCCTGAACGGCAGCAGCTGAGGCGTGAATCTGTTCCACCGAATCAGCTGCTGAGGCAGTCCACATCGCCTGCTGCTCCGCTCCACGGTTCATCTCGTCAGCCGCGCAGGAGATTTGTTCGATCTGGTGAGCCGCTTGAGTCATGGCACCGCTTAATGTTGAAGTATTTTGCGTCGTAATATCAACACTGCTTTTAATTTCCGTAATCATATGCTGCAAATTGCGTACCATTTGGCCAAAAGAAGCAATCAGAACATTGACCTCATCATGGAAATGGTACGACGGTAGGCTCACATTCAACTTTCCCTGCGCCGCCTCGTCTGCCGCCTTCGTCAATTGAATAATCGGCTTCACAATGAGGCGTGCTGCAAGCCAACCTAGCAAGCAGGTCCAGAATATGCCGAGCATGAAGATGATGCCGTCATACAACAGTTCATTCATTCCCGGTGCTAAGTACGGCTTCAGCACGAAGATGAAAAATCCGCTTGTCGCATAGGTAACGCCCGACACCACCAGCATGCCAACTACCATTTTCATTTGCAATCCGAATTTCATCATTTCCTTCTCCCCCACCTCGTCGACAACCCTACGCCTTATTCCTCTGGCTCGTTTTTGCGTGCGATGATCAGCAGAATCGTGATGAGTAGAAATGCAATAAACGCCAACAACGGAATTGTAATCCAGCCTTCCATATAATCGTAATTACACGGAACCCCAGAGCGGCAAGGAGTTAAGCTTGCCATCCCCGGTACCTTCTGCAGCAAATAATGATAGGTTGATACTGACCCGCCGATAATCGATAGCGGGAGTGTATACCGAACGATACTGCGGTCATTGCGGTATGCGGCAATCCCCAGCACAAGGACGAGCGGATACATGAATATCCGCTGAACCCAACACAATTTGCACGGTTCCCACAACAATAGTTCACTCATATACAAGCTTCCACAAGTTGCAATCAGGGAGATGATCCAAGCAACATATAATGCATAACGCCGGATTACAGACATATATCGTTACCTCCTGATTTAAAAGAATAACACTAATAACGAACGAATCACTTACCGCTTGTATACTCGTTGTAGATGCTATTTCGCTTCATTTAATACGTTCTCAATGAACGTTTTCAATTCACTGTAGCTGTCCCATTGACCTGTAAACTCTTTGCCATTCACATACACAGATGGCGTACCTGATACCTTCGCAAGATCCTTTAACTTCAAATCCTGCGCGATAGCGTCTTTGTGCGCCTGCTTCTCAATTGCATCTTCCAACTTCGCTACATCGATGTCTGACGACACCTGCTTGGCTAGGTCTACGAGCAATGGGGTTGTCACCCAATTGTCTTGCTCTTTGCCCTGCGCATGATAAATTGCCTCATGATAAGGCCAGAATGCTTCCGGCTTCTGACGGAACACTTCCTCTGCTGCATTCGCCGCTAAATAGGAGTTGTCAATGAACGGGTAATTAATGAAGGTGAACTTCACTTTTCCCGTATCGATAAAGTCCTTCTTCAACTGCGGGAACACCGTTTCTTCCCAGTCCTTACATGCAGGGCATTTGTAATCACCGAATTCGACAATTGACACCTTCGCCTCTGTAGAACCAAGTGTCGGCTGTCCAGTCAGATCGAACTGAACGGCAGGTCTGTTCAAGACTTCATCCTGCTTGATCTGCTCCCCTTGCTTGTTCAATACAAATATAAGTCCGAGCAGAACCACAATTGCCACAGGAATCATGAACATGAAGATGCGGTCATTACGCTTTTTATTGCTGCGTGAAGCTGACGTTGGCCGGGATTGTCCAGCAGTGGATGCTGAAGTTGAAGGTCTAGTCTGACCAGGCTGCTTCGCACGTTTGGATTTTGAAGATTTACCCAATCTATTCACCTCTTCTAACTTTTTTTCACCTTCCTTAAATGTAATGGAAAGCCGTCCATTTTTCCATTTCTTTTGTGCAAAATGAAAGATTATTTATCAAAGATTGCCATCACTTAGCAACAACCTAGCCTTTTAATAATTAAAAACTATAAAGTATATAGATATTATATATTTCACCTATATACATCCCATCTGTCATACTAATTGAAGTGGATCAATCCTATCGAAAGTAACAAAAGAGGAGGCGTTGCCTAATGTCAACCGATCATCATTGGAATCCTGTACTGTATGACAGCAAGCTTCAATTCGTATCGCAGTATGGCACAGATGTAGTAGGATGGCTCTCGCCACAGCCAGGAGAGAGAATTCTTGATGCGGGATGCGGGACGGGCGATTTGGCAGCTAACATGGCAGAGGCAGGGGCCAGAGTAGTCGGAATCGACCAATCCGTCAACATGATTGAGCAGGCACGCAACAAATATCCCTCCCTCACCTTCATCCCCATGGATATCACCGCCGAATGCCCCGGACATTACGCAGGATCATTTGATGCCGCATTGTCGAACGCCGCCCTCCACTGGGTAAAGAAGCCTGAAGCAGCCGCACGCCATATCTACACCGCTCTACGTCCTGGCGGGCGCTTCGTCGCAGAGCTTGGAGGCAAAGGGAATGTGGAAGTTATTGTCCGAGCCATCGAGGAGGTTCTAGAGCAACACTTCAGTATCGATCCGAAGCCGCTTCATCCCTGGTATTATCCAACTATTGGCGAATACAGCACTGTTCTTGAGCAGGCCGGATTTCAAGTCACCTCTGCGATTCACTTCGAACGCCCCACGTTATTGACTGACGGTGAGAACGGTCTGCTCCATTGGCTGCATGCCTTCACGCATGATTTTACTTCATCCTTATCATCGGCGGATATTCCAGACTTTATGGAATTGGTTCAAGCAAAATGCCGACCTGCTCTGTATCATAACGATGAGTGGACTGGCGATTATAAGCGGCTCCGAATTGTAGCTAGTAAGCCGTCTCAACCAGCTTGAAATCACCCAGCATGTTACAACAACTGAGGGCAAGATAACAACCTCCTTGAATAGCTTGTCAGCGTGTACCTGCACGTTATTCAGCTAACGTTCCGTATATAACAAGCTTCCTTCCGAAACAATCAGCGTCGGGGAAGGAAGCTTGCATGCTGCGTTATTCTGAATCACGAACTGTGATGATGCGTAGATCCGTGTCCTGCCCCGCTCCTCGCTTGAATTTCAAGCAAAGCATCCAGCTCACTTTGAATTCGTGGGACAACGGACATTTCTGCTCCTGTTAACCAGGCTGCATTATATGGCCCTTCTACTGGACTATGCTCGTAATAGGGTCTGATCGACTGCACATAGTCATACACCGCCATTGGCACCTGATCCCCCTGTACCCAGAGCAGCGGGGCATGTTTGCCCAGATGCGCAAAAGGGGCTTGTGCGATCGCCAGCCACTCATTTCCTTCCTTCACGAAGGAGAAATTGTGGCCTGGCGTGGTTATTCCCCACCCGAACCCCGTTTTCTTGTCCTTATACTGCGCAAAGGCAATTGCCTGCTCGACTGGCGTCGCAGCAGCAATCCGCTCTACCCTTCCGAACACTGCAAGTTCATCGGTCACTTCCCGTGGAATAATGTTCTCCGAGCCAAGAATATACATAACCGCCTTCTTGCGGCGCTTGGCAAGCGCATCAGCCGTAGCCTGTGGAATTCCCTGCTTATTCACATACAAGACAGGCTCCTGCATATGTGCAATCCAATTGACCGCAGGCAGTGCATAAGCTGGTTCATCTGAGGAGACGATTATTACCGACATCGGCCGCTCCTTGCTCACTCTAGCATAATAATCATCAATCGCTGCCGCCACTTCTGCCGGCTTATCCCCAGCAATAACGTCCATCTTGAATCCGAGCTTCTTGACTTCATTTATAACTGCCCCATCTACCTTGCCTACAACGATAACTTGAACCCCTTTATTATCAGGAGCTCCCTTAGGCTTCAAGCGCTGCAATTCTGCTCGTGTCTCCTCTGGCAATCGATCTGTCTTGATATAGAGAAGAGGGCCATTGTTAGGGAAATGAATCAAATCAGCCGCAGCCATCGCAGTCGCCCACTGCTCATCAGGCACAAGCACGACGCCATTCGGTCGCTGCTCATCGATGTGCCCAGGCCATACTGTGCGAGATATGGTGACAGCTGCCTTCACATGATCATCTGTATTGATACGAGTCATATTTTTCGTTGCGATCCAAGGGGAATGCACTGCCTGTTCACTAACCAATGGCTCTCCAGCATAAAACGCTGCTTCCCCCGAGGAGACGGTCATCGTAGATCCACATCCTGCTAGCAGCAAGCATGAGAATAGTACTCCCCAGCATATCGCTCGCATGACATATTTTCGATTTCCCATGCTCCCATTCTGCGCAGCCATCGCAGCATCCCTATTCTGTCTTGTATCCCTGTTATTCATCTGCCGTGCTGGCATCCATGCCTCATTCATGAACATATACCTCCAGTTGCTCCATCCATATCTTGTAAGGATGCCCGACTGATCCCATTCTTACTCTAGAAATGCTTCTGCTTCCGTGTTCCGTATCAGCAGTGCAAAAATCGAGGTGGATGCGATACAATAGCTTCAATATAATTACCGCCTTAGCACGAATAACTATTATGGACATAGGGCGTAAAAATGGAGGGGTATTGTTGTGAATGAAGGATTGATTCAAAATCAGTCATTGCCTAACGGGCTCCGCGTTGTTCGCGCACTCCCAGCTGACACGGAGGACGTAATGGCGCTGCTGCATAATACTGCACGATGGCTTCACGAACAAGGCTCTACGCAATGGAATCCATTGCTTGAGGGACAAGACTCTCACCAGACTGCAAACGCAATTTTGAATGGCGATGTCTTCCTGTTCAAACAGGAAGAGCAGCTTGCTGGTATGGTGATGCTGTTAACAACGCCAAGTCCTTGGGATCGTATGCTATGGGGGAATGATTCATTGGAGGATGCTGTATATGTGCACCGACTGGCTGTGAACCGCCATTATGCGGGTCAAGGGATCGGACGTGACATATTGGCCTGGGTCGAGAGCGGTATTGATTTCCCAGACAAGCACAACATCCGGCTCGACTGCCTTGCTGGTGTTGCCGCACTGGAATCATTCTATCGAGGGGCAGGCTTTGTGTACCAAGGAAGAACCGACAACAACTATCTTCTATTTGAGAAAAATTTCGCCTCACGCGCATCCTGAAGCTTGTAAGAGAGAACCTCAATTACAAAAACCGCCTGCCCCTCCGAAAATGGAGAAGACAGGCGGTATATACGGTTTCTGGTGATTACTTTTTCCCAATAGAAACAATCTCTTACGTTCTCACGTTATTCCTCACGATCTCGTCCAAGGAGTACCGTCATACCGAGCAAGGTAACAACAATGGTTGCTCCCATATCAGAAAGGATGGCAATCCAAAGTGTCAGCCAACCTGGAATCGTAAGCAGCAGGGCAATGATCTTCAGTCCCAGCGCAAGTCCGATATTCCAGCGTACGATACGGTTGACCTTATGCGAGATTCGAATGGCGCTTGGCAGCTTGCCAAGATGATCTTGCATCAGGACGATATCTGCCGTCTCAACGGCACTGTCCGTTCCTTTGCCCATCGCAATACCTAGACTAGCCGAAGCAAGTGCAGGTGCATCGTTAATGCCGTCACCCACCATGGCGACCGGATACTTTTTGCCAAGCTCCTTAATCTTGTCGACCTTCTGTTGTGGCAACAATTGCGCATACCAGTCTGTCACGCCTACGTTCTTCGCTACTTGCTCCGCAGATTGAGCGTGGTCGCCAGTCAGCATGACCGTATGCTTCACCCCAGCGGCGTGCAGTGCTGCTATCGTCCGTTTACTCTCTTCACGAATCTCATCGGCCAATCCGAACACACCCAGCGGCTCACCATCTTGTTCAGACACAACCACTACCAAGGTTAATCCACGTGATTTCATCTGCTCTGCAGCCTCTCGCGCCTGCTGTATTCGATCAGCAGAACCGCCTTGCAGCTTATCAATGACGCGTTCGCTGCCTACCCAGTATACAGCACCGTTGATTTCAGCCCGTATGCCTTCTCCCGGTATGGTCTCACTATGCGTAGGTTCTTCGAAGGAAGTGCGTCCCTTGGCCTCCAGATGACGCATAACAGCTTTCGCAAGTGGATGAAGAGAAGCCTGTTCAATAGAACCAGCTACGCGGTAGAAGCGTTCTTCATCATAAATTGCCTCATCTTGTACAGCAGGTTCTCCCTTCGTCAACGTACCCGTCTTGTCAAAAGCCAGTGCTTCAATCTTGCCGAGCTGCTCCAAATGGACGCCGCCCTTGATCAGAATTCCGTTGCGAGCGTTGCGTGTAATTCCGCTGACGATTGCAATTGGCGATGAAAGAATAAGTGCACATGGACATCCGACGATAAGAACAGCAAGCCCTTGATAGAACCATTTATACCACTCTCCACCCATAAGAAGAGGAGGCACAAGCATTACTAGTGCTGCAATAATCATGATAATTGGCGTATAGATACGAGCGAATCGATCGATGAACAACTCTGTTGGCGTCTTCGTATCCTGAGCTTCCTGCACAAGATGCAGAATCTTCGCCAATGAGGAATCTTCATAGGCTTTATCAATACGAACCTTCAAAATGCCGTCCGTGTTCACACTGCCCCCGAACACAACATCGTCAGCCGCTTTGGCTACCGGCAGCGATTCACCAGTGATGGCTGCTTCGTTTACAGCACTGTTCCCCTCAACGACCGTACCGTCTGAAGGAATTTTCTCACCCGGCCGAACGAGTACAATGTCTCCTGCAACGAGCTGTTCAATCGGAATGGTAATACTTTGCCCCTCGCGGAGTACAGTTGCCTGCTTCGGAGCTACCGCCAGCAGAGCTTCCATTGACTGACGAGCACGCTCCATGCCGTAGCCTTCCAGCATCTCATTCAATCCGAACAAGATGGCAACGAGTGTTGCTTCCTTCCATTCTCCGATAACAACTGCCCCGGTAAGCGCCACGGTCATTAAAGTGTCCATATTGAAGCGCAGCCGCAGCAGATTGCGAAGTCCCTTCATGAAGGTGCCATATCCACTAAGCAGCATCGCGAGCAGATACATGCCTATCAGAACACCGTTCGGCAGCGAGCTATCTAAAATAAATGTTGCAACATAGAGCAAGCCTGAGATGCCCAGCAGCCACTTCATTCGATTCATATCCCCATGACTGTGATCGTGTCCATGACCCTCGGCTCCGTGGTCATGCCCATGGTCATGTTGATGCGCCTTGCCACCTGAGCGGCTATGGGAATGACTGCGCGAATGTCCTGCATGGCTATGCCCCTCGTGGGAATGCTCATGGTCATGACCGTCACAAGCGCATTGTATGTGACCTTGGACTGGAGCACTTGCAGCGCTTGCGGCAGCTCTTCCGCCTGATTCGACCAGCTTGGCGCCATCTGTACGCAATATCCGTTTTACGGCAGCCACATCAATGTCCTTGCTCATCTTGAGTGTACCGCTGTTATAGCTTAATGTGGCATCCTCGCCATGCTTCAACCGGCGAATCTCGCCTTCCATTTCCCTAGCGCAGTTGCCGCACGACAATCCCTGCACCCGATATGCAATTCGTTCATCAGCCTTTTCTGTGCTCCGCGTCGTCATGACAATGCTCCTCTCTCAAGTGTTCTAGTGTCATTCGAACGAGCAACCGAATATGATGGTCACTCAAGGTGTAAAACACATTTTTACCATCCTTGCGTGATTTCGCGATGCCTAGATTCTTCATCACTCGCAAGTGATGTGAAGTTGTCGCAATCGATTGGCCTGTCAATATCGCCATGTCGCATACGCACAACTCTTCCCCTTCATCCAGCAAGCATGCCATTTTCATCCGTGTCGGATCAGATAACGCCTTGAACATTTGAGCCATGCCCTGTACCTCGTTGTCTTCAACCCGACCCCTTAAAGCATTAATTTTAACAGCGTCATAACATACAATTTCACATACATCTTCTTTATCGAGCGTATGCGATTGAATGTTCTCCAGATCTTCCGTTGAACGTTGTGCAACCATTGCATTCACCTCATTACCTATATTGTTGTTAATTTCCTTGAAGATTAAGCACGTTAATTTCGAATGATTGCATTGAAGGTGTTTTATCTGCTTAATCGTAATCATTACAATAATCAAACGAATGTTTGAATGTTTCTGTAGTTGTAGTATACACGGTTCCATTCATAAATTCAAACGATTATTTTAATGTTCTGCCAAAATACGCTCCTACCTAGCCTCAACCCTCTCACATACTGCCCCAATTCGTATTCGTCAGTAGCAAACAGGTCCGTCTTCCACAAAAAATGCAAAGACGCTTCCAAAACCACTATACTGGTGGAGATGGAAGCGTCTATATTCATATGGCTACGATACGGCCTCATTACGGTTCCCGTATTCGCATATCTCCAAAAAAGGACAACGACGACAACGTCTAGTCTCTTCGGTCGGCTCGAATGCTTCAATCGAGAGCGGCTGATTGCGGAGCGGCTCCTCCAAGTAGTCACGCATGAGCAGCATGCTATCTATGACGTGGCGCTCTAACTCTTCCATCTCTTCTTCATGTACATGATCTTCTACACAGCTGCCGCTGAGTAGATACTCTGTACGAATATCAAGCTTCTCATAGGGAACCCCGTACACCCGGTGCACATATAATCCATACAGGCGCAGCTGCGTCTTATTGCGCTCATCCTCCTGCCCCGTCTTCCAATCTACAATAATGTACTGATCATCCTGACGGAACATGACATCCAGCTTCACATATACTTTCGTATCTGCTAACAATATTGTATTTAAGCGTTCCAGTTCCATAAGCCGGACACCCGAATCTTGTCTAAAATGCTGCACACTGAGACTGTTCAGAAAACGGTCGGCCAGTATCGGGATCCGAGCCTTAATCGTTTCAATGGTGCGGGCTGGCAGTTGTTTGCCATAGTACATTTCATGCAGCATTGTGCGCTGCTTCGGAAGTTCTCTCCATGCCTCCACGTCAAGCGAGTCCGTATACGCCTGATTCAACAAGTTTCTTACTCGCCGAACGATGTCCTCAGCGTCCATCACCCGACTGGATTGGTTCATCTGCATCAATACAGCCTCTGCCATCTTATGCATCGCTTCTCCGAATACAAGATGCAGGTTGGTCATTTGCTTCAGCTGATAGGCCTGCCTTGCCAATGGCTGCGCATCTCGAAACCATCCATTGTGCGAGGCATAATAATGATAGAAATACTTGCGTCTGCACTCTTCGAACAGCACATGACGCGACGGCGACCATGACCATTCCGGGTAAGGCTTACGCTGCATGGAAATCTCCCCTCTCCAATTCACTCACCGAACTTCAGTTGTAAAAGCTATTATAGCATGCTCACCATACATAAAAGGGAGAAGTTATCCTATACCTGCTGTATCTCTATGTCAAGCTGCAACCACTTCGCCATAAGCGCCGCTCAGCAAAACAGCCTCGACCCGATTGTTCGAGTCAAGGCTGCACAAAGAGCATTGTTCCTTGTTGTTTCTTGCGATATTGTTCATCTGCATCCTGAACCGTCAGCAGACACCCTATTTCCCCCTGCTGTCAGGCCTTAACTCGACCAAGCCTTACATCCAATTCCTGAATGCAGTCCGAATGATCATATTGCTCATTCTCAATCAGCGAAGTAACCGGGTATAGTCTCATCCGTTCCGAAGTATAGGGCCTCAGTTGTCTGGCAAGCGCCTCAATCTCAGTCGAGACTGGGCGAAGCCACGCATCGGCCTCCTCAGGATCCAATATAGCTGGCATACGTGTCTCGAATTCCGCAATTAGCTCATTGGAACGCGCCATTAGCATCGTACAAGTCTGCTGCACTCTCCCTTGTGCGTCGCGCCATACTTCGTACAATCCCGCTACGCCGAAGATCCCTTGCTTGCGAAGCACCACATGAACGGGGTAACTCTTTTTGCCTTCCTGCCGCCAATAATAGAGCCCGCTGCACGGAATGATGCACCGCTGTCGCTCTGTCAGCTTCCAGTATGCTGAATTCGTATGAATGGAATAAATATCAGCATTCAGTGAATCCTTGCCCCAGAAGGGTACCATCCCCCACCGGTATTCATCCAACACACGTCTCCCCTCAAGCTCCCTAATAGCCGGCACCGTCTGCGTCGGACTAATGTTGAAGCGCCGTTGATAGGGGTAGAGCACCTGCTCAATGCCAAATGCCCGTTCAATCTCTGATAGATTAGCGGAAATCGAAAGTCTCCTGCACATGTCCATCATCCTCCTCATGGACATTATTGTCTGTATAATTAGAAAAATTATGCAGACAACTCCGCGCAAAAGAATGAGGACAAATCCCTTACTCCATGACATGCCGCCTTAAGGCGAACAACTCTCTCAATTCGGTTGGGGACAGCTCTGTAATCCACTTCTCTCCACCGCCAATTACCTGCTCATTCAAAGTTTGCTTCTGCTCAATCATATCGTCAATTCGCTCTTCCAACGTGCCGAGTGCAATCAGCTTATACACCTGCACATTCCGCGTCTGCCCAATTCGGTATGCCCGGTCGGAAGCCTGATTCTCCACCGCTGGGTTCCACCAGCGGTCGTAATGGAACACATGATTGGCAGCTGTCAAATTCAGTCCCGTTCCACCAGCCTTTAGCGACAGAATGAAGATGCGCGGACGTTCTTCTGCTGGAAGTGACTCATCCTGGAAGCGCTGAACCATGCGATCCCGTTCTGCCTTCGGCACACCGCCATGCAGAAACGGGACGGTCTCCTTCATGTTTCGCTCCAGCACCTCTTGCAGCAGCTTGCCCGTCTCAGCATACTGTGTGAAGATGAGACTCCGCTCTCCCGTCGACTGCAACTCATCCAGCATCTCTAGCAGGCGTGTCAGTTTGCCTGAACGAGCGGAATCCCGTCCAGATACTCGGTCTCGCAGCACAAGTGATGGATGATTGCATACCTGCTTCAGCTTCGTCAACGCAGTGAGCACTCTGCCCCTTCGTTCCATTGGATCGAGTCGATCCAGATCATCGAACAGTGTCTGCAGCGTCTGCTCATACACCGAAGCTTGCTCCGCGGTCAGAGGAACGTAGACCTTCGATTCATTCTTATCCGGCAAGTCAAGCTGAATCTCAGGATCCCGCTTCAGCCTGCGCAGCAGAAATGGCTGCACTAGTCGCTGCACAAGCTTCGTCCACTCTGCATCTCGAGTGCGTTCGATCGGATTCACGTACGTTCTTCGGAATTGTGCCAACGTACCCAAATATCCTGGATTTACGAAATCAAAGATCGACCACAGCTCCGTCAAATGATTCTCCATTGGCGTACCGGTCAAGGCAATCCGGTGCTTCGCGCGCAGCTTCCGAATGGCCGCAGACTGCTTCGCATAAGGGTTCTTAATGTTTTGCGCCTCATCCAAGCATAGCGAGTTCCACATGATTGGCCATAATAACTCACGATCCATCAAGGCCAACGTGTATGTTGTGATGACCACATCAGCCATGCGAATCTCCTCTGCAAATCGCTCATCCCGAATTCGGTCAGAACCATAATGCAAATACACTCGAACATCCGGCGCAAATCGTTCCAACTCTCTCTGCCAGTTCCCAATGAGCGAGGTTGGACATATCAATAGAGAAGCTCCCGACGCCGGTTCTATTTCCTTTACTCTCAGAACATAGGCTATCCATTGTATCGTCTTGCCAAGCCCCATATCATCCGCAAGACAGGCGCCAAGGCCGAATTGACGAAGGAACATTAGCCATGAGTATCCATCAGCCTGATACTTCCGCAGTGTTCCCTGCAATCCTACCGGCAACTCACTAGGTGGGATCGATTCATGATGCTGAAGCATGCCTAGCCAATGCTGCAACTGCTCATTCAGTTCCAGTTCAAGCTGTAGGCTATTGTCACGCTCAATATCTTCATCCAGCAGCCCTTCCTCCAGACGCTTCCGTTCCATGGCCATATGATGCTCAAGCACCTCGCCGAATGTCATCCCACCGCCATCGACTTGCTTCATCAAGCGGCGAATTTCCTTCACGTCATCCGGATTCAATTGAATCCATTGGCCATGTAGTTGAACAAGCCTGCGATCTTGTTCGATGAGCTGACGGAATTCTGCTTCACTTAAGTTCACGTCACCTACCGCGAGTCTCCAATCGAACTGAATCATCTGATTCAATCCCATCGCAGAAGCGGAGAAGGAACCTGCGGAAGAAGGAACCCTCGCTTTTAACCGAGTTCTCATCTGCCGCACACGCTGCCACCAAGCAGGCACAATGACCCGGAACCCAGCCTCTGCTAGCTGAAGGCTTCCCTCAGCTAAGAAGCGCCAAGCATCCTCTTCGCCAAGCTTCGTCTTCAATCGGAGAGAACAGCTCTCTGTGTCCTCTTGATCTTCTTGCTTTGTTTTCAAACCTGTTTCTGTCTCATGCATACTGGGGCGTTCCGGCTGCTCCAATAGAAGCTTCCGGCTAACCCCGGAATCCTCAAGCCAAGGGGCGATTTGCAGCACCTTTCCGATATCTCGAATTAGCCTTTCTTGGAGGAATGGCTTCCATTCTTCCGGGAAATCTCCAGCAGCTGCCTTCACTTGGCTCCTGATCGCGCCATCAATCCTATACTCGCTCAATACGCATCCAATAAGAGCATTCGGATCCATCTTGTCCTGCAGCAAGATGCGAAGCGCCCAAGGCATCCGGTCCTGTTCCGGCTCATCAATACGAAGCACAACACGGAAGGGTGTCTCATCTCGGGTCCAGCCTATCATTTCGAGCCAATCTTGCTCCCCCGTCCACTGCAATGATTGCAGGGGAATGCGCAGCTCCTCCAGTTCCGGGCGTGCACGCAGAGCGGCAGCGCGCAATGAGTCTCGCTCCTGATTATCCGTTAGCAGTTCTTTCATCAACACATCGAACCAATGGACAAGCTCGGGATGCTCGATCTGTTGCGCTTGGTGAAGCAATTCGCGCTGCTGCTTCTGCTCGGATTCGCTTAGCAGCAGTTCCCAGCCGAATGCACCCGCTTTCCATTTGTCGTAAGACGGCTCATATCGCCCCTCTTGCAGCAGAGCCATATACAGCTTAGCCGTCTCACTTAGAATGCGGAAGCTGTCTCCTGATTTCAACTCTGTCCAACCTACGTGCGGCGTCATCGCTATCACCTCCAGCATTTCAGCCGCGGTAACAACAATCCCTTCAATACGCCCCTCCCCCTCTACAGGGAGCATCGTACCGTAGAAGGAAGGAGCATGCCAACCGAACAACAGATGCTTCAGTGTTCGCACGTCCCGCCTCATTCCACTATGAAATACCAGGAATGTACCGTCGCTTCGTCTCAAGCATTCCACGTTCCAAGGCGATTGTTCGATCATGTAAGCAGTGCCCCTCCTCTCAACTCTTCTTGAAATGCTCTTAACCGAGAATACCGTTCCAGCAAGTTATCCATGTACCGCTCCCACGTCGAAAGAGAGCCCTTGCGTTCATACATCGAACGCAGCTCATGCAGCAAGGTAACCGCTATCCTGTATTGATCGCGATTGCGTTCCTCAATATGCCGTTCAATGGCCTGATGATATAACGGCAGCAGCATGTCTGGCGCCGCGGCAGCGACTTGCCTCCATTCAGCCGCATCTGCCTCCTCCGGCGATATGCGGCGTGCGATCTGAATATCAGCCCAATCACGATATCTTCCCTGCTCTAGGAGGAAAGAAGACAGATACGGGTATATACCAGGCAGCAGTGCCAGCAACAGCGAATCAAGTTCTTGATGCATACCTACGTGTGCATCATAAGCCTGTTTCCACAGCATCCAATACCGTTCCAAATGCTCTCGTTGGCGGGATTGGCTGACCATCGGAGCTAGCGCCTTCAACCACATCAGCAGCTTCTCGTGATCTCCACTGTGCATTCGATCGTTAGCATACTGTACAAAGCGCTCAGGTTCATTATAGAAAGTAAGCGAATGCACATGAGCGATTGCATCCTCGTCACAGCCAAGCAACGATTCAATATGGATAAGCGCGACCCGAATTGAATCACGCAGGCGGGGACGAAGCTCGGATAACGGCTTCAACCTCTCCTTAAGCCGTGTACGCTCAAGCTGCAGCTCTTCGGGATCGTTCAATACCCACGACCACACGAGTGCAAAGGCAGCTAGTCTATCTACAGGGGACTCCTCTTCAGATAGCGCCACCTGCTCTGCCACGACACCTAAGTGACGAAGATGCTCCTTAAAGGCCTTTGGTAGCTTTGAGCCTGCGAAGCGGCGGCTTAATTCTGTTAGCTCCTCCATACAGGGACGAACAGCATCATCCGCGGATATATCGCGAGAATGGTAGCCTCGTGCAGCTTGCGCATAGCGCTCAGCCAATTGCTGAATCAAGAACAACTGCACATGCATGCGCAGCAGCGTCCGCACCGGCTCAGCCATCGCTTCGCTGTCACGATACAGCTGCTCCTTAACCCACTTGGTAATATCCACTACAGAGGATTGGAAGTCTGTAAACGGCCGTGCATATTTTCTATGAAATAAGAGATGCCAGTCCTTGGCGGAAGCATCTGCTGATAAGGTCATCTGACTCGCTCTAACGCGGCGTTCCCGTTCGGCCTTCTGTTCTTCACGCTTGCGAGCAGCAGTACGTTGTCTCTCAAGCTCAATGAAGGCTTGACGGAAATCAGACAGGTACAGTTCAGGCTTCTTCCCTGCTGCCTCGCATAATTGGAAGAACAGCGCCGCCCTATGCTTGCACTCATTCCCAGTTCGGCAAGTGCAAGTACTCGCCTCGACACGTTTCATATGGAGGCTCACATGATAGCGTTCCGTCTCATGCACTTCAGCCCTGATCACCCGAGCCTTCCCCACGTCCTCATGCACATGGGATACTGCATTCTTGCGGTAATAGCGCCATCCCTGCTCCAGCGTCGCGTACGAATAGTGCTCCTTCATTTGACCGGCTAAGCGGTTGATGTCGTCCACAGATACGTCCGGTTGCTGCAACTTCAATACCCTCCATTACTGCGGCAATGCTCTTCCAAGACCTGTCCGATCGCAAGCATCCGCGAAATTCTGTATCCTTTCAGTTTACACAAAAAAACGGGAATATAGAAGAAAAAGAGCGTCTCCCATGTGGAAACACTCTCAATCGATCAGATCCGCAAGCTCCGCCCTCGCCTGATTAACGTATATGCATGCCTTGTAGATTGGGGATATGCCCAGATTATCATGATCCTTCTTCTCCCCGATTTATATTGCTGATTCACTGGTTGAATCAGTCTGAATAGGATGTGTGCCCCGAACCTCAGCCACCGTACGAATCGGATAATGGCGGAATAGAATCGAGCCAAGGAATCCTGCTCCAGCTCCGGCTAATGCACATAACACGGCCGTAATCGTAACCATAACTGGATCATTGAAACCGTACATCACCATAAGTCCCGCAATCGGTGTTGCAGTCCCTGTCGCATCATTGACCAGCCCGAAAAGCGCCACGACCACCCCAGCGGCTGCCCCCCCAATGAAGTTCGTGACATACACCGGGATTGGGTTGGCTGAGATCAGATCCGCTTGTGTCAAAGGTTCAATAGCGACTGCAAGTGTTGTACGACGATCACCGAACTTCATGCGGTGGAAGAACACGAAGTTCATAAATGATGACCCCATTACGGACAAAGCTCCGATTGCCATCGGCAATCCTGTTAAGCCGAGCATAGCCGTTAAGGCCATCGAGCTAAGTGGTGCAGTCGCAACAACTGTTATCACACCGCCCAAAATGATGCCCATAATAATTGGATTATCGGTAGCCGTAGCCGAAATAATGCTGCCAATGTTGAGCAGCGTTGCATCTACGATAGGACTTACGAACTTCGCCAAATAACGCACCAGTGGCGCTGCGACCACAATACAGGCGATAAGATCAAGTCCTGCCGGCACCTTCCGTTCGAATGCCTTAACGAGGAACGAGACGACGTATCCCGCAATGAAGCCAGGAAGCAGCCCCTGTCCGCCACACGCAACACCCAGCATAAGCGCATACACAGGCGACACTCCCATTGCCAGTGACACTAGTGCAGCAGCAGCCACGCCTCCCATGCCGCCGGCTGTCACCCCTACCTCTCTTAAAAATTCCAACTGCAGCATATCACCGCCAACATAGCGTTGAAACGCTTCAACCAAGAAGCTGGCAACTGCAGCGTTCGCTAAGGCTCCCATCGCCTTCATTCCGTTAGGTGCTTTGAAGCTGAACAAGCTAAATAAAGAAAGGACAAGCAACAGCAAGGCTGTCCCTTGAATGATTTGCATCTTCTCTCCCCCAATGCACGTGCTGCGGCAAATCATGTGTGTAAACATGTATTTTGAATCCGAAAGACTATATGTGCATTCATTGTAACAATTGGAGAGCAGGATTTTCACTGTATATAATACCCAACCTACGAATTGATAGAACCCGACTAACCCTCCTGCCCTACTACTTGCCGCTCTCTCATATTCGTCGTTCCATATTCTCTAATCGTTACTTGGACATCATAACGTATCGGTGTCGTCGCGAACGTTTCATCCCATGTCTTCTTCTCTTGCTCCCACAGGCGAGGATATGCGATGCGCAGCTTATCGCTAAACCCTAGCACGTCTGCGTGGTATTTCTTTTGCAGCTTATCCAGCAATTTGGTCACCAGTTCTTTAATCTGCTTCTCAGCATCTTCTTCCAAGCGACGAATAAACTTATTGTCAAAGTCATTGCCATCGCTAATCATCTGCTCGCCTAACCGACCGTCCGACTTTACTTTTACATCGAAAGAAATGCGGCCATTTTCAACATGCGGTGTAATTTGACTTTTCACGTTGGTAATTTCATATACAGATACTTGGTTAGTGATGATGTCCTTACTTTTTACTACACCGCCCTTGCTACCGCCCAGAACCCAGTTCACCGCTTCCATATCCTCTTCGTCAAGATAGCCAAGCTGCTTGCCTGTACTGCCTGATATAATGGAAGCTCCCGATAGCTTCAGCTCCCCTTTGGCCGTGACGACATTCTGTATCATAAAACTGGTCATCAAATTCAACTTCTCCAGCAAGTTGGTGAGAGACAAGGGCTTCAATAAACGATTCGTTCGATAGTGATTATCAGATATCCCTAACAAGCGAAAGGCTGGAACGTCTCCCGGGAGATTTACATCTAATACCTCTTTCCCTGTTCCCCGGCTAATATAAACCAAGCAGCTAGGACGAAATTCCTGCTCCCTCATAAAGAAGTCCAGTACATCTCGCAAATTCAGTTGCTGCGCCAAGTCAGTACCGATGACCAGCGCTTTGTAGTGCTGTCCGAATATTGGACTCGTTTCCTTCAAGGAAGTCTCTCTCGAAATCTGATATAAAGAATCCCCAGACAAGGACACATTTCGATATCTTTTCTTGCTTCCTGATGCCCCTTGCCCTGAAGACTGCTCTGGCTTCGCCATTTGATACGTTAATGTAATCCTCTGATTACGCGGATAATCTGCACCTTTTTTCTCAAATTCTTGCTCCTCTGACGAGATGTGGCCAATGTCCAACGCTGCAGCTACTGTAATGTTCAAATCTTCTATTTCTCTTCGGCTCCAGCACCCACTGAGCAGCAGAATACTAAGTGAGATGATCGCAATGCGCATGGCTGTCAGCTTGCATCTCCTTGGCTTATCCTCCCGCGAATGCCCACCTGATTGTGCAGCATCTAAGACAACATTGCAGCAACGATTGGATACGTTCTGACACTTACTGTTCCTGCTCATCGCTTGCCATTCTCCTTCTCAACTTCACAATCATTAACAGAATAATAGGTAATATCCCGAACATCACCATGGCTGCGTCACCTATTCGATCTCCCATAGAGAAGAGATCATTAATATTTCTGGGAGACATGGAGGCAATATAGATAACCGGAATAAGCAAGTACAGCATCGGACGAATATTCTTATTTGTCATTCGTGCCATGCCAAGCGCAGCCGCATAATGTGTAATCACATATGTAGTAAAGATCTGAATTACCCAAATGACCAGAAGCAACGATTCATATCGTTCAAATAAGATCCCCGGATATTCGAAACTGCGGAACAGCGTGATCGTAGGCCAGGTGCGGCTGACAACACCAGCAATGGATAAAGATCCAACTGTCATCACTACAGTAACCACGTAAAAAAGCATCGGAATGAGAATGCCAATTACAACTGCACGAACAGCCTTCTTCGGTGTTGACATATAGGCCTGCAGTACGAGCAATATTTCAAAGCCGGAGAAAGAAAGTCCTGTCGTCTTCACACCATTCAATACAGGACCTATCCCTTGCCCTAGCACTGGCCTTAAATTATTGACGTCAAATATTTTAAAGCTTAGCAGAGCCAAGCCCGTAATAATCAGGACCGTCAACGGAAATACAATTTCGAAGAAGCGAGCAATTGCAGCTACCCCACCGACCATGATATATATGCCCACCCACAGGAAGGACATAATCACCACCCAGCGTGGAGTACCTTCAAGCAAATACAAGTTCATTACTTCCGACATGGCTCGCACCATATTGCCGGATGTCGCGATGAAATAAATAATGATCGACACATTCAGCACGATCCCTAGCCATTTCCCTACAATAAGCTGACTGTATTCATAAAAGGTCTTACCTGGAAATTGCTGACTGAGCTTCGCTACAATAATGCCTGCTATCATAGCAACAAGGCCGCCGAGAATGACGCTCAGCCATATATCCGGTGTCTTCACCTTCTCCGCTGCTGCTCGGGGGAGCGTTAGAATCCCCACTCCCAGTATATAATTGGCTACAAATACAGCCGCCTGCTGTGTCGTAATTTTCTCACTCGATCCAATTGGTTGACTCATGGTTCTCTACAGCTCCTCCTATCTGCTACTCCTCACGGGTCGGATTACGTGTGTCCAGCATCTTGGGACGCTTCTTCATCAGCCTTAGCGGGGCACGCAAAATGAAGTCTTTCCAATCTGACAAACGGTAAGGCACAGCAGGGCTCATATATGGCACACCGAAGCTCTTCAGCTTAACGAGATGACTGCATAGCACTAAGAAGAACAGAACAACTCCATACAAGCCAAGGATCGATGCAAAAAATATCGCGATGAACCGCAAAATGCGCAAAGAAATACCTGCACTGTATTGCGGAATAGCGAAGGAGGATATCGCCGTTACTGCAACAACGATAACCGTGAACGGACTGACGATACCCGCTCTAACCGCGGCATCTCCGATAACGAGACCGCCCACAATACCGACCGTCTGCCCAATCGGCTTCGGCAGGCGAAGACCCGCTTCGCGCAAGATCTCCAGCGCCACCTCCATAATGAGCACCTCGATGATTGCAGGGAACGGAACGCCAACACGGGTGCCTGCAATGGACAATGCCAGCTTCGTTGGGATCAGACCTTGATGGAACGAGATCAAGGAAATATACAAGGAAGGGCCAAAAGTTGATACAAAGGCCGCAAAATACCGCAGACAACGAACTAGCGTCCCCGCCATCCATCGCTCATAATAATCCTCCGGCGATTGAAGCAGCATGGTGAACGTCGCCGGTGCAAGCACAGCATACGGGCTTCCCTCAAGAAAAATCGCCACCCGTCCTTCCATCAAGGCACAAAAGGTTCGATCCAACCGTTCCGTGCTCTGCAGCTGCGGAAAAGGAGATAAGTAATTATCCTCAATCAGCTGTTCGATATAGCTTGAATCCGGAACATCATCGATATCAATCTTGCTAATGCGATCCAGCACATCGGTAACGAGCTGCTTATCCGCTATATCCTCGATGTATGCGAGAACCATCTCACGCTGTACCCGGGTTCCGACACGGCGATGAATGAAAGTGAGCTTCTTGTTCTCACCTTGCTGCCTGAGCAGCGTCATATTGTCAACGAGGCATTCATTGAAGGCAAGCCTTGGTCCGCGTACGAGCACCTCAGATGGCGGCTCGTCCACGCCGCGCACCTTCACCTTCCTCGTATTGAACATAATGGCTCCGATATGCCCTTCAATGAACAAAGCCGTATCGCCCTTCAACACATCGTACGTACAGTCATTAACAATTCGATTCTCCTTCATCGATCCGACAGGGAGAATATGCTCGATCAAATATTCCTTCGTATACATATAATCAGTAGAAGCAACTGCTTCCCCCTCAGATGGCGGCTGTAAATCACCCATCAAGCATTCCAAGAGGTGCTTATCGATGAAATCCCGATCCGATATCCCTCCAACGAACACCAGCGCTGCACGCTGTGTCGTATAGCCGAGACGGAACAATCGTATGTTCACATCCTCCATCTGGCCGATATCTTCCTTGACCTTATTGAGATCCTCCTCAAAATGGCCAACAAACCCTTCGTAAGCTGTTTCGGCCTTTTTCTGCCCCTGATCGCCTTCCTCCTTCATCGTGAAAGACATAATTTTCGATAATACAAAAGGAACAATGCCTGCAATCGCCGCTTGCACGAATGCTTGCCAGCTTGGTATATAAGGCGCAATCGCCTGCCACATTTTTCATCACCTTCCCGTAATATGCCCCGCTCTTTCCTGAGTATGCATTTCGTGGAAGATGATGAGGCAGATGAAGAGTGGCGAATTCAATGATCGTAAAATTAAAAAACCTTGAAAGGCTATAGCCCTTCAAGGTTTAATTAAATCTTATTTAGATGCCAGTACATATTCAGATGGTTCTTCGTCAAGTTAGCTTGGGCATTTCCCCACTCCTTCAAGGTAGAACTGTAATGGTTAGATTATATCCCGACGATAGGTGCTAAATTTATTACGTTTTGATTTAGTACCTTTTGTAAAATAGCAAAAACAAACAGAAGCAAAAAAGATATTAGAATATACTTAAGAATTCGATAGAAAGCAATCAGTACGTTTTCATTTTCTTCTGCCACATAATACACACCATTCCCACCAACTAACATGAGACAGAAAGCAACTAGCTTAAATGGAATCAAGTAACTCAAGTCCGGGATGCCTGTTCCACATAAAGAAATGAGATAGCCAACTATATAAAATATAAAATAATATTTTAATCTTTTACTAATCAGAGTCACACCTCAATTTAGTCAGAGTTATATTCCAAATTTCATTTTCCTCACAATATATCAAAACATGACCCAGGAAACCAGCTTAAACCATTGGGTTCGAATAATACAATTCATTTGAGCGATCATAGTCCTATATTATAGAGGTAGCCTTCTCTAAGTCATGCTAGTAGCATAAAATTCTTCGCATTCATTACATCTGGTAACGCTTTTCAACACTCATAATGTCACGTATTTCATTTAGAACCTTGATAACTATTTCATCACATCGTGCAGACTCCTCTTCGGACAAGTACCCACTCTCTGCTTGAAGAAAGGTGTATAGCCTAAAGAGTTTATCTACCAAACTCCTCGGTAATAATACCTCACCTTCGAGCAAATCTATCAACTCTTTAATATATTGTGAGATAACAGTAATTTGAGGTATTAATACTTCTTTTTTTATCCTAAGATGAGGTAACAACACTTTCATTTCATCCCATATCAGACTTTCTAACTCCCCAATACGTTCCATATTCATCGTAGATCCCCCTCAATCGTTGAAGATTACACGTATACCTTCTCTCAGTAATTTCGACTAATCTATCTATAGAGTAGCATAATGACCAGATGAATCTGTATAGGGATTTGAATTGTTCCGAGACGGACCTTTTCCAAAGGGACGCATTAGATTATATATTATTTTAGAATACATTGTAGGTACTTCGACCTTTTATTACTCTATTCCGCCTATTCACGCCAAACAGTGCGAACTATGTTGTTTGCAGCATCAAATGTAAATCAGTTCTACTGTTAAGCAGAAAAACTATATTTAGTACTCCATATTCTATTGAATGCCCAGGGATTTTTTTATAAGAACAACCTACTCTAGAGTAACTGAACTTTTATGCTTGGATAATTGAGGATATTCTAAATCATACGTAACGACCATTTCCATATGCGAAATGTCGGATGTCGATTATTCAACCTCGATACAATGAAGAGGAGAGGAGGGCATGACATGGATATGCTGAAGGATATGAATCTTGCTTTGGCCTATATCGAAGACAATTTGGATCAGGACATCGATTACGCCCAGGTAGCTCAGCTTGCAGGAACTTCGGAGTATCATTTTCGAAGACTCTTTTCGTATTTGGCCGGTATGTCTCTGAACACGTATGTTCGCAACCGTAGGCTGTCTCAAGCCGGTCAGGAATTACACAAGAGTAACGTTAAAGTAATTGATATCGCGATCAAGTATGGCTACCATTCGGTGGACGGATTCACGAGAGCATTCAAGGATTGGCTTGGGGTTGCTCCTTCGGAAGTGAGAGGTCTGAAGCATCTGAAGGTATTCCCGCGCATGACCTTCCAGCTCACTATTCGAGGAGGAATCGACATGAATTATCGGATCGAACGGAAAGACGCCTTTAAGCTTGTGGGTGTGAAGCGCCGCGTGCCCATCGTATTTGAGGGCGAGAATGCTGACATTCTGAAGCTTGCTCAATCGATTACCGTAGAACAGCGGACAAAACTGCAAAGCTATCGAAACACCGAAGTCACCACTGTGATCAATGCGTCTTATCATTTCAGCGAAGGGCGTTATGAGGAAAAAGGCGAGTTGGACCAGCTCATCGGATCGATTACGACGCTTGATGCTGATTTTGATGGCTTCGAGGTTGTGGAAGTGCCTGCCTGCACATGGGCAATTTTCAGCTCAGAAGGCCCCTACCCCCGCGCACTGCAGGAGACATGGGGCAAAATCACCGCTGAATGGCTGCCTTCATCTTCCTATGAGTTAATCGAGGTGCCTGAAATTTGCTTTACCGGAGATATGTCCGATCCTCATCAGGTATACACCGAAATCTGGATCGGAGTAAAAGAAAAAGCAGAATAAGCAGAAAACCCTTGATTCGGTAGTATAACCGAATCAAGGGTTTTTTCAATTATCATCAATACACTTCAACAACGATTTCTGCCCAAGCTCCGCGGTCAAATGCTGGAACATTGTCGGCGCTATACAGTGTAATCAGATAGTATCCTTTGTGCTGAAGCTTCACCGATCCTTTAAAGGCTTGTTCTTGGATAGGCATCTTTCCTTCCTTGATGTCCTTATAAGGATTAGATTTTACAGCTTGCTCGTCATCATATTGCTGCACGGTGAAACTAAGCGCTCCAAGCTTCTCGTTACCAGCAACCATCCGACCGGAAATGTCAATTGAACCTCCCTGCGGTGTGCGAACATAACCCGATGCAGATTGATCAAAAGCGATGTACTTTTTCCCCTCATCAGACAGACGAACAGGGGTGGCACCTTCACTCGAAACTTTCCGCATAACCGAAATAGACTTCTCACCACCTGACACGGCTGTAATTTTCAACGCATTTGGTCCGGGGCGGAGCGGTAGAGTAAACTCGATTCGATTATAATGCCGACCATCAAGCGAAATGTCTTTTTTCAAGACCTTGGCATGATCATTGCCTCCTAACCATCCTCCTCCGCTCAAGGCGGTCACGACTGATGGCGTATTCATATCCTTTTGATAAAGCATCGTAAAGGTTGTGCTGTCCTTGTCCGTTTTCCGCTTTGGTTGTAGAAGTTCGATGACTTTATTGCTCCATTTCAGCGTCACCTTCTGTTTCGCAGTAGCTGGGCTGATGCCCACATAAGTCAAGGCTTGAATCGGTATGTAAGTGACGCCTTTGGCAATGAACGGCTTAGCAATGGTTGCTCCAGGCAAGGCAGATCCGTCTTCCATATAAACCTTATCAGAGCCTACCCGAAAGAAAAGCTGTTCAAAGGGGGGCTTCAGTTCGCTATTCATGATGACCTGGACTTGCTGGGTAGAAGCGTCAAACATCAATAGGTTAACAGCTTCAATTGCACGCAGTGTGCGCAAAGGCACAAAAACACGCCCGTTTTTCATGATTGGCTTATCAAGAGATAAGTTTCTCCCATCCAACACGGCTTGTCCGCTGTTAACATCCATAATAAGCTCATGGGAAACACGATACATCTTGGCTACATCAAGCGTCTCATTCTTTGTGTGGGCTGACGGAGCTGACTCCTGAGCAAAAACACTCGATCCACTACCAATTGCCAGCATAACAGACATAAGTAAAGCTATACATTTTTTCATGTAATCGCCTCCTACATTATCTAGTTACTTGGTTAGACGAATCAGTAGCCGAAAGAGTTGCGCATAGCTAATCGTAATGAAGTTCGAGAAACGTAAAAAAACCGCTTTGCAGCGGCGTATTACACCTTCTCATCTATCCTCGGATGATCTGGATTGCATTCCGGATCGGGTACTAAGCCTAATTGTGCTAGCTTCATTAAATAATAGCACTCTTCCCTCATCATATGATCTGGTATGAGCGGGGAAATGCGACTAAGCACTTCGGCTGACAATTCTAGATCCTCCAGTTCCTTCAAAAAGGCTCTGAACAAATTCATCTCCATATCGACGTCAGTATGAAATCTGCGGAACGCTGGAAAATCCCGAAGCTGTGTCCGCATGTACCCTGCCATTTCGATACTCTTTAAATAGAACTGTTGAAAATGCTCTTCAAAATCCTTACTTTTCTGAATCAATCGCTTTTCTACAAAATCCAAATCGCTGGAAATAGATGCAGCATGACCCGCTGCGTCAGGCAACCAAAGGAAATCGTGGTGCAGTGCATCAAATTGGGGAACCGGCTTTCCTTCCAATAGGTTGGTTAAAATACGTAAGTATTCCTCAAGTTCATTCACCATATGATTGATAAAGGTTGGAGTGAACGCAATTGTAACACGCCCAAGCAACAGACGCTCAAGAATGCTTAGCTTAAATTGCCGCAGGTTGATGGTTAGCGTGTAGGCTTGCTGATTCAGTGTTCCGATCTCTGTATCCGATTGCAGCTCTCGTGCTTGTTGCAGAAGCTGATCGAACGCTTGAATAAATTGTTGTGCAGTCTGTATATCTGACGTTTCTTTCGGGGAGAGCGCATTGAAGATGAATCTTGCATGATCGCCTAAAATTTGCAGCCAGAAGCGATGCTCAAACAACGCTGGTTGATTCAACGGGATGACCTCCTTTATCGTCCTAACAAAGGTTTATGAAGGAGGATAAAAATTAATAACTTAGGTATCTCCGCATCTGGAGTCATTGTGCATAAATAACATTCAAGCTAGACAATATAAGGAAGATGAAACCATACGAAACTATGGATAAAAAGGAGTCTGCCCAATGACACATACGAATACCGTGCAAATCGAACAACTAGCGCAACAATTGATTCAACAAACCAATGCAGCAACGCAAAAATACCAGCAGCTATTGCATCAAGAGCAGCAAAATGCTGCGCGATTACAGGAGCTTGCTAAAATCGAACAGCATGCGGCCCATGTGATTCAGACTGCGCTTCAAGGTCATCAAACAGCTGTACAACAATTGCAGCAAATTATCAGCCTCGCCCATCAATCACATACTGCACCAACCAGTTATGCAGCGGGGTATGTGGCTCATACGTATCCACAGGTGAGCGATACGCAACATTACGTTTCACAAGTAAACACTACTCCCCAAACAGGATATAGAGGATATTAAAAATAGGCCGTTACCAACCTAATTTTCAAGCCAGCAAGCAGACAGCCGACTGACAAGATTCTGTCTTCATTAGAAGATGTCAGAAGAAGCTGTCTGCTTTCTTTTTTCCCCTCTGTCTCTCCCATTAAAAAAAGCAATGCCCGGCAGGATTCTGCCAAGCATTGCTTCTATTTTCTCTAGTCATGATTCCCGATAAGAAAGGCCACAGACTCATAAGGTCGGAGTGTAAGCTGTTGGATCGTACTCGGTGTATCCTTATAATTGCTGATAAGGATATGCGCTTCACCGTGTAGTGATACTTCCACTGGAAGCGTGAACTCCGCCTCCTCGCCATAGAAGTTGCTGATGACGACCAATCGCTCTGCTCCGTATGTGCGCATGTAAGCAAATATGCGCGGATCGTCCTTCAGCAACAGGCAGTAGTCGCCATGCACGATAATGTCATACTGCTTGCGCAGTGCAATCAATTGGCGATAATGGTGGAAGACCGAATCCGGATCGCGCAGTGCCGCCTCGGCATTGATGTCTTGATAATTCGGAGCCGAGCCGATCCAAGGGATACCCGTCGTGAATCCTCCGTGATGCGAAGCATCCCACTGCATTGGCGTGCGCGAATTGTCGCGCGACTTCTGCTGCAGTGCAGCCATAATATCCGCTTCAGGAACGCCCTGCTTCTGCAGCAGGCGATGCGCATTGATCGATTCGATGTCCCGATACTCGCTAATATGCGAGAAATGCGGATTCGTCATGCCGAGCTCTTCCCCTTGATACACGTACGGTGTGCCCTGCATCAAGTGCAGCGTCGTAGCGAGCATTTTCGCCGACTGCACGCGATAAGTGCTGTCATTGCCGAAGCGAGATACTACCCGCGGCTGATCGTGGTTGCACCAGAACAAGGCGTTCCAGCCGCCGCCTGTATTCATGCCAACCTGCCACTCGCTCATGATCCGCTTAAGCTGGAGGAAGTCGAAGTCAGCCTTGACCCATTTCTCCCCATTCGGATAATCAACCTTCAGATGGTGGAAGTTGAACACCATGCTCAGCTCGCGCTCATCCGGGTGCGTATACTTGATGCAGTTCTCCATCGTCGTCGACGACATTTCGCCAACCGTCAGCATGTGCTGATATTGCGAGAATACGCGCGCATTCATCTCCTTCAGAAACTCATGAATACGCGGTCCATCCGTATAATATTTACGTCCATCGGCCGTAGCCGTTGCCAGCGTATCATTCGGGTAGTCCTGATCCTTGGAAATCACATTGATAACGTCCAGCCGGAATCCATCAACGCCTTTGTTCAGCCAATAGTGCATCATATCATACACTTTATCCCGCAGCACCGGATTCTCCCAGTTCAAATCAGCCTGAGTAACGTCATATAAGTGCAAATAATATTGCTCCGTTTTCTCGTCATACGCCCAGGCGCTGCCGCCAAATTTAGACTGCCAATTGTTCGGCTCCCCTCCGTTCACGCCATCCTTCCAAATATAGTAGTTGCGAATCGGATTGTCCGTACTGCTTGCAGCCTCCTTGAACCAGACGTGCTCCGTCGAGGTGTGGTTAACGACGATGTCCATAATGATGCGGATATCTTTGTCGTGCGCTTTCTGTAACAATTTCTCGAATGTATCCATTGTGCCGTATTCCGGCTGAATACGGTAATAATCACTAATATCATAGCCGTTGTCTTTCTGTGGGGATTCGTAAATCGGCGTCAACCAAATGACATCGATTCCGAGCTCCTTCAAGTAGTCCAGCTTGTCGATAATCCCTTGCAAATCCCCAATTCCGTCACCGTTTGTGTCGTTGAAGCTCTTCGGATAAATCTGATAGATGACAGATTTCTTCCACCACTCCTGCTCCAATTGTTGTGTCATTGTCTTGCACCACCATGTAGTTCTTATTTTTAGTACGATATAGGAATCGCTCTGTGTATCGTTATGAATGCCCTAATTATGCCTGACGCTTCGTCTTCCCGATAATAAGCGTAATGACGAACGGTACAATCAACGCCACCGCCATGCCGAGGAAGAATGGAACCCACTGCTGCGGGAAGATAGATAGGAAGCCTGGCAATCCGCCAACGCCGATAGACACGGCCTTTACCTGAAATGCTGAGATAACGACTGCGCCTAATGCAGAGCCGATCATCGCTGAGATGAACGGGTACCGCAGCCGCAGATTCACACCGAACATCGCAGGCTCAGTAATGCCCAAGTAAGCAGATATCGCCGAGGTCACGGACATCCCTTTCAGCTTCTCGTCTTTAGTAACGAACACCATCGCAAGCGCCGCCGAGCCCTGCGCAATGTTGGACAAGGCGAGAATCGGCCATAGGAACGTGCTGCCCGTGCTTGCAATGAGCTGCAGGTCGACTGCCAGGAATGTATGATGCATACCTGTTACGACAAGCAGCGCATACAAGCCGCCGTAAATAAGTCCACCCAGTACAGCCGCATGCTCGAAAATTCCAACGAAAGCCGATGTGATGGCGTTGCCGATTGTGAAGGTCAACGGTCCAATCACGATAAAGGACAAAAACCCGGTAAGAAGCAGCGTAGTCGGAGCGACCAACAGCAGCTTGAAGCCATCCGGCACACGCTTGTTCAGAAAGCCCTCGATCTTCGCCAAGCAGAAAGCGGATACAAGTACAGGAAGCACTTGCCCTTGATAGCCAATCTTCTCGAATTCAAAACCAAACAAGTTCCAGTGCGGTACCGTACCATTCGCAACTGCATCCCCATATGCCCAAGCATTCAGCAAATCCGGATGGATAAGCATTAAGCCAAGTACAATCCCGAGCAGTTCACTGCCGCCGAACTTTTTAACCGCTGACCAGCCGATCAGCCCCGGCAGGAAGACGAAGGCGGTATTGGCGATCAGATTGATCATCTCCGCGAAACCCTTCCACTGGGCATATACATCAATGAAGGCTCGATCCGCAAAGAAGATGCCCTTGCCAGTCAATATATTGTTGATTCCCATCAATAGACCTGCCGTAATAATAGCAGGCAAAATCGGAATGAAGATATCTGCAAGCGCCTTCACTGCACGCTGCAATGGGTTTAGTTTCTTGGATGCCACATTCTTGATGTCCTGCGTAGACGCCCGTTCCCCACCGCTAATCTCAAGCAGCTTTTCGTACACCTTCTGTACAAGTCCTGGACCGATAATGACTTGGAACTGCCCATTCGTTGCAAATGATCCTTTGACAAGTTCATTCTTCTCCAATGCTTGCTGATCAACAATGCTTTCGTCGTTCAATGCAAAGCGAAGTCGAGTTACACAATGCGTAACCGCAGAAATATTTTCTTTTCCACCAATGGCTTCTAAAATCTGCTCAACCGAACGTTGATCAACTGCCATATCGATGTACCTCCCCAATGGAATCGCTTCCACGTTTGTTGAGATTATTATAACTTGTATAGACAGGTTTGTAAACACTTGTATAGACAAGTTGCTTTGGAGATCGTAAAAAACAGCGGTCACTCTAGGATTTCTTTTCTCATCCAAGACTGCTGCTGTTTCTTATAGTTTGGTTGCGTCCAATATAAAATTCGTAAAATCGGGCGGTTTTATCATTTGAATCGGAGTTTCGATCTCGCACTTCTCCCAATAAATTTAAACGTACGTCCTTCCGTATAGCTAAGGCTGCTTTAGCGCTTGAAATTATCCTTTTTACCATTACCGGAGTTACTTAGAACCCTGTCAGCGTCTCCGCGCAAAGTCAGTAAACACAAATCGTTCAGGATGATGGCGCGATTCCGTGTACTCGAACAACTCACCATCATGCATATATACATAGTTCTTCACAACGACGACGAAGCCGTACGATTTCATGATCAAGTGTTCCCGATCCTTGGCCGTCGCAGGCTCCACCTGGATCACGCGCTGGGCAAAGCCTATTTTGTGCCCTAACTGCTGTTCGATATAGTCGTATATCGAGCGCTCAGCAATTTCCTTCGTTAGGCCCTCCACCTTCTCCTTTAAAAAATAATTGATATCTAAAATAATGCGCTCTCCGTCAAGCTCGCGCACCCGATGCAGACAATATGCTGTTGCGCCCAATGGCAGCTTAGTCCGCTCATGCAGCTTGTCCGTAATCGTTATTTCCTCAAAATAAGGTACGGTCGTCTCGAACTTCTGCCCGCTGCTCTCGCTTGCTTCCTTGAAGCTGACCAATCCGCCGAATGAGAACGCGATGGCATTATTGTCTAGCACATATACACCCTTGCCAGGATGGCGATTGACAAGCCCTTCCTCGACAAGCAGATCGAGCGCGTTACGAATCGTTCCCCGGCTCGTGTCATAGATAACGCAAAATTCATGCTCCGAAGGAAGCTTTGTTCCCGGTGCATACTCACCTGAAGCAATCTTTCCCTTAATCTCTTCATAAATGGTCATGTATAGCTTACTTGTAGTCATCTTTATAACTAACCCCCAATAATGCTTCCGTCCTAACCTTTCTTGCTTGCCTCTATCATATCACGATTGCTGCAGCAGTTAAAAAGAAGGGCACCACACTACACGGTAACCGCTAAAGCCCAAGAAAAAGACGCTGTCCGCGCAGCGCCTTTCATGTTTTCACCTCAATCAGAGAATGTCATGGATAGAGCGACAAATAACGCTCAATTTTCATACTACCTACGTGGTAATGAATTGAATGAAACACACTCAAAGTAAGCTGGTTGAATAGAAAAAAACCTGATAAACCAAGGTATGGCTTAACAGGCAATATACATCTTCTTAAATCTATGCCTTCATTTGTTTCAAATATTGTGGTATCCGTCTCAATTATAACTGTTACTCACATGTGGTTTGAAGCTCGTACTAAATTTTGTACGCCTTCATCGCCTTGCGAAGTTCCTTCCACGATGGGCGCTTGCCGTACATCAGTACGCCCGTGCGGTAAATCTTCGCAGCAAGCCAGCCGAAGAACAGGATGGATACGATCAAGATCGCAATGCTCACCCAGAATTCCCACCATGCTGCATTTCCCGTACCAATCCGTAGCAGCATCGAGGTCGGTGTGAAGAATGGAACAAAGGATGTCGCTTTTACCAGCAAGGTGTTCGGTGACGACACGCTAAACATTACAATGTAGAATGCCGCCAACGATAGCATCGTAATCGGCATAATCGCTTGTGCCAAGTCTTCAGTCCGGCTAACGAGCGAGCCTACTGCTGCGAACAGCGTTGCATATAGGAAGTAGCCAAGCACATAGAGCAGCAATCCACCACCAACCACTGTCCAATCAATCATCGAGATATCGAAGTTGAGTGCCTTCAGTGGGGCTGAATTATGCGGCAGCAGCAGATTAATCATAACCACAACGAAGAACACAATAATTTGTATCAGCCCAAGTATGAACATGCCGATAATTTTCCCGAACATTTGCGCGAGCGGCGATACGCTCGTAATGAGAATTTCCATAATACGCGAGCTCTTCTCTTGCGTAACCTCGGATGCAATCATGTTACCTGTCATCGTATTCGTCATGAAGAACAGAATGATCAATACCATAACGACGATAATCGAAATCGTTTTTTGTATCGGATTTTCTTCCTTCGCTTTCTCGCCTTCCTTCACGATCTTCTGTGTATCAATCGTAACCGGCTTGCTCAGCTCTGCCTTCTGCTGTTCGGTAAGTGAATCCTTCACGAGCCACTCAGTCTTCACTGCACTTAATGCACCTGTAACCGTCGCCTCATCGCCATGTCCAAGCTCATCCTTGCCATGGAACACAACCTGCGGGAACGATTGCTTCTCCACATTGCCCGCTTCGTCCTTCTTTGGCTCGAACTTCAAGTATCCTTCCAGATCGCCGGACTCCGCTTTCTTGCGCAGCTCCTCTTCTGAAGCGGACGGAACAAGCTTTAAGTCGCTGCCTCCATGCTTCGTCATTTGATCTTCAAATGATTTCACAATGTCCGCGTACTCTCCACCCTGTACCAGACCGATTGATGTAGGTTCATTGCTCGAAAATTGCGAGATCAGATACGGAATATTAACCCCAACTGACATAATGAGTGCTAAAATAATCGTCGTAATGATGAACGACTTCGTCATCATCTTCGTCTTCAATGTGAATCGAATGACCGTCCCCAGGTTATGCATTAGATTCGCCTCCAACTGCTTTAATGAAGATCTCGTTCAATGTCGGCTCCTTCAGCTCGAACTGCTGAACTGTCGATTGTGCCATCGCAAGCTGCAGGATATCCTGTGCGGCCACTTCATTCGTAATGTGCAGTTTATAACCGTCTCCTGTTCGGGAAACGGATTGGACGCCTGCGATGCGATCCAAACCATCCACATCTCCACTCGTGCGCAGGATGACATGCTCTCGTGGATATTGAGATTTCAATTCACGCAGCGACCCTTGCAGCACCGCATTACCCTTTTGCAAAATCGTCAGGTTCTGGCACAGTTCTTCTACATGCTCCATCCGGTGCGTAGAGAACAGAATGCTCGTGCCTTGATCGCGCAGCTCCTTAACCGTCTCCTTCAACAATTCGACGTTAACGGGATCCAAGCCGCTGAACGCTTCGTCCAAGATGAGCAGCTTCGGCTTGTGAACAATAGCTGCAATGAAGCCGATTTTCTGCTGATTTCCCTTAGAAAGCTCCTCAATTTTCTTGTTGTAGTTTTCCGGTACATTGAACCGGTCCAGCCAATACTTTAGGTTCTTGTCTGCTTCCGCACGCTTCATCCCGCGCAGCTGCGCCAAGTACGTTACCTGCTCGCTAATCTTCACCTTCGGGTACATTCCCCGTTCCTCCGGCAAATACCCGAGGATGCGAGTCAGCCCATCATGATACGGCTTGCCATGATACGTAATCGAACCGCCATCTGGATAAATAAGACCGAGTACCATCCGCATCGTCGTCGTCTTGCCCGCACCATTCGCGCCAAGCAATCCGTAGATTTCCCCTTCTTCTACCTTAAAGCTAAGACCATTCACGGCTGTCTTGTCACCGTACTGCTTCACGACTTGCTGCAACTGTAATGGATTCATTACGCGTATACGCTCCCCTCAATATGCATCTCAATCATATATGCCAATATGTCATCCAGCTCCAATGCATGAGTCTGAACAACTTCAATCCCCTCATCATGTAAAAAGCGTCCTAAGCGAGATGCACCATATGCAATAAGTCTTGCTCCAAATCGTTCTGATTCAGCTCTCATCAATCCTGGCGCACCTTCGTAATCTGTCGCCTCGCCATCCACGACGAACACTTTCCAAGCATCGAACAGGGTGTCCTTTTCCGTAAAATGAAGCACCTTGCCCTTATGCATAATCAGAATATAATCGGCCAACCGCTTCACCTCATCCACGATATGTGTCGCGATTAAGACGGTCCGCTTCCCATCCTTTAAATACGAATGCAAATCATTGATCATCATGCGCCAAGATAGTGGATCGAACCCGGAGGACGGTTCATCAAGCAGCAGCAGCTCTGGCTGCGGACATATCGCAACGATCAAATCCAGCTTGCGGCGCATTCCCTTCGACAGCTTACTCAGCTTCTGCTTCGGCGGCAACTCATACTTCGCCATAAGCTGGTGGTAGAGCTGCCAATCCCATGAAGGATACCACTGTGAAACAAAGGATACGACTTGCTCCGCTGTCATATCGTCCTCCTCCGAATCAGAGTTCTCCGCTACGAAGCCAATTCGCGCCTTCACAAGTGTGCTTAGCTCTGGCTCTGTCTTCTCCTGCAGCACAGTTACCTTACCTTCATCAGGATGAACAAGTCCCAGGCACATTCCAAGCATCGTCGTCTTGCCAGACCCATTCGTACCTATGATTGCGGTGACACAGCCTTGTGGTATGCATATATTTAACGGGCCAATGCGGAAGTTGTCACGCTGCTTCACTACCTGTTTCATCTCAATTACATGTTGATTGTCCAATGCTTCTCCCCCCTTGTACGCACCAAATGCTAGCTCCCGCTGTGCTTACGCTGGATGATTTCCTGAAGCATCTGCATGAGTTCTTCAGTGGATACATCCACATGCATTGCAGCTTCTACGGCTTGCTCGAGTGCCTGCTCGATCGCTTCCTTGCGATACCTGTCGCGATCTGCCGCTTGAACCGGTGTCACAAATGTCCCCGTGCCTTGCTTCGTCCGCAGCATCCCTTCGTTCTCCAAGTCTTGATATACCCTTCTGACTGTAATCACACTGCATTGGAGCTGATTTGCGAATTCACGTATGGACGGAAGCAGCGTTCCCTCTTCTACCTGCCCGCTCAGGATGAGTGCACGAAGCTGGTGTTTAATTTGGGCATACAACGGTTCAGAACTGTTCGTATTAATTTGAATCGGTATAAACACCGCTTCTCATCACCTCCTGATTCATTCTGTGCTTCATTACATCCAATCTCGCTTCAAAACGATCTTACGCAGTCGATTCATTCCTATTACCATCGAATTGACGATGATAACAATGGACAACACGATACCCATCCAAGGGTACGATCGCGCTACGTCTACCACAGTCTGTAAAATACTTCCGTCCGCTACCCCTACCAGGACGGACACAACGGTTATAACGCCTAGTAGAATAAATGTATACCTCATATATAATCGTCCGCTCATGCTCAGCTCACACGAGATATACAACCAATTAACAGCAACAGCGTACGCTACCAGCATGAATACATAGGATAAGATGCTGATCCAGTCAAGACTTCTCAGTGTCTCACTGAGTAAGAAGTGCCCCACGATAACAATGCTCATATTAATCAGCAGAGCCACACACATCTGCATCGTACGTGAATACACTATGGTTCTCGCATCGATTGGGAGTATGCGCAGCTTCCGCATCCATTTCGTATACGAGTCATCCTTCATATATCGCATTGATCTTCGAGAGAAAAAGAAACCAAGATTCGGGATCGTAAAAAGAAACACAAAATCCGCAACCCCCTTGAAAGCTCTCGTCAAGACCTCGTCGCCACGAAATAAATCCCGCAACACCAGACCGCTCATCGTGGCCATATAAACACTGAACGCTACCGTCATCAACAAGCCCCACTTGAATCGAACAAGATCGCTCTTTACAAGCATCCACGCTTCTCTATATGGTCTGTGCACTTTAAAGCCCCCTTTATGCTCAACGTGATCCACCATAGCCCACTAAATCGACTGTGCTTACTCGCTCATCACTGTGCTTACTGTATATATCTTTATACACAGTATAATGAGTGACTACTTCCCTGTCAATCCATCATTAGGAAAAATAAACATTACCCTATCCAGACTCATCTTTATTTGCACCGTTAAAAGCCTACTATGCTGAAGAATCTAAGCATGCAAAAAAAGCTCGCCTTTCGCACTTAAAGTGCAGAAAGAACGAGCTTCTTCTAAACTAACTATCGCACTCACGAACAAACCAGCGACGTGGAAATCCTCTTCACAGATCGCCGTCTACTAGTTGATTACAGACCAAATATAGCATCTATTACTGGCTTTGTATGACCACCTGGATACAAGATATACAGCAAAAGATATACGGTTGCCCCTGTTATTGCAGTAATGAACCAGATGACAGAGGTGAACTTACCCAGCTTGCGGTGCTTCGCATAACTCCCTTTATACCCTGTATACAGTGTCGTCAAGCCGAACACAGCTGCTACAGCTGCAAGGACAATATGGAACAACAGGAAGACCAGATAATATACCTTAAGGTCATCCGGGCCGCCCCATGCGGTATTGCCAACGAAAACCGTGCGAGACGCATAAATAATGAAGAAGATTGTCGCAGCTACGGCCGCTGCCAGCATCGTCTTCTTATGCTGTTCCCGCTTGCCCTTAATAATTTGAGCCCAACCGATAGCGACCAATATGGCGCTGACGACGATGAACGTCGTGCTGATAGTTGGCATAATAAAGTACAGATCCACGAATGAAACGCCCTCCTCATATACATCGGCAACGAAGCAGCCAATAACTCTCCTGCTTCTGCTTACGCTACCCATTATAGAGCATTTTTACGAATTCAACTGCCCTTCTGCTGTGGTGTCCACAAAATCGTCATCATCTTTACTTTCACGTCTGAACCAGTGGACGAATACGTAGAAGAGAATACAGCCATACATCGTTTCTTGAATCAGCTTCATTAGAATGCCTCCGAGCTGTTGATCTTCAATCGGAGTGAACCAATTAAAGAAGCTAGGCCCATCAAATGCGGCGAGCATCTTTACAGGATCCCCGGATATGCAATAGCCCATTGCCTGCACCCAGGCTTCCTTGTCCACATACGTAGCATAGAGAGGCTCGCTTGCAAAGATGATTAATGCACAAGCAGGAGTAATTAGAACGCCATTCAAAAAAACATAGCCCATCTTCTTCACATCTGTCAACGAGTTCCACTCTGGTACCGGAACGACGATCGGCCACCACATCAGCATAGCAGCAATGAACAATACAATGTAGTAAATAATATGTTCCGTATAATGAGTCATGACATAATCATGCACTGCCGGCACATGATAGAAAGAGAACAAGGTATTGAATAGAACAGCGCTAAGAATCGGATTCGTCAACAGCTTCAAACGCTTCAGCGGCTTGCGATCCAATAGATATCGCCATAACCAGGACGGAATAGCTAATAATAGAAGCGGCGGTACAATGATGTACGATAATGCCATCATCGCCATATGGAAGGTAAACATCATATGACTCATCATATTAATAGGCCCGCCTTGAGCTAGGTAGAGCAAGCCTGTCCCAATTACAAACATTAGCTTCTTCGACGCAGGCACTGGCTCAGAAGATGAGAATCGATTGCGAAAAGGCCCTGTCAGCCCGAAATATAACACATTGATAAGCACCGTTGCTGCAAGGAACAACGGACTCCACACATCATAGAAACTGAAGTATTCTGTCAATCCGAACATAAATGTTCAGCCCTCCTCATCCTGCAACACCCGAGGCGCCACCATTTCGCCACATTTAGCCCTATTACGGAAAAAGAGGCGACGCTCTTCGCGTCCCCTCTTCTCACTTATCCGACTTTACCACCATACCCAATACACAGCCATTATAATGGCTGTGAAAGCAATGACGGCTCCACCTATCATGAACAGTATCGGAATCATATGTCCTTTATCTTTCATATGCATCCAATACCCCATCTGAATGACAACCTGCAAGACTGCCATGACGAGAAGGATGATAACCGTGAACGTTGGGTTTACTTCACCCGCTGAACCTACCGTAGCAAATGCGATCAACGTAAGCACAATAGAGAAGATGAATGCAATAATATGCTTCTGCTTGCCCTCATGCTTATGTCGACGCTTCGAGTTGTCTGATGTTACTTGGTGTGTTGTCACTTGGTTAACCCACCTTTCCCATGAGGTATACAACTGTGAAGATGAATACCCACACAACGTCGATAAAGTGCCAATACAGTGCGGAGACGTAAATCTTCGGTGCTGTAACCAAATTCAAGCCCTTCTTCATTGTTTGCAAAATAACAAGTGTGATCCATACGACACCAAAGGCAACGTGCGCACCATGGAAGCCGACCAGGGTGTAGAAGGATGAACTGAACGCACTCGTCGTAAACGTGTGACCTTCATGCACATATTCTACGAACTCGTATATTTCAAGACATAAGAATCCTAGTCCCAATGCAACCGTTACTGCGAGCCAGCTGAGCATGGCTTTGACTTCTTTGCGGTGCATCGCTTGAATAGCGAACACGCTCGTCAAGGAGCTGGTCAGCAAGATCATTGTAGCAGCCGCAATCATTGGAAGCTTGAACAGCTCGGAAGCGGCAGGACCATCACCGATTTGATTGCGCAGCGCAAGGAATGTTGCGAACAGCGTACCGAACAATACCGCCTCTCCGCCAAGGAACAACCAGAAGCCGACGACCTTATTGCGGCCTTCTAGGGTTGCTTTTTCCGGCTCATGTGGCCATTCGCCTTCTGCGTGATGTGCATGTGCACTCATGCTTTAACCCCCTTCTGCTCCAACTCTTCCGGTTCGATATGATATCCATGGTCGTCCTTAATTGAACGCAGGAACATACAGCCGAATGTAATCAGCAAGCCGAAACCTGCCACGATATGATTGTTGAACAAACCGTTCAGCAGTGCATTATTGAAATCATCCTTCGCGAACATGAAGCCGAAGCCTGCCACGAACAAGCCAACAGACATCATGAACGGGAGAATAGATGGCGATGGCATATGAATGGAACCAATCGGCTCTGCAGCCGGCATTTCCGTGTTGCCCTCCATCTTTTCTTTCCACCAAGCATCATAGCCGCGCACAAGCGGAGTTTGCTTGAAGTTGTACTCTGGCGGTGGAGATGGAATTGTCCATTCCAGCGTACGTCCATCTTCCCAAGGATCGTTGCCCAGGTTCTTCGGATCTCTTGATGTAATTGCAATGTTGTACAAGAACATAAGAACCCCGATGCCCATCATGATTGCCCCGATCGTACTTACCAAGTTCATGAGGTCGAAGCCTTGATTCGGCAAGTACGTAAAGACCCGACGCTGCATTCCAATCAAACCAAGGAAATGCTGAACGAAGAATGTCAATTGGAATCCAATCCAGAACATCCAGAAGGTAGCTTTGCCTAGTCCTTCACGAAGCATGCGTCCGAACATCTTCGGCCACCAGAAATGGAGCCCTGCGAACAAGCCGAGCACCAAGCCCCCAACAATAACGTAGTGGAAGTGCGCTACGACGAAGTACGTATCATGGAACTGGAAGTCAGCAGGCGCAGATGCCAGCATGACGCCCGTAACCCCACCCATAACAAATGTTGGAATGAAACCTACTGCGTACAGATTGGCCGCGGTGAACTTAATCGAACCGCCCCACATCGTGAATAGCCAGTTAAATATTTTAATACCGGTTGGTACTGCGATAAGCATCGTTGCAATCGAGAACAGCGCATTCGCTACTGGCCCAAGACCGACTGCGAACATATGGTGAGCCCATACCATGAAGCCTAAGAAACCGATCAGGATCGTTGCGAATACCATGGAGCTGTACCCGAATAGGCGCTTGCGAGAGAACGTACTGATGACGTCAGAGATAATCCCGAACGCCGGCAAAATCAGAATGTACACTTCCGGGTGACCGAAGATCCAGAAGATGTGCTGCCAGAGCACCACACTTCCTCCATTCGGTACATAGAAGAAGTTCCCTCCAAACAAGCGGTCGAACATGAGCAGGATCAATCCTACCGTTACAGCAGGGAAAGCGAACAGAATTAATGCAGACGTAATAAAGGACGCCCATGTAAACATCGGCATGCGCATGAAGGACATTCCCGGCGCGCGCATGTTAATAATCGTTGCCAAGAAGTTAATGCCCCCGATGAGTGTACCCAAACCAGAAATCTGCAAGCCGATGGTGTAGAAATCCACACCGTGCGTTGGGCTATAATCCGTATTTGATAACGGTACGTAAGATGTCCAGCCTGCATCAGGCACACCGCCCATCAGCCAGCTCAAGTTCAGCAGCAAGCCGCCGAAGAAGAATGTCCAGAAGCCGAGTGCGTTCAAGAACGGGAACGCAACGTCACGAGCCCCGATCTGCAGCGGGATAATGGCATTCATAAGTGCAAAGATAATCGGCATTACGCCGAGGAAAATCATCGTTGTGCCGTGCATGGTAATCAATTCATTAAAAGTTTTTGCGTCTACGAAATCATTCATAGGCTGAATCAATTGTATCCGGATTAAGATGGCTTCAATACCGCCAATACCGAAGAAAAGAGCCCCGGCGATAAGGTACAGAATGCCGATCTTCTTATGGTCGACCGTCGTCAGCCAATCCATCAGGCCGCGATGTCGCTTCACCGTGTGAGCCAAGGTCGTTACCTCCCCTAGAAGATGCTGAAATCTACTGCTTATTGATTGCTTTCAAGGAATCTAGCTTGTATTCTGCCAAGTACTTCACGATGCCATCGAGTTCTTGCTCAGACAACTTATCTTTGAATGCTGGCATCTTATTGCCAGGCTTCACCTTCTCAGGATCCTGAATCCATTGACGAAGTTGCTCCTCAACCTTCTTCTGATCCAATGGCTCATCAGCAGTTTCACGGTTAAGCATAATACCAGCAACTGCTTCACGGCTGCCAAACCCCTTCAAGTTAGGTCCCATGGACGGCTTATTATCGATAGCGTGGCAGGACAAGCAATTCTGCTTGAAGCTCTCTGCAACTTGTGTGTCACCTTCGAACGGTTTTGGTTCAGCCTTCATCTCATTCACCCAAGCCGTGAACGTGTCTTCGCTGACCGCCTTCACTTTAAATTCCATAAATGCGTGGGAGTATCCGCATAGCTCAGCGCACTTCCCGCGATACACGCCTTCTACATATGTCTCAATATACATCTTGTTGACGTTGCCGGATGGGTTCGTATCCATCTTGCCCGCAATGGATGGAAGCCAGAAGGAGTGAAGGACATCAGCTGTCTTCAACTCAAGAGCAATTTTCTTCCCGTTCGGAACAATCATGTCTTGAGCTGTTGTAATCCCATACTCAGGATATTCGAATTCCCACCAATATTGATGACCTGTTACCTTAACCTTAATTGCATCTTTGTCTTGGCTATAGTCCTCAGCGAAGGCAAATACATACTTCACCGTTGGAACTGCCAAAATAATGAGGAGGATGATCGGAATGACCGTCCAAATCACTTCAAGCTTGTGGTTCCCTTCGACTTGCTTCGGAATCTCGTTCTGTCCCGGTCGTCTGCGATAGCGAAGGACGACATAAATGGAAATACCGAATACGACAACAACGACTATCGTCATAATCGTAATCGCCAACTGCATTAATCCGAACTGCTTGTCTGCAATGGGCCCCTGCGGATTGAGAGCCGATATATCAGCACGACCGCAAGCACTTAGGAGCAGGACGAGTCCGGCGAACAGTGGAAGTAGTCGCTTCACTGCGTGCCACCGATTCATCATTGATCAACCCCACTTTGTACGTTTTCGCTGATTACCCCATCGCATGCTGTGTCGAAATCTCAATGCAAGTGCCCCTATGGCTTAGAAGTGAGTACAAGCTGCCGTCCATCCAAATAAGCCAATATTAACCAATCATTCATCACGCAGAGAATCCATTGCGCAATGAAGGCGCATGCATATTCGAATTCAGACCGGTAAGAATCCTTCGTCAGAAGTCATTCTCATGTTCGAATGCCTTCAGGCAGGCCCCGGTTTAAACACGGATGTCGTAATCCTGTCAATTACTACAATCACTTACCTAAATATAATTTCCATATATTTATTTGTCAATGTTTCCCGGTCAGTTCACAAAGTGTTCAAATACTCTGAAAAACGGCTTTATATCAGTATTTGTAAACGGTTACAAAATACAAAATGAGACTGCTCGCCTTTGTCGAAACCACTCAATTTCTGGCAGTTTCCTGCCTGTTTTGATCACAAAAATCTATATTCCGCATACTCGCATGTTGATTTTTGAACACTAATGGAAGTAAATAAGGAGGTTGAATGGAGTTGTCAAATGATGTTCACAACAACGCAAATCACGTTCACTGGATTGTCACATTTATAATTGCCGCTGTCATGCTGATCTCTTCCGGCTGTGCTGGGATGGAGGCTGAGAAGTCAAGGTCGCCGGGAGGCAACACGAAGGCGAACTATGCAGATCGGAAGGTTAAGGAGCAATCAGCACCTTCTGGAACCCCGTTGCCCCAAATGGGCACCGAAAGCAACCATCGTACGAAACAGAACACAAAGCAGTCCCATTCCACATCTCAGCCGCAGGCATTGTCTAATCCGCGTCCCCTGTTCATCAATCAATCTGTCAGCGATGCTGTCGGACACCTGGATGGAATCAGTGTAGCCTATGTCTTGCAGCATAAGGATACCGCTTATGTCGCGCTCACGCTTGATGGCACAGGCCTAGGTACAATCGGCAGCGGAGGCAAGCATGAGCAATCCCGAATCGGCGCCCCAAATACAGCTGGACATATGGAACGCGAGGCGAATCGCTGGCCCCCGCGCTTCATTACATCGGATAGTCCGGTACGTACAGTGAAGCAGAGCGACAAATTATCAGATGAGCTCCTTCACACCATCGACAAGACGGTTCGGAGTCAGACCTCTGGGGTGAAACATGTTCGAATTAGCGCCAATATGGACTTATTCAACGGATTAACTCCTTATGTCATGCACGCTTATCCAGGAGATTCTCTGCAATTCGCAGAGGCGGATATTATGAAGCTTATACACCGCACAATGCACTAACAACTCATGAGACGTCGAACAACTCTAACTGACGATGAGAATGATGAGTGTTACTTGCACTAGTTTTAGGGAGGGATGCAGGCCGCATCGCTCCCTCATATTTCTACCTATATAATTATGGGTATATAGTTGATTTGCCCTATCCTAAGTCCATGACGAATTATTCTTTCCCCCTGGTGTAAATGGAAGACAAGTCAAAATACGCGGTCCATCTGCAGTCACCGCTACGGTATGCTCGAAGTGCGCTCCCCAGGAACCGTCACATGTAGCAACAGACCATCCATCTGCACCCAGAATCACATCACCAGATGTACCTAGCGTAAATATCGGTTCAAGCGTTATGACCATCCCTTCTTCCAAATTAGGCCCACGTCCAGGCCATCCATCATTCGGAATTTCAGGAGGTTCATGAATAGACTGCCCAATACCATGCCCCACAAGCGCAGTAACGACTCCATAGCCCGCATCACGCCCCATTCGTCCGATCGCAGCCGCTATATCCCCAACCGCCCTTCCAGGGGTCGCCAGCTTCGCTGCGTATCGTAATGCATGAAGTGTCTGTTGCATAAGACGCTTGGCCTCAGGTTGTATGTGGCCAATTCCATAGGTCCATGCCATATCTGCGAGCCATCCTTTGTAATTCACCACAAAATCTATCGTAACGAGGTCACCTGATTTAAGAGGTTTTGCAGACGGGAATCCATGGCATACAACCTGATTCACTGATGCGCATGTTGCATACGGATATCCATAATACCCTTTCTGCTCAGCAGTTGCTCCCTGCTGCAATAACCAGCTCTCTACGAACTGGTCAATTTCCACCGTTGTAACGCCAGGTGCGAGCCTTGACGCCACTTCACGATGACAGCGGGCTGCCAAGTATCCTGCCTTCTGCATCAGCTCTAGCTGCGCAGCAGTCTTCGTATTCTCCATCGCTTACTCCCCCAACGTTACATGTCCCAATGATAAGTATATGCACGGGATCATCTGTTATAGAAGCACTATTGGAACCCCTTCATTTAACCCATACATACGCAAACAAGGCGCCCCGATTTACCGGCGCGCCTACTCTGTACGTATTCTCAGTTATTCCTTACATTCGCAGGTTAGCACTTCAGTTCCTCGTAATGTCTGATCAGAGACGGTTATGACGTTACGACACACTGGAATCCATTTTGCACATTTCCAATTCTACAAGCTGAGTTAATTCATCTTCATAGCCACCCATAATCCGGTACTTCCGGATGTACTCCTTCACGAATTTCCGAGGATTCTTCGGACGGAAAATACGTGTCATCTCCAACAAGCTTTCTTTCACTTCGTTGTGACCTTTTGTTGCCATGAAAATTCCCTCCCAAAGCGTTGTAGATCATGCCCCGCAACGGAGAACCAATTGGACTATCGCTTCACTTACTGGAATTTGCAACCTTTTAGTTCTAGTATATCATATTCAGCCGAGCTGCAAAATCACACCAACATATCTTAATCATTTCTCCATTGGGTATGCTAGTAACAACATTAGAGTTAACATACAACGCGTAATCATGCTGTCGTAAGGCTTAAATTCCATCACTACTACAATAAACAGGAGCAATCTCAAATGAATCAGCATCCCTCAAGTCCAATTCAAGCTTACGCAGCGGAACAGGCTGGATTTGACCATGGTAAATTGCAGCAGGCATTGGGTACGCTGCCTAAATTATTCCCCCGTATGTATTACTTCGCGTGTGCGCGTCATGGACAAGTAATCGCAGAGGTGTATGCCGAAGGGGTAAGACCTGGGCAATTCTATGATCTGCGTTCCGCTACCAAAAGCTTTATCTCAACACTCGTGGGCATTGCCGTTCATCGTGGGGACATGCCTTCGCTGCATGAACCAATTGCTGACTATTTGCCGCAAGACATCGTGGGCAAACGCCAGAAAGATACTTGGTGGCACCGCATTACCTTCAAGCATTTGCTTACAATGACATCAGGCTTGCTATGGGAGACAGGCAATCGACTCGGAGAGCGCTGGATACGCAGCTTCCATAACAGCAGCAGCTGGGTAAAGTATGCGCTGCGACTGCCCGTCCATCCCGAACGGTTCGGACAATTTCAATATCGGAGCATTGATTCCCATCTGTTATCGGTTCTGCTCACCTCTTGCACTGGGATACGTGCAGATGAATATGCAAGAGCGCATCTCCTATCTCCAATAGGCATCGATCATTACCGCTGGGACTTATCCCCTGACGGGCATGCAGCAGGCCATGTTGGGCTCTGGCTGACTGGCCCAGATATGCTTCGATTCGGCCAGCTCATACTAGACGGTGGTTCCATCCAACCTGCTGGTAATGAAGGATCAGACGAGCGCATTCACGTCATACCCTCTGCATGGATTGCGGAATCGCATCGCCCCTATTCACCTGGCATTCCGGCTTTTGGCGCCTACGGCTACCAATGGTGGCTCCACCAATTAGGCAGCGAGGAGGCAGCTTGTGCAGTTGGTCATGGCGGACAAGTGATATATGTAGTGCCGTCGCGCTCCCTTACTGCCGTGTTCGCTGGCAATCCTTATGTATGCCGGTGGAGACATCCGAAGCGTTGGATGGAAGAGCAGCTGTTGTCTGCTGCTACATTTTCTTAATATTCAATCCGACTATCGCTGCTGGCGAGGGCTTGTGCCGCACGATATAATGGTACAATCAGGAAAGGGGCGTTGTATGTGAAAAAAATTCGTGCATTAGGCATGGGAAGGGACATCGTGCTGCTAGCCGTCATCTTATTCTTCGTTGAATTTGTGCGAGGAGCAGCGCTCGTTTCATTCATCCCTATCTATGGCCAGAACATACTGTACATTAGCCTTGCCATTATCGGGGCCGCGACTACCGCACATTACTTGACGGATACGCTGCTTAAGACAGCTATCGGATATTTGCTGGATCGTTTCCCCGCCAGATTGATTATTAATATAGGATTGCTTATTTCACTGACAGGGATTGCTCTGTTCCATTACGGAAATATTCCATGGGTGTTCATCTTGGCAGCTGCCTTATATGGCGTTGGAATATCTCCCGTATGGATTGTCTGCTTAACGAAGGTAAAAGAAGATCAACGAGCTGCCCAAATGGGCTTCCTCTATATGATATGGCTGGTTGGGATGGGCGCCGGCCCTGTCGTGTTGAACCTTATCCTAGACTATAAGCCTGAAATCTCTTATTGGCTGCTTGTTGCCTTGTCCACTGTCGCTTGGCTGCTTAGCTTTTTTGTCGCAGGCGGCAAGCAAGCTGAACGTATTTCCGTTCCATTTCGTGAGCAGTGGGAGGCACTGCGCGAGAAGCTGAAGGCGATCAAGCCGCTGCTGCCCGGCATGATTCTGCAAACACTCGGAGCAAGCATGCTTGTGCCGATTCTGCCCACATTTGTTGCAGAGTCTTTATCATTCACCGAGCACAGAGAATACTCACTTCTTCTGCTCCTCGGCGGCGGCTGTACAGTACTTGGGCTAGTCCCGATGGGCAAATGGTCGGATAAGAGCAGCCGCAAGCCATTCCTTGTGATTGGATTCGGCATATTCGCCTTGACGCTTGCCTCATTGTCACTGCACCCGTCGAAGTTGGTGGCTTACGGACTTGCCGTGGTTCTTGGCCTGTCATATTCAGCAGTGCTTCCCGCGTGGAATGCACTGCTCGCCCTCTATGTCCCACCTGGTCAGAAGGGACTGGGATGGAGTCTGTTATCCACTGTGGAGGGCATTGGCGTTCTCATCGGCCCCGTTCTCGGGGGCTTCATTGCGAGCGCCACGTCTGCCAGCATGGTCGTATGGGTTAGCGCGGCATTGTTCGGTATCGTCTCCATCGTGTATTTGCTGTTTCCATCACGCTGGTTTGCCGAGCAATAGCTTCAACGAACCATTATGCAGCGAGTTTCGGTGAGTTCCGGAAATTGTAATGAGGTTTCTATTTTATCTAATTCATGAACCGCTGTAGATTCAAGACAATGAAACTATTAGAACGCTCATACGTTACATGTACTAAGCAACAGCGTAAGGAACTGTAGTTTCAACATCGGGAGGAACTTGTTTTGTGGGAGTGGATACATAACACAATCAGTTGGCTTAAACATTTGGATATCAATCAAGTCGAGCATTGGATGCAGCAATATTCGAACTTGGGGCCGTTACCTGGCATATTGCTCCCGCTCGTGGAGGCCATCCTGCCTTTCTTGCCGCTTATCGTATTTGTTATGGCAAATGCAGCAGCATACGGCTTAGGGCTTGGCTTCCTCTATTCCTGGATTGGCGCAAGCCTTGGGGCTTGCCTTGTATTCTGGCTGGCTCGTAAGTTCGGCGGCCGGTTCAGCGCTTACCTGCAGAAGAACATGCCTTCATCGCAGCGATTCTTCTCGTGGTTGGAGACCAAAGGATTCACACCATTGTTCATCTTATATTGTTTCCCATTCACACCATCAGCGCTAATCAATATCGCAGCAGGAATTAGCACGATCCCGTTTCGTACATTCATTTGTGCCGTATTTGCCGGGAAGTCGGTTGTCATATTCATCATGGCCTTCATCGGCCACGACTGGCAGGGATTTATCCATCAGCCATGGCGCATTCTAGTCGCGGTTGCTGTTCTGTTCCTGCTCTGGCTCGGCGGGAAGAAGCTCGAAGCTCATTATCAACTCTAGAAGCTGTAGACATCATTTACTAAGGAATCGAATCGCTCATTCTTTAAATAACTGATTCGTTTCCTTTGTATTCATCACAGGATATTTTCAAGTAGGCAGGGCACCTTAATAAGAGCATTCAATGAGGTGATGATCCATCACCTGAAGCTTGCCGCTTGCACGCAGCAAACGAAAGGAGCTCATGACCTGCATGACTGAAAATGACCATAAGATGAATCCGATATCGAGGGAGCATGTTGAAGTGGACGGCATCTATGCCAATGAATGGGGACGCGAGGAAGTATTGCACCGCGGTCAGACCTTCCCATCTGATCCTCAGCTTGGTGCTTCGGAGTGGGAGCTCCAGCAATATTTGTTCGACAATCACCACACGGGTGAGACGGATCAGCGGCTTATTGCCAAATCAGATGAGACAAGGCAGAAGCAGTCCAAGCAAACGAGTCCGCGCAAGCATACCGACCGTGGCGATAAATAAGCCGCATATGTTCATACTTCCTTAAAATGATAGGGAGAAATTCCAAGCTGTCTACAGCTCCGAATCTCTCCCTTCGTTATGTATATTCGATTCATATAGCCAATCGGTTGAAGCGTGAGGCAATCTTACCTTGCACATCTGGAGCAATTACAAGTACTGTCGGATCATTTCTGCCAGTTCACCCGCGAAGCCTTCAGCCCCCATGCTGCGCCATTCGAGGTTCGTAAGCGAAAAGCGAAGGAAATGATCAACTGTCGTATCCGTATCTACAAGTATCCCCCGCACATTACGCGCACGTCCATTGAGATAAACGAGTAGTTCTGTCTGGTGTTCTGCCGCCAAAAAGATGAGCTCCATCTCTTCAACTTCTCCGCGAAAATAAGAGGTAGGAATGAATTCGAATTGCTGTACAAATGGGAATTTACCGCCGATTCGTGGGGCATGAATACAGTCCGCAGTCCGCAGTCGGAAGCCAAGTCGGTTCACACCGTCAATTACAATGCTCTGCTCGACCGTAGGGATAATTTCGATTCGATCGTGGTCATTTGGCTCGATGTCGCTAGTACGGTCTATGCCTAGCTCTATCATCAGCCATACAGGGGTGTTATCAATCGTAAGTGGAACCCGATTCGGCAATACAATGGAGAATGACTCATCCTTCGTCTCACTCGTACTTAGCGTGAAGGATTCACAGATTGTATAGCGCTCAAGCTCACAATAACTGCGCTCACTTCGACCATCCAATTGGCGCGCATACTCCGTCATTAATACAAGCTCAAGGCGCTCGACATACTGTGGGATATGGCCTCCCCGCAGCTTCACAATTCCACGCAATTCCTCGCCCGGTGCATATCTTCCACGTTCCAGAAGCGTATCGATCTGGGCTGTGCCAAGACCAATGCTCCCTAGGAAACGGTTGAACATGGACATTACCTTGTCCCTCCCCTGAACTATTCACATGAGCAAATATGGAAAATGTTTCTTATATCCATTCGACGGCTTCCCCATTTTCCCTTTTCGACACGAGCAAGAAATACTCAATTTTGAACGATGTTCATGAATCTCTCTCACAAACATTTACATTTGATATAAACTTCCTGCCCGAAAATCACCCCAAACAGAGAACGTTCTGCTATTATGGAATAGCAGTAAACAGAATAATAGTCAGTGCAATCTTAATATAGTGCCCGTATGAAACGTCTTGGATTCGGCAAACATGGGAGAGATGGAATCTTGATGCTCTTTGTAATCAATCAACATGCAGGCAATGGAAAAGGGCTGCGCACATGGCAATTGATAGAGTCGCGCATGCAGCAGCTAGAGATCGAATATACCTCCTGCGTGACAGCAACACCCGAAGAAGCAGAGATGCACGTAAGTGCTCATCTTACGAAATACCCTCGTTCTACGATAGTGGTACTCGGCGGAGATGGAACGATTCATCGACTACTGCCAATTCTAGCAGGTACCCAAGCTGCATTAGGAGTTATTCCTGCTGGCTCAGGCAATGATACCGCTCGAGGATTTCATATACCTACTGAACCATTGCAAGCATTGCATACCATTCTTCACGGGCAGCGAAATGCTGTCGATCTGATCGAGATCAACGACAAGTGGACATTGACCGCTTTGGCGACAGGATTTGATGCGGAAGTAGCAGAAGCCGTCAACCAGAGCCGTTATAAGCGTTGGTGCAACCAACTTCGAATAGGCTCCGCTGCCTATTTGATCGGCGCGGTCATCGCGATGTTCACGTTCAAGCCCGCAAGAGCCTCCATTACAATCAACGGTACCATACATCATTTTGACAACGTGTGGCTAACGGCTATCGCCAACTCCTCTTCCTACGGGGGAGGAATCCGTATCAGTCCACAAGCTGACCCACATGACGGAGAGCTGGATATATGCATTGTACACAGCTGCACCCGTTGGACCTTAATGAAGCTATTCCCGACCGTATTTTCCGGCAAGCATGTGAATCTGCCTTATGTCTCGATGCTGCGCGGACATGATGTTCATATCACTTCATCGAACGATCGCGTTGCTTATGGTGATGGGGAACGGATTGGCACTACTCCGCTCCAAGCTGCAATTGGTAGACATAAGCTGCTCATGCTTCAGCCTTCATCAAGTCATCATTACGAATCGAAGATTGTCTAAAAAACTGTTTCTGTATCGCGATTAAGGGTAAGTATTACATGGTAATGCCTACATGAGAAAGGGGAACCATTCGTGGGAGAATCAAAAGTCAAATCATTTTTCGGAGAATTTAAGCAATTTGCAATGCGAGGCAACGTTATCGATCTAGCAGTCGGTGTTATTCTCGGCGGTGCCTTCAATAAGATCGTGACTTCGGTTGTCAACGATCTCATTATGCCTCCACTCGGACTGTTGATGGGCGGAGTCAACTTTAAGGATTTGTTCCTTAACTTGAGCGATCAAGACGTATCGTCATTGGCGCAAGCACAAGCAGCGGGAATTCCCGTTATCGCATACGGCCAATTTATTAGTATTATTATCGACTTCATCCTTGTGGCCTTCTCTGTGTTCCTGCTTATTAAAGGGATCAATGCGCTTCATCGCAAGAAGCCCGAAGCACCTGCAGAGGAGACAACAAAGTCTTGCCCGTACTGCCTGTCGGAAATTCCGAAGGAAGCTACTCGCTGCGGACACTGTACTTCTATCCTGAACGAGTCCGAAGCCAAAGCGTAACGAGCACGTACCGCAAGTTCTCCATTTAAGATCATTCAACAAAAGACCTTCTTGCTGCACCACACCATCCTCGTGATGATGTCTGTAGGAAGAAGGCCTTTTTTGTCCAATCGGATATAGCGAGACTACATTGCTATATGGAACGGTTCGGCTTGCTCATAAGCTGCTCCGCAATCGCGCGAAGCTGCATATCTGGCGTATATACTTCCTCGCCCATATCCACTTTTTTAATCCGAATTTCTTCTACATCTGTACCCGCGCGATCTGGCTCGAAGCGAAGCGCTGCTTCATCCGTACAATGAACTTCATACCCCATCATGCGCAGCATTTCCTGCATATCATCCACAGTTGGCTTCTCTTTATCCGGTGTCATAACTAGGCCGCGAAGCTTCGCGATATCGTCAGTTCCGTGATGAACAACTTCAAAATGTACAATGCACTCCATACGATGCCCTCCTCTTGCTGTCTCTTAGCGAAGCTGTCCTTCCTCGTATCTTCTCCGAAAGAAGATCGGCACATACTTTACATGCATATGAAGTCTTTCAACATCCATTACATGTATCTATGTCAAACACCGATTTGGCTTGCTGGTATACTAGTCGTTCCGATATGTTTCTATACGTAAAGATACTTTGACCGGTTTCGGGTTTTGGTCATTTTTCACTTATCTGTCACGATTGATGTTAATCAAAATACGATGAGATGACCGCTTGGATCCGCTTGTTAAATGCCTCTGCATCTTCAGCCCCCATCTCGCTTTGCCATTCGTACAATACGAGATCCTGTACGAACTTCCCTAAGACAAGCCGGGTGATCGCTGCATGCTCTGTAAGCAGTGCCTTCGTTGCCACACCTTCCCCCATTGACCCAACCAATGCTTCCTTACGATCAATAATAAATGCAAAAGGACGCGTGTGACGCATGCCATCTGCATCGAACAAGGAAGGCACCCGCATACTTGCATTGTCCTCCGAACCCGCGATGGACCACAGCACCTTCACTCCCCGCGCCTCAGCAAGTGCCAAGTGCTCCCGAATTAAGGTCGCATCCTCTGGCCACACATCTGCGATAATTTCCAGCTTAGCCTCCTGCAGTACGCGTTTCACGGTCTCGATAACCGCCCGCTCACCTTCGATACTGTAGAACGAAGTCTCAACCGCTTCTGTCACGGGCATGTGCTCCCGAATATAGTGAAGCGATGAATCTAATCGAGAGGCTAATATGCGCGTCAATTCCTCCGGCTGCAATGCCGCATAGTGAGAGGGTTCTCCATCCCGATGCAGAATGACTCCATGATCAACGAGCCGCTGTAATGCTGCATATACATTAGAGCGCGACACGCCTAGTTTCTTAGCAACCTCATACCCCGTCATCGCACCTTGTTCGGATAGACTGACAATAATTTTAGCTTCCATCTCGGTAAATCCCAATGAACGTAAATGTGTAATTAGGCCTTGACCTTCCATCGTACTCCTCCTGCTCTAGATGTCTCCTTACTCGTATTGCTCGTACAATGAAAAAGAGGCCGCCGTATTTCCATAGATGGCAGGCCCCTATTGTCATTCCATGCATATAAGCTGACTGATACACATTTCCCCATTCCCAGTTTAGACTTCTTGCAGCTGGGTTGTTGTCAGTCTGTACTGCCTCAACTTACGCGAAGTGAATGGTGCAACGGAACCAGATGCTTATACGAATGGCGTCCCGCACCGTTCACACCATTTGGCTTCCTCGTCTGCCGTGCTGTTGCAGTTCGAACAGCGTCGACCCGCTATTTCTTCTTCTTTCATAATGGTAATTCGGCGACCGCCGACCGTTACGTTCAAGTCATCATGATCCCGATCGACCGCTCCACCTTGTTTAAGCCGGCCTTGATCGGAAGATGCACTGCTCTGAGAGTCTTCCGCATGCGGCTCCAATACATGCTCATCTTCTTCCTCTTCCTCGTACGTATAGTCATGCTCCTTATAATCGGTATGTTCCGGATAACGCACAGCCTCTTGAGCAGCAGCCGCCTCCTCTTGCTCTTCCCGCTTGGCCTTCAGGAAGGCCATGCCGAGCTCATCAATCTCTTCTTCCTCCACTTGTGGCGGCTCTGGCAGCTTGCGTCCGCATACCGAACAATAATTAGCCGAAAATGGGGCAATTTCGCCGCATTCGCATCGCTTCTGCTTACGCAGCTCGCTTACCTTCCAATCCAGAAGCTTCATCTCTTCTTCAACGAGCAGATTCAGCTTAGCAATTTCCTTCAAACCTTCCTCCGCAAGTGTTAAGTCATTCTTTTTATAGGCATCATATACGAGTTCGCCGATATCATAGACATTCTGCTTCCATTCTTTGCGCTTAGCTACTATTTGGGCTTGAACCCGGTTCATTTCCATCATGTTATGCGCTTTTTCCGATGCTTTGGAAGCACCATCTTTAATTACTTGTATAAAGCGGTTCATCCCAATATCTCCTTTCAACTGCCATTACGGCAAAATTCCTCTGTTAAACTAATAAACGCAGTATTAGCGATGTGAAACCCATCGCCACGACCATGCGCTATTCTCTGCCTTGAACTTGTCATTACAACGTCTTCAACAACAACGTATGCATGGCTCAGGCAAAACATGTATCCCTGTCCACTGCCTTGCTAGAACATGTATAATATCATGTAACGCTTATTTCTATCATAAAGGAGATACACCATCATGACCACTCCTTCTTCATCAGAAACGGTCAGGGCCCAGTGGCGCTCTCGTCCAGTTGGTATAAAGAGGGAACAACCCGTACCTACAGCGCGATCGGCAGACCCATACACAGTCTCTCGCCATGATTGCGTTCAATCAAGCAATGACGGCAACGATGCGCCTCCTGCATCTGCAGACTTCTTCGCTGCGTTAGAGCGACAAGGGATACGCCTGCATGACGCACAGCGGGATGCAGTGCGCCATATAGACGGGCCCCTGCTCTGTTTGGCAGGAGCCGGATCTGGCAAGACATCCGTGCTGACTGCACGCGCTGCCTATTTGATGACCGTCGGTGGAGTATCACCGGAGTCGCTATGGCTGGTCACCTTCACAAATAAAGCTGCGCAGGAGATGCGAGTGCGCCTTGCTAAGCTGCCCGGCGTTACACGCGATATGGCTCGCAGGGTTCAGGCACGCACCTTTCATTCTTTCGCTCTCAAGCTGCTGCAGGCTTATGCGCCTCCCTTCCAACTGATGGCAGAGGAACGCAGACGGCATGGCTTGATGAAGCGCATACTACGAGAGCTCGGGCTGCATGATACCCTGCAAGCCGAGACGGCGCTCGCTGCGCTCTCCTCGCTCAAGTCGCGCCGCCTGATGCCTACTGATTGGAAAACAACAAATGCAAGTGAACTCGATATGCGACGTGCGCTTATTCGCTTCGAAGAACAGAAAGCGCAGCAAGGGTGCAAAGACTTCGATGATCTCCTAATCGATCTTCTACGGCTGCTGGAGGAAGACGCTAACTTGCTTGAGCGTCTCCGCCGCCGTTTCCAATATGTGCTTGTAGATGAATTTCAAGATACGACGCCTGTGCAGTATGAACTACTTCAACGAATTACCGACGGGCACCAAAACTTAGCCGTTTTCGGTGACGACGATCAGACGATATTCACTTTTAATGGAGCAAGCCATCGTTATATCACGGAATTTAAAAATCAATACCCTGCAGCGAAGCAGGTTACGCTCGACTTTAACTTCCGATCTACACCAGCCATTGTTGGCCTAGGCAATGCGGTCATTGCCCATAATGAAGAGCGGCTGCCGAAGCAGATGAGAACTCCAACTGGCGTTCATGTCGTGACAGATAAGGAGCATGCACCAAGTGCGCCGCGCTATCTTCGCCCCCGCGATGCGGAGGAAGAGGCACAGATTATCGCCGATCATATTCAAGCGGCTGTTAATGCCGGTACGCATACGTGGAGAGACTTCGCTATCCTGTACCGAACAGCGAATACCAGCCGCGCACTCATTGAATGCTTGACGATACAGGGCATTCCATTTCGCCAGTTCGGAGCTGAGCCGTTTTTCTATGACCATAATCTTGTTCGCCCGCTTATCGACCATCTTCGGCTGTCGCTTGCCCCGCGTGAGTTCAGCGCACTGGACAGCGCTGTTGCCGCACTATATATCCCGCGGGAGACAGGCATGCAATATCTGATGGGAGCAGAGCGGAGCAAGGCCAAGAAATATCCGCTTATCCATCTGCAGAGCTGGGACAAGCTGCCCTCCTTCCAGCGCGAGGCCGTCAAGCCACGCATTAAGCTTATTAAGAAGCTGGCTGCGATGAAGCCATATATCGCGCTACGAGAGATGCGGCGCGAATTCTATGACAAGTTCACGGCTGCATCTTCTGGAGAACGATCAACCGCTCATCAAGAAGGGGCAGCGGATACGCTTGAGGAATTGGAGTCCTCAGCCAAGCGCTTCGATACTGTCGAGGCCTTCCTGAAGCATATTGACGAGTTGAAGGAGAAGTATGTTGCGATGAACCCCGAGTATGGGGCACAGCATCGAACAGGCAGCTCTCTGCCTTCTGGACGAGCACCAATGCAGGCAGGGACAAGAGCTCCTTCCGCGATGCAACGTGCAGAGGACGGGGATCTGGAGGATGCCGTCACCTGCATGACCATTCATCGCGCCAAGGGCCTGGAGTTCCCTGAAGTATTCCTAATCGGTGCGGCCGATGGAATTCTCCCTCACCGCACAGCACTTCGCAAGGGGGCCCCGCCAGACCGCTCGGCGGCACTGCGAACAGGACCACGAGCAGAACAGATGCATGACATCTCCCGTCCTGAGGCGGAAAACGCAATTACGAATGATACGCTCCTTGAAGAGGAACGCAGGCTTGCTTATGTGGCCGTAACGAGGGCACGCGAGCAGTTGTACATCAGTTCCCCAGCAATCGTGCATGGACAGAAGGCTGAAGTAAGCCAACTGCTCATGGATGCTTGGAACATCGTCATATAGGGTTGCGCCCGAAAGTTGAGTTTTGAAATACACACCCTTTATCCAGTACAATAGGATCAGATGCTATGTTGTTATTTAGGAATAGAAGAAAAACGACGAATAACCGATTACTATACCGTGCTAAATTGAGGGGATATTTCATGTCCAAAACCGATATGATTATGAAGCAATACGAACAGGTAAAGCAGTTGCCTACCTTGTATCAGCTTGCATTGGAAGAACTGGAGACTAAGATCAAGGTCATTCAAGCGGAATGGAAAATACGCAATGGTTATCCGCCCATCGAACATATTAAGACGCGTCTGAAGGAGCCTAACAGCATTTTCAGCAAGCTGCAGCGCAAGGGCTTCCCATTGACGCTGGATTCCATCGTGGACAAAATATATGACGTAGCAGGCATGCGTATCGTCTGCGCCTTCGTTAAGGATATTTATCTCATACTCGAACATTTAAAGACTCGTGAAGATATTCGTATCGTGGAAATCAAGGATTATATCAAAAATCCGAAGAGCAATGGGTACCAGAGTCTCCATGTCATCGTTCAAGTGCCGCTCGTATTATTCGAGGATACACGCTGGATCTATGTTGAAATTCAGCTTCGTACGCTTGCCATGGACTTCTGGGCAAGTCTGGAACACATTATTTACTACAAGTTCGAACAGCAGGTTCCGGCTCATGTAACAGAAGAGTTAACCGAGGCCGCAAGAGCAGTCGATCAGTTGGATCGGAAGATGCTGGAGCTGCGCAAAGAAATATTATCGTACAATCACGAGGATTGGGCGAACACGATTCAGAAGGGCTTGCCTTGGGAGAATGCTCAATAGTGCTAATGCTCCCCATAGGCAGTGATGATGTTCATCTCTGGGATGAGAAATGGTTGGATAAAACACGCACCATTTGCACATCGTAACGATGACGTCGGAGGACTTGATCTGTCATGTTCACCGGCGTCAACCGATAACTGTCATCACGAAGGAGGACCACGAACATGGCCAAACCCGATGATCGCTCTAACAACGCAGCTCGTCTGCAGAATGCAATTGATAACACATCGAGCAAACTGCATGAAACTGAGCAGTATTTAACTGAGCATGCTGAAGAGATTAGCGCGACAGAGCGCCATAACTTGCAAGCCAAGAATGAGCGCCGCCGCCACAGCATCGAAGGGTTTGCGGCTGAGAAGCGTGACGAGCAATCGAACGCTTCCTCGTAGTGCACCCAATCGTTGACAGATGAATCGAATGAAGAGAGGCTGAGCTTGAAATCCAAGCTCAGCCTCTCGTATTAAGTAATATAATTTGTATTATTGCAGTAACTGTTCTAACGTCAATTTTCCGTCATAAGCTGCCTTGGCTGCTTCCTTGCCAACATAGCGGACATGCCATGGCTCGTACACATAACCGGTAATGCTCTCCCCGTCCTTCGGATAGCGAATCATGAATCCGAATTCGTGAGCGTGTTCAGCCACCCACTTCCCTTCATCCGAATCACCGAATACCTCTTCCAGTACATCGCCTACGCTTGGACTCGATAAATCCATCGTGAGGCCCGTCTGATGCTCGCTCGTTCCAGGAACTGCGCTAACGCGGGCCGCATATTCCTTCCCTTGCGTATTCACGTAATGATTGAATAGGGATTCCTGACGCTTGAAAGAACGGTAACCCGATACGGCATGCAGCGTCACGCCCTCTTCCTTCGCCTGCTTGAACATCTCCTCAAGCGCCTCTGCCGCTTCCTTGCGCATATGACGCTTCTCATGTGCCTCTTCGAAGGAGAACTTCACATTCGGCTCCACAAGATCCGGCGGCTCATAACCATCTGGCAAGTAACGCTCCTTATTGACCACAACGAGGATGGACTCTGGATTCGTAACAACCGCCTTATCGCCTTGCTGTTCAATCGTGGAGCTGAGTCCGTATTCCGATTTTAGCTTGGCTGTAACGGATGTTGTGTCATCGGTATTGGCTGAGCCCTTCTCTCCTTGACCCTCTCCGCTTCCTTCTCCCTGCTTATTATTATCCGGCGCTGGTGTCAATGCCGGGTCAACTTGTTCTTGTCCGGATGTTACTGCTGTCTTGTCCGGGCTTTGGCAGCCGCTGAGCAGAATTGCTGTTCCCAGAGCAAATACAAGACACTTCGCAGTCATACTATGCTGACTCATTGGTATTTCCCCTCTCCCAATCTATCAATTGCAGATTGAGAGTCTATTATATCGCAATAGAATTGGTATTGCGAATAGTACAGATGTGATACAGATGCTCTTTATAAAGTCATCTGCGAGGGTTATAAAGCTTCTCCTTTGGGGTGACATACAGGTATAACTTAGGAATGGAATTACGCAAGCATCTAGTGGCACTCCTATGAGAGGCGGCACATCTTCCAATAAGCCAATTAGTGGGATGACTGGCGATGTGAAGGAACGACTGCGACCGACAGCAACCCAACCTTCCTAAGGCCCTCATAAAAAAAAGAGTACCTTCTAGCTGCAGACTAGAAGACACTCCTCTTCCTCGATGCTATACGGTTACAGTGTTATGACTGTTCTTCGCTTCCCGTCCAACTTCAATATCATCATCCTCATCACGATTGAAGGCCTCACGATCGAACTCGCCTTCACTTTTGCCAACCAGCAGGGACGCAACCGTCGTACCTGTCGCATTAACTGCCGTACGCGCCATATCTACGATTGCATCTACACCAAGAACAAGTGCAAATCCTTCAATCGGCAGGCCTGCCTGAACGAGAACGACAGTCGTCGAGATGGACGCTGGACCGGGAACACCCGCTACACCAACAGACGCTAATGTTGCTGCACCAATGATGAGCAAGTAATCGGCAATATTCAAGTCAATACCGTATACGCGGGCAATGAACACAGCAACTATGGCCGGATAGATTCCACCGCACCCGTTCATATTAATTGTAGCGCCAAGCGGAGCCACAAAGCTGGCAATTCGATCAGACACCTTCATTCGCTTCGTAATCACTTCTAGATTCACGGGCAGTGTTGCGTAGCTGCTGCGGGTCGTAAAAGCAACTGCAATGGTCGGATACGCCTTCTTGAAGAAACGAATTGGATTTACACGCGCACCGAAGGTGACAAGCGACCCGAAAGTCACAATCATATGAATCAAGCACGCCACATAGACCGCTATAATAAACCATGCAAGCTCCTTCAAGGTCGATAATCCATACTTGGCGGCCATCGAGGTCATAAGCCCGAACACACCGTATGGAGTAAGCTTAATAACCAGTTTCGTCACACGGAACATAACATGGGAGAAAGATTGAAAGAAGGCGCGAATCGGCTGTACTCGTTCGGGATTGCGCAGCCCCTCTAGTGTAATCGCCACTGCAATGAAGGCCGCAAATATGATAACCGGCACGACCTTGCCCTGTGCCATCTCATTGATCGGGTTGGAAGGTACGAGATCAAGCAGCACTTGCTTGAAAGTTGGGATCTCACGTTGTTCGAACCCCTGCGCCGCTTCCGAGCTCTGAGCAATACCAGAACCAGGATCAATAACGAGAGCTGTTCCGAGACCGATAACAGCCGCGATAGCAGTCGTAATCAGGAACAACGCAATGGTCTTCGTTCCAAGCTTCTTCAATACATTCGGATCCTTCACAGAGGTAATACTTGAAATAATCGCAGCAAATACGAGCGGCATGACAACCATCTTAATTAAGCTGACATAGATAGAGCCTAGAATACTAACATCTGCCGCAGACTTCCCGAATATGGCTCCAAGGGTCAAGCCAAGCGCCATGGCCAGCAGTACGCGAAGGCCGAACCCAACCTTCTTCTTCGCAAGCCACCACAGCAAGATGACGAGCAGCAGTGCAGCCCCCCAGCTCGCATAGACATTCCAGTCTTGCGGGGTAATCCAGTTCTGTTCCTTCATCGTTACAACCCCTTCGTCTATTTATTCTAATAATCCCTAGTTGTTTAATTGGTATTATAGAAACGGGGACGGAACTCGTCAATACTTTTTTTATATGAATGGATTTGTTGGATATAAATGGATTAGTGGATAGATATGAACAAACTTGCCTCCAAGGATCTGTACAACTAGACCAAGCCGCTTGCCACACTGCCGCACTTACTGCTGTATTACCTGCTCTCCAATCTCTTCAATGCCTCACGCCGGCTTAGCGGCATCAGCGCATGCAGCTCTACATAATCCCTTACCCATTCTGGATTTGTCTTCGCATACTCACGCAATGCCCAGCCAATGGCCTTCTGCAAGAAAAATTCCTTCGATGCAATATGCGTATGAATCGCCAGATGCAGCAAGTTCGTATTCGTCTGAGCTTTGTATTTCAACTGAAACAGTATCCCTGTGCGGTTCAGCCACATCTGATCCGAATGAATCCAGCGATCGGCATATTCCGCCCAAGCCTCAGGGTATCGCTTCACCACCCCTCCCACTGTGCAGGTTGCCAGTCCATCAACCGTATCCCACCAAGATCGGGTTACAATGAATTGCTCGATTCTATGTATATGTGCCAAATTGAAAAATTTCACTCCACCTTCTAATAGTCCCATTGCAACATAAGCAAATTCCCGTTCCTCCAGATTCCATAAATGCTGGGCTGCATGCAATATCTCTTCTGCAGACTGCGGCTTGCCGTACAACTGCGTATGCTCTTTAATCAATAGCTTGCGCACAGGCTGAGGGACGCCCAGAAACGGAAACTGATCTCGCATATAAGCGGACATTGCTGACGCTCTATCTGGATCGGCACTTGCACGAAAGGATTCAATAAGTGGTTCGATTGGATACACGCTCATGAATATCTCTCCCTTATATCGACGAGTTGCATTGTTTGAAAGTCGGTAGCTGCCGCCCAAGTCTTATGCCAACCATACTCCCAACGAATAGAAAGACACATAACTATTCTCCGCGCATCCCCCATCACCCTTCCAAACTCACCTGCACCTATAGCACAGGATCAGTAGCATGAGCATGGCAGTTGGCATACAACTTACGCATGGCAGCAAGCATACTACTCCTGTGCTACGTTTCTTCGTTACTTTGCTAATAGATTATTTCGCCATAAAAACTGAACCTGCCTCGAAGACAACGCGCTGCTTCCCATCGAGAATAAGCGCTGACATTGCCTTCACTGTATCTGTACCATAGGAAATATCCTTATCGGAGAAGTTAACGACGACTTTCAAATCCTCCCCATACTGAGCCGACTGAACAAGGCGATCCGATGACAGCACCTCAAATGCGGTCATCTCCCTCTGCACAGCCTTCGCATGGAAAGGTGACCATACCCTCAGATATGATGTGATCAAACCTTTATGATTGTCCCATTCTTGCTTATCAAGATGATACAGCGGCGGAACATTGTACAGCAGCTCGTACAGCATGCGTGCTGCCACCTCATCCTTTATTTTGAGGCTTCCCCATTCCCAGTGATGGGTTGTAATGACCGAATCGTTGTATACCAGCTTGAATAAAGGCAGGGAGTACACCGGATCAATATAAATATGCTGGTACAGTTCCTTAATCGGGACCTGCTTCGCATATTTGCCCGGAATACCGCCGTCCGGCGACCAATAGGCTCCTACATAGTAGGGGCTGTTCTTATCTTCGCGCATATCCTTATCGTTCCACTTGATGACCGGGGTTTCCAAGCCATGCGCGAAAGCGATCACGCTGCTGGCAAAGTCGTTCCCACCCTCGGAGCCAATGACCATATGCTTCTCCTTCGCAATATAATTCATGCGCTCAAGGCGTGCCTTCCGATCTTGCTCCTGCGTCGTGATATGTCCAGGTGTGTAGTCATCATAAATTTCCCCTGTTGCATCACAATCAATGAACCACGTATTATACAGAATGTGATCCTGCAGAATCAGCTCCATGCGCTGCTTCACACTAGGAAGTGATAAGGTCGGATTCAACTTGCGTCCGCGATTCAGGAATCCCCCGATCTTGACCCCCTTCTTATTGGTAATCGTAGCTTCTTCATACAGCGAGGCATCTGGGAAGTACGCTGTATTCCAGTCCTTGTTCTCTTCCTTCTGGATCGAATGATACGAATCATAAGGCCCTATTAAGTATCCAAACTTCGAAGCATTCTCGACGAAAGTTGGATTCATTAATCCATCTGCCCAGTTCGGCAATCCAATCCACGCCATAGCAATACCGGTCTGCTTCATCTCAGAAATGATCGCACTAGACTTATCCTGCCCCCATGCTGAAGGATCGTCCAGCGCTTCTCCGAATGCATGTTTCAATAAGCGCTTGTTCAGTTCATACAGCTTCTGTTCACTTAGCTTGCTGACACCAGCAGAGACAAGCTGCTGTGATTCGGCATCCAGCTTCGGGAATTGATCCGCTTGATACAACTGCTCCAGCTTCATCACCTGGTTCAAGGCTCTGACCATGACCCGCTTCTGGTATGCATACATACCATCCTGCCTGCCTTCTGACAGCGCATTACGCAGCTCTTGACCACCATCCTCCGTAAATTGATCCGCCAGCTTCGCAATCCATGACCATATCGGATCATTAAGCTTCTTCTTCATGATAGGCCAATGGATATTCGTCTCATCCAGCGCTTGGCTGTTCCACATATACATATGCGGAGCGCCATATAGCTTCTCAATGTCCGGATTGTCCTTCTCCTTCTCCGCAAGTGTCTTGAAGTCTTGCTGCTCCTTCACATATTCCCGGTACAGTTTCGCAACAGCTACCGGATCATTGTCCGTTACATATAAGCGGAATCCATATTCTTTGTTTGGATTAATCGATGGGAACTCATGCGTAAACGCCATCTCAATGCTCGGTTCTGTATGGAACGAGACTTCATTGTTAAAGGGATTCTCGACCACATAGAGCAGGCCGAAATTGCTCTTTTTGAGCGCCATGAAATTCATTGAGAAGGACTCGCCCCATGTCATCGTCTCTTCGTGAAGGAACTTCTTCCAATTCGGATCTTGGGCAGGGATTCGCTTGCCTTCCCATAGCGGCAGCATGTAGCTGTCTGCTTGTACCGTCGGCCATGCGAATTGCTCCGCTCCGATCGATTGAATGCGAATGTCCAGATACCCCTCCTTCTTCTGTAGAATTACCTTGACCTTATCATCTGGATACGTCCATTCTGTACGGTCAATCATCTGCTTCATATCACGTACATTCCGTGGCTTGATCGGGACAGAAGCGTGTTCCTTAACGCCGCCATGCTCGATCACGATATCAAATGTTGCCGGGTCAACCTGGTACGTGAATTTACGATAAGCAGCCTGTATGGCTTGAACCGGGTTGGATACCGCTACTGCACTATCTTCCGCCTTGGCTACCTCTTGTTGACTGCAGCCTGTGAACATACTTACAGCCATAGCTGCTGCAATCGTTGTTAGTAATCCTCTTCTCATCTGTGTGCATGCCTCCTTCATTACCGCTACTCCCCCATACCATCAATAGAACACAGAAGTATTCCCTCGGGCACGAAGGTAGCGAATTGAATGCATGCCACATCATATCGTCCCTCTGTTACACCAGTGTGACAAACCTCGAAATGCAAGTATTGTGAGATCACCTGCCCCAAATTGACTGCCTTTTAAGTCAAACCTGTGATGAAAACGCTAACCTGTGGCAACAGCAAAGCGGCCTCTACATGGATAGAGGCCGCCGCATTTATTGTTACTTTTTCAGATTATCCCAAGCCTTCTGGAAGTCAGCGAACATTTTGTCCTTATCCGACTTGCCGGCAATATAGGCTTGAATTGCATTGCCGAATTCCTGTGTTGCGCCGTCCGGATACTTGAACCAGTTCCAGCTCAGCACTTTGTTGTCCTGGCTGTACTTCACCACTTCTGCGGCAATGTCGCCAAGGTCATCCGCTGTCGCCTGAATCGTCGACATCGCAGGAATGAACTTGAACTGCTTCGCAATGTATTCCTTGCCGATATCAGAAGATACCATCCAGTTCAAGAATGTCTTCGCCTCTTCTTTCACCTTCGAGTTCTTGTTCACTACCCAGTTGTTCGGTACACCGACGAGGAGCTTATCGTTCTTCGCTGCATCATCATCGATTGGCATTGGGAGTACACCCAAGTTCAATTTTGGATCAATGCTGTCGATTTGAACTTGTGTCCAGTTGCCTTGCTGCATCATCGCCGTCTCACCCTTAGCAAACAGCGTTACTTGTGTATTGTAGTCCGTAGTGAGCGGATTTTTATTTCCGTATTTCACCGTCAGATCGAGCAGCTTCACCCATTTCTCGAATTCCGGGTTGCCTTGGAACTTCGCACTGCCATCACTAAGCGCCTTAATAAATGCATTTGGGTCTGCTTGTTGTGCAAACGGCACGTTCAAGTTGTGAATACCGAGAATCCACCATTCCTGATAACCATTCGAGAAAGGTGTAATGCCCGCTGCCTGAAGCTTCTTCGCTGCGTCTTCAAGCTGAGTCAGCGTCTTCGGCATCTCTGCAATTCCTGCCTTCTGGAATAGATCCTTATTGTAGATGAAGCCGTATCCCTCTAAGTTCATCGGCATGCCGTACAGCTTGCCGTCCTTCGTCATAGGCTCCTTAGCAAGAGGAATGACATCCTTCACCCATGGCTCCGCAGACAAGTCTTCTAGATGATCTGACCACGTAATCATCTCTTGATAGCCGCCATTATTGAATATATCAGGAGCATCGTTGCTTGCGAACTTCGCCTTCAATGCTGCGCCGTAATCCGCACCGCCGCCCACTGTCTGAATATCGAGTTTAATATTCGGATGAGTCTTCTCGAACTCGCCCTTTAGGCGGTTGAGTGCCTCAGCAATTTCGACTTTGAACTGAAATATTTTAACTGTCTTTACTTCTTGATTGCCTTTTCCTTGATCGCCGCCAGAGCTCGTTGTTCCTCCATCGCCCTTCGATCCGCAGCCCGCCAGCATGACGGATACCGCCAACATCATTAACAAAGACCATTTCGCAACTCGCTTCATTGCAAGACCTCCCTTTGTCTGTTTCCCTTTTCATTCATTCGGTTGCTATACCAATCTCCTCACTGTACCATTTCCACATGTTCCACAACTCATCCGTCGGAGCCATCAACAACCCAGCAGCATAAGTGGCTAAGGTGAACTGCCAGTGGCTCTTATCGCTTGCTGCATCTTGATTATAGCTCTTGTTTTGCAAACGGTTACAGAGAGAGAATTGACCGATCAGGTGGAATTCATTGATCGATTCGTGTACTCTAATTACCCTTTGACCGAACCGGCAGTAATCCCTTCGATAATATACTTCTGCATCGCCAAGAAGAAGATCACGATCGGCGTTATACCAAGCACGAGCGCTGGCAGTGCGAGATCCCACTGCTTCGTGAACTGTCCGAAGAATGCATATGTTGCGAGCGGAATCGTCCGCAGGCTGGCACTCTGCAGCATAAGTGAAGGCAGCAAGTAGTCATTCCAGATCCATAAGCTGTTCAGAATCGCAACCGTAACGAACATCGGCTTCAACAGCGGAAATACAACCTTCCAGAACACGCCATAGGGTGAACAACCATCCACGACAGCAGCTTCTTCAATTTCAAGCGGAACGGATTTGATGAAGCCGTGGAACAGGAATACCGACAGCGGCGCGCCAAATCCAAGATAACATACAACCAGACCTAGCATACTATCGGTTAGCTTCAACGTTCCCGTTACCTTCACGAGGGGAATCATGATCGATTGGAACGGGATGACCATTGCCGCAACGAATAGCATGAACAACGTTCGGTTGAAGCGCGTATTGTGGCGCACCATCCGATATGCCGCCATAGCGCTCGTTAAGCCTACAAGCAGAACGCTTACTACCGTAATAAGCAATGAATTGGTGAATGCTTGCGGGAATTTCGTCATTTCCCATGCCTTCTGATAGTTCGCCCATTCGAACGATGCCGGCCAGCTTGCCGCGTTGGACAGCAGATCTCCGAAGGACTTCACCGAGTTCACGAGCAAGAAGTAGAACGGGACAAGGAAGACAAGTCCCACAATAACCATCAGGACTTCTAAAATAAAGGTTCGCATATTGTATGATTTAATGGCTTCCATTACATATCAACCTCCTTGCTCTTCGTGATGCGCACTTGGATGAGCGTAATGGCAGAGACAATCAAGAAGAATACGAGCGCCTTCGCTGTGCCGAGGCCGTATCGATTGTTCTGGAATGCTTCTAAGTAAATGTTAAGCGCAACCGATTCTGTTGATTTGAACGGGCCGCCCTTCGTCAGGGACAAGTTCAGATCGAACATCTTGAACGACCAAGAGATCGCCAAGAACAAGCATACCGTTACAGCCGGCATAATCAGCGGGATGATAATGTTGCGCAGCACCTGTCCCCGGGTTGCCCCGTCAATTTCTGCGGCTTCCAGCACGTCTTTGGGCACATTCATCATTGCTGCAATATAGATAACCATCAAGTAACCGGCAGTCTGCCAGACAAATACGATAATGATTCCCCAGAAGGCCGTTGTCTCGTCACCGAGCCATGGCAGGTTGAAAAATTCAATCCCCGTCATCTCTCCTACCGCTGCAAATCCCTTAATGAAAATGAACTGCCAGATGAAGCCAAGCAGCAGCCCCCCGATGACATTCGGCATAAAAAATACCGTCCGCAGCACGTTGCGCAGCTTCAGTTGTCGGGTCAAAATATAAGCCAGCGCGAAGCCGAATAAGTTCGTTAGTATAATGCCGACGACCGTAAAGCGTGTCGTAAACCAGAAGGCTGGGAAGAAATCCGAGTCCTTCGCAAATATTTGAATGAAATTATCGAGCCCTACCCACTTCACAGTACCCGCGACTCCATTCCAATCGGTGAAGGAATAGTACATGCCGAGCACAAAAGGAATTGCGACGATAAGGGTAAAAAAGAATGCCGCAGGTCCGATGAAAAAGACTTGCTGCAGGGCTTGAGATGATCGTTTACGCGACATCCGACTCTCTCCTTTTCAACAGAAATAATAGAGGTTATTCGTTCTTGTTGCTTTCAGTATGCACGCGAATGTAAACGGTTACCACAGATGGTCTTGAACGAAAAGGTGGAATATATTGACCCTCTCCCAATGTAAGCGTTACACTGTGAATCTGAGGGGGCGAATGTATGCGTTGGAACAGTATCCGTACCAAACTTATTTTATTTATGCTCATTGCCACTATCGTCCCGACTGTAGCGACGATGATCATTTCATACAGCTATACGACGGATTCACTAGAGAAGCGCGCCATTGAGCAAAGCCATCAGCTAATGTTCCAAGGGAAGACGAACTTAGCGAATTTCGTGGACAATTTGAACCGTGCCTCCTTAACGATCTATACCGACTATGAATTTTATCGCCAGCTGGACAGAGGCTATGACGATTACACGTTCGATTCCTACACCTATGTCACGCTGCAAAATATGGCATCATCCATGAACGGAATATGGCAGGTGTACTTCTATCGCACCGAAACGAAGCGCGCCTCGCTGGTCATTCAGAGCGTGCCTCGGCGCATCTACGATGCGAAGCTCTATGAGGATACAGCCCGCTATGCGAAGAACGGCATTCAGATGCAGCCTACACATTTAAGCCATACGTACGGGTTCTCCTCGTCACCGTTCTACTTCCCGAGTGTACAGGTATTCACCTTGCACCGACCGATTTACCGCATCCCGGCCAACGATCGCATTGGGATGCTGTCAGTCGATGTGAAGCTTGAATCACTCGCCCAAATTATGGATCAGCTGTACACGCAGGAGCAGGAAAGCATCTATCTGCTAGATGACTCCGGACACGTCTTCTACGCAGATGACCGACAAATCATTGGACAGCAGCTCGAAGCAAGCTGGTACGACCGCGAACAAATCAACAAGAAAGAAAGTGGCCACTTCGAGCAGGATGGAGCCATTTTCATTCATGAGCGCGTTGCGACGCCGCTGGCGAATTGGACGCTCGTGAAGAAGATACCGAAATCGTACTTGCTGCAGGAGGCGAATCAGGCCGCAGTCATTAACATGATGCTCATCGCCCTGTCGCTGATTGTCATCATTATTGCTACGATCGTCGTATCGTTCCGCATTACAAAGCCGATACGTCAGCTCGTCCGCTACATCAACCAAGTGCAAACGGGGAACTTGCGCGTAAATATCCAACCTGTCAGCAACGATGAGATCGGCGTCGTCCTGAAGCGATTCCGCAATATGATGGATATGATCAACAACCTTATTTTGCGGGAATATCAGCTTGAGCTTGCGAACAAATCAAACCAGCTCAAAGCGCTGCAGGCCCAGATTAACCCGCATTTCATGAACAATGCGCTGCAATCGATTGGAACACTGGCGCTGCAGCATAATGCGCCGCATATTTATAAGCTTGTCACCGCGCTGGGTAAGATGATGCGCTACAGCATGTATACGGACAAGAGCACAGCAACCGTGCAAGAAGAGCTCGAACATGTGAAGGCCTATTTGCAGCTGCAATTACAGCGATTCGAAGACACTTTCCAAGCCGTATTCGATATTGACGAGCGAACGTTGGACACTCAAGTGCCAAAGATGACGCTGCAGCCTCTCGTCGAGAACTATTTCAAGCACGGAATAGACCGTTCCGTACCGAGTGGGCAGCTTGCCATTCGCACCAGATATATTGAGCGGACAGAACAAGCACAAGGCATAGTTGTCCCCTGTCTGCAGCTAATCGTTGAAGATAACGGTCGAGGCATGACCTTGATGCGTAGAATCGAACTGAACGAGAGGCTGAAGGAGGTACATCCAGAGCTGCTGGGCACACGAACAAGCCATACCTTGTCACGGGACGAATTCGTCTCGGATTCCTCCTCTGGCTCGCCGTCCAGCATTGGACTGGTCAATGTGCTCGCCCGGCTGCAGCTGTTCACCGACGGCAAATCTACGATGAGAGTCGAGGAGCAGTATCCACAAGGCACTCGTATTGTGATAGAGCTGGAATTGGAGCGTGATAACTAACATGATGAAGGCATTAATCGTAGACGATGAGAAGCACGTACGGGATGCAATCCGATTGCTTGTAGATTGGGATACACACGGAATTGATACGATTATGGAGGCTGCGGACGGCGAGCAGGCTGTCGAACTAATCCAACAGCACAAGCCTCAGCTGGTCATGACCGACATGATGATGCCGACAATGAGCGGAACAGCGCTTATGGAGTGGATGAGCCGCCATGCTCCTTCAAGCAAGATCATTGCCATCAGCGGGCATGATGATTTCTCACTCGTTCGCCATGCTATGCAGCATGGTGGCATGGATTATATATTGAAACCAATCGACCCCGATGCAGTTAATAACGCCATCGGAAAGGCGATCGCCGCATGGACGCAAGAAGAGGACGTTCGCCAATCAAGCCAGCAGCAGCGCATGCAAGCCAACGAATTCAAGCCAATGCTGGCTGAGAAGCTGTGGTCTGGTTTATTGGACAATCCTTGTGTCTATGAAGGAAATGTGCGCAGATTGCAGCGCGAGTTCTATCTCCCCGAATCCATCACGTGCGCTCGGCTTGCTGTAGCTCGAATTCACGCAGGACACGTCAATTGGCGCGGGAAATTCGGCGAGAATAGACATCTGCTATTCTACTCGCTTGTCAATATTGCCGATGAACTGCTGAACGGTAAGACCTACACATCGGATGGGCAGCGTAATCACGTATCGACTTGCGGCGCCGCCTTCCGCTATGGCGCACCGGAAGGCGAGCTTATTATCGTCATGTGGGATTCTCCCATGCGGCTGGAGGCTGTGCTGGATCAACTGAATGCCGGGCTGGAACAGACCTTCAAGCACCGACTGCACTTCGGTGTATCGAGTTTGTTCTCCCTACCCGCAGGAATCTCCGCCGGATATGCCGAAGCCAAACATGCGCTAATGCATCGCAATTTGCTCATGCACAGTACGCATATCCATAAGTCTAAGGTTACAACGGAATCATTAGCGGATGAGACCGCACGAATCGCTTCTCCCCCCCAGCATACGGGAGTCTCCAAGCAGATCCGACTTGCCTCCTTCGAGGAGGAATGGAGACTTGCTCTGTTAAGCGGGCATAAAGAACAGCTCCGTCAGGCCGTGCACACCTTCATCGAAGCACAGAAGCAGCTGTCGCAGCTAACCCCGGATATGCTTATTGGGTGGATGAAGGAGTGGGAAGCCTTTCGTGTGCGGATGGAGCAAGCTGCCGCTCCAGATGCCGCTTCAGTTGAGGAGATGCACGCTGGTACACCAGATCAGCTGTCTATTCACTTCCATTGTCCCGAATGTGTGGATGATTTCTCATGGAGCGACTGGGAGCAGGCCTGGCTGTCTTCCCTTACTCAGCTGTCCAGCCTGCTGATGCAGCAAAAGAAGGAAGAACAGCACATCATTTATGATATCGCCAAGTACGTGGAGCAGCACTATCATGAGGAGGTATCGCTGCAGGATATCGCGCAGCGCTTCTATGTAAGCCGCGAATACATCTCTCGCAAATTCAAGCAGCAGCTCGGCATTAACCTGTCTGATTATATAACGAATATTCGTATGGACAAGGCACTCCGGTTGCTGCTCAACCCTCACCTGCGCATTGCTCAGGTGGCCGAGATGGTTGGGTATCAGGATGAGAAATATTTCAGTAAAGTATTCAAGAAGACACAAGGCATGTCACCAAACACATATCGCAAGCAGCAAATGAATCCGTAACCGTACTATATTGCAGAACAGGGGCGTCCCATGAATAGAAGCGAAAGCTACCCTCATAGAACGCCCCATCTTTTATTATGAAAACACAGCTATTTTCTAGGTGCATAGCTATGCTATGCACCTAATCAGCTATGTACACAACCTACATTCTAAGCAATTCAGCAGCCAATTTGTTTCTCCGATTGGTGGCTCACATGCCGCCCTTCCCGAAGCAGCACGTTCCTTCCAAGCGTCCCCGCAAGAAGCAGCATACATACGCCCAGAAGCATCGCAAGTCCCCACGTCTGAAACCACATCGGCAGCCCCTTGATCCCGTCAAACAGCAAGCCGCCAACTATCGGACCAACGAAAGCAGCCAGTCCTGTAATCGCCGAATACATAGCAATGAACATCGGCCGTTCGGTCTTCGGCGTATCGCCAATAATGAAGTTAAATGCCATTTGGTTGAAGCCGCCTACCCCAATCCCAACTAAGCTATGTGCGATGAGCAGCGCCGCGAACGTCGGAATCCATGCCGTAAGCGACCAAGCCACACAAGACACAGCAATGATCGGCAGCGTACACAACAGCAAAAACTTATTGCTGTACTTCGCGTTCAAATTGCCCCATACATAGAGGCTGCACATGCCTACTACCGTCTGTACGACTGTTATGATCGATACTTGATCATAACCAACCCCAAGCAACTCCAGCATCATATAGGAGAAGAAGGGCAATATCATATTTTGGAACAGCAGCCATACTGACAAGAACAGCACTGGCATCATAAAAGCACGATCACGCAGCGGCTTCTTCACCATCGATATCAGGTTCGTTTCTGTCGATCGCGTCATCGGCAAGTTCGGGTAGAAGAAGAACACGCCGATATTGCACAGCGCAAATACCAAACTAATCATAAATATAATTTCGAAGCCTTTTCCTCCAGGATAGGCGCTCAGAATCTGCCCGCCAATAAACAGCGTTAAGCTCCCTACCGCGTTGACAATCGTATTGCGAATACCGAAGTATCTCCCTCGAACCGAAGCAGGAACCATATCCCCCATAAAGTTGGTCCATATGATACCCGCTCCCGCATTGGCAACGAACGCCACCGTATACATGATCATGTACACCGTGATCCATAAGCCCTTGTCGAACAGAAACGGAATCAATCCCGTTGCCGCCCACGTAAGTCGATGCACAGCAACTAACCCAATCAGCGTCCACTTCGGCGAATGCACCCGCTGCAGCAAGTAAGCAATCGCAATTTGCAGGACATTCACAAATGTCGTGATGGACAGTATAAATCCAATCTGACTTGAGGATGCGCCTAAATACAATAAATATCCGGTTAGGAACGGGCCGCCGAGCAAAGTAAGGGTAACGACCGCGTTAGCTCCCTCCAGTGTGCCTATCCACAAACACTTCCGACTATCGGAAAATTTGCGCTTATGACGAGACCTGGTAGTAGTAATGACGATGCACACTCCTTGTACGTGTCAGGTACCGCTCGAAAGCGGTTACTTTGTGAAATCACCGTCATTCTACCTTCAAGCACCATCATCGTCAATCGAGACTGCCGCGTTGCAGCACCGAAATTTCAACATCCCAGCGGCACGATCCACCTCAAAGAGAAACATTCGCTAATTAGTTAGAAATTACGGCATTAATCTCGTGTTTCCTTATGTATGGCCCGTCTCTTTTTCCACCATGCGATAATCAGAAGCAGCAGCGGGTACAACAACAGCACAGTTGCCGCGAATAATGGCTCTGTCGTCATGAAAAGATCGACCATATCCTGCAAATTATCTGCAGTCCAAAAGCTCATCGCAATGATCAACACACCGAGTGGAAATATGATAGACCGATAATCTTTTAACTTCAGCCATTGGGTGGTACCAAGCACGAGCATGTAATACCAGGTAGCAATTTGCACGAAGCCGCCCAGCACCCACAACACGACCACGATTGCTTCTACATGCTCAAAAAAGTCGGCAAGACTGATATAACGAGATGCCACAAACACCGGAAATGTAAACATCGACGTTAACGGACCGAATAAGAACAAGCATAATAAATTCGTAACGACCATCGTAATTAGCATAAGTATCACAGGGGCTACACTCCATTTCCAACGGCTGCGCTTACCTATCGCAAAGGGGAGGAAAAAGCCAATCAGCACAAATTCCAGAAACCAGGTTGCCGGCGTTATCGACCCATGCAAGACCGGTTCCCACCCATTATTTAGTATGGGAAACATCTCTGTACCGTTCAATACGGGAAGAAGGAACAACGGGATGCACAGCAGCAAGACCATGAACAAAGGTGCAATAATCAATGCGAATTTGCCAATGACCTCAATTCCCCCTCGAATTGCTACCGCGCATACGAAAATGAGTACCGTACTAATGACCATCTCCGGTGTACGCAGCAGCAGCGATCCCACGATGAACTCCCCATACTCTCGAAGTATGGTTCCCGCCCCATGCAGCAGATAGAACATCAGGATCCCATTTGCCAACGCCCCTGCCCAACGGCCAATGAGAATCGGCCCATATTCTACCATAGTCTTATCGGGAAAGTATCGATTTAGCCGCATACCGACATAGAGCGAAATAAATCCCGCTAAAGAACTGATGATTGAAGTTAACCACGCATCGCGTCCGGCTATCTGAGAGGCTACCGTCGGAATCACGAGCACTGCAGTAGCGCATACCATTAAGTACATCAGCATGCATAGCTGCGGCCATGTTATTTTCCCTTGTTCCATCCCCCTGCAACCTCCTTTTTCCTTAGAATCAAGACGGATGTTTCAACCACAACAGCAGCGGCTTATAGATGAAATCTATCCATTGGCGTGGAGTTGTCCGTTGCGGGAATTCACTGACCAACAGCACGACAAGCCACGCCAGACTCCAAATAATAACAAATACCCGCTTTTCTCGAATAGACGTCCTGCTTCGAATTCTCCATTCAAATATGAAATTTGCGAGAAGCAGAAACCCCATACCCGATAAAAAATAGACTCCCATTATTGAAACCCTGCTTTCTGCTCGATCGTACTTGTGATACTACCCGGACGTTCAATAACGGCATGTACGCGTACTTCTGTCCTCATATCGGCATAAATCTTTTCCCAATTGGATCGGATTTGATTCTTCCACTGAGCAGGATATTTCCGATGTATACGAGATGCGAATCCGAGCACATCCGTATTCAGTCTCTGCTGCGTCGTCTTGATGGATTGTTTGATGAGGTGTTCAATGTTCGCCTCCGTTTTTGATTCCACTTGTTTCGTCTGATCCGCATCCGATACGTCCAGCTTCGTGTTATTCTGGATCATGTCCAAAAAGGCGACTAGCTTCACGCGTATCGTCAGTTGCTTACCGTCCCAATAGGGGTCAATTGTAATGGAATTACGATGAACGCGCAGGGACAAACAGTCCTTGCTATCTCCTTCCTTACAAAAGGAAACAGTTAACCGCTTCTTTTCACCACGCAGCCACATCACGCCAATCATGTCTTGGCCGCCAAGCTCTCCAATATAGCGATCCTTCTTAAAAACGGCCAACTTTTCAATAGAAGGAGCCTGAATGCCAAGCTCGCTCTCCTTCCATTCAGTGTATGGCGCAAAAGCCATAGTCGAGTCTCCAGCCATCATTTTCATATAATCAAGCAGCGTCACATTCCATACGGATCGCGATTTCCCCAAATCTTTGAACAATTCAGCGACATCGTGATGAAGCTGCGGCAATGACTTCAGGACTTCGTTTGCCTTGCCGTCCGCAATAAACAGTAGTGCATTCTCCCGTGGATTCTGATATCGAAGGAAAAAGTCGAAATGTTTGAGTAATCCCTCTTCAGCTAATTTTTTGCTGATGACATACACTTCGGTCTGACCCCAGAAAATATATCGCGGCATCTTATTTTGCAGCTTAAATACCGCCTCACCCAGTGTCTTTGCTTTAGCAGAGAATACAGTGGTCGTGCCTCCGCCGCCATTTTTTTTACTGTCGCCAGGCGTCGCTCCGCCACCTCCTCCTCCTCCTTCTTTCGGAATGTACACCAGCAAGGTCATCTTTACATCGCCATCTCCGTCCTTGTCCAATCCAGCGGCAAGAATGATCGAAAGCTGCTCAATTTCTGTCCGATCCCAGCAACCTGCCAAGAGTATCCATAACCAACACAGAACGACCAGTCTGACTATGTTCCGAGAGTCCTTGCTCAAGCCCATACTTCTACCTCTTTTCTCCGTATCGCCGCTGTATAGCAAGCTTTTTGATTTATTTTCATAAACCTCCCTTATGACTTTAACCTATCTACTCCCTCATTTATCCCTGCCGACGACATACGCTCGATCTGCGTATCCTCACTCCACACGGGAACACGGAGCAGAATATCCTTCAGCTCGTTTTTACGCATAGGAGCAATGCCCGATAAATAGGGAACACCAAATGATTTGAGTTTCAACAGATGCGTCGCAAGCAAAATAACTGCCATTATCAACCCAAACAAGCCGAGAAATCCCGAAAATAGCATAATCGGAAAACGCAACATCCGAACCGCTATGCCCATGTTGTAATGAGGCACAAGGAACGAGGATACGCCCGTAATGGATACGACCATTACCATCGGTGCAGATACAAGTCCAGCCGATATTGCCGCTTGACCGATGACGAGCGCACCCACGATGCTGACCGCAGATCCAACCTGCTGAGGCAGACGTGCGCCTGCTTCGCGAATTGCTTCGAACATGATTTCCATTAACAACGCCTCAACAAGTGCTGGAAATGGAATCTGGCTACGCGCCCTCGCCATCGTTAATATTAACTCGGTGGGTATCATCTCTTGGTGGTACGTAATAATAGCGACATAAAGGGATGGCCCGAGCATTGAAATAAGAAAGCAAACATAACGCAACCAACGGATGAGAGTGCCGAAGTAGTGACGATGGTAGTAGTCCTCTGGCGACTGCATGAAAGAAGCCCACAACCCAGGAGCGATGAGAACGACAGGCGAACCATCCACAATGATAACAATCCGTCCCTCCAACAAGTGGGAGGCAGCTACATCCGGACGCTCGGTCGTTACGATTTGGGGAAATAGATAAGCAGGCTTATCCTCCAGACACGCTTCCACATACCCGCTGTCCAGCACGCTTTGCAAGGAGATGCGTTGCAAGCGTCTACGCACCTCTTCCACTAATTTGGGATCAGCAATCCCCTCGATGTAGGCATACCGGATTTCGGTGTGGGTCAACGCGCCGCGCTTTAATGACTCCATTTTTAATTGTTGTGTTCTGATACGGCGACGCAGCAAAGCAACATTTGTCTGCAATGTCTCTACAAACCCATCACGCGGGCCACGAATGACGGATTCGGCAGTCGGTTCTGATACACCACGCTTGTCAAACTTTATAGCATCTATGGTGAAGCCGGCTGCAGCCCTATGAGGAATGAGAATCGCCAAGCCTGATAGGATCGCTTCTATCGCAGTCTCCATAGAATAAATCGGCGTCACCTTCACAGCCGTGACGGTTAGCAGAATATCCTCTACCAGGACATTAGCGGAGTCTGTCTGATCCGGATAACGCTGCTTCAACGGTTCAATAATATGTTCATCCAGCATCGCCGTATCCGTCAGCCCATCCAGATAACATAAGGTAGCCTTCTTGCCTCCCTGCAACTCGAAGGTGTAAAAAATCATGTCTTCACACTGATGAAAGCAATCCTTCAAGAAGACAACATTGTTCTCTCCATAGGAGGACCATTCTACATTTTGCGGCATACCTGCTTGTGCAGTTCCGTTATGCTGCTCTTCTGTTGTAGGCATATAACCCCTCCTCCTTCGAAGTTCCCTACACTGAATACTGACTCTGTACCGAGTCTCCGTCTTCTCCCAATATAGGATTACATGTTCAACTGAAAATTATGAGTTGACAAAGAGTTTTGGGCATGATATATTTATCTCGAATTGGAGATATTAATTTTCAAGATATCAAAACTCCTTACCATAAAGGTGGTGAATGACAGATGACCAGACCTCGTACGGATGCATTCGATCCCGAGATTCAACAATCATTGAAGCTGTTCGTTGTCCTATCCCGCGCATCTAGGGCACTAATGGATTACGCCCAGCAGGATATGAAGCATTATGAGCTCAATCCGTCCGAATTTGCGGTCATGGAATTGCTCTATCATAAGGGTTCTACCCCTATCCAGCAGATTGGCGGCAAGATTTTGCTGGCAAGCGGCACAATGACCTATGTGATCGACAAGCTCGTGAAGAAGGGACTGCTGCAGCGAAGACCTTGCGAGAAAGATCGTCGCGTCATATACGCTGAACTGACACCTGAAGGAGAAGCCGTCATTGGCGACATATTCCCAAGGCACGCGGAGGCTCTTCACGAAGCCGTGAATGGAATGTCTTCAGAGGACAAGGAGCAACTCATTAGCTTATTGAAAAAATTGGGGCAGAGCGTCCCTTCACCGAAATAGCCCTTTTCATCAGAGAAGGGTTTCATTTTGAACTAATATCTCGAATTCGAGATTCTCAGTCAAGTACTTTAACAAATAAACAGGTAAGAAGAACGTTCTTACCTTACACTATTAGGAGGAATATTATATGTTGGCAGATTACGGTTTATTGATTATTCGTCTCGTTATTGGATTGACGATGATGGGACACGGAGCACAGAAGCTGTTCGGATGGTTTGGCGGCTACGGAATTAAAGGTACAGGCGGCTGGTTCGAGTCTATCGGAATGCGTCCTGGCCCACTCATGGCGCTGATGGCTGGGTTGACTGAGCTTGCCGGTGGCTTACTGTTCGGGCTCGGCTTCCTCACATGGCTTGGCGCAGCATTTATTGTCGGTACTATGCTTGTTGCGATTGTGAAGGTCCATGGGGCGAACGGCTACTGGGTAACGTCGAACGGGATTGAATACAACGTGATGCTGATTGCAGCTGCCATCGGTGTTGCACTGATTGGCGCAGGCTCCTTGTCTCTGGACGCACTGCTGTAACTTTTCAGCATTATCCAATTATTAATCGTTCACTAACGCAATTAATCAAAGACTCTGTTCATCAAGGCATACAACTGCCGAACCTAATCGTACAGAATATGAACCATAGTGGGAGGACTCTACAATGAACACGACAATGAAACGTTCCATCCAACGGGCTGGAGACCGCTATCATAACAACCATGGTTGGTTGAAGACATACTTCAGCTTCTCCTTCGCTGATTACTATGATCCAGAAAATATGCACTTCAGCGAACTGCGTGTACTAAATGATGACCATATTGCGCCGGGTACTGGTTTTGGTCTACATCCCCATAAAAACATGGAAATCGTAACCGTCGTCTTGAAAGGTGAACTGGAGCATAAGGACAGCACAGGCAACCGCGAAATTATCGTGCCTGGTCAAATTCAACGCATGAGCGCCGGAACAGGGATCTACCATGGTGAAGCGAATGCGTCCAGCTCTGAGCCGCTTGAATTGCTGCAATTATGGTTTATGCCGGAACGACTCGGGATCGACCCATCCTATGAGACGCATACTTACGGCTTGGAATCTATCCAGAACCGCCTGCTTCCGGTCGTATCCAATCACGCAGAAGAGCTTGGAACTGCCCATATTCATCAAGATATGACGATGTATTTGGGCCAATTCCCAGAGGGAGAAGAAGTGACTATCGAACTACGACCGAACCGCTCCCTGTATGTATTCGTGATGGAAGGCGAAGTTGGCTTCGAGGACGGTGAAGTACTACATCGTCGTGATGCAGCTCGTATCAAGAATGCCGATACGATGAAGTTCCACTTCAGACCAGGCACTCATGTGATGGTCATCGATTTGCCTTAATCATTTTTCTCTATTTTGCCCCCTTCCCAATTCATATATAATAAAAAGAACAAGGGATGCACTGAAGTGCACCCCTTGTTCTTTTTATATCTACATTTCAATTTGTACCCTGCTCTCTTACATTCCGTATTAACGCAGCACGTCTATGATTCCATCAACAATTGTCTTAGCCGCTTGTTCTTGAAAAGCCTGCGACTTCATTCGCTTCTCATCATCATGATTGGAGATGTATCCAAGCTCAAGTAGGATCGACGGTCTTGAATTATCCCGCAGCACCATGTAATCTCCTACATGAACGCCGCGATCTCGCATATTGAAGCTCTGCTTCAGATGCTCATGCATCGTGTTGGCAAGCTGCCAATTGTTATCATCGTAATAGTAGGTCGTCATTCCTTCTGCTTCTCCCGTATCGAAAGCATCATAATGAACGCTCACATAGAGATCTGCTGACTTCTCTTCAGCGACGTCAATTCGCTGCTGCAAAGATACCGTCTCGTCCTGCTCTCTTGTGACCACGACCTGTGCGCCTGTCCGTCGCTGAAGTTCGCGCTTAATCGCCTGAACGGTCTGCAGCGTCACATTCTTCTCCAGTGTGCCCTGCTGGCCAACCGAGCCTGAATCCTGTCCCCCATGGCCGGGGTCAAGGACGATCGTCTTCCCTACTAGTTGCTGTCCTCCGCCCTCAGGTGAGTGCAGTAGGACATGTTCCTCCTGTGAGCCATGTACATCCTGCATATAAACATAAGTCGAGAGCCCCAAGAATAGGAGCGCCGATAAACATACCATAGTCAATCTTTTCATTCGTAGACTACCTCTTCCCTTCTCTATCAATCTGGTTGATGAAACTAGTTTACTAGCCTCATATCAAGATGAGATAAAGATCGGGTAAAGAAAAAAGCCACTTTCTTGGAGAAAGTGGCTACAGCAGCGCTTTCATTGTTATTGCTGCCTCTTATACTATCAAAATTGACACACCCATTACCAAGAATTACAATCCAGCTATAGCTATATTCCGTATATCAAGGAGGATATTATGAACTTAACTGAATGGGATTTATCTGAATACGAGGATCCTGCATTGTATGATATTGAAAATCAGGGCTGTCCAGAACTTTCCCTGCTTCTCACCTGGATTCAACAGCAAGCAGTGAATGCTGGCCCTATTATGGATTTAGCTTGTGGTACAGGGCGATTAACAATACCAGTTGCCGAGGCCGGATATGCCGTGATCGGTATCGATCTTCATGAAGGAATGCTGGAACAAGCCCGTGCGAAGGCAGCGTCTCGTTCGGACCTGAATATCCAATGGATGCAGCAAGATCTAACTGCATTGAATCTAACAACTGGAGCGCCTCTCGCCTATATGGTGGGCAACTCGTTCCAACACTTCTTAACCAATGAGCTGCAAAATCGCCTCTTGCAGTCTGTTCACCACCTGCTCACGGATAACGGGATATTTGTCTTTGATACACGCTTCCCGACCGCGGACGAACTGCTTCAACTACAAGAGGAGGAGTTTTGGCACTCCATCCCGATGGGATCGCAGCAGCGATGCGATGTGTATACGCTAGCGGTATACGACCCTGTGACACAAATTCAGCATTATACGATAATCCGCCGCTTCCGTGAAGGAGAGAAGACAGTGATGGAACGTACATCGACCATTCATCTTCGATACACGTATCCACAAGAGCTGGCAAGACTTCTGGAGTTGAACGGGTTTGAACTTCTCCATTTATATGGAAATTGGTCTGCCGAGCCGTTGCAAGCTTCATCATCAATGATCGTCATCTGCCGCAAGGTGTAGAAGCATGTACGAAAGCATCAATTCGCTTTGTGAATCATATATTTGTTTCATTGTTCAACAGACTACACACATTCGGGAATAAAAAGGAATCTATGATTTTTACACATGCAGGTAGCTTCATTATCCAGTACAATAGGATAAGTAACCGTTAGGTAAATGATTTTGTTGAAGGAGGATTTCACGAATGGACACTGCACTGCGTGCACAGCAGGCCTACGATGCGTGGTTGAACGATGCGCACATCGATGAGGCGACGAAGGCAGAATTGCAGCAGATTGCTGGCAACGAACGAGAAATTACAGACCGTTTCTATAAAGACTTGGAATTTGGTACAGGTGGCTTGCGCGGCGTGATTGGCGCGGGGAGCAACCGCATGAATGTATATACAGTAGGCAAAGCAACTCAAGGTCTTGCCCAATATTTGAAGGCAGAAGAAGCTGCTCCTTCCGTCGCGATCGCTTACGACTCTCGCCACTTCTCTCCAGAGTTCGCGCTTGAAGCGGCCTTGGTGCTAGCGGGCAATGGCGTAAAGGCATATGTGTTCGAAAGTCTGCGCCCTACTCCTGAGTTGTCCTTCTCTGTGCGGAACCTAAAGGCAAGCGCAGGCATCGTGGTAACGGCAAGCCACAACCCGCCAGAGTACAACGGGTACAAAGTATACGGCAACGATGGTGGACAAATCACGCCACATACAGCATCACGCGTCATTGCTGAAATTCGCGGCATCGAATCATTCGCGAGCATTCAGAAGCTTAGCCGCGAGGAAGCAGAAGCACAGGGACTCCTCGTGTGGCTTGGGCAAGAGATGGACGAAGCATATATAAATGCCGTGGCTTCTGTCAGCCAAAATGAAGATATCATTCGCTCATCTAGCGATTCGTTCCGTGTACTGTTTACGCCGCTTCATGGTACAGGCAATAAGCCCGTACGCGCCGTATTGGATCGCATCGGCTTCCAGCAGGTTCGAGTCGTGGCAGAGCAAGAGCTGCCAGACGGCAGCTTCCCTACCGTGAAGTCGCCAAACCCTGAAGAGCGCGAGGCATTCAGCATTGCCATCGAGCAGGCTAAATCTTGGGATGCGGACATTATCATGGGTACAGACCCGGATGCAGACCGCATGGGTGCTGTTGTGAAGAATGCGGACGGTGAATATGTCGTGCTGACCGGCAACCAGTCCGGAGCGATTATGGTGCATTATTTGCTGGACGCGATGAAGACCAAGGGGACATTGCCGGCGAACGGAGCTGTGATCAAAACGATCGTAACGAGTGAGCTCGGTGCAGCAATCGCTCAATCCTTCGGCATGACTGTATTTAACACGCTCACTGGCTTCAAATATATCGGCGAGAAAATGACAGAATTTGATCGCACAGGCGAGCATACCTTCATCTTCGGCTACGAAGAAAGCTATGGCTATTTGGCAGGCAACTATGCACGCGATAAGGATGCTGTTATCGCAGCTATGCTCATCAGTGAAGCTGGTGCTTATTACAAAGCACAGGGCAAGACACTGTACGAGATTCTACAAGATTTGTATGCGCAGCATGGTCATTATCTCGAAGGACTGCAAACACGTACGTTGAAAGGTGTGGAAGGTGTAGCGATCATTCAAGGCATTATGAATAATTGGCGTGAAGATGCTCCTTCCACAGCAGGCGGTGTGGCTATCACCTTAACGGAAGACTTCGCACAAGGTCTGTATGATCTGCCAAAGGAAAATGTACTGAAGTTCCACCTCGAGGATGGCAGCTGGTTCTGCCTCCGTCCATCCGGAACTGAACCGAAGATTAAGATGTACTTCGCCGTGAAGGGCTCTACTGGCGAACATGCTGCAGCACGCTTGCAGCGCGTATCTGAAGACGTAATGTCTCGCATTGACGCATTTATTCAAGCGCAATCTTAATATTCATTATTGTGTTAATCAAATAGATATATTTTACGCCGTCCTGGCTTTCTCTACAGGACGGCGTTATCATGCTTGCATCCTGCATCAAATCGGTTCATACTAAAATGATGAACAGGCTTTAGTGATGAAAGGAGCAATCCCATGCAACAGGAAACGTTAGAATTATTCCGCACGCTGACGGAATTCCCTTCCGCTCCCGGCTTCGAACGGGAACTGCGTGCCTTGGTAAAAACCGAATTATCCAAATATACAGATGAATTCGTGCATGATGCACTCGGCAGTGTCTTCGGCGTTATGCGTGGCGACGAGCAAGGCCCTCGCGTTATGGTAGCCGGCCATCTAGATGAAGTTGGTTTCATGATCACGCAAATTACACCAAATGGGATGCTGAAGTTCCAACCGCTTGGCGGCTGGTGGGGACAAGTTGTACTTGCCCAACAGGTCGAAGTTATTACGCCAAACGGCCCGCTTCCAGGTGTTGTAGGCTCCATTCCGAAGCATCTGCTTGACGAAGCTACAGCGAACAAGCCTGTAGACGTGAAGCATATGTACATCGATATTGGTGCGGACAGCCGTGAAGAAGCTGAACAGGCAGGCGTTCGCCCTGGACAACAAATCGTTCCAGTCTGCAAGTTCACTCCCTTGCTTAATCCGAAGAAAATTATGGCCAAAGCATGGGACAACCGTTATGGTGTTGGACTTGCCATTGAATTGATGAAGGAACTTCATCGTGAACAATTCAAGCTTCCAAACACACTGTTCTGCGGTGCAACTGTTCAAGAAGAGGTTGGTCTTCGCGGTGCCCGTACATCTGCCAACTTGATTCAGCCCGATATCTTCTATGCACTGGATTGCAGCGCAGCGAATGATATGACGGGTGACGTGAATTCCTTCGGCCATCTCGGCAAAGGTGCATTGCTTCGCATCCTCGATCCTACGATGATTACACATCGCGGTCTCGTGGAGTTCATCCAAGATATTGCGGATACATATCGCATTCCGTATCAATACTTTGTATCTCCAGGCGGGACAGATGCTGGCCAAGTGCATTTGAGCAACAAGGGTGTTCCTTCGACGGTCATCGGCGTATGCGGACGATATATCCACACACCTGCTTCGATCGTTCATACAGATGATATCGACGCAGCGAAGGAACTTCTTGTTCAATTGGTGAAGCATACTGACCGCACAACGTACAACACGATCGTAGAGCGTTCGTAACGATATTTTTTAAACCAAATCGGCAACATGTAAACGAAATCGATTTAATAAGAGCGCAGAACGTTGTATCTGAACAACGACTGCGCTCTTATTATGGTATCGGATTTTATTTGGAATAACGGAGCTCTACTAGACCAGTTGAATAGCTGTGCGTTCCAAGCAACTGGAACGTGCGCATCGTGTGATGTTGTCGTGCCATTTACGATTCGTCGTCAATACATAAGCCTCTTTGTCCTCGTAGGGGTGTATGTACCGAACGTTAGCACTTAATCATAGGTGTGTCACCCCATAATGAGCGTATCTATCTTACAATAGGACATACCCGTAATCTTGATCCGTGGACAGCCAATCAACATCCCCGTTGTCACGTGCCGCGTACCTGTCCAAGCTGATCGCAATGTGATAACGTAATGCATCTCAATCATTGAACAGCGTCCGAAGCATGGCATCCCGATCATTCATGAAGCTCTTGGTAATGATGTAATGATCCGTCTCTTCCAGCGCAACCTGACGAATGCCCTCCTCATCCAACTGCCATATATCCGCGTCGGGATAGGACATTAAAATGGGAGAATGGGTTGCAATAATGAATTGAGACTGCTTGCCAACCAGTTCATGCATCCGTGCAAGAAGCGTCATCTGCCGCAGCGGCGATAATGCGGCTTCGGGCTCGTCCATCATGTACATCCCCCGACCGCCAAAACGGTGCAGGAACGTATTCAGGAACGATTCTCCGTGAGACTGCTCATGAAGCGATTCCCCCCCATACGACTCCTTGATTTTTGGACCTGGCGACTCGGTTGCATCAAGCTCCTCTATGTTCGTCGCTACATTGTAATAACTTTCCGCACGCAAGAAAAATCCGTCTCGTGGACGCTGTATTCCCCGTGACAGCCGGAGATAACGGTGCAGCACCGAATGCGTGGCTGAGGTTTCAAATGAAAAATTCAAGGATCCGCCTTCCGGATTAAATCCCCAGGCAATTGCCATTCCTTCCAGCAATGTGGATTTTCCTGTTCCGTTCTCCCCGACAATAAAGGTTACGGGCTTGCGAAAAGAAAGCTGGGTAAAAGGGCGGATAGCAGCGAGGGCAAAGGGGTATTCATGAAAGGATGGTACTTGTTCGCGCAGCAATGTTATATGCCGCAAATAGAGCGGCAATGGATCGAGACCGAAGTTCATATTCATATCACTCCTTGGCAGTTGAGTCTTCCCGCGGTACACTGTTAAAAAGCGGTATTCCCATTTCTGAATGCGTCAGATAAGCGTTCATGTAGATCATGTATCTGAATTTATGTAGATAGGTAGCCGTGAATATAGAATATTATCTATTATTGTGAACAGGGAGGGCAACTACGATGTCAATACCTGCGGGACAACCCACTACTCTCAAAGTTAATGGGCGGAATGAACAGAGCAACAGAATCGAAACCGCTACATTTGCAGGAGGATGCTTCTGGTGCATGGTTAAGCCGTTTGATCAGTGGGAGGGCGTGCATCGCATCGTATCCGGATATACGGGCGGACACATTTCCAATCCATCCTATGAACAAGTTAAATCGCAGACTAGCGGCCATCTGGAGGCCGTACAAATCACGTATGATCCAGACATCATTTCTTATGAGACTATTCTCGATCTGTACTGGATGCAAATCGACCCCACGGATGATGGAGGTCAGTTCCACGATCGCGGGGAATCTTATACGACTGCCATCTTCACGCATACCGATGAGCAGCGCCGCTTGGCGGAGGCATCCAAGGCCGCGCTGGATACAAGCGGCCGTTTCGATAAGTCCATTATCACATCTATTCGCAATGCCACTCCATTTTATCCCGCGGAGGACTATCATCAGGACTATTATCGCAAAGAGCCGGAACATTATAAGGCTGATCGTGCCAAGTCTGGTCATGACGAATTCATTGCTCAGCACTGGAACATGTCCAATTAGAGCTATGTTGCATTAAAGGAAGGTATTCCCCCTAACCACATATAACGAGGTGAACACATTAGACTTTGGCCTCCGCTCTCAGATTGAAACAGCCGCCCAAGCAAAGAGCCGGGGCGGCTGTTTCGATTATTCCATATTGCAGGCATCTATATAGGTTGAACAATTGCTACTTGCTATTCGTGCATGATAACACCTTTTGTCACATTCAACTGAGGATAGCGCGACATGATGTCCGGCAACTCTCCCATACGGAAGCGATGGCTGATAAGCGGCTCGATGCGTACAATTCCTTGCGCAATAAGCGTAATTGCTTCCTCGTGTGTGTATGGATTGATGAACGATCCCATAATGCGCAGCTCCTTGCTGAATATTTCGAAAGGTGAAATGCTCACGCGTGCCTCCGGGGCAGCGACACCGAAGAGCAGCACCTGTCCGCCCTTGCGCGCGGCTGCGCACGCCAATTCGACTGACTCGGGTCGGCCAACGCATTCGATAACAACGTCGGCGGAGTTCTCCAGTCCGACTGATCCTCCATCAAAAGGCGATACAACAGCATGTGCACCGATTGCCAGCAGCGAATCGTGCTTATGCACGATTGGCTCTATCACGGTAATGTGCGCAACACCCGCAGCTTGGACGAGCTGCAGGAACAGCTGGCCAATGAAGCCGCCACCCGCAATGATCACGTGCTGATTCGCCCGCAGCTCCAGCTTCTTGAACCCATGCAGCACGCAGCCGAGCGGCTCGACCATCGCCCCTTCTATCAAGCTGACCTGTTCCGGCAGCTTGTAGCAGTTGGCGGCGGGAACGACGCACCGTTCCCCCATTCCGCCGTCCCGTGTCACGCCAACCGCCTGCAAATGATCACACAGATGAGCACGGCCCCCGCGGCAATATTCGCACGAACCGCAATACATATTCGGATCGACTGACACCCGATCGCCTGGCTGCAAATTCGCTACATTCTCACCTATAGCCTCAATTGTTCCGGCCAGCTCATGCCCGAGCACGATCGGCGGCGTTACCTCCGCTGATCCCGGATGCCCATGATAAATATGCTGATCGGTGCCGCAAATTCCGCAGCAAGCGACCCGCAGCCATACCTCATCCTTGCCAAGCTGGCGCTCGTCCCATTCTGTAACTTCTATGGTTTTTGTTCCACGAAGAACTGCCGCCTTCATGCTCCTCATCCCTTTTCACAAAATAATGTCGTAATACTGTTACTAGCCACGCTGTTCTCGCCATCGTTATCTGGCGCTATCTACAACTTCATTCAACGCAGATACGCGCAGCGTATTCCACGGAATGCTCTTTCCTTCGGATTGCGAGACTTGTATTTCCTTAACCTGTCCAGGCAGCAGATCGAAGAAGTTGTCGCTCATCACGATCCATTCCTCATCGAGCTCGATTTTGACCATGCGCGCAACCCGTTCTGCGCTCACCCGGATAACGCTTGCTGCCTCATCCACTTCAACCTGAAGTTTCACGGCGTCGAAGCGCATATCCTTGTAATCGCGCAAATAAACGAAATTATCCTCCAGCAATCCATTCGCAGAGGTCAAGACGCATACGACCTCTGTCGGATCGGCCCCATTCGTCAGCTCCGCTTCAGTCAGCACAGCAGCCTCTATCTTGCTATTCGCCGGTACGGATACATCCAGATTAAATTCACTTAGTACCGTTCCATCCATCATATACACGGTCAGGCGGGCTGTATCCACATAGGCCTCCAATCGGTCGTTCAGCACCCACAATCGCAGATCCTGACCAGCGTCGTGATCCGCTGTCAGCAGCACGGGCGCGAAGAATTTGCGAGCGTAATGATACGAAGCCTTCGGTAGTCCGTAGTAATCGATGACCGACCAGCTCGTACCCGGCCAGCAATCATTCAGCTGCCAGAACAACGCACCGCTCGTATCCGGCTTATTGCGGCGGTAATGTTCAATGCCGTATCTCAAGCCTTCCGCCTGCGTCAGCATGGAGTAGTTCATATATTCCTCTATATTTGTAGGCGCGCCCGTATATCCTTCCATAAGCAGAATGCCTTTCGGCTGATGGATATCCTTATTCCGGTACATCATCTCTTCACTGCCCCAGAAGAATTGGTTCTCCGGAATATTGCGCTGCAAGGTGTAGCGGTTGGAAGAAGCATGCATCCCGAATTCGCTAGCGAACTTGGTCGTGTCGCCTTTGAACTTTTTGAATGACAATCCTTCTATGCTATAGTCCTGCACCTGCGGCTGACCGAACACACGCGGCTCGATGTTGCCGTGCCATACCTGCCAGTTGTGAGTGTCGCCAACCTCACGGGAATTGTGATCGTTGCCCCCGTATGGCGAGCTCGGCCAGAACGTGCGCGTCGGATCAAGCGTCTCCAGCATAGCTGGCATCAATTCGTGATATATTTTCTCGCCATAGAATGGGTGCGGAATTTCACCGATTGAATACAGCGCCTCATACAGCCAGTCGTTCTCATTATTGCCGCACCACAGCGCGAGGCATGTCCGACTACGCAGCCGCTTGACGACCTGGTCGATTTCCCGCCGTACATTGTCCATAAAGTTGCGGTTATAGTCCGGATAGAGCGCGCAGGCGAACATAAAGTCCTGCCAGACGAGCAGGCCAAGCCGGTCGCATTCATCATAGAAGATGTCGCGCTCGTAGATGCCTCCACCCCACACGCGCAGCATATTCATATTGGCCTCTTGTGACATGCGAATTAGCCGTGTATACCGGTCATCCGGCACAGCCGCAATGAAGCTGTCGATCGGAATCCAGTTCGCGCCCTTCGCGAACAGCTTCACGCCATTGAGCACGAACGTGAAGGCATGTTCACCTGCTTCGTCGTGCAGCATCAATTCCAGTGTGCGGATACCGAACTGCTGCTGCCATGTGTCAACTGCTTCGCTGCCGCTCCGAAGTGTCACCTTTAACTGGTACAGGTATGGTTCGCCCAGATCATGCGTCCACCATAGCGTTGGATTCGGGACATGCAGACGCACGTCACCGGATCGTCCTTGCGCGCAAATGGCGCCGTCTTGTACGAAGCCCAGGCTGCGATCAAACGGAATCGATTGCGACGCGACAAGATTCCCTTGCGCATCAAGCAATTCTACTTCTGCGAGGCACGCCTCGCTGCGGTCGAACATCCGCGCATCGACAGTCACGTCTACGACTGCTTCCCCGTCCTTCACTTCCAACGTACGTGCAAACACGTTGTCTACATAGCCATGGCGGCGCTTGACGAGATGAACGTCCTTCCAAATGCCTGCACAGACGAGACGCGGCCCCCAGTCCCAACCATAGTGGCTTTGCGCTTTCCGTGTCCAAATCCGCTTTTTGCTGAACCCGGACCAGTAATACTGAATTTTGTCTTTGGCATGCAAATGAACCGGATCGATCTTAACCGCCAACACGTTCTTGCCCTTGTTAAGCTCTCTTGTTACCTCGAACGAATGGCTGATGAACATATTGTCTGTCGAGCCTAATTCGACTCCGTTCAGATAGACGGTTGCAAACGTATCAAGCCCCTCAAACAGAAGCTCCATCCGCTCTCCGGCTTCCCGTTCGCCGTCCCAAGTGAACACCGTGCGGTACCACCACACCTTCTCCTCGACCCAGCGGCACTTCTGGTCGTTATGCCCATAGAACGGATCCTCAATAATGTTTCTTTCGATTAGGGTCGTATGCACATCGCCAGGCACCTGCGTCGTCATCCAGAAATAATCGATATAATCAGGGGAGGCTACCTCTAAGTCACGTGCTTCGCCAACATTGAAATCGCGCAGCTTCCAGTTATCAGTTAATCTCATCTCGCACTCCTATTCAGAAAACGCCAAAACCTTCTGGTTTTGGCGTTTTCACGTCTCTTTGTTCTATATTCGTCTATACGTACGTTAAGCTGTCCAAAATTTCCTTGACGCTTAACTCAGCGCAGGCCATCGATGTATCTGCTACACCATAGTACATCTTCACCGTGTCGCCTTCTACGATAGCTCCGCAAGAGAAGACGACATCGCCAAAGAAGCCATTTTTCTCATAATCCGCTTCCGGCTCCATCACTGGCTTATCGGAACGGGCGATAACCTTCGTCGGATCATTCAAGTCCAGCAGAAGGGCGCCCATGCAATAGCGATGATCCTTCGTCGCTCCATGGTACAGCTCCAGCCATCCCTTCTCTGTCTTGAACGGCACAGCGCCGCCGCCCATACGGCCGCCATCCCACATGCCTGGACGCAAGCCAGCCAGATGGTGATGATTGCCCCAATATAGCAAATTATCCGATTCCGCAATCCAGATTTCCGGGTTGCCGATGCTCTTCATTGTTGGGCGGTGCAGCGCATAATATTTTCCATTGATTTTTTCCGGGAAAATAAGTACATCCTTATTATCCGGGCCGAAAATCATACCGTGATGCGTTACGTTCACGAAGTCCTTCGTCGATACCATGGATTCACCGATTCCAACCGGGGAAACGGCGGAGAAATAGATATAGTACGTATCTCCAATCTGCGTTACCCGCGGATCTTCAATACCGAACATCTCCAATTCCGTAGACGGATATACGAATGGTGCTTCATCGATCGTAAAGTTATGCCCATCCTTACTGCGCGCAATGCGAACATAAGAAATTGAAGTCAAATATTCGAAAGTCGCGTTCTGTGTCTTGTTGCGGATCACACGCGGATCCGAGAAGTCATAGCGTTCATCATCTGTGCGAAGATCAATAATGTCCAATTTCTTCGTTACTGGATTGAACAGAGGAGCCTTCACGATGTTCGGGTCGTTGCTGATCGGACGCTCCGCTACACGCAGAAGCAACAGCACTTCGCCATTATAGGTTGCAACGCCCGCGTTGAACGCGCCAATGACTTCGAAGTCATCACGGTGTGGCTTGACGTCGACCGGCGTAATGATTGGATTTTCTTCATAACGATAAATATTCATGTTGTAGACTCCTTAAGCTGTAAAATAGTAAATACTATTATGCCTGTTCAAACTCTTGGAACGGATCATCTATCGTCAAACGGTGTGCTTCTGCATCGCTTATGCCGGCATACAGCACTGCCGTGCCATCGCCGTTGCGTACGAGTCCACCGCTGAATACGACATCTACAAGGTCAGTACGCTTCGCGGCACCGGGCAGGAATTTATCACGAACAGCGATAAGCTTGATATCGGAATACTTGCCCGTTGCCGGGTCGAGAACGAATACCATTGGGTAATAGTGACGATCCCCTTGTGCATCAAAGTTAGCGATATGACCGAGTACACCGATTCGATCATTGCTTAGCAGATGCGCTTCGTTAGCGCCTCCCCACTCTTCGTCAATGAATTGTCCGTCAAGCAGCGGAGTATTGTTAACAAGCTCAATGGATAGATCCTCTAAGCGATTCACACGAGCAAAGCCAATTTTTCCACGGCCGCCCTTTTCTCCTTGCGGGCGGGTAAAGACGCCAACGCTGCCATCTTGAAGCTCAACAAGACGCAAATCCTTCATTCCGTCCGGCCCCTTGAAGAAAGGCTTCAGCTCCGCGATGCTCTTCCCTTTGTAGAACACCGTGCGCCACATAAGGGCGTTCTCCTGTGTCGGATGCGGATAAATTTGCACGCCGCCGAGTACGAGCTCGCCGCCGAATCGCGTTTGAAACGGATCTTGTAGCTCGAATGTTGGTGCGCCTTCACGCGGCGCCCATTCCCCGTTCCGTTCAACAAAGAAACGAACTTCGGAAAATTCACTGTCACGTGATTCGACGCGTCCAGCAATGACAAGCTCGCCTGCATCTTCAAATGGAGCCGTAATATTGTATACGTCCTTGTCGCCAACCCCGGTAAACGACAGCTTCTCTGCGTTCTGTGCCAATGGTTTATGCGCCATATATTCCTGCAATAGGATTTCGCATGTCTTTACACTGCCTTTGATTAATTCCATGACGGACACATCTCCTTCATTAAATAGTCTCGCTTATCCAGACGACCGCTTCGTACGGACGAAGGATGAACGAACCAAAATCTTCAGCCGTTTCGCGACAATTCGATAAGGCCAAGTACGAGTTACCTGCAATTTGAACGCCGGACGACAGCGCCAACGGTTTCGCGCCAAAGTTAAGCGCCACGAGCGCTTCTTCGCCATCTGCGCGTCTGACGTATAGCAACGTATCCTCACGCCGCTCCATATAGATATAATCGCCTCTATAAAGTGCCGAATGCCGGCGCCGGAGTGCGATTAACTTCCGGTAAAATTGATAAATAGAATCTGGACGCTGCTTTTCTGCTCTCACGTTCAACAGACGATGCTCCGGCCCCATGCCAATCCATGGTTCAGCCTCCGAGAAGCCGCCGAATTTCTCCTCCGTCCATTGCATCGGCGTACGGGATTTGTCCCGGCACTTCGCATTGGCCATATGCAGCGCCTCTTCGGAGGACTTGCCGTTCGCAAGCGCCAGCTGATACGCGGTCAGCCCCTGAACGTCACGCATATCCTCGATTGTCTCAGCCACGAAATCGCGCATCCCAATCTCGTCACCGTAATAGAGAAACGGCACACCCTTTGCGGTCAACATCAGCGTGGCGATCAGCTTCGCACGTTTCTCCTCCAGCTCTGGATTTCCATCGCCGAACCGTGAAATGTGCCGCGGCATGTCGTGGCTGCTAAAGAATAGCGTCGGCACTTGATCAGATGCATGAACCTCTTCCATCTTCTGCAACTCTGTATAGAGACGATCGAACGAGAATGTCTCCTGACTGCCTAGATTGAAGTTGAATACGACGTCAAGCAGCCCTTTGCCGCTATAACGGCTCAATACGTCCATATCCTCCGAGCCGATCTCGCCAACCATGAATGCCCCTTCCCGTTCATGCACGTACGCGCATATCTCGGCAATCGCATCCAAGATGCCGGCTTGGTCCTTATCGTGCAAATGCTGCTGCTCGCCTGCCGCATCGTACGGATTATCAAGAAATTCTCCGGATACTTTCAAGAAGTTAATGACATCGAGACGGAAACCGTTGATGCCCTTATCAAGCCAAAAACCCATAACTTCCTTCATCGCCGTGCGTACGTCAGGATTGGCCCAATTCAAGTCGACCTGTTCCTTCGCAAATGCATGGTAATAATATTGTCCCGTCGATTCGTCATACTCCCACGCGGGCCCGCCGAAGAACGATTCCCAATTGTTAGGAACATCCCCTTCGACTGGATCTTTCCATATATACCAATCGCGCTTCGGATTCGTCTGCGATGATCGAGATTCTTTAAACCACGGATGCTCCACAGACGTATGATTCAGTACAAGGTCAACGATGACCTTAAAACCGCAATCATGCGCCTCACGAATGAAAGTGTCGAAATCGACCATCGTTCCGTAGTCAGGATCGATGGTCGTATAATCGGCGATATCATAGCCATTGTCCACCTTAGGCGATAGATAGAAAGGCGTCAGCCATAAGCCTTCGACGCCGAGCTCCTGAAGCTCGTCAAGCTTGGATACAATACCAGCAAAGTCTCCTATTCCATCACCGTTTCCATCACAAAAGCTCGGCATATAGATTTCATAAAACACGGCAGATTTCCACCAGGGTGTCTCCATTTTCTCCACTCCCATTGCGTAGTCCATCTGCTACGATTACTTCAGGCTGAATTGCATACCTTCTTTGAACTTTTTGCCGAACACGAGGAACATGATTATAATCGGAAGCGTCAACAGCACCGACGCGGCATACAGCGGACCTGGATAACCGCCATAAGGGCCGAACATTTGCGACAAAAGCACGTTCAGCGTCAGCATATTGTCACTGCGTACAACGATCATATCCCACAGCAATTCTGTCCAGCGCTCCATGAGCAGGAACAAGAAGATAACCGCAGTAATCGACTTCGACATTGGCATCATGATGCGATACAAAATCTTGAAGTCGGACGCTCCATCCAGCTTCGCCGCCTCGATGAATACCGTTGGAATTGCCTTGAAAAAGTTCGTATACATGAAAATTGCCCATAGGCTGATCGCTTTGGGAATAATCATTGCCCAGTACGTATCATACAAACCGATCTTCTGGATGACGAGGAAGTTCGGGATGAGCAGGATGATCGCCGGAAAGAACATATGGAACAAGACGAAATTGTTCACAGTGTCCCGCCCCTTGAAATTCAGCTTCGACAACGCGTAAGCTACCATGACGCCGAAGAGCATCATGAGTGCCGTCGATACAACCGAAACGATCACGCTGTTCAGGAAAGCATTCAGCCATGGACGAGCAATTCCAGACTCGCCGCCGGTAAATAGCCACTCGTACGATTTCAGAGAGAAGCTGCCCGGTATAAGTTTTCGGTCAACCTGCGACCAATCAGCGAACGAGTTTAATACCATGTACAAATAGGGATATACCATGACCAGAAGCAGGAGCGTTGCTACGATGTAACGAACCGTCAAACGGAATTTGTTGTTTTGTTTAGACCCAACCATTTCGTTTACCCCACGTTTCCAGCAGTTTTTTAATGATGAAAATTGAAATGAACGTAACTACAGATGCCAGTATCGCAACTGCAGAAGCGTAGCCCGCCTGCAAGTTCTTGAACGCTTGGGTATAAATCTCCATCTGCCAAGTGTTCGTAGCGAAGTTCGGTCCTCCGCCCGTCAATTGGTAAACCTCTGTAAAAATACCGAAGGTAACGCCAAACGCCAGAATCAGTGTTGTATACATTGCAGGGTATAGTAACGGTAACGTGATCTTCCAGAAGCGCTGTCGATCCGTAACTCCGTCGATCGCTGCTGCTTCATATACTTCCTTATCAATGCTTTCGAGTCCGGATGTAAGAATAAGCGCATAATATCCGGTAAATTTCCAAGCGATGATGAGCGCTACGATACACAGCGCCGATAGCGGTGAGCCAAGCCAGTTGATGTCAAGTTCAAAGTTGTTGCGTAGAAAAACATTCACCGGACTGTTAAAGGAAAGGAAGCCCTTCACGATAAGCGATGCCACGACACCCGATGATAAGTACGGCAAAAAGAAGCCAATTAAATAAAGACTGCGGAACTTCGGCAATCCTTGTACAAGCACGGCTACTCCGAGTGACATTATGGTAACGAGCGGCACGAACACAATCATGAATTTATACGTTACCCAAAATGCCGATACTACACCTGGCGATGACAGAGCCTTAATGAAGTTTTTAAAGCCGACAATATCGTATTCTGGTGCGATTAAATCCCAGTTCGTGAATGACAGAAAGAGGGACCATATTAACGGTCCCAAGAAAAATACAAGACCATAAATGAGGTAGGGACTGGTGAATAACCAGCCCAACCGATTATTTTGCTTATCAACCATTATTGAAGTTCCCCTTCAATTGCCTTTTTCATATTATCCCATGCAGTCTTCGGATCGATTTCGCCTCTAACTACCTTGTTGAAAGCCTCTTGTCCAATAATTGTCTGTAATTCGTTGTACCGTGGGTTGTCGATTGCCGGAACACCATGCGGAACGGATTTTGCATACAATTCAAGTCCAGGCGATTTTTGCATAATATTTTTGAATTCTGGCAACTCAGCCAAATCGTCGCGCGCCGGAGGCAAGTTCGTCTTCTCGAACCATGTCGCGTCGTGCTTCGCATCGGAGTATACCCATTTGAGGAACTCGGCAGCCGCTTCCTGCTGCTCCTTCGGCACACTGGAGAAAATAACGAGACCTTTCGCATCAGAGAACGTCTTCGCTTCCGCAGGATTCATTCCGTCCGGAACGGGAGGAAGAGTGAGCGTATACGTCTCATTGAATTTCATTTCCGGGAATCTTTCAGCCCAATAGTTGAATGTCCATGGTCCAAGATCCGTAAAGATACCTGTTCCTGTTTCAAACGGATCAGTTACGTTTTTCGAGAGAATTGCGTTTTCTTTGCGCAGATTGTCTACAAACTCCAGCGTTTTGACGCCTGCTGCTTCATCTCCGACAAATTTGTTGCCGTCAATAAACTTGTTGCCGTCAGATGATGCGTTATATAGCATAAAGAAGTCGAACCAGCGTTTCCAAGGGGTAGGATCCACTAAATCTGCACCTTTGCCCCATACATATTTATCCGGGTATTTCGCTTTCAGCTTCTTCGCTACATCCAACACTTCGCTATACGTCTTCGGCGCCTCGTTATAGCCAAGCTCCTTTAGAATGTCAATGCGCCAGCCGAACAACATCGGGTTGGAGTAAATCGGAAGCACGTATTGATTATCGTCAGCAAATTTCCAAGGCTCGAGCGTTTTCTCCATATTGCGGCTCGACACGATATCATTGAACTGCGGTAACGAATTCAGCGGAACAAGCGCTTTACTTTTCGCTAGCTGAGCTGCGAATCCGCGATTGATGTTCTCCGAAATAGCCGGAGCGTTCCCTCCTGCAATTGCCGCCTGAATGCTCGCTTCCGAGCTTGGCGATTCTTTAATGGCAGATACATTGATTTTAATCTTCGGATTAACAGCCTCATATTCCTTGGCCATTTCCATCCAGTAAGCTTGCTGTGGCGGATTCGGTGCCGCCCAAAGTTCAATCGTAGTTACTCCGTCTGCGCCTTCCTTCGTTGTCCCTCTTCCGCAAGCAGCCAAGAGAGAGAAGACCATCGTAAGAATCAGCAATACTGACAGTTTCTTTTTCATTGAAAAAAACCTCCTGTAGATGGTGTAATAACCAAATTTAACATTACAAAATATTTTGTAATGTTAATAAATAAGGTTACAATAACAGCATGAAAGCGTTTGTATTAACATTATTATTCAAATAAATACCCTTGTCAATCTACAAACAATGGATATTATGTACAACCATCTTTCTTCACATGAGTTATTCAACTTAACAAAATTATTTTGTAACGTTATAATACAAATTGTAATGTTGTATTGTTTTGGATTGATTTCTGGCATAATTTCATATAGCCAATCTCATGAATAAACCATCTATTCGCTAGAATTGATTATTTATTACAAAATCATTCAAGTTTTTCTTAAATATTTTGATACCTTACAGTTATGATAATGAATGAAAGGAAGGGCGAACCTATTTATGAGAACGAAAATAACGATGCAGGATATTGCTGATTTTCTCCATATTTCAAAAAACTCCGTATCCCAAGCTCTTTCCGGGAAAGATGGCGTCAGCGAAGAAACGCGTCGACTGATTATTGAAACAGCGGAAAGAATGGGTTATGAGTATCCTTCTGCACGCAAGAAACGGCTATCTGAACAATCCGGCAACATCGCACTCATTGCTTCGGATTTCGCATTTGCGCAAAAAAGTTTCTTTGGGGAGATATATTTGAGTGTAGAACAGGAAACGAGGAGACGAAGCAAACATCTGCTTATTCAATCCATAAATGAAGAAACGGAACGCGAGCTTGTATTGCCTCTTTTTTTGGAAAATAAGGATGTAGATGGTATTATAATCTTGTCACACCTCAGCACATCTTATACCAATGCGGTTATTGCAACTGGAATACCGACAGTGCTCATTGATCACCACCATCCCGCTATTCATGCGGACTGCATCCTAACAAACAATCGCTTCAGCGCTTACGAAGCCGTTCAGCATCTATACGATTTAGGGCACCGGCATATCGGCTTTATGGGGAATATCAGTTTCTCGCCGAGCTATCATGAGCGGTTAGATGGATATCGATTAGCACTTCACGATAAGGGCATCGCCGCGAATCCGGAGTGGATTGTGAAGAATGCACTCGAGGAACCCAAATATGTAATGCAGACGATGAAATCTATAGGTACTCAACCGACTGCTTGGTTTTGTGTTAACGATGGTCTTGGATTTCTCCTTAACTCAACTCTTCATCAGCTCGGCTTCCAAGTGCCGAAAGACATATCTATTTGCAGTTTTGACAATGGCCAGTTGTCTCGTTTAGCCACGCCGATGACAACCACAATGGGGATTGATCTCAACCAATTTGGTCGCAAAGCTGTCGAACGACTTTTCTGGCGCATGGAACACAAGCATGAGCCATATATGGAATTACTGCTACCAACGAAGCTCATCGTACGCGAATCGACAGCCTCTGCCAAGAGGTAATCGAAGGCTTCGTAGCAGAAGGGGAAGGCATCACTTATTCCTAACAGCCTCGAACATTCGAATAAAAAGGGGCTGTCCCAAAAGTCTAGAGCGACTTGGGACAACCCCTTCCTATTAACGAATAGCCCCGAAATATCAAGGGTTCGATCCGACTTATTTACGTTACCTTATTACAGTAATTCCTTGCGGAGCTGCTCCGGAGACTTCGGAGACAACAGGCCGAATGGAATATCGAATACTGTGCGCGCACCGGACTCGCCGCGTTGTGCCAGACGATATACAGCACGAGCATAAGCAACGAGAACGCTCGCTGTGAACTCAGGGTTGCTGCCCAAGTTCAGACCGAACTCCATAATTTGCGATGTGCCTTCACCAGTCACGCCGCTGCGGAATACAAGACCGCCGTGAGGCATTGCAGAGTGATTCGTCTTCAGCTCTTCTTCGCTGATGAAGTTCACGATTGTGTCGTAGTCTGCGAAGTAGTTCGGCATGGACTTGATTTCTTGCTCAATGCGAGCCTTGTCCGCCCCTTCTTCTACTACAACGAAGCATTCACGCAAATGCTTCTCGCGAGTGGACAATTCAGGGTTCTCCCCTTGACGTACCTTCGCAACAGCTTCCTCGGAAGGAATTGTGTATTGTACACCGTTCTTAACGCCCTCTACACGGCGAATTGCATCGGAGTGACCTTGGCTCACGCCACGTCCCCAGAATGTGTATTCATTGCCCTCTGGTAGAACAGATTCGAACAACAAGCGGTTCAAGGAGAACAAGCCTGGATCCCAACCTGTCGAGATAACTGCAACATGTCCGTTTCCTTGAGCAGCTTCATCGACAGATGCGAAATATTCAGGTATACGCGCATGTGTATCAAAGCTATCCACCGTGTTGAACATACGTGCAAGCTCAGGACCTTGCTCTGGAAGATCCGTTGCAGAGCCTCCGCACAAAATCATTACATCTACTTTATCTTTGTAAGATTCCGCATCATTGAGTGAAAAGACAGGAACCTCTGCTTGTATGGATTCTGGGCTGCGACGTGTGAAAATGCCAACGAGCTCCATATCTGAATTTTGGCGGATCGATTTCTCTACGCCCTTGCCTAAGTTACCGTAACCTACAATACCTATACGAATAGATGACATGAGGTTGCTCCTCTCTATTTCTAAAATCATGGACTAGTATAATATATAAAGTAGATTTGCACAAAATGACATAGATTATTCGCTATACTTGTTGCATTCTGTTGCTACTGCTCTTCAGCTGTCAACTCTTTTGCTATCTACGTAATGGGAAACTGAGTGTGATACGTGCCCCTCCTTCAGGCGTATTCGCTGCTTGAATGCCTCCCCCATGCTTACGCATAATGAGCTTCGCCATATACAACCCAAGTCCGGCATGCCCTTGATATTGCGAACGTGATGCGTCGCCTTGAACGAACTTATCAAATACGGAATCCAGCATATGTGCTGGGAATCCAGTTCCCGTATCTGTAATCGACATCTCCAGCTCATGCGCTTTCCATTCCGCCTTCCACGTAATTGTGCCGCCTGAAGGTGTGAAGCGTAAGCTATTAGCGAGCAGATTGTCCATAAGCTGTCTCAGACGATCCCCATCGAGAAGCAGCGCTCCCTCTGCTTGTTGATCTGCAGGTGGGATGCAATGGAATTCAATCTGCTGTTCCGCGCACAACTGCTGCATATCCTGTGCGATCTCTTCCATAAATCGATTCATCTCTACTGGCTTTCGGTTCAAACGGAACTGCGGTGACTCCATTTCCGACACCTGATTCATTTCCTGCACGAGCCGAATGGCCCGCTTTGTATTCTTATCAATCGTCGTCAAATATCGCTGCAGACGATCCGGACGATTCATTCCACCATCCAGCAAACCCTCTACATGACCTTGCACGATTGCGAGCGGGGTACGCAGATCATGTGCGAGCGCAGCTACCATCTCGCGCCGCCGCTGCTCCATCTTCCACTCACGTTGCAGAGACAAATATAGCTCCCGCCTCATCTCGTCGAATGCCTTCATGAGTTGAGCCATTTCCGAAGTACCTTCATAGGAGAAGCTAAAATCCAGATCCCGCTGCTGAACCCGTCTCGTGCCCTCTATTAATTCCTCGATGGGGCGGCTCAGCTTGTGGCCGAACCTTCGACCGAACAGCCATGCAAATAGAATGACAAATAGAAAAGGTGAAAATAAGACCGCGATGACTAACAGTCCGAAGTAAGGGCCTAGCTTCGATCGCACAGTGACGCCAACAGAAAGTGTGTAGTTGATGACTACAGCTCCCTGCAGTTCGCCTGACTGATTGACGATAGGCAATACGTTGCGAGCACGCCCCATTCCCGTCATCCCGCTTGCATTGAGTAGGGAAATCAGTTCGCGCCCACCACGTATGTTCGGATCAGGCAGCGATCCATATCTATATTGACCTGTTCGATCAACAACTGCGTAACGTATCCCCTTCTCATCTACTAATCGTTCGATGAGCGATTGATTTTCCTTATCCAGCAAGCGTTCCCCTTCTGATTCTACTAACTTGCGTATGGGCGGAATCTGCTTCTCATAGTAATTGGCAGGTCTGAGCACGCCGTCGTCATACGATTGCATCCATATGAAGGCTCCCCATACAACAATCGTCAGTGCCAGACTCGTACCGATTACCCACACAAAGTATGTAATAAACTGACGTTTAAAGGAGTGCATGCTCATTCCTGCACCTTCCATTTGTAGCCGATGCCCCATACGGTTTCAATCCAGCGCGATGGCGTGTGAACTGCTGCCATCTTCGCCCGAATATTCTTCACATGCTCCGTAACTGTCGTATCATCTCCAAGGGCGTCCATACCCCATACCTGTTCGTAAATATGCTCGCGTGCAAATACCTGTCCCGGATGGAGAGCAAGCAGTTCTACGATCGCGAACTCCCTGCTTGTTAACGGCAATCGCTTGCCTTCATAACGAAGCTCCATCCCCTTCACATCCACTGTAAATGCTCCAAATATGAGTACTTGCTCATGATTATCCTGCTGCCGCACATAGCGTCGTTCTCTTCGAAGATGCGCTTCAATGCGCGCCTTCAGCTCACGCAAGCTAAATGGCTTGCTAATATAATCATCGCCCCCTGCCGCTAGACCGTATATACGTTCTGCTTCACTCACCCTCGCACTGACAAATAGAATCGGGCAAGCAACCGCTTCTCGAACCTGCTTACACCATTCCACTCCATCCGTGCCAGGCATCATAACGTCGAGTACAATTAGGTCGGGCGACTGTTCCGTAATAAGCCGCTGCGCCTGATCCGCATTGTGTGCCGTGCGTACCGAATACCCGTCATCCTCCAATGAATCACGTACGAACACCGTCATTTCTTCCTCATCATCGACCAGCAATATGTTAGCCCGTTCCATGCCTTTGTTCCCCTTTGGTGGCAAAATTCCAATCCTGTATGTTTTCCTTTTCTTCGACTATGTAAATGATTGACGATTGCTACGTTGCCTTATCACCGCTTTCTATCTCAATTTCCTTCGGTAACTATGATCTCTATTAAATATGAACCCTATAGATTAGGATCTCTATTGATAATGAACATTGTTAAATATGATCGATATGAAATACGATCCGCATTAATAGTTGTTCTGTTAAACACCGTTGCCCCCGCTTAGTTGCACTTCTACGTCATGATTTTCTTATAGCAGTCATCATATCTAGTCTAATGCAACTCTCTCACACAGAGCAAATAAGCCAGGATCGTTCAATAAAGCAATGGATTCAAAAGAGCAATGAGTTCGATACAATAAGACGACATGAATCAGAATAAGCGTACCGTGAACCGCCGACAGGCACTTCCACTGCACGCTTATTCATTCGATGAACCCCCATTCCTGCTATCGCATATGCTGTTCAAGAGGAGTTGGGCGTATGCCACAATATCGAATTATTGTCGATCTGTCTGATCGCAGGTTATACCTACTGGACGGAGATGTCGTTGTAAGGGAATATCCTGTGGGCGTCGGCAAGATGTTAACCCAAACCCCTACAGGGGAATATACGATCATTAACAAAGAGCCGAACCCGGGCGGCCCATTTGGCGTCTTCTGGATGGGCTTGTCGAAGCCCCATTACGGCATTCACGGAACGAATGATCCTTCCTCCATTGGGCACTACGTATCTCACGGCTGTATCCGCATGTACAATGAGGATGTCCTCCAATTGGCAGCTCTTGTCCCCATCCATACAAGAGTGACCATACGTCCATAACATTGACAGGATTAAATCGAGCATCGAAAAAAGAATAAAGCCTCTTTCCTGCTGCAGAGAATCGTGTTCTCATATCGCAGCAAGAAAGAAGCATTATATAAGTCCCCCACAATGCCATAATAACCACACGGTACATTGGCCCGGCCTTTATGGGTATATTCTATTATGCCAAGATCGATGCTGGAGCTGCTTCCAACGGGAAGTGGCAAGCCACTTGCCGGTCTGAGCCAACCGTCTCCAACTCCGGCGCTACGAGCCGGCACTTCTCTTGAGCGAATGCACATCGTGGATGGAAGCGGCACCCGGAAGGCGGGTTCGCCGGAGATGGCACATCTCCCTGCAGGACAATTCGCTCCTTCTTATAGTGCGGATTCGGTCTAGGAATCGCTGACAACAGTGCCGCGGTATACGGATGCTTAGGATTCGCAAACAAATCTTCTGTGCGAGCCACTTCGACTAACTTGCCAAGGTACATGACCCCGATTCGATCGGAAATATGGCGTACTACATTCAGACCGTGCGCGATAAAGAGGAAGGTCAGTCCCAGTTCCTTCTGCAGCTTCATGAGCAGGTTCAGCACCTGGGATTGAACGGACACATCCAGCGCCGATACGGCTTCATCTGCTACGATAAAGCTCGGATTAAGCGCAATCGACCGAGCTATGCCTATCCGTTGGCGCTGACCACCTGAGAATTCATGCGGATAACGGTTGCGTCGGACTGGATCCAATCCGACCAGTTCCATCAGCTCCACTACACGCTTATCGATTTCACTGGAAGATGCCTTATGGTGCACACGAAGCGGCTCTCCAATAATATCTCGAATGTGTATACGGGGATTCAAGGAACCGAACGGATCTTGGAATATAATCTGCATATCCTGTCGCATCAATCGCAGCTGCTTCGTATTCATCCCTTGTATCTGCTTCCCGTCAAAGAATACAGCACCGCTTGTTGGCTTCTGTAATTGAAGAATAGCTCTACCTAGTGTTGATTTGCCGCAGCCCGATTCGCCGACGAGACCGAACGTTTCCCCTCTAGTAATACTGAAGGTAACATCGTCTACAGCCTTAACATGACCAACCACCCGGTTGAAGAGACCCGTCTTGATCGGGAAATACTTCTTCAGGTTGCGAACTTCAATCAATGATTGATCCATCATGTGCGCTTCACCTCGGATTGTCCGTCATTATCGCTGTCGTATAGCCAACATGCCACCTGATGATTACTTCGAATTTCCACCAGCACAGGCTCGTGATGCCGACATTTCTCCTCCACCTTCGCACAGCGTGGATTGAAGCGGCAGCCCGAAGGCAGGTTGTTGATACTCGGGATTGTTCCTGGAATCGTGTATAACTCCTCGCCTCTTGCTCCTTCCAAACCCGGAATCGAATTCAAGAGACCTACTGTATATGGATGGGAAGGACGATCAAATATTTCTTCAACGCTGCCTTCCTCCACAATTTTTCCGGCATACATAACCGCAATACGATCAGCCATCTCCGCTGCCACGCCCATATCATGGGTAATCAGCACAATCGCCATGCCAAGTTCTTGCTGAAGGCGCTGCAGCAGATCAAGAATTTGCGCCTGAACGGTAACATCCAGCGCAGTGGTCGGCTCATCCGCAATAAGCAGCTCTGGCTTGCACACGAGTGCCATCGCGATAACAACCCGCTGCCGCATACCTCCGGACATCTCGTGCGGGTATTGCTTCGCTCGCATCTCCGGATCCGGAATCCCGACCATGCGCAGCATGTCAATCGCCCGATCCCAACATTCCTTCTTGCTTAGCTTCTGGTGAAGCTGCAAACTTTCTGCAATTTGATCGCCAATCGTAAATACCGGGTTAAGCGCCGACATCGGATCTTGGAAGATCATCGAAATCTTTTCCCCGCGAACGTTGATCATTTCCTTTTGCGATTTGGTTGACAGATCCTCGCCATTAAAACGAATGCTGCCTTCGAAAATAGTTCCTCCTGCATAGTCGATCAATCGCATAATCGAAAGGGAAGCGACACTCTTACCACTGCCGGATTCACCTACAATACAGAGTGTTTTACCTTTCTCCACGCTAAGAGATATCCGATCTGTTGCCTTCGCAATGCCCTGCTCCGTCACAAAGCCTGTGGTCAGATTTTGGACTTCAAGAAGTTTTCCCGCCATTGCTGCACCCTCCTACGTGGAATTTTCTCTTTCTTGCGTGGGTCAAATGCATCACGGATTCCGTCACCAATAAAATTGACCGCCAGCACGACAATAAAAATACATGCTCCTGGATAAAGCGCTTGCGTCGGATCGACAAGCATGAATTGCTGTGCGTTGCTAAGCATCAAACCCCAGCTCGTATCAGGAAGCTGTACCCCTAAACCGAGATAAGATAGTCCTGACTCAGCAAGGATTCCCCCGCCTACCATTAAGGTAGCGTTTACGATAATAGGGGCCGTAGCATTGCGAAGCAAATGCCTGCCGATAATCCCCCAACTGGACACACCGATCGCCCTTGCCGCTTCCACATACTGCATCTCCCGCAGTTGCAGGAATGTTCCTCTTACAAGTCTTGCCGAGCCCATCCAGCTTGTAAAGCTCAGAATCAATATCATGTAGCTGAACTTCGCGCCGAAGATGGCGAGTACCAAGATATTCAGGAACAAGGTTGGAGTAGAGTTCATAACGTCAACAAATCTCATGAAAATCGTATCGATCCAGCCACCGAAATATCCGGAAATCGAGCCGATGATCGTTCCGATGACAACCGAGATAAAGGCAACAGAAAAGCCGACTGATAACGACACTTGACTGCTATAGATAAGCCGTGACAAGATGTCCCTTCCCAATTCATCCGTTCCAAGTGGATGACCAGGAGTGCCCGATGGCAAACTTGACTTCAACATATCGATCGCTGCTGGGTCATACGGGGCAATATATTTGGCAAATACAGCAATGGCGACAAAGAACAATAGGACGATGGCTCCAACCACTGCAAATGGATTGCTCAAAAATTTCTTCCATGCCATTAAGGTCATACTTGTCGGCTTCTCCGACTTATGAGGGCCTGTCCCACGGGTCTTATCCGGTTCGAGCTGAGCATCCTGCAAACTCGCTGTACTCATGCCGACATGCCCCCTTTGCCCAATTGAACGCGCGGATCAACAATGGCATACAGAATGTCCGCTATCAAGTTGCCAATAACGACGATAACCGCTGTAATAAGAGTAATCGCCATAAGAACGGAATACTCGCGTGACACTGCCATATCGACGAACAGCCGCCCCATTCCCGGCCAGTTAAACACACTCTCCGTAATGGTTGCTCCCGCAATGAGAATTGGCAGATCCAAGCCAAGAATTGTGATGATCGGGATGAGTGCATTCCTCAGAGCATGACGGGCAATGACTCTTCTCTCTTTCATTCCCTTCGCTCTCGCTGTTCGAATGTAGTCCTGTCCTAGCACCTCAAGCATACTGGATCGGGAATATTTCACATAAGAAGCCAAGAAACCTAATGTAAGAACCGTTACAGGCAGAATCAGATGCATGAATAAATCCTGAATATCTCCCTCTTTCCCCATCGAATACATGTCGGATAAGGGAAGCCAGTCCAATTTAATAGAAAAATAACTCTGCAAAAGAATACCGAACCAGAAATGCGGCATTGCAAACCCAACATACGAAATAAATGAAGCTGTCTGATCGGATAACCCATACTCCTTCGTACTATTGTATATCCCCCAGGGGATCGCAATGATTAAGGAGAGCAGCCATGCAACGCTCATCAGAACAACCGTATTCTTCACCGTCGGCCAGAGTATATCACCTACTGGGAGATTATTCTTGAAGGTTTTCCCCAAATCACCCTTCAACAGGTCTCCCACCCAGCGAATATATTGGATATGAATCGGCTTGTCCAAGCCGAGATTTTTCGCTTGTATTTTACCCGCTTCCTGAGACAGTCCCGGCGACAGAAAGATTTGCGTCGGACCTCCTGGTGCTGCATGAATGAGTCCAAAGGTAACGATGGAGATCAAAAACAGCACTAAGAGTGACTGTAGTACACGGCGGATCAGATACTCCGTCATAGGAAATCCTCCTAAATCGTATCGTGTGAATTCATGTATTAGCACATCCATATAAAAGAGGAAGGGGCAAGCAACCCCCTCCCCTCATCATGCATATTCAACCTGTGCTTGGTATTTTATTCTACCCACCAGTTGATCATGCGGAACATGTATCCATATGCGAGTCCTGGTTCAGGTCTGTCTTCTTCCGCATATTTCACACGAGGGTTCAAGCCCTGTGGTGTACCATATTGATACATGAATACATAAGGAAGATCCGTTGTGATTTCTTTACCGATCTCTGCGTAAACTTTCTTACGCTCGTTTTGATCAGCGACAGAGTAACCTTTTACCCACAATTGATCGAGTTTTTCGTTTTTATACCAACCCGAATTTTGGTTCGGCGGGAAGAACTTTGAGGAGAGAATGCTTTCTGCGTTCGGATCTGGATCATTTAATGACCATGCCGCCAAAATAGCTTGGAATTTACCCGGTACAATGTTCTGCTCTTGCCAAGCAGCAAAGTCAACGCCTCTCGGCTTCACTTCAATGCCGATATCTTTCAAGTTCTGTTGGATAACAGCAGCAACCTGTTCGCGGCGGCTATTACCTGTATTGTATTGAAGTTCGAAGGAGAACTTGACGCCGTTCTTCTCTAAAATTCCACCTTCAGTGCTAGCCTTCCATCCATCTTCAGCCAGCAGCTTCTTCGCCAATTCCACATCATAGTTATAAACTACTGCAGTTTCGGCTGGATCTGCCCATGAACCTGGCAGGAATGGCGAGTTCATCAACTTACCTGTTCCCTTAAGGATATTGTCGACCATGCCTTGGCGGTTAAGCGCGTGAGCGATCGCTTGTCTTGTCTTCTGTCCAGCAAAGAAGCTTTCTTTATTATCGAAGTTCATTTTGTTAAAGTTGAAGCCCATGTATTCGTAGAGTGGTCCTGGTGCCAAGATGACGTTGAGGTTGTCGCGAGCTTGAACAGCTGCTAGTTGGGTGACTGGAATCGCTGATACAGAGTCGACATCTCCCTTGATGAGAGCTTGCACTTCTGTATTTTGATCTGCGTAGATTTTGTAGATGACTTTCTGGATGTGAGGTTTTTTCGCTCCCCAGTAGTTCGGGTCTGCGTCAAAGCTTAAGTATTGTTTTTGCTTCCATTCAGTCCATTTCCAAGGACCGTTCGTTACAGTCTGCTCTGGTTTGGAACCGTATGGATGCTTCTTCAATTCTGTAATCGGAACATCCTTCAAGATGTGATATGGCACTGGTTTAAGTCTAAGAGAGTAGAGGAATGGGGCAAATACTTGCTTTAACTTGATCTGAACAGTGTGTCCATCGATCTTCGTTACCGATTCAACATGTTCGAATTGGCTAATACCTGGGGAACCTACTTCTGGGTTGCGTACCGTATTAATGGTAAAGATCAAATCATCCGCTGTTACTGGTTGGCCGTCGCTCCATTTGGCTTCTGGCTTCAATTTGACCGTGTAGGTCTTCAAGTCTTCACTGATTTGAGGAGGCTCAGCCGCGAGAGACCAAGGCTCTACGACTACGTTCGCTTGACGGTCAAGATCGTACAGGCTGGAGAAGATCAAGATTTCAGCATCCCCGGATGAAGTATCACTTACGTACAATGGGTTCACCGAAACGATATCCGAGAAGGTACCTAACGTGATTGTACCTCCATCTTTCGGGGTCTGAGCCGTATTCTCCTTCGCTGGCTCTTCCGTTTTCGCTGGTTCGGTATTTTTGGGCTCATCCTTCGGCGGATTCGTCGTTGTGCTTGAACCACCGCACGCTGATAACAGCGATCCCATTAGTACCAAGAGCAGCATAAATGACATCCATTTCTTTTTTGCCACATAATTCCCCTCTCTCATTTTCGATTTTTTTGTGAAGGATATATTTTCCTAAACATTGTATCATTTGAATCAGCCTACAGGTAGTAAAATGATGGAAAATATTTATAATTCGCAATTATATTTTTCATTTTTCTGATAACTTTTTTTAAAAGACTATATAGAAAGAAAAAAGGGGTGACATCCGCCCCTTTACCACTTTACTCCAATAAATTAACCTATGGTACACGAGATACGAACGCAAATCTTCTACGCTCCCCTTCCTTCTTATCCTAGCGCTGGATGCTGACAATTCTCTCTGTTCCATTCCATGTGACGCTGGCCCCTATGGATTCGGCAATTGCTCGAACAGGTACATAGGCACTGCCATTCAGAATGATGCTATTTGGCTGAGAGATATTATTGAGATACGCGACCTTCTTCGTATTGTCCCATCCAACAGAAAGACCCAATGCTGAACCCATATCACGAATCGGACCGTATACGACATTTTCCTTCATTATTCCCTGCGCTGCTTCTTGTCCATTGACTAGAATGCGAATTCCATTCTGAAGTTGCTGTACTTGCCCCTTAATTAAAATAATGAACTGGCTCCAGTACGGGAGAATCTGCGAAGGGCACTGCTTGCCTGACCATTTCTTATGCGGCACAACTTGATCAATCGTAAGCTTATAGCGCAACATCAGTGTTGCCACGAGCCACGCTGCGTTATTCCAAGCCACATCTTGATTCATGCCCGTATACATGCATACCTCAATAGCAATGCTTGTCGTGTTGCCTGGTCCATTGCCATCGCCCGCGTGCCATCCCTGCTCATTCTCACGCAGATGCTGATAAATATCCTTGTCATCCACCGTATAGTGCCATGATGCTTGTCTCCCACCACTTCCATCTAACAAGTAGCGCGCGTGCGATTCCGCTGTTCCGCTTGTATTGTCTGTGTTGTGGATCGTAATCCACTGTGGTGTCATAGGCTTGCTCGGCTTGTTCGGACTGCCATCCGGAATCAGGCGTTGTTGAATGACGATGCTCATGGTTCATCATCTCGCTTCTGCATAATGTGTTGCTCCTAGAAGACTTGCCCTGCATGCTGCGAGAGCTGATCTATCACCAAAAAGCGTTCAAAGGAGTTGAACGCCGCTTGGATCATTGCCGCATATGGATTGTATATAGGAGAATCACCCTAAGTTAGAAGTGCCGTCGCAAATCTTCTATAGTAAAACATACGTAATTTCATAGAAGCTTGACTCTGGCAATTGTCCGGCTGATATAGCTTGTTTTCTCTTGTTATGTATTAGGCTAGTTGTTCACGACATTACTATTTCGGTTCGCAAATTATAATCAATATAAAATTTTCTGCTGATTCTTTCATACATGCGGCTTGTAGCTTGTCCGAGACACATTACAATAAACAGCTTTGAAGTTCTTCTGCTGCTAACGCCAATAAGGCCATTTGTACTAAGGTACACTGCTCACCTATCATCACTCCTTCATAGTAATGTCGAATCGATAGAAAATAGGTTAGAAATTGAATGCATATTCCCAGTTTATAGTGAAATAAACATTAAATAAGTTCGCCCCAGAAATGGAAGATGGTACAATTGACTCATAGAATCGAATAAGTCTAGCGACTTGCTTCGGCGCTACTCTCCCTTTTCAAGGGAATAACGAAAGGAAGATGCACGCTTGAAGAAATTAGCTGTCATTTTACTAATCGCCTCCAGCTTTATGATGCTCACTGCTTGCAGTGGAAAAGACGCAAGTGCTCCGAAAGAATCGGCTGCTGAGCAGCAGAAACTAAAAGAAGAGAATGAAAAATTAAAAGCAGAAGCCGACAAATTAAAAAAAGAAAAGTCCGATAAAGAAGCCGCAGAAAAAAAAGCTGCTGAGGAAGCAGCTCAAGCCGCAGAAACGGAACAATCTGAGGCCAATACAACTTGGAACGTAACCGATGTAGATGCGGAGACAAATGGCAATATAGAGTTTGCAGCGGACTTGCTGCTGACTGGCAAGAAGCTTCCAGCATCCGGGAAAGCTGTACCCGCTAAGGTACATAAGACTCCGTGGGATTATTATGGGAAATTGGTAAAATTCACTGGTGTAGTGAGCTTAGTCACCGATTATCCACCTAGCGACGAAGTTCCTCTTCGTTCGGAGATTATTATTGTCACCGAAGATGAAGTCATTGTTGACTTTTTGAGTCTTGTTCCAAGCGGAGATATCGAAGTTGGCGACGAGGTTACGATTTCTGGGCTAGTAACGGGACGGATGGAAGTTGATAACAAGGTTGGCGGGACGTTCACCCATCTCATAGTAGTCACCAATGAAGTTCCAAAATAATTATAGATCATGATATCGATTTATGCGCCCGTAGCTGTCCTACGGGTTTTTTCCTGTAATCGAAGTCAGTCATCTCACAAAGGAAGTTACATGATAGGAGAAAACAGAAATGGATGATAAGTGGATCCTTGAGCAATCGGAGTCTACAGCCAATGGAAGATTCCTTTCTTCCAGCATTGTAGTTATCTCTATACTTGCAACCTGCTGTGCAATCGCCATATCTATCTACGCATGGGTACAGAGCAATAAAGTCAACGAAGCCACAGAGAAGCTGCAGCAATCCTTCTCTAAATTGCAAGCGGACTATGAGGAACTAAAAAGAGACAGCAGCAAACAGCGATTTACGATCAATCAACTGCAGAACAATCTCTTGTATGCAAATATTCAGCATGACATGGAGGAAAACGTTGTATCCGATCATTTGATATTAGATAAAATCTACTTCGACGATATCGTCTATCGCAAAGGAACGAGCGGCACGACCATAGACGTTCGCACTCAGTCCAAATTTAGCACTAAATATGCGGGGTCTGGGAAGTTCACTCTATCTGATAAAGAATTGAACAATGTTGTAACCACGTTCATGCAAGCAGCGCGAGATCAATATGAGTGGTGTCTGGAAATGTACAGCATGGATGCCGTTGCACCAGATTGGAATGAGCTTACGCATACCATTACGATTAACAACTATGATCTTGGAACCTATCATAATGGTGTGTTTACGCCTGTTAAGAATTGATTTTGCTAAAAGGAAAGCGGTGAACGTTACTCGGTGAGAAGCGTTCATCGCTAAGCAACATGCTTTAGTTCTCCCCCCACTCAGCAATCCAATCTAAGCAACAAGTTTGCTTGCTCGCCGCTAGTTGTCCCCCTCCCTATGCTGCATTATACTGTTATCTAAACCTACTTCCCTATCAAGGAGTCGATACATGAGTAACCGTTCAAAAGCACGTATTGGGTTTTTCCTCTATTTATTCGTACTTCTGTTCTTCGATACGAAGTATTCTTTTATGATTTTGAACATGTTTTTAGCGTTCGCTGCTTTGGAGCTTTCTTTCTTACTGCCGCTATTCAAGGTAAAAAGCAGACGCGAGATTCCTGGAACGATTCTCATATACACCCTTTTTATTCTGATGGCGCCTAATATTCTGTATGTCATTACAGACTTAATCCACTTAAAAATATTCAGATTCAACTATATGGACGGGCTGGCCATTAAAGAATGGTGGAACTTCACCGTGTTGATCGCTGGAGTATTGTTAGCCGTATACTATCACACGCTTATCATCAACCAACTCAATCTTTTATTAGCAACAGTGAAATATAGGAAACTATGCATCGTAGTATTTATGATGCTCTGCAGTCTCGGTATCTATATAGGCAGATTTCTGCGCTTCCATTCTATCCATATCTTCACGGAGCCTTCTTCCGTGATAGGCATGGTGTGGAACTCTATTAACATAAACTCGATGCTGTTCATCCTATGGATGTTCATCCTGCAGATTATTATTTATGTACTGTTTCCCATAAGCAAAGGAGAAGAGCATGGCCACTGATACAGCACTTATTATCATCTGGGCAACCATCATCGCGATCTCTCAACTCTCTATATCCTATCTCCTATATAAATATGAAAGTTCAGTAGGCTGGGGATCAATCGGAATCGTACTATGGTTCGGACTAAATGTGTATCTCTATCAAATAATGAAGTTGGAAAAGAGCGGCGGATTATGGCATGAACGTGTTTCAAGTCAACAACGCAAGACTTTGCGGTCTATCTACTTGCTAGTCGTTGTGCAATGGCTTATGTTATTCAGCGTATTTGGTTGGATGACCTCACCAGGTACAAGTAATTATTAATGCTGTGGCAATGTGACGAGCACATACATTACATGAGTATTTCCCTTTTGAAGCAAAAAGGAATCTGGCGTTGGAGTTGTCGTACAAGAGGGGATTTTGCCCCTAAAAAAGGGAAAAGCGCGATCTCCGATTGCTCGGAAACCGCGCCGTTATCGACATTACATGGTGCTGGAGAAGGGAATTGAACCCCCGACCCACGCATTACGAATGCGTTGCTCTACCCCTGAGCTACACCAGCAAATTTTGTTGACACCAAATATTATAGAGAAGTCAAATTATTGTTTCAACACTAAAATAAATTTACCTATATTTACTATATGGTGCTGTAGAGGTATTCTAGAACGATATTCCTTCCCTTCATGCAGCACCATCTTCTATTTTCCGCATCAAATCGAAACGTCTACAATTGGCTCTCTGCTAAAAGCGCACTGACCAGCTTCTCCAACGCTTCTTGATCCTGTTCATTGAAGCGATCCGTAATCGGGCTATCGATATCCAGTACCCCGATGAGCTTGCCTTCCTTTATCAGTGAGACAACAATTTCGGAGCGTGACGCTGCATCACAGGCAATATGTCCGGGAAATGCATGAACATCCGGCACAATTACTGTACGCTGCTCCTTCGCCGCCGTTCCGCACACGCCGCGGCCAAGCGGAATTCTTACACATGCAGGCAGTCCTTGGAACGGCCCGAGCACAAGCTCCCCTTTCTCCTCATCCATCAAGTAAAATCCAGCCCAGTTAATATCCTTAAGCCCATGCCACAATAGCGCAGCTGCATTGGACAAATTCGCAATGAAATTCGGCTCTCCTGCGATTAATGCGGACAGCTGTCCATTGATAACGGGATAATCCTTGGCTCTATCGCCAGTATATAGTGTCGGTGTGAACATCTATACCGCCTCCCTCAGTCCTATTTGTAATGTATCATACCATAGTGGAATGAATTCCGTGTATGATGCAGTTAGAAAATAACGTAGCTTTCGATTCAAAGCTCTCGATATAATGTAAGAAAAGGGTAACGGAACAAATGCCGATGAGGAGGCAATCTGATGAGAACGAACACCTTTCAATTTATAGATGAAGAACAAGTACGGATTCATGTCTACCACTGGATGCCCGAGGACACAGTTGAGGTTCGAGGCGTGGTACAAATCGCTCATGGGATGACCGAAACAGCGATTCGCTATGAGCGCTTTGCCGAAGAGCTTACGGCTGCAGGTTATATTGTATACGCCAATGATCATCGCGGTCATGGCCTTACAGCAGCAACAGAGCAAGACTTGGGCTATGTTGGCGAGGACGGATTCACGTGGATGGTGCGCAATATGGCGCAGCTCACCAAGATGATTCGAGAGCAGAATGGCGATATTCCACTGTTTCTGTTCGCGCATAGCATGGGCTCTTTCCTCGCTCAGCAATATATAACAGAACATGCGAGCCTGATAGACGGCGTCATCCTATGCGGAAGCAATGGCCCTCGCGGTTCTGAGCTGCTAGCAGGTGTCGGTGTTACGAAGTTGATCGCTTCCATGAAGGGATCTCGCCATCGCAGTACCTTCATCGATAAGATGGCGTTCGGCAGCTTCAATCGCAAATTCAAGCCAGCACGCACACAGGTAGACTGGTTAAGCCGTGATCCGAAGGAAGTCGATAAGTATGTTGCAGATCCTTACTGTGGATTTCTAAGCACGGTCGGATTCTATCGCGACTTCTTCAAGCTGCTGCGCAATATCCATCGTCCCGAGGCCATGAACCGCATTCCGAAGCAGCTGCCTGTGCTGCTTATTGCAGGCGATAAAGATCCGGTAGGCAACTACGGCAAGGGTGTCCGCAAGCTGGCGGATCTATATGGACAACTTGGGCTGGAACAAGTCGAATGCAAGCTCTATGCGGGTGCGCGCCATGAGCTGCTCAATGAAACGAACCGCGACGAGATCACCGCGGATTGCCTGACATGGCTAACGAAGCAAACAAAGCAAGCCTCTAAGCTTGTCAATAAATAAAGGTTCAACAGTCCGTCATTTGTGCCTGCTGTCTGGACGGGCGTATAATAGTCATGAGTGAATGATCAATGATCTAGTTCCAATGGAGATGGAGGGATACTTACACATGTCTCGCTTGTTTGAACCGATAACGATCGGAGGAGTTACAATCCCGAACCGGATTGCTATGTCTCCGATGTGCATGTATGCATGTGATGATGAAGATGGCAAAGTAACGGAATGGCACTTGGTCCATTATGCCTCTCGTGCAGTTGGGCAAGTCGGGCTTATTATCGTGGAAGCGACTGCCGTCACACCAGAAGGTCGTATCAGTGCTCGTGATTTAGGGATTTGGAGCGACGATCAAATTGCGGGCCTTCGCAAGCTTACTGATCTGGTGCATTCCCATGGCAGCAAGATCGCAATCCAGCTTGCCCATGCAGGCCGCAAGGCTACCGTTCCAGGCGCAATTGCTCCATCGGCAATTGCATTTAGTGAGGATTACGCAGTGCCTGAAGAAATGTCGCAGGAGCAGATTCGCCGGACGGTGAAGGCATTCGCAGAAGCCGCTCGTAGAGCGAAGGAAGCAGGCTTCGATATCGTAGAAATCCATGGTGCTCATGGCTACCTGATCAATGAATTCCTCTCCCCGCTTACGAACCAGCGCATGGACATGTATGGTGGAAGCACAGAAGGAAGATATCGCTTCTTAAGCGATGTAATCGATGCAGTGCGCCTCAATTGGGAAGGCCCCGTGTTCGTGCGTATTTCGGCCAATGAGTATGCAGATGGAGGCAACTCTCTGGAAGCTTATATCGACTATGCACGCCGCATGAAGGATCAAGGCGTCAGCCTCGTTGACTGCAGTTCCGGCGCGGTAGTACCGCATCCAATCGATGTATTCCCCGGCTACCAAGTGCCTTATGCGCATGCCATTCGTCAGTCGGCTGGCATAGCTACGGGAGCAGTCGGCCTTATTACCGAGCCAGCTCTAGCAGAAGAGATCGTCCGTAATGACCGTGCGGATCTGGTCCTTCTCGGACGTGAACTGCTGCGTGACCCATACTGGCCGCTGCGGGCCGCACGAGCACTTCGTGCTGAACTGCCTAAGCCGAAGTCTTACGAACGCGCTTGGTAAACCGCAAGATAACATAGATAGTGCCCCGATATAGAAAAGGTGGCATTTTCTAACTCAGCCTGCTGCCTTCTTCATGAAGCAAGCATAAGCAATCGTTGTTACTATGGATAGAAAATATACTCAGTTACGAAGAGGGCATTCTTCATGGATGCTCTCTTTATTTATCTTCAGATACAACAGCAAAACCGACATGTTCGACATTTTGTGATACCGATAACTTTTTTTCGCCGAAAATCGCTTTTCCCTATTGAATATCCGATTATATCCATCTAGTATAAGGATAAGTTTTATCTTCATTGCCATATTTGCGTATTTGTGTGTTCTCCAACACCTACCACATGCATTCATCTAGAGGAGGATGGAAGATGGATAGAAGCGGCGTTCCTGAACCGAATATCGTATTCGAGCCAAAGCATTACATTTGCCACCGCACAGCAGAACCGTTACAGCTTGATGGACGATTGGATAAGCCTTTTTGGGCGAATGCCCCGTGGACAGACGACTTTGTCGATATTGAGGGAGATTTGAAGCCACGGCCGTTCAAGCGCACACGGGTCAAAATGTTATGGGATGACGAGTATTTATACTTCGGTGCCGAAATGGAAGAAGATCAGATATGGGCGACATTGACGGAGCGAGATTCCGTCATTTTCTACGATAATGATTTCGAGATTTTCATTGATCCCGACGGCGACACGCATAACTACTATGAGTTCGAAATGAACGCCTTCAACACGATATGGGACTTGCTGCTGCCGAAGCCATATCGTGATGGCGGTCCGCCTATTAATTCCTGGGATATTCGCGGCATTCGCACTGCCGTTCATATTGATGGCGAAGTGAACAATCCGAATGCAGACAACAAGGGTTGGAGCATTGAAGTGGCCATGCCTTGGAGCGTGCTGAAGGAATGTGCGCCAGAGGGACGCTTGCCGCGTCATGAAGAGTATTGGCGCATTAACTTCTCCCGTGTCGAGTGGCGTGCTGAAGTGCAGCACGGAAAGTACGTGAAGACAATCAATCCGGATACGAACGCCCCTTATCCAGAGTATAACTGGGTATGGAGCCCGCAAGGCATTATTAATATGCATTATCCAGAGCTATGGGGCTTCGTCGTCTTCGCCGAGGCGAATCAGCCAGAACCCATCTTCCAACTTACGCAAGATGAGCTGATCAAGTGGGAGCTGCGTAAGCTCTATTACCGCCAGCGTCAGCATTATGCAGCGCATGGAAATTATGCATCCACCTTGTCGGTGTTAACGAACGAAGAGGTGTGCAGCATTGAACCTGTCATTGAGACAACAAGCGGAACCTTCCTCATGTCTGCCAAGTCACAGGACGGACTGCAGTGGATTCGCATTCAAGAGGATGGGAAGGTGTGGCGCGAATAGGTTTGCTGCTGCAGCATGCATGCTCCAAGCCTTCGGCACATCCGTTCTCTGCATTTCTTGTGGTTATCGATAACATAACCAGTAACTAGTAACCGATGTTCCAATGACCAAGTTCGACCGGACTAACAATCATACATGAACCATCACTGCATCACAGACATTCCACACACGGAGTTGATGAACAAGATGACGAGTACAACTGGCTACGCAGATAGCACATTCCTTCAACAGATCGAAGATAAGTTTCATTATAAACAAGAACTAGCCAAGCACCGTTCAGCAGAGCTGTTCGGTGTATTCAATCAAGAACTGACCGGGGAAGAACGCTTACTCTTGAAATACTTGTACGCCTACATGCCAATTCACGACTTGGCTGACTATAACGGGGATTTCTTCCTAGCTCATGTGCGCCACACTCTAGCAACACGTCAGGCGCTTCCTTGGGGAAAAGACATTCCAGATTACATCTTCATGAACTTTGTCCTCCCCTACCGGGTCAACAATGAGAATATCGACGACAATCGCGAAGTGATTTATCACGAGCTCGTTGATCGCGTGAAGGATAAATCCATGGTTGATGCAATTTTGGAAACGAACTACTGGTGTCATGAGAAAGCAACCTATGTCGGCACGAATCAGCGTACCGTATCTCCACTGACCCTGATGCGTACGGCTCTAGGCCGCTGCGGGGAACAATCGACACTTGCCGTCGCCGCACTGCGCAGTGTCGGCATTCCGGCGCGCCAATGCTACACGCCGCGCTGGGCGCATTGTGATTCGAACCACGCATGGGTGGAAGCTTGGGCTGATGGCACATGGTACTTCCTCGGTGCATGTGAGCCGGAGGGACGCCTGAACGAAGGCTGGTTCAAGGCTCCTTCACGCCGCGCCATGCTTGTGCATACGCGCGTTCCTGCTGATTATAACGGGCCCGAGGAAACGTGTTCCAGCCACCCTTGGTATACCGAGATCAACCTGCTCGGCAATTATGCGCCGCGCAAGACCATTACAATACAAGTCGTGAATGAGAAAGGAGAAGCAACACCGGCCGAAGTTCATTTCCAAATGTACAATTTCGCTGAATTCTACTCTGTTACGACATTGCCAACCGACGCGGATGGACAAGTAGCATTCACAACGGGATATGGCGACCTGCTTATCCACGTACGCAACGAGCAAGGCTACGGCTTCCGCCATATTTCGGTCGGAGATGCGGATATTTTCACAGTAACGCTCCAGTCTGAGCCACCGGAGCACGAAGTATTAGAATTCAATATGGTGCCGCCGCCAGAGATTCCAGACAAGAGTGAAGATCGGATGACAGACGAGGAATGTCAGGCGAACGATAACCGCGTCCAGCACGGTACAGCAACACGCGCCGTATACGAAGCTACATTTATGAATGAAGAACAGGCTGGGGAATTGGCGCGCAAGCTCTCCCTGCCTGCAGATCGTGTATGGACGGTAGTTCGCCATGCACGTGGGAACAGTCATGAAATAGCGTCTTTCCTCGAATCCTGCACACCGGAGCATGGCGAATGGCCGCTGCGACTGCTCGAATCGCTGCACGAGAAGGATACACAAGACACGATGTGCGAGACACTGTGCGATCATTTGGAGGGTGCCCTTCCCTATCTGCAGCAGGTGAAGGATGAAGAGCTATTCGCAACCTATGTGCTCTGTCCGCGTGCCTATTATGAAATGATCAAGCCTTATCGCGCATTCTTCCAAGCCAATCTAACGGCTGAGGAGAAGGCTGCCTATACAGTCAATCCACAGCAGCTGGTTGAGCGCTTGGCCAATGACATAACACTTGAAGGCCGGATCGATCGCTACAATGGCATGATTACGCCAGTCGGCTCATTTCAATTGAAGCTGGCTGACCGCGTAAGCCGGGATGTATGCTTCGTGGCGATCGCGCGCAGCATCGGAATCCCAGCGCGACTTGAGCCGCTGAATACACGTCCGCAATTCTGGATGGATGGCGCGTGGCAAGATGCCCTGTTCCATCAGGATGCCGTCGAGACGCCTATGGAAGCTGCCGCTACTGGTTCCGTCGTATTTACACGAGGAGAAGGAGATCAAGAAGCTGCCTATTACTTGAATTTCACCATTTCTCGATTCGAGAAGGGTAGTTACCGTACCTTGACCTTCCCATATGGGGAAAAAGATATGTACGACAAGCCTTACGAGGTGCCGAGCGGCGACTATCGAATGACAACGGGAACTCGCCTTAGCGACGGAACGGTGCTAGTTCGCCAAACCTTCTTCTCGGTGCAAGAAGGCACATCAACATCGGTGCCTATCGTGTTCCGCAAGGAAGAGATTCATGTTCCGGTACTCGGTACAGTGACGGCAAATCAGTGGGAACTCATGACCGCGAAGGCGGATCTCAATATTCCCGAGCAAGGAATCGTCCTTGCATGGCTCGATCCAGAACGGGAGCCATCCAAGCACCTCGCACGAGAATTGCGCGAGCTCAAGGCAGAGCTCGATCAATGGGGAGGCCGGATTGCGCTTATGGTAGAAACGCAGCGCAATCGCGGCGAATTCAGGCTTGAGGGCATGCCGGAGCATACAACATACAGCGTGGATGAAGATGGAGGGGCTCTGCAAGCTCTGCTTCCTTCCTTGCCGGAATGGAACGGGCAAGAATACCCGCTCGTTGTTGTCGTGGATCATCAGCACCGCATCCGTTACCAGCTCCAAGGCTACAAGCTTGGCACGGGATCGGATATCGTGAAGACCGTAAACAATATGCAGTAATGTTACAGCGTTAGACGAAGTGAATAGAGGGCTATCGCATAAATGGTTAGCTAGCGTTAGCTGTTAGTCTGATAGCCTCCCTTGTAGAAATCGTAGATGGTATGATGTCAGATCGAGTTCGAGCATTGAAGCTGCTGAACTCGATCTGTTTGCTTTTATCGAAAAGGATAGCAAGGTTCGAGATTGAATCGATAATTGAATTGCAGCCAGTTCTTACAGTCAATCCTTACATTCTCGATCCTTACAACCAGTCATTAAAGCGGCGGATATACCATTTCTTGACGGACTGCGTCAAAATGCAGTAACCGAGCAGAATAGCAGCCAGCCAAGGGAAATACGACAATGGCAGCGGCACTAGGCCAATCCCTTCTCCGAACTCGGAGAACGGAATCATAATGCCTGCCAGCATAATGAGCCCCGTCAGCAGCATGACAGGAAGGCTCGCCCGACTCTGGATAAATGGTACCTTCTCCGTACGGATCATATGCACGATCAAGGTTTGCGACAGCAGCCCCTCAATGAACCAACCGGAATGGAATAGGGCTTGATCTGCAGGTGAATTCGCAGCGAAGACGAACATCATCAATCCATAAGTGAGGAAGTCGAAGATTGAACTTGTTGGCCCAATGAACAGCATGAAGCGGCCAATCGACTTCGCGTCCCACGTACGCGGCTTCTTCAAGAACTCTTTATCCATGTTGTCCCACGGAATCGACAGCTGCGACACATCATAGAACAGGTTCTGCACGAGCAGATGCAGCGGCAGCATCGGCAGAAACGGCAGGAACAAGCTCGCGCCGAGTACACTGAACACGTTGCCGAAGTTCGAGCTGGCCGTCATCTTGATGTACTTGATCATGTTGCCGAACGTGCGGCGACCTTCGATGATCCCCTTCTCCAGCACCATAAGGGACTTTTCGAGCAGAATAATATCTGCCGACTCCTTCGCAATATCCACCGCAGTATCAACCGATATGCCAATATCTGCTTCCTTCAAAGAGATTGCATCGTTAATGCCGTCCCCCATAAATCCGACCGTATGCCCCTTCGCCTGCAGGGCACGAACGATCCGTGCCTTCTGCATCGGATTCAGCTTCGCGAATACCGTCGTCTTGTCAGCCAGCTCCGCAAGCGCCGTATCGCTCAACTCATCAATTTCCTTGCCTAGCACAATACGACCTGTGTCGATGCCCACATCGCGGCACACCTTGCGCGTCACCGCATCGTTATCTCCAGTCAGCACCTTCACAGCTACCCCATGCTCAAGCAGCGCTGCAATTGCAGGGGCCGCACTATCCTTCGGCGGATCGAGGAAGCCGATATAGCCAGCGAATACAAGCCCTTGCTCATCAGCAGCACTGTAGGATTCACGGGAACTTCCATCATGCAGAACTTTCATCGCTACACCAATGACGCGAAGCCCATCTTCGTTCATTTCATTCGCTTTGCGCAGCAACTGCTGCTTCATATCCTGCTCCAAGCCAACGACCTGTTTGCCATCTAGCATGGAATCACTGATTGAGAGCATTTCCTCCATTGCGCCTTTGCAGATCAGAACATGTTCCCCTTGCTTTCTAGACAAGACCACAGACATCCGTCTGCGATTGAAGTCGAATGGAATCTCGTCAACCTTCGTATAATCCAGATCCAGACCTGCAAGGCCTTGCTCTTCTGCCCGCTCTACGACCGCATGGTCGAGCAGATTGCGGAGCCCTGTCTGATATCGGCTGTTCAAGTACGCGTACCGAAGCACTTGTTCACTTTCTTCCCCATGGATGTTCAAATGCTTCTCCAGTATAATTTTGTCCTGCGTCAAGGTTCCTGTCTTATCCGTGCACAGCACATTCATCGCGCCCAAGTTCTGAATCGCATTAAGCCGCTTCACGACTACCTTCTGGCGCGACATCGCCATCGCACCCTTCGCCAGATTCGACGTCACGATGACGGGCAGCATTTCCGGCGTTAATCCTACAGCGACTGACAATCCGAAGAACAGCGCATCCCACCAGTCGCCCTTCGAGAATCCGTTGATAAAAAAGATAATCGGCACCATCACCAGCATAAAGCGAATAAGTACGAAGCTGACACTGTTGATGCCGCGCTCGAAGCTCGTCATGGGCCGTGCTCCGACCAAGCTGTGCGCCATCGCGCCGAAGTACGTTTGCGAGCCTGTCGCAATGACAACTGCTGTCGCGGATCCGCTGACAACCGTCGTCCCCATGTACGCCATATTATCTAGCTCCAACGCCTGCTTAGCTGTCTTAATCGCCTTAATGCGGCGCTGTTCAGGCAGGACCCCAATATCCCGCTTCTCTACCGGCATCGCTTCTCCCGTCAGCGCCGACTCCATAACAAGCAAGTCCTTGGCAGACAGAAGGCGTATATCTGCAGGAATGAGATCGCCTGCCGCGAGCCTTATCATATCCCCAGGAACGAGCTGCTCCATATCAATCTCACGGCTCTGCCCGCCGCGAATAACTGCGGCTGTCGTCTTCACCATCGCCTTCAGCTTCTCCGCTGTGCGCAAAGAGCGGAATTCCTGCGTGAACGTAATGATAATGCTTATCGTGACCATTGTCGAAATAATAATAACGGCCTCTGTATCATCCGTAAGCACCGAGAATACGTCCAGACCGAGCAGAACAAGAATGAATGGATTCTTGAAGCATCGTAGCAGCTGAATGTACCAAGCAGGCGGCTTCTCATACGCAACCTGATTAGGGCCGTACTCCTCCAAGCGGCGCATTGCCTCCATCTCGTCCAAGCCGTACGGCTTCGTCTTCAACTCTTCCAGCACATCATCGACATGAGACTCCGATGCCTCGATGAGACGCTGTTCCAGCCTCGCATTTTCCTTATCTGCATCTCTGCGCGACACATATTTAGGCCATTTACGTTTAGTTTGATTAACCTTCATTTCCATAGTGAATTCCTCCTTCTCATGCACCAAAGTACGCAAAAAGACCTCCCTGCCTACAGGGAGGTCTGCATGACCCGAACCTTCATTTCCTTGCTGTCTGCATGCGCATACTTCTTCCGCACAAGAGGGGAAATTCCTCATCTTTTCACGGATGTCACTCGCTTGTGGATATGGTTCATACCAGCAGACCTCGACTATCCAAAGTCTGAATACTCCATGTACAAACGCACATACGAGTACCCTGCTGCCGATATGACATGATCTTCGATCACCAATCAAAGCTGTCATTCTCCACAAGTATATAGCCGGTTACGGTCGGGCTGAACGAATTTCATCGCGGAGCAACGGAAGTGCAGTACTTCTGAATGGCACTTCCATTTCCTCACATGACGAAATAAGCCATCCCATGTATCGGTGTCGGCAAGTGAATAACGCATAGGAAAGCAAGGAGAATCAAGGTTCTCCCGTTCCAAGGTTTCACAAAGCTATGCAATTGTGTCTTCGGACTCGGGCTTCCGTCCATGCGTAATCACCGCCTTTTCCTGTCTAATTGATTCATCATACGAAAAAAACCCTTCGGCTCGCCGAAGGGTTACGCATGCGCAAATAAAGAACTGGGATATTGCCTATCCCGTTCCAGCCCTCCTCGTCGAGCTTCAGCACTATACAACGTAAAGGGATTCATTCCCTTAGCCACCTTAAGAAGAGCCTTAATCCGACAATTCCTGTTCTACCCATGGGCATCTCTCGATATTTCTGGGCAGTGGCCTCTGTTCGTATAGGAGCCTCACCTAACAAAGCTTGTTTGTTTTTCCTCATACAATGTATTACGGCACTTCTCATTTGTCAACCGCATAACTCAAAAAAATATTCTACACTCATGCTGTAGGATTCCGTCGTTTTCAGTTGTTTTTCCATTACGCTGTGTGCTATACCGCATCCGAATCCATAGATCGGCGAAAGGAGGAGGCCCATGATACATTTCCACCAAATCAATAAGCATTACGGCAGCTTTCATGTGCTTAAGGACATTAATTTATCGATCAAGCAAGGGGAAGTCGTTGTCGTCATCGGCCCAAGCGGTTCGGGGAAAAGCACGATGGTTCGCTGCATTAACCGACTCGAAACGATTACCGACGGCGAGCTCATTGTCGACGGGATACGCGTAAACGACAAGTCTACTGACATTAATCGACTGCGGCGCAATATCGGCATGGTCTTCCAGCACTTCAACCTGTATCCGCATAAAACGGTGCTACAAAATATTACACTCGCCCCGATAAAGGTAGCAGGCATGTCTAAGCAAGAAGCAGAGGAAGCAGCAAGACTGTATTTGGACAAAGTTGGCATTGCTGATAAGGCGAACGCCTACCCTTCTCAGCTGTCTGGTGGTCAGCAGCAGCGTGTTGCCATTGCGCGAGGACTCGCGATGAAGCCCAAAATTATGCTGTTCGATGAGCCTACATCGGCACTCGATCCTGAGACTATCGGAGAAGTACTCGACGTTATGAGGACGCTTGCGAAGGAAGGCATGACGATGGTCGTCGTTACCCATGAGATGGGCTTCGCCAAGGAAGTAGCAGATCGCATCGTGTTCATGGATCAGGGAAGGATTGTCGAAGAAGCAGAGCCTGTTTCCTTTTTTACAAAACCGCGCGAAGAGCGTGCCCAGCTATTCCTTAGCCGGATACTGAATCACTAAATGATAAGCGATGAAAAGGAGTGTATATCCCATGAAACGTTGGATGAAATTGATGAGCATGACAATTGTAGCCGCCTTTATTGTAAGCGCTTTATCCGCTTGCGGCAATCAAGCCTCTGAAGGAGAAAACGCCCTTGCAAAAATCAAAAATCGGGGCAAAATTATTGCCGGCGTAAAGTATGACCTGAACCTATTTGGACTGAAAGACCCTGCCACCGGAAAAGTGCAAGGCTTGGACATTGATATTGCGAAACAAATTGCCAAAAAGGTGCTGGGCAATGAGGATGCGATCGAGTTCATGGAGGTGACATCGAAGACACGGATTCCGATGCTCAAAAATGGCGACATAGACTTCATTATCGCAACCATGACGATAACCGACGAGCGCAAAAAAGAGATTGATTTCTCGGATGTATATTTTACAGCTGGCCAGTCCCTGCTTGTCCCTGCTGACAGCCCCATTAACTCCATTAAGGATTTGACCAATGATTCCAAGGTACTCACAGCCAAAGGCTCTACATCCGCCAAAAACATTCGCGAATCTGCACCTGACGCGCAAATTCTGGAGTTTGAAAATTATGCAGAAGCATTTACAGCCTTGAAGGCTAAGCAGGGCAATGCGTTGACGACTGACAACGCCCTGCTGTATGGAATGGCTCAGCAGGACAGCAACTTCCGTGTCTTAGATGAGACATTTACAGAGGAGCCTTATGGCATCGGCATTCGCAAGGGAGAAGTAGAACTAGTTAAAGCCGTGAACGACACCCTGAAAGAGCTGAAGGAGAACGGTGAATACGACAAAATATACGAGAAATGGATCGGCAAAAAGCCAAACTAACAGACCGTCATGTCCGTACGGATTCCGGTGAGGGGATAAGCGCTGGCCGCTCATCCCCTCTTTCGGGTTCATCCAGCCTATCAACGAGGGAGGAACATTGATGTTTATCAACTTTTCGATTCTGAGCGAGCATCTGGATCGCTACTTGATCGGGCTGGGAGGCACGCTGGCTGCCAGCCTGATTTCACTCGTGGCAAGCTTTATCCTAGGTGCAATCATCGCGGTATTTCGCATCACACCCGTCAAGCCGCTTCAATGGCTTGGTACGATCTATGTTGAATTTATTCGCAACATCCCACTGATGCTCATTGCCTTTTTTACGCTGGTCGGGCTTCCGCTCGTAATTGGCACCGTCCTTATCCCATTTGTGGCGGGTCTTACCGCCTTGACCGTGTATACTTCTGCTTTCATCGCGGAAGTGATTCGTGCTGGAATTCAAGCAATCCCCAAAGGACAGATGGAGGCTGCTCGATCTTCTGGACTGACCTATACGCAAGCAATGTGGCATGTCATCCTGCCGCAGGCCGTCAAGTTGGTTATTCCGCCACTCGGCAACCAATTTTTGAACTTGGTCAAAAACTCGTCCATCTTCACTGTTCTATCCGCTACAGACATCATGTATCAAGCTGATTTAATCAATTCCGATACATTCGACACGTTTAGCACCTATATTTTTGCCGCGATGTTTTATTTGGTGCTGACGATTCCACTCAGCTTCGGTATTCGTTATTTGGAACTTAAATATCAAGGTGTGAAGGGAGTCGAAGCATAATGGATTTCATTGGAGCGTTGTCCCCTGTTAATATGCAGTTTTTACTGCAAGGCGCCATTATCACCTTAGAAGTCGCCATAGTGTCCATTATCATTAGCTTTATCATCAGCGTCATAGTCGGAACCGTTCGATATGCCCAAGTCCCCATTCTAGGCAAGCTATTTGCCATCGTGGTGGAGATCATTCGTAACCTGCCCCTATTGCTGATCATCTTCTTTACGTATTTTGCCCTGCCGCAGATCGGTATTAAGCTTGATAAATTTACAGCGGCCATAGTCGCTCTTGTTATTTTTGAATCGGCCATGATTTCTGAAATCGTGCGGGGTGGGTTGAACTCAGTTGAAAAAGGACTCCTCGAAGCAGGACGCTCATCCGGGCTGACAATGACTCAGACGCTAAGGCATATTGTTCTTCCCATCGCGCTTCGGCGAATGGTTCCGCCCATCGTCAGCCAATTTATCTCGCTATTGAAGGATACCTCACTCGCCGTCGTCATTGCCCTGCCGGAATTGATGAACCATGTGCAGATCATTAATGGGCAAAATATCAATTACGTCATTCCAACATTCTTGTTTGCCGCCCTGCTCTATTGCATAGTTAATTACTTGTTATCCCTCGCCTCACGCAGGCTGGAGCACAAACATTCCTGAATATGGATAATTCTACAAGACAACATACCCTCTTTTCCGGTACGATAAGAAGAGGCATCAGCATACACGTGCAGTATCGGAGCTTGCGGAAAGGAGTGTTCATATTCGATTGCGTGACCAGAGGCTGCTTATTTGGAGCATCATATTATTGTCCACAGGGCTGCTCGGTGAGATGAAAATCACCCCATTCGGCGGTGATTTTCGCTTTTCGCTCGGCATCATGGCCTTCTTTTTCGGGTTGCTGTGGTTCTCAGTTCCCGTGCTTGCCACGGGTATCTCAGTAGGGGCATTCGTTGTAGTATTCCGGATCGCGCTTGGATTGCTGCTCTATGATATCCCCATTCCTCTTGGATTTGCACAGCACATGCCTGTATTTTTTTACTACGTCACCTTCGCCGCCATCATCTCCCTGCTCAAATTGAAAGCGAATGTGGAATATCATGTGAAGGTCGCGATATACGGCGCACTTGCCGATATGGCATCCAATGGTGTGGAACTGCTCGTTCGCATTGCCTCGGGCACTCCGTCCAACATGAGCTATCAGGAATACCTGCTCATCATTCTCGTTGGCCTGCTGCGCAGCTTCTTCGCCGTAGGTCTGTGCAATATGCTGGCCATTCGACAAGTTCGGGCACAGGCAGAACAGCGTCGTCTGGAATTGGAACGTCTCATGATGATCAATTCCGATCTGTTCGAAGAAGCGTTCTATTTACGCAAGTCCATGTCACATATTGAAGAAATTACGCGCGAAAGCTATCGGCTGTATCAATCGCTCAAGCAGCGGCTCTATGCAGATGCAGCACAAGCATTGCAGATTGCCAAGCATGTACATGAGCTGAAGAAAGACTCCGAGCGCATTCTGTCCGGCCTATTCAAAATCATTCATCAGGAACGCATGCTCTCCAAACGCATTCAGATTGCCGAATTATGCGCCATGGTCGTACGGGCGAATACCAACTACGGCCTGCTGCTCGGGAAGCAGATCCATTTACATTCCAGCTGCAACATGAATCTCTCTACCACCGAGATCTATCCGCTTCTCTCTGTGTTGAACAACATTGCATCCAATGCTGTTGAAGCGATACCACAGGAAGGTCGAATCGATTTGCAGGTTGATTTGCATGACGGGCTCCTCTTGTTCTCTATCATCGATGACGGGCCTGGCATCTCGGCAGACGATATTGAACTGATCTTCCATCCCGGATATACAACTAAATTCGATGCTGAGGGTAACTCTTCAACAGGCATTGGCTTATCGCATGCCACTGACATCGTCCAGCTATTCAAGGGCGACATTGACGTAACCAGCACTCCCGGACATACATGTTTTCAAATTCGGATTCCTGTAGAGCATTTAACTTGAGAGGAGGGTGTTCACTTGTTAAAATTCTATCTTGTCGAGGACGACCCTGCTATTCGTAAAATGCTTATGCGGATCGTTAGCGAAAGTGGTCTTGGCGAAGTCGTCGGCGAGGCCGGTGACGGATCCTATGTATCGGCAGAGGTTGTCAGCCATGCAGACATTGTCATCATTGACTTGCTTATGCCGGGCCGCGATGGAATTGAGACGGTAAAGTCACTGCGCGAACATGATTACAACGGCCGCTTCATCATGATCTCCCAAGTCGAAAACAAAGAAATGATCGGCGAGGCCTACCAACAAGGGGTGGACACATTCATCCAAAAGCCTATCAATCGCTTGGAGGTGTTGTCTGTTCTTCGGCGCGTATCCGACCATTTGCGATTGGAGAAATCCATGCAATCTATCCGAAATTCACTTCGCGTCTTCGAAGTATCTGGGACGGAAGCCCTGCATGCATGGCAGGGGCAAGCACCTGTGCAACAGGAGAAGAATATAGAACAGCAAGCCAGATCACTGCTCCTGCAACTAGGGGTTGTCGGGGAAGCTGGTGCTCCTGATATGATTCGGATTGTAAAATGGCTGAAGGGACAAGAACAGGAACAACGACTGCTTCAAGATTTGCCGCCACTTAAAACGATCTACGAACAAGTAACATCGCACGGTCAAGCTGCAGGAGATCATCTCAAGCGCGATGTGCGTGCAACAGAACAGCGAATTAGACGATTAACTTTGCAAGCGCTTACTAACTTGTCCTCTATCGGATTGAGCGATTACGGCAACCCCACCTTTGAATACTTCGCGGCGCGGTTGTTCGATTTTCAAGAAGTACGCCTGCGCATGCGAGAGCTGGAGGAGTCCCGCAAGTCCACTTCCTGCAAACTAAATCTAAGAAAATTTCTATATGTATTTTATATCGAATGTGCCTCTACTCCGTGATCGATTCAGCGGAAAAAAGAGAGTACAGTTCCACCCTCTTCCCATACATACGTGCAGCCAGTACATCGATAATGCATTCAAATGAAATGTCGCACAAACTCTGGCTGCCGCCCTTTTCCCCTCTTTATTCGACATCAACTGGCAATCTGTTTTGTCCACTGTACGTGGACAAACAGGGTTTTCACCATATGCGATCACAACATCTCCCTCCATCCTTCCCTCAGCAAGGAATCGCAGTAAAAAAATATTTTTTGCCCCCCGCTTACATCCCTCGGACAAGCTTGCTGGCAAGGAATTTTGCCAATGTAACACTCCAAAACCAGTGACATTTATCACCTTGCGCCTATTTACTTACCCTATATGTTGTAGTATATTTACAAAAGAATATCTACATGTTGTGATTGTTAAGAAATCACTACTACCAATACGCATAAAGTGCAAATGACCTCGAGAACAGCAGCAACGGATAACCCTTACGCTGTATTCGAGGTTCGTTTTTGGGGCTTGTTAACAATCGCTAGGTAGATGACAACTTGTATAAGCCATATCGGAATGTCGAGAATGATGAAGGTGTGCGTCCATGTATGGCGCACGCGCTGTTCTTATGCGCTTAGACAGAAGAGTGCTTCATTCAGGCCTATTATCAGCCCTTTATCTTGGATACATAACCAGCACTCAACTTGAAGTTTTATTTCTTCTGAACGACTCCGACATAGATAGCTAAGCTCCATCTCAATTCGATATTCGAGGAGGAATACTCACGAATGCAGACGACTACACCTATCGTCCACACCGTTCACAAGCCTAACAATCGCTCCCTTGCCTTCGATACGGAACGCATTAAGCGCTACGGAGAGCGAATGATGGCTCCCTACCCTCAGCTTGATCGTGAACGCTGGTACCGCAGTTTGCTGTCGAAGCTGCGCAGCAGCAGCGTACAGGCTGCAGATATTACTCAAGCCAGCATGATGACTGCGTTGGAATTGGTGACGAAGGAAGAACCGGATTGGAAGTTCGTTGCCGCACATTCCTTATTAACGAAGCTATATAAGGAGGCCGCCCTCCATCGCAACTATAAGGCATATCCGGATAAGCCTTACGGAGATTTCTACAAGCTTATCTCTCGTCTATGCGATCTAGGTATTTACCGTCAAGAATTGCTGGAAGCTTACACACCTGAACAAATTCGAGAACTTGGACAATCCATTCAAGCGGAGCACGATCTTATCTTCGACTACATTGGACTTCTGACATTAGCAGAGCGGTATCTCGCCACTGACTTCGAAGGCCGCACGATGGAGCTGCCGCAGGAACGTTATATGATCATTGCTATGTACTTGATGCACAAGGAGCCGGCAGAGCGCCGAGTAGAGCTGGCTAAAGAAGCATACTGGGCAATGGCTAATCTATACATGACCGCTGCTACACCGACGATGGCGAATGCAGGCAAGAAGGTGGCCGGACAATTATCCAGCTGCTTCATCGACACAGTAGACGACTCGCTGGAGGGCATCTTCGAGTCCAACACCGATGTAGCCCGCCTCAGCAAGATGGGCGGCGGTATCGGCGTATACCTCGGCAAGATCAGGGCACGCGGCTCCGATATTCGCGGACATAAAAATACAAGTTCAGGCGTTATCCCTTGGATTCGCCAGCTTAACAATACAGCCGTCAGTGTCGACCAATTGGGCACACGCAAGGGCGCGATCGCCGTATACTTGGATGTGTTCCACAAGGATATTCTGTCCTTCCTCGACTTGAAGTTGAACAACGGGGATGAGCGCATGCGGGCGCATGATATTTTCCACGGGGTGAGCTTGCCGGATCTGTTCATGGAGGCGGTGGAGAACCGGGAGGATTGGCATCTGTTCTGTCCTCACGAAGTGAAGAAGATCATGGGCTGGAAGGATAACCATGGACGCCCACTTGGACTTGAGGATTTCTACGACGAGCAGCGTGGTCAAGGCCAGTTCCGTGATAAATACGCCGAGGCAGTTGCGAATTCAAACCTGCCACGCATTACACTGCCTGCGATCGACATTATGAAGCGTATCTTGAAGTCGCAGCTAGAGACAGGAACACCGTACATGTTCTATAAGGATGCCGCGAACCGCGCGAATCCGAACAAGGCGCATGGCATGATCTACAGTTCCAACCTGTGTACGGAAATCATGCAGAATATGTCGCCTACCCTCGTTGAGCAAGAGGAGCTGACCACTCAGGATGGACAGTCTCGCATTATTATTAGCAAGATCCCTGGTGATTTTGTCGTATGCAATCTGAACTCAGTCCATCTAGCACGTGCTGTGCGTGCCGATATTCTGGAGCGACTTATTCCAATTCAGGTTCGCATGCTCGACAATGTTATCGACATTAATCGCATTGAGGTGCTTCAGGCGCAGCATACGAACCGCCGCTATCGCGCAATTGGACTTGGAACCTTCGGCCTGCACCACCTGCTTGCCCTAGAGGGCATCGCTTGGGAGTCCGAAGAAGCCGTGCAATATAATGACGCGCTCTATGAGAAGATCAACTACCTGGCGATTCAGGCCAGCATGGAGCTTGCTAAGGAAAAAGGAGCATATCCGCTCTTCGCTCAATCGGAATGGGAGAACGGCCGCTATTTCTCCGATCGAGAATATACAACAGGCACCCGCCAAGGCAAATTCGTGACGACCGAACAGTGGCAAGAACTTGCGGATAAGGTACAGGCGAACGGCATGCGCAATGCATGGCTGATGGCGGTAGCTCCGAACGGTTCTACTTCCATTATTGCGGGCTCAACGGCAAGCATTGATCCAGTCTATGACCTGCTTAGCTATGAGGAGAAGACGACGTACAAGATTGCCAATCCTGCTCCGGATCTTTCGGAGAAGACAATGTGGTATTACAAGACAGCCTTCCGTCTCGACCAGAACTGGTCCATTCGTATGACAGCGGCACGTCAGCGCCATATCGATCAAGCACAGAGCTTCAACTTATATGTACGTCCGGATATTCGCGCTGTAGACTTTCTTTCTCTCCATCTTCATGCATGGAAGGCTGGGCTGAAGTCAACGTATTACGTGCGCAGTCAAGCATTAACCGTGGAAGAATGCGAAGCGTGCAGCTCGTAACGCACCCATTGTCCAGCGACGGACTCGAATCACTGTTAGAGGTTGTTCAAAAAGTCCGCTTTTGATCACGACGTAAATCATGAAGTGGCCTTTTTGAACACGCACTGTTACGGAAATCCGTTTATAAGATCGGGAAGGGCTACTGAACGTTACATACAGCACCACAGCCCTTTCCTACTGGTTGACTTTGACAGCAACCAATTTGTGCATGATTGTGCACGGGGAATCAGGCGTATAGAGAGGAAGAGTTCTATGACATTGTTAGATCGTGAGCTGAATCGGCAGCTCATCTTCAATACAGAAGCACCGAATCAATCGACACGAATTATTCTAGGCGAATGCTCCGGCATATTGAATTGGAACGACATTCGTATGCCGCATATGTATAAATTGTACAAAGTTCTCCTTCAAAATCATTGGATTGCGGATGAAATTCCGATGGCGAAGGATGCGCAGCAATTCCCGCTGTTAGACGAAGAAGAGAAGCATGCATTTAAAATCAATATCTCGCTGCTTGCTGTGCTCGATTCCATGCAGACGATGTTCGTCGGTGATGTGAAGAACTACTTCACTGACTCATCGCTAGAAGCCATATCGGCTATCATTGCGCAACAGGAAGTCGTGCATAACCAATCGTATTCCTATGTACTGTCCTCTCTTGTATCCGAGCAAGAGCAGAAGGATATCTTCGAATATTGGAAGCATGATCGTGTGCTGCTCGAACGGAACCGATTCATTGCGGACATTTATCAGACATTCCGCGATAATTCAACACCTCAGACGTTCTTTGAAGCGCTTGTAGCGGATCTGATATTGGAAGGGATCTTCTTCTATAGTACGTTCGCTTTCTTCTACAATTTAGCCCGGGATCAGAAGATGATGGCGACGAGCCAAATGATCTCCTACATTCAACGTGATGAGAACCAGCATTGCTACTTCTTCGGTGAGGTATTCAAACAGCTGTTTGTGGACTTCCCAGAGCTGAATACCGAGGCTAACCGCCAATTTGTGTACGATACGATTGACCGTGCTGTACAATTGGAGACCAACTGGGCCCATTATACGCTCAAGCAGGTACGCGGCATTGATCTGCGTGAATTGTCGGATTACATTAAGCACATTGCCAATCGCCGGTTAAGCCTTATCGGTATGGAGAAGCTATATGAAGGCGTTGACGTAAACTGCATGCCGTGGATTAAGCCTTTCTCGGACGAAGCCTTGAATGCCACGAAGACCGACTTTTTCGAAGCGAAGTCCCGCACTTACGGCAAGGTCGGCGATGACAACGGCTTCGACGAGCTGTAGGTTTTTTGAAGACTCAATAGACTATTCCTTTGAATTCTATGACAAACCACCCCTATCTGTATCATGAGATGGGGGCGGTTTTTTGTGAACGAATATCCTGACTCCCCCTCCGCGGCTACTCCTTCCTAAACACGATAGCAGTACCAAGTGTCAAAGCTGCTGGTACGAAGAGGTCACCTGACGCCGTCTCGACTACCGGCAAACCATTTCTTTCAAGATAGTGCCTGGTGTGGGAGATATCGCGTACTGCTACTACGTACCCGACAAATCCCGGAACTGGGGGTGCCGTCTCTCCCGGCAGAAGCTCTGATAGCCTCGATTCGGGGACAATCGTGATACGAGCCTTTTCCAAATTAAAAAAATGTGCCACTCCATCTGTCTGAGCCTCACATTCCAAGTACCGGCCATATCGCCGAGTAAATTCGTCTAGTTCGGAATCGTCTACGCATAGGATTGATTCGACCAGATCCGTGGCTCCATTCGGATGGCTGGGGTGCACTTGCTTTTCCATAATGGTTGAGGGTGGATTTTCCGCTACGACCAGACGCCCTTCAAGTGCATTGTCCCCGTCGATTTCCAAATAACGAACGGGAACCACTTGAGTCCCCTCTCCCTTGGATATCTCAAGAGGCCGCTGCACGGTGTTAACGCCGCTATGCCCGATTCCTCTCATTTTGAAACGATGCGCTGTCTTGTCAGCGTCCTCGGTACCGAAACTAAGAATATGCGCTCCTTCATAACGAGACAGACATCTAGAGATGGTATCGACAGTCCGTCTGATTTTCTCGACTATTGCTTGCAGCACGTCCGGCGATGCCTGCAGCGGGATGAGCTGGGCATTGTCAGGAATCCTCGCGCCTTGTTGGGCAACGGTTACGATTTCGATGAAACTGCCTAAAAAATCGGCATGCGCATTAGCAGCTCCGAACGGTTTCGACGGTTCTCCTTCATTTTCGGACATCACCGGATAGGACGGCGGCGAACACACAAATCCCAGTTTTCTGTACAGCTCAAGCGCAGCTTCCATATCGGAGACTACATGGCCGACGTGATGAATGAATTTGATTTCAGCATGCATCTATCTACATCCACTCCTCGAACGAAATGAATTCTATTCAAGCATATCCAATCATTTGTTTTGATTTGGGGGAAATTAAGCCCATCGGGCTGCCCAACGTGCAACATAACAACGCCAAAGTCCCCCTTCATCGACGAAGTTGAAATTTACAATTTCTTAGGTTCTAGTTAACAATCTCCCAACCCCCGTGTCCTACGATACATATATCACTCATATCTATTACATATACATTTCAAATATGAAGCAAGCATGGAGGTCCGTTTATGAATAAGAAAAAGCTAGGTACTGCCGCAGTTCTGACAACATTGATTAGTACTCTATTCGCTGGATCATTATTTGCAGCACCTGTGAACCCAATTAACCACCTGGAATGGATGCAATCGAAAAGCTACATAACCGGATCCAATGATGGTCTGGCGCTTGATCGCCCAGTCACACTTGCTGAAGCAGTGGCGATGATTGCCCGCGTACAAGACAAGGAAAAAGAAGTGAAAGCCATTGATCCTTCCATCCAAGGCTGGGCAGCCAAAGCACTCACTTGGGCGAAGCAGAACAACATCGTGGATGCAGCGCAATGGAAAGAGCTCCATCGTCCGGTTCCTGCTGCGACACTGCAAGCTGTAGCCAAGAAGGCAGGGCTTGATGTAGCAGTGACAGGAGATACGGTGACACGCGAGCAGTTCTTCACAGCACTCGGCGATGCCATTACGACACATATTACGCTCGGACATACGAACGATACGCATGGACATATGTTAGAAGACGAGAAAGCGAAGGAAATGGGCTACGCTAAGCTCGCTACGTTGATGAAGGAGCTTCGTGCAGAGAACCCGAATTCCATGGTGCTGGATGCAGGCGACATGATTCAAGGTACAATTTATGTGAACCTGTCCAAAGGGGAAACCGCAACAAAGCTGGCTAACGCACTTGGTTATGACTTTATGGCGTCCGGCAACCATGAGTATGACTTCGGCTACGAGCAGCTTACGAAACTGACGAAGATGTTCAAATTCCCTGTACTCGCTGCGAACGTATTCGATGCACAAGGGAAGAACCTCCTGCAGCCGTACGTCATGAAAGAGATCGGCGGCAAGAAATTCGCGATTCTTGGATTGGTCACTGCAGATACACCAATTGTTACGCATCCTGACAACGTCAAGGGCTTAACGTTCAAGGATCCAATCGAAGTCGCGAAGGAATGGGTACCGAAGCTGCGCGAGGAAGCTGACCATGTCATCGTCCTCTGCCACACGGGAATATCCTATGACCGTGAAATGGCCAAACAGGTTCCAGGCATCGACATCATTGTAGGCGGACATACGCATACACCAGTAAATCAGCCTGAACTCGTTAACGGCACGTATATTGTGCAGGACTGGGAATACGCGAAATCGCTCGGCCGTGTTGATCTGTACTACCATGGCAAGGATTTGGTTCATTTCTCTGGCGGACTGATCAAGTACGATGAAGCGACGAAGCCAGACCCAGAAGTAGCTGCCATTGTAGAATCTCTGAAGAAAGAAACCGACTCCTTGTTGAACGAAAAAATTGCTACTGCAAGCGTAGATCTGGATGGCGATCGTGCCAGAGTGCGGAAGCAGGAGACGATTATGGGCAACTTAGTAGCAGATGCCATGCTGGCGCGCACGCGTACAATGCCTGGATTCGAAGCCGATCTGGCCATAACGAACTCAGGCGGTATTCGTACAACCATCATGAAGGGTGATATTACGAAGCGCAACTTGTATGATGTGCTCCCATTCCCGAATACACTTGCTGTTGTTGAAGCGAAGGGCAGTGATTTAACAGCAGCCTTGGAAAATGGCGTTAGTGAGATCGAAGCTGGTTCCGGCCGCTTCCCTCAAGTTGCTGGTATCACATTCTCCTTCGACATCAAAAAGCCAAAAGGAAGCCGTGTCTCGGATGTGAAGGTTGGCGGTAAAGCGGTGGAGGCTGACAAAACGTACCGCGTAGCAGTAAATGACTTCTTAATCGCCGGTGGCGACGGTTATGCCATGTTCAAGGATAAGAAGTCACTTGATACAGGCGTGACCCTCTACGAAGTCGTGGAGCAGTACATGAAAGAGAAGAAAGACATTACAGCGAAGATCGAACAACGTATCAAGCAATAACGAAATTACGGATTTCTTATGGCATGAGGAATCCCCCCTTCTGAACATAGACACGTATTGGCGCATCCCTCTTTCCGCCTCGCGTGTCTACTTTTTTATGCAACGAACCGGCCTGGAAAATTAGACACCAATCCGCATACTCTCCCTACTTCAGTCAACTAGCATTCAATCTACCAACAATAGCAATCAGATTCTATGGGAAGCAGTATGATTCTTTCCTATACTGATTGGGGTAAGTATTAATTGGAAAATATTGCGAAGGAGCTGATCGAGTGTCACCCTCACCGAATATGGAGAAGAACGCCGAGCTCGTTATTATTGGTGGAAGTGTAGGAGGCTGTGCAGCTGCTCTCTCCGCTTGTCGATTAGGCAAGACAGTGGTACTGACGGAGGAGACCGCCCGTATCGGCGGCCAATTGACAAGCCAACTGGTTCCGCCAGACGAGCACCCGTGGATCGAACAATTCGGATGCACGCAGACATACAGGCAATTCCGCAATGAAATACGCCGCTACTACCGGGAACATCTCCCTCTGGCCATGAACGCCCGCTCGAACCCGGAGCTGAACCCCGGGAGCGGCCTTGTAAGCCGCCTCTGCCATGATCCACGCGTAGCTCTGTCTGTGCTGGAGTCGATGTTATTCCCTTATGTGAACAACGGACAGCTTACCATTCTTATGCAATGCCGCGCCACCAATGCCGAGGTTGATGGCGACCGCATCCGTGCGGTAACCGCTCAGGATGCAGCGGGCAACGAATATGTCCTAACTGGGGCGTATTTCCTCGACGCAACCGAATGCGGAGACTTGCTTGCCCTCTCGGGCACAGAGTATGTCACAGGTGCAGAATCGCAGCGTGATACCGGCGAACCGCACGCCGTGCCGGGCGACCCTGAACCGCAGAATATGCAGGGCTTCACTTACTGCTACGCCGTTGATTACGACAAGGACGGAGATTATACGATTCCGAAGCCTGCACGCTATGACTTCTGGAGCCAATATCAGCCTTCGTTCTGGCCGGATCGTCTTCTAAGCTGGACGGCAGTCAAGCCAACGACGCTGGAACCCATCACCTACTCCCTCTTCTGGGAGACAGGGAAGTTCCCACTGTTCCATTATCGGCAAATTACGAACCCGTCGCTGTATGATCAAACTTCTGGCGTACTCCCTACTCCGGTGTCGGTCGTCAATTGGCCGCAGAATGACTACTGGCTTGGTTCGATTATCGATGTAAGCGAAGAAGAGAAGCAGCGGAGCCTATTCGATGCCAAGCAGCTCAGCCTATCGCTTCTGTACTGGCTGCAGACAGAAGCACCGCGTCCCGACGGAGGCGTCGGCTATCCGGGCCTACGATTGCGGCCGGATGTCGCCGGCACAGCAGACGGATTCGCCATGTATCCTTATGTACGGGAATCAAGACGGATTCAAGCGGAATTCACTGTGCTCGAGCAGCACATTGCCACCGACTGTCGTCCTGGTCAGCCTGCTGAGACATTTGCTGATTCCGTCGGCATCGGATGCTATCGGATTGACCTTCATCCGTCGACCGGAGGCAAAAACTATATCGATATCTCCTCCTTGCCGTTCCAAATCCCGTTAGGGAGCTTGCTTCCGGTTCGCATGGACAATCTGATTCCCGCCTGCAAAAATATCGGAACAACGCATATTACCAATGGCTGTTACCGTGTGCATCCAGCAGAATGGAACATTGGCGAATCAGCTGGCGCACTGGCTGCATATGCACTGAATCAAGGGATAGTCCCGCGCGCTGTGCGAAGTGACGAGAAGCATCTTAGCGCCTTTCAGAAGCAGCTGCAGCAGCTCGGCATTGTACTGCAATGGCCTTCTACAAGACCCGTATAAAGGAAGCATGTATCGATTCTTCCCGCAGCATAGGAACCAGAACTTAATCAACCTAATGACATAAATAAAAGAACCCTCCAGAATTCTAGTTTTGGAGGGTTCTTTTATTGGCCGGTTTGCAGGTTTTCATACTTTACTTTATTAGCATCTACTTTGGCTGGAATTGAAATGGATGTAGAGAGCAGAACTCCTGCAAAAAATGTTTTGGAAATTTTTGATTCTATCATTTTTTTCTTCCATTCATTCTTTTTTTTGAAGAAATCGAACAAATCGAACTTGATGACATAATCAAAGAGGAAGGTAATTACAACAGCTCCAAGTGGAATCATTGAGTATACCCATAGCGGATTATTTGGAGCTTCACCAGGGGGTGCATCAGTTAAAATCACAAAAAGGACAATACAATAAATTATGGCCAATACTATACCTGTTACATTTCTATTTTTCATAGCTGTTTTTCACCTCGGATTCAATTAAGAAATTCAAATTATTGTAAATAAAGTTAATGCCACCCAACAAAAAAATGGAAGGGTTTCTATCTTTTTTAGTGGCGATATTTGTTCTTATATGTACCAAATCTAGGATTTTGTGCAACAGTCCAGCCCCTAGGCCGCCGTATTCGGCCAAATTCAGCCTTGAGCGGCAATTTCGCTTCCGTGGAACATCAAAAAAACGGGCGAATCGCAACATTTACGATCTCCTGTTTTCTTCGTATTTCTTTGATTCATGTATTAATCCATTTTCCTTCAATGAATGAAATAACTTCTTCGGTCGATGAACTTCCTTCCTCATCGATTTCTCGTTCACATCGTGAGGACGCAGTAATAAGCTTCCCCATCATCCACAAAAGGGGTGGCCCTTGAATCTCGGGCCATCCCCTTTGCTGTGCACACATCTTGCAGACGATATCTGCATTCAGCATACCTATCTTGTTTTTTGCTCATGCTTAACGCTTCGCATACCAATCATTCGCGGCCTTCACCATATCTGCCCCACCCTGTGCATGCCATTCCGCGAGGAACTGGTCATAATTGTCGAGCGATTCCGTTCCGCTAATATAGTTAATGAACGTGTCCTCTTGATACTTGTTCAACCGCTGCACGTTCTTCGAGATATCCGGCATTGGAGGCGCTGAACCGAGTGGATCAGCGATTAACAGGCCCTCCGCATTTTTCTGGAATGTGTTGAAGTAGTTCTCAACGATTGGGTTTTTCTTCAATCTCGCCTGCCAGTAGATCGGATAGTTCTTCTCGTCCACACCCGTCAAGAATGAGCTTGCATTTGTACGCTCATCTGCGAACTTCGGCAGAATCGGCGAGTAGGCTCCATTTTCAAACTTGTGATGTACGCCTTCTTCGCCGATAGCGATCCCCTTGAAAATATCCTTATCGAACTTCATGTCGAGCCACTTCACCGCTTCTTCCTTGTTCTTCGCGAACTTCGGAATTGCAATGTAATAATTAATCGTATTGCCCGGCGTGCCTACACGCGCTTTCCCCGATTTGTCCTTCAATACCGGCACAATCGCAAGCTTCGCATCTGGGAAATTCTTCGCAAGTGCATTTTCCAAGTTCGGAGCAATCCACCACCCTGGACTATACATGGCAGCCTTGCCGCTTGCCATCTTCTCAATCGATTTATCCGCCGTATTAATGCCCCACTCGGAGTCGATTAGTCCCTCTTTGTACAGCGTATTCATGAACTTCAAATATTCCTTCATCTCGGGAGCTTCAACTGCGTGAATGATCTTGCCTTCCCGCTCCAACCAAGCCGTCGTTAAGCCGAACACACTGGCGATATCCGGATGTACAGGGATCTTGCCTCCCGTCAGCGGAATTACATTCTTCTTCTCCTTGAATGTCTTCAGCACCGTCACCAGTTCATCCAGGTTCGTCGGCATCTTCAAGCCCAGTTCATCAAGCCAATCTTGGCGGACGACGAGCGCATTCGATGAGGTTCCGCCTCCGCCCGTTTCTGGTATAGCGTAAATTTTGCCGTCATAACGGGCACCATTCCAAGAATCTGGGCCGATAACCTGTTTCATATTCGTTCCATACTTCTCAATCAGATCATCCAGCGGCTCCAGCGCACCAGACGATACAAGCTGATAGTATTGGGCCGAAGCGAGCTTCATAATATCATAAGACTCCTTGTTCGCCATGAGCAGGTTCAGCTTCTCGTCGGCATTTTCCGCAGGAAGCATCTCATACTTCACGGAATATCCCGTCTTCTCCTTCAAGTACACGGCTACCGGATCGCTATTCGGCTCGAAGCGATCGAACTGCATCAGCTGACGGAGCTGCTTGCCGCCTTCTCCTCCTGACGCACCCTGCCCTGAACCGGCGCTGTTGCAGCCGAGAAGTGACAAGACCATTACAATCGAAATCAATGATATCCATACCTGTTTACGTTGCATGAACATACCTCCGCTCTTTTGGATGTCCCCCGAAATATCTTCACCGCATTACCCTTTTACGGAACCAATCAGCACCCCTTTCACGAAGTATTTTTGCAGGAACGGATATACCAGCAATATGGGCAAGGTTGCAACAAGAATCGAAGCGGCCTGTATAGCCTGAGGCGTCGTGTTCATGACCGCATCAATATTCGTTACATGCCCGCCATCCTGATATGTGATATTGGAATGCGCAAGCAGTTCCTTCAAGTACAATTGCAGCGGCTTCAACTCTGCCGTATTGATATAGATCATCGAGGCAAAGTAATCATTCCAGAAGCCTACCGCAAAGAAGAGTGCAATGGTAGCGAACACCGGCAGCGACAATGGAACCGTAATGCGGAACAAGATTGTCAAATTCGATGCTCCGTCCATCTTGGCCGATTCCTCCAGCTCATCGGGCAGAGACTCGAAGTAGTTTTTAATAATCAGCATATTAAACACGCTAACCATGCTCGGCAGAAAGAGCACCCACAGTGTATCGATCAGATTCAATCGGTGCATGAGCAAATACGTAGGAATAAGACCACCACTGAACAGCATGGTGAACACATACATCAAGATGAATATTTTGCGTCCGCGCAGACGCGGCTTGGATAAGGGATATGCGGCCAATGCGGTCATGAACAGACCGAGAGCCGTTCCCGCCACGGTAATTGTGACCGATACGAGGAAAGCATTCATGAATTGAGAGTCGCGCAGCACATATAAGTACGTTCCGAACTGAATATCAACCGGGAACAAGGACACGCTCCCTGACATAACCGCTTCCTCACTGCTGAGCGACTTCGCAATCAAATTGAGAAATGGGAACAATGTCGTCCACGACACAAGGGCAAAAAACAGATAGTTCAACACATGGAAGATGCGCTCCCCTACCGACATTCGAATGGCCGTTCTTGTTCTCCGCGAAGCAGTCAATTGGTGCCTCATGTTATGCCAGACCTCCTTCCTTCTTACATTCAGGTTCCAAATAAGCGGCGACTTGCGACATCAAGAGAGCTGTATGCTGAACTTCTCTCATTACCAGATCCCCCGATTCAAATAGCGCCGGCTGAGAGCGTTTCCACCAATAATGAGCACGAAGCCTACGATGGATTCGAACAGCCCCACAGCAGCTGAGAAGCTGTAATTCTGCTCGCCTAGACCCGTACGATATACATACGTGCCGATAACATCCGACACATTGTAGACGACGGGATTGTACATGACGAGAATTTGCTCCGTCCCAGCCTCCAGCATATTCCCGAGCCGCAGGATGAACATAAGGAGAATGACGGGAACAAGCCCTGGTAGTGTAATATGCAGAATTTGTCTGAACTTATTTGCCCCATCGATCTTGGCTGCTTCATACAGCTGTGGATCGATAGAACTTAAGGCTGCCAAGTATACGATTGTCCCCCAGCCTGCTTCCTTCCAGCCCGCCGTGCCGACGAGCAGCCAGCGAAAGACACTGTTATCGAGGAAGAATTTGATCGGCTCTCCGCCGAACCACTCAATGATTCGATTCACAAGCCCCCCATTGATGGAGAGCAGATCCATAAAGAGTCCGCTAACGATAACCCATGACAGGAAATGAGGCATGTAAATGATCGTTTGTACCGGACGCTTGAACCACATTTTCGTAAGCTCATTCAACAGAATTGCCAGCAGAATTGGCAGTGGGAAGAGAAGTACAATTTTCAGAACCGAAATGATAATCGTATTCCAAAATACTTGAACGAACTTCGGCGATTGAAATAGTCGTTCGAAGTGCGAGAACCCTACCCAAGGACTGTCCTCTATTCCGCTGAAAATGTTGAAATCTTGAAACGCAATCACGACCCCATACATCGGCGTATACTTGAACAGGAGAAGAAAGGCGATCCCTGGCAAAAGTGCAATGTATAAGTCCCAGTCCTTCCGAATGTCGCTCCACAACTTTCGCCCGTATGATCGTGAAGACAAACGTGGAGCATTGTCCAATTCCAGCTTATCCATAGCTCCCATCCTTTCCGTGGCATGAGCACTTGGCATTCATTGTTTGCTGCATCTTCTACTAGCCTACGGCATCTGGCTGCAATCGAACACGGGAGAGCCATGACTTCTTCTGGTAAAATGATTTCCATCGTGAGGTCAGGTTCAACTGAGCCTATGCAGCCCGTTAACCCCGCTTCCAGTCACTCGGCGTAACCCCCCAATATTTGCGGAATACCTTCGTGAAGTAGCTGACATCGCGGAATCCCGCCGCCTGTGCTGCCTCATATACCCGCTCCCCTTGAAAGAGTGCCTCCTTGGCTCGCTCCATGCGGCGCATAAGGAGATAAGACGAGAAGGGCTGATCCATCTCCTGCTTGAACAGCCTGCTCAAGTACGAGGCATTAATAAACAGCCGATCCGCCACCTCCTGCAGGGTTAGCTCTGTATGAAGTTCATTCTCGATTAGCTCCTTCACTTCCGATACCAAGCGATTGCCGCCGCGACGACGCACCATGCCTGCTTCCGCGCCAATGCGCCGCATGACACTTCGCATCCACTCACTCCACTCCTGCTTCGTTCGCAGTTCGGCGGTGTGACGGAACCATCTTGCATCCTCTCCCATTACCTCCACCATCGACCACCCCTGCCTGCGCAGCCACATAATAATCCACGATTGCAGGAACATCATCTGCTCCTTAAATGCCTCTGCCTCTGGAATCGCACATACTGCGCGAATCCAAGCTTCGGCCAGTTCCGCTGCCTGCTGCTCTTCGGCAGTGTTCCAGGCAATGTCCAGTTCCCGTTCCCACTGCTCCGTATGTATCGTTACGGCCGAAGCATCTTCAGCCGCTCTCAGTCCGTGATTGCGGTACGGAATGACAATATCGCCACCATGAACGAGCCGCTGACGGAGCGCGAAGTCCGCTTCCTTATACAACCGCGGCACGTCAGCCAGCCGCCCGCACGCCGAGCAGATGCCCGCACTCGCCGTAAGCTTCAATGAAGTCTTAATATACTCCAGCATCTTGCCTGCCAGTGCATGAATGCCAATCATCAGTTCTCCATCCGATCTCTCACAATGACTTTCTGCTGCTTGAGATGCCTCTACCCTTCCATTCTCCTCAGCCATGCCCCTAGAGAACGTAGCTGGCGGATAGCGAAATAGGATGGCGAGCGGACCGTCTGCTTCGCGGCATAATAGCATAGAGCCATATTCCATCCCTGTCATCGTTTCCTCCACGACTTGGCCGACCGCGAAGTGCATTAGACCCTGATCGCCTCCAAATGCCTGCACCCGCTCCTGCGGGTAAGGATCAGGATCGATTACCATCACTGCGTAGCGCTCGTCTTCCTGCAAGTCGATACCGAGTTCTGTCATTCTCCTTAGCAGCGAGGCCGTCGACAAGCTGCCATCCAGCCCTTGGCGCAAGATGCGCTGACGCAGTATCGGCAAGTAGTTGTGCCATTGCTGACGCAGCATATCGGCATCATGCCGCCGCTGAATGTCTTGGCGGCGCTCCGAGACTGCAGCGGCAACTGCTTGTAGGATGGCATCCTGTCCCGCTGGCTTCAATAGATACTGCTTCACTCCCATGGATAGCGCCTCTTGAGCATAAGGGAAGTGATCATGACCGCTGAGCACCACCGCCTTCACCTCAACATTCCACTCCGACGCTTGCCTCACGAGGGATAAGCCATCTCCGTCCGGCAGCTGTATGTCTACAAGCAGAATATCCGGACGCTTCAACTGCAGCCACCGCTTCCCTTCTTCTAGGGTAGCGGCTGCCGTTACTTCCGTGATCCCTGCCCTCTCCCAAGGCATAAGCTCAGTTAAGCTTTGACGGAGCCGCAGCTCATCCTCCACAATCAATAGGTTCATCTTATCTCCTCCTCGGTGACGATTCGAAATGAAGGCATTCTTTACTTCATCAACTGGCGAAGGGGCAGCTGAAGGCTGCCTAGCAGCATTAAGCATTAAGCATCAATTTATTAAGCATTAACCTGCCGTCCTCGACCGATCTTCAATTTGTATCCCCACGTATGGCTCGGACAAGGGAAGCACGAGCGTTACCGTTGTCCCCCCACCCCATACACTATCAATATGAATGTTCGCGTTCTGACCGTAATTCAACCGGATTCGTGCCGCGACATTTCGAAGTCCATAACCAGCACCTGTGTGGTCGCTCGCCACCACACCATGCTCTGTCGGCTGCCGCAATACAGCAGACAGTTCCGCTTGCAATTGGGCGCGCATGTCCTCCGTCATACCCGTTCCCGAATCGATGACCCTAATTGTAAGTCTTCTCCCTTCTGTGTCCTCCTCTACTCGGACTACAATGCGCAGCAACATCTCTGCTTGCTGCGAGGACTTCTCCAAGCCATGTATGATGGCATTCTCGACAATGGGCTGCACCAGCAGCTTCACGAGCGGAAGTTCTTCTGCGCGCGATTCAATATCGTACTCCATATGGAATAGGTCTAAGAACCGGATTTGCTGGATTCGTATATAAGCATGCAAATGCTCTAGACAGTCCTTCACGGTAATTACATCCTTGCCCTTACTCAGACTTAGCCTGAAGAATCGAGATAAGTGAAGTACCATCTCGGAAATATCCTCAGCTTCAGCATGCTGGGCCATCCAATAGATCGAATCTAAGGTGTTGTATAAGAAGTGGGGATGGATCTGGGATTGGAGCAGCTTCAGCTCTGTATTGGCAAGCCGCAAGCTCTGTTCATAGTGATCGTGAATGAGGTGCTGCTGCTGCGATGCCATGTGGTTAAATAGGTGGGTCACGATACCGAATTCGTCCTGCCGCGTCGAAGTCAGCCTCACATCTAAGTTGCCGCTCGTCATCGCCCTCATGCCCCGAGCTAACTTCCGCATAGGAGCAGCAATGCTCGTGTAGATGCTATAAGCCATAACGAGGGCAATGACAATGCTCAGCGCAATCATAAACACCGCGTAATACTCCAGCTGGTAGGACTGGGCGAACAGCTCCCTCTTCGGCTGAGCCAGTGTCAGTGTCCAGCCGTAATAAGGCGAGGCTGCTTGAATTAACACCTGATCATTCGCTTCTGCACGTGTCAAGTAATTCTGATACGATTCAGGCTGCTTAGCCGTGCCTGTGACCCATTTCCCATCTGCCGTATATAGATGCAGCTCTGCCTGTGGCGATGGTGTAACAGAACGGATATATTGCTGCAAGCGCCCCATGTTCAGGCTAATAATAAGCGCATGACGTTCTCGATTCGGGTTGTAAATATCCATCGCTCGAACGACTGCCAGACTATCCGCTCCAAACGCTTGGCCGAACGGCTTCCCCGCCCCTATTCGTTCGTCCGGCTGAATGAATACAATGCCTGTCCCCAGTCCATTAAGCAGCTGTCGAAGCCAAATGCGTTCATCCGCACGATCAACCGGAAGCACGCCATGGAGCGTAGAAATCACGGAGTTGGAATGATCGTGATATACAGCAATTTGCGAGAACATTGGATGAATCGATAGAAAGTTGGCCAGCTTATGCTTCAGATCGGCGAATGCCATGACATTCTTCGGCTCCAGCTTCCGCTTCGCATGTGCAAGCGCATCGTTCATCTCCGTATCGGTTGATAGCACTGCGGACAGCTCTTCCACGTTCTGAAGCACGAGCTCAATATTGTCCATGAGGGCATGCATTGCACTTTCGGTACGAGCGGTCGTCTCTGACAGAAGCAGCTCCTGAGAGCGCTTGTTGGAGAACCAGCCGGTCAACAGCAGAGGGATCAGAATAAGTACAAAATAGATGGTTAATCGCCACTGAATCCGTTGGCGAATTTGGTCACGTATCATTTTCAGCATATTAGCACTCATCCTCCGTGCTTCGAACTGCGTTCAGACTGAATGAATGGCGGCTCACTTCCAATCTGGTTGCGACTGAAGTGATACCAGTCATTGGCCTCCTTCGTCATATCACGCCCGCCTTCATTCATCCATTCCGACACGTATCTGTCGAACTCCTCAAGTGGTCGATTGCCAAGAATAATGTCGATGAGCATATCATTCTTCTTCAACAATAACGGTGCATATCTTGTCATCGCTGGTGTCGGCAGAGAACGGAAAGCGCTCGGACGTGCATGCATAGATGTAAATCGAAGATTATCGTACAACTGGTATTGAATTCCTAACGAATCCAGCCGGTATCGGGTGTAATCCTCATCAGGCATATCTGCCAAATTAGCATAAAGTCCGCGATAATGATCCTGATTATGGCGCTCCATATTGGTCACCCTCTTCCCCTCCTTCCAAGCCCACACGTCTCCCTCGAATCCAAGCTTGAGGGTATCCCTCCCCTCCTCGCCGATATAGTTAAGCAGCTTCAGCACCTCCACCGCGTGAGAGCTGGTAGCAGGGATTACTTGATAGCTTCGTACTTGAGGCAGCGCAAAGGTTCCACTTCCTCCAGGCCCCTTCGGGAAAGGTAGGGGGATCCATTCTGCACGCGGATCCCGCGCCTTGCTCCTCTCCAGCACACCACGGGTATCGTACCATGTTCCCGTGAACAGACCCAGCTTCCCATCCACAACCTGCCTCTCCAGTCCACGCTGTGTTTGAATCGGGAACAATGGATCTACGAGCCCCTCCTGAACCATCATGCGCATGAAGGCAAGGGCCTCCTTCATCTCTGGCTGCACATTGGAATATACGAGCTGGCCATCCCGTTCCATCCATTGATTGAGCTGCACACCATATGCACCGAACCACGGTGAGGTGCGGCCCAACTCTTCAATGAAGCTGGTACCATAAATATCGTGCAACCCATTGTCGTCCGAACGGAGCGAAGTAAAGGCACGCATCACATTTACCATCTCCGCAAGAGTAGCTGGTGGTTCAAGTCCGAGCTGTTCCAGCCAATCCTTGCGAATATACATCATCTCCTGCCCCCTTCCCTCATGCAGGCTCGGAATCGCATATATTTGGCCGTTAAAGGACACCTGCTCCCACACTTCAGGAGGAATCCGTTCCTTCAGCTTTGGCGCGTATCGGGCAAGCAAGTGGTCGAGCGGTGTTAGCATCTGCTTCCGTGCGTAAAAGGAGACCCAATTCGCATCCGTAATGCTGATCAGGTCTGGTATATGGTTCGACATCATCATGACACCGACGCGATCCTCATACCGATGTGATGGGGGGATGATCACTTCTACTTGAAGACCCGTCTTCACCTCGATGTCGGTTACATACGGATTGTCGTTCTCCGTCAACGGTTCTGGGAACCCTATGCCAAGACTATTCAATACAACCGTAACCTTAGGCAGCAAGGAACGCTGTTCCGCCACCTTCGACTGCCCTACCTGCCCACTGCATCCAATCAGCAGCAATAAGCATACAGCTCCTGCCATCATCCCGCCTTTCTTGTACACAAGAATCGGTCGCAGCACAACAGCTAACCCACTCGTTGTAAGCGTATACATTTTGAACAGCATGACTCTAATCCTGCTCGCCTCTCCCCGATGCTTCATCCACATACTTGCATTCCCCTCTCCATACCTGACCTCCATCAATCTGGGCGGAAGATTATACCTACCTGCTTTCCCTTAATCATACAGAAAGGGCCTATCAGATTGTACTCTCTGATAGGCCCTTTTTTTCATCTATTTATTCTTCTTCGGACAGACGCTTCAAATCACTGACATGCTTGTCTAATCGGCTGTATCCATCAACAAGCACCTGAATATCCATATGCTGCTGCTCCATATTCGCCAATACTTCTTCTACAGAAGCCATATGCTCCTCCGTGCTGTTCGTAATCGTCACAACACCGTGTGCCATATTGGAGTACTGTGTCTGAAGGTCGCGAACGGCTTCATGCATCGCTTCCGACTGACGGTTCACCTGGTCGGTGTTATCCGTAATCGTACGCATAATCCGCTCCACTTGCCCCGTAGCCTCTACACTGGATACGACGGCAGATTGTCCACGCTGTACCTGCTCAGCTGCGGCACTGATCTGAGTTCGTATCGTTTCCAATATAGTTGCAATATCCTCAGTCGCTTTCTTCGCATGGTCAGCCAGCTTGCGAACCTCTCCCGACACCACTGCGAAGCCCTTGCCATGCTCGCCTGCTCGCGCAGCTTCAATCGCCGCATTCAAGGACAGCAAGTTCGTCTGTGCGGAAATATCACTAATGGTACTGACAATATCGCCGACCTGCTCCGTCTGCGCATTCAGTGCGTCCATCACTTGCACAGTCTGTTCCACTGTACGTTTCACACGGTCAATCTCACCGACAAGGGTGTCAATCTGACCACTGCCCTGCTCGGCCAATTGCAGTGTAATTGATGCAACCTGCTCCAATTGATTCGTCCCGTTCGCAACGTGACTTACGGAGCGCTCCACGGATTCCACAGAGCTTCCGATATGCTGCAGGCTAATCGTCTGCTGTTCGAAGCCTGTCGATATTTGCGCGAATGTCTCTGTAACTTCACGCGAGATCGTTCCTGTCGATTCTGCACGCAGCTTCTGCTCATGACTGAATTCATTAAGCATCGTAACCGAAGATTGAATTTGTCCAAGCAATTCTATCGCCTGCTCCTTCGATTTCAGCGCTTCCGATCCCCGTTCTGCTACTTGCCGCTGCAAGTTCTGACTGAACACCGCCGAAGCACTGAGTGCAATCGTCACGAAGAGCAGATACATAAGCAAATAGAGGAGCGGCTCGCGCGTGAACAGCTTCTCATTCAGGAATGGATCATAGAATATGTACACCGTCATTAGCATACTGACAACGCCGGTAAAGATGATAGGACGATAATTCTGATATAAAGTCATCAAGCTGATTACGACATAGAATAACAAATACGTGCTGAAGATCGGATTCGGATCCGACTTCATCAGCAGCAGGACAAGCGAACACAGAAACACCGGAATTAAGTACATCACATACTTTACGCCAATGCGCTTATAGGTTAAGAACGTTGCTAATCCACAAGCTACCGCGCCAAAACCAATCAGCACATACAGCATGGTTCCGACAATACCTGCAGCCAAATCCCCGATGATTCCAATCGCAAGCATTGTCCATATGATCTTGACAAACAGGCGGTTGCGCCTGTCAAGAATCGTTAGTTCATTCACGTCATCTACCAACTTTCTATGTATCGAGTGATCGTCGTTAACAGCTTGTCTAGTCAGTTCGTTAACCATTCCTTAACATTTCTGCATTTCCGTTAACTTCAACACCTTATTATATCGGCTAACAGGTGATAGGAATTGAGTGAACTTCCACTTGTTCCTGTTCTGGGATTAACCAGTCGAACTTGGCTGGATTCTGCCAGATTGCACCGACATGAATAAGAGTAGGAATGACATCGTCTCCCTTATAGAACATCTTCTTCCCCACCTTGCGCATCGGTACATGGAATGATACGCGCAGCGCACGCGCGAATACCGGTTCCAGCAGACAAGCGCATTGCAAGATCCCATGCTTGCGCGAGTAATGAACGATTGAAGATAGCAGCCGATCGATATTATGACCGCGATGTTCCTTCAGCAAAGCTACCTTGTCCACTTCAGCCACTTGCTCCGGGGCGCTCATCACCTCCGGCTGCTCCGCGAATGGCGCGACCTCGTTCAACATACGCGCACTCTCCCTGTACAGCTTCAGTTCGAATGTTCCTACAGCAACCCCTTCCTCGTTAAATACGATGACCTGTTCCAACGGATGTGCAGCGGATTCCAGTTCAAAGCCCATCTCCTTCCAGACTGTTGTCCAAATGGATCGATACAGCTGCACCTGTTGTTCGCTTTTCACCGAAATATGCATTTCCCTGTAACTCCTTTATGTAAATATTTATATAATTTGTTATCGGTCACAGGTAAAGGAATGATTACAAAAATCTTTTTTCAAAAAAGCCATGAAAACAGAGAGTTATTTTCTGAAATCGCACTTCTCTGTCTCATTGTAAAAACGATCGCTTGTAATGCCAACTCCCTATTTCAAAATTCGTTCCAACGACCCAATTATATATGAATATATACTCATATTCTGTCGGTTTAGTTGCAGTCTATGCCGCTATCCAACCATCCTCACAGCTGCAACTTTACATTTGTCATAAATGTAAACCTCCTATATACTTGTAACAACGTTAATTTAGACACAATCCATTCGTAATCGGAGCGATTTATAGATGTCACAATCCAAAGTAACTCAACAACATATTGCCGACGCGCTGAACTTGTCCCGCAATACCGTATCGAAGGCGTTGAACAACGATCCTGACATGCGCGATGACACGAAACGCCGCATCATGAAGAAGGCCGTCGAGCTCGGTTATACCAAATTCCATCAATTCGAAGCGGCGGAAGGAATCAGCTCGACCAATCGTATCGTGTCCCTGCTTACTCATTCGGATTATATGGGCAACCACTATTGGTCTAGCTTCATCAAAGGACTGAATACAACCTTGAAGGAAGCTGGCTACTCCCTGGCGATGACGATTATTGATATGGAAGAAGAGCGCGAACAGAAGCTGCCTTCTCTATTCGTGCAGCAGCGGCCTGCTGGCGTTATTATGATCGGCCCCTTCTTGAGGGAGTACTATGAACTAATCGAACGTTCAGGCATTGCCTCGATGTTCATCGATACGTATGCGGACTTCAACTTCGGCATGCTGGGCAGCGATATTATGCTCGTAGACAATGCCCATAGCGTATATGCCCTAACGCAACAACTAATTGCACGTGGACATAAGAAGATCGGCTTTGTAGGCGATATCGGCTCCTGCCTCAGCTACCGCGAACGGTGGGAAGGCTTCAATCGTGCGCTGTCTGAAGCAAGGCTCAGTGTCAATGAATCTTGGTGCATCATCAACTCCATGAAGCGTCATTATTTTAATGAAGAGGAACTGTCCGCAGCCTATTCCCGGATGGAGGATAAGCCAACGGCCTTCGTATGTGTGAATGACAATATTGCTGTCGACTTCATGCAAATTGTGAAGGCAAGCGGCATGCGCGTACCTGAGGATATCTCCATTACCGGATTCGACAACATCGCCGAATCGGTGCTTGTTCATCCCGCCATCACGACCGTGCATGTACCGAAGGAAGAGCTCGGCATGCGCGCCGGAGAACAGATCGTATGGCGCATTGACCACCCGCATCGTCCGAAGGAGCTTATTCGCATCGGCGTGGAGGTAGAATGGCGCGATTCAGTACACAGTCTGATATAGTTTACATTTGCACATCTACATTCGGTATATAACACATTTTTGCACATTATTTGCACAGTAAATGCACAATATTTACTTGACATTGTAACCTTAGTGTTTTACTCTTTAGTTATTCGGAAACGCTGTCATTGCGTTTCGAGAGACAATTGACACATGCTGTGTTACAAGTTCAGTTGACATTGCACACGACATCAATAAAGAACAAGGCTCTCACCTATTCTTTTGGTCTCAACATCTGTCACCTGCACTTGAACAGCACAGGTTTCATACTTACTACGCAAAGCGAGGTTTGCATCATGAGCCAAATTAAGATCATCGGTCCAGATATTCCGAACATGCCTTGGGAAGAACGTCCTGAAGGACATCGCGACGTATTGTGGCGCTACAGCCAGAACCCAGTAATTCCACGCGATTTGCTGCCTAACTCGAACAGTATCTTCAATAGTGCTGTTGTTCCGTTCGAAGGCGGATTCGCTGGCGTATTCCGCTGCGACGATCGCAATCGCTACATGCGCTTGCATGCTGGCTTCAGTAAAGACGGCATTAACTGGGACATCAACCATGAGCCTCTCACATTTGAATGTGACGATCCGGAAATCGGCAATTTCATCGAAGGCTACGACCCACGCGTATGCTGGATCGAAGACCGCTACTATGTAACTTGGTGCAACATCTACCACGGCCCAACAATCGGCGTGGCATACACATATGATTTCAAGACATTCCATCAGCTCGAAAATGCATTCTTGCCTTACAACCGCAACGGAGTTATGTTCCCGCGCAAAATTAACGGCAACTATGCAATGGTGAGCCGTCCGTCCGATACAGGCCATACACCATTCGGCGACATCTTCTACAGTGAGAGCCCTGATATGGAATTCTGGGGTCGTCACCGTCACGTAATGGCTCCAATGGGCGGCTGGCAGAGCAAGAAAGTTGGCGCAGGTCCAATTCCAATCGAAACAAGCGAAGGCTGGCTCATGATCTATCATGGCGTCCTGAACTCCTGTAACGGATTCGTATACGCATTCGGCGCAGCGATCCTCGACCTGGATGAGCCTTGGAAAGTAAAATACCGCAGCGAACCATACTTGCTGCAGCCTTCCACATTGTACGAGTGCGTAGGCGACGTTCCTAACGTAGCATTCCCTTGCGCATCGCTTGTGGACGCAGCAACAGGACGCATCGCGATTTACTATGGCGCAGCTGACACGGTTACTGCTCTTGCATTCGGTTATGTTGATGAGATTATTGAATTCGTGAAGAATAATTCTCGCGTGAAGTAAGATATACTGTAAGCAAAGACTGCTGGGGAGCAGCACCGACTTACAGGGCTCTTCCTTTCTTTGCAACCCCTATACCTATGATCAAAACCCCCTTGCATCTGATCGCAATAAGCGGCCAGCGCGAGGGGGTTTTGTGCAATAAATGTGCAATAAGGAAGTCTACGATTATTTAGAATGTACAGTCTTACACCATCGCATTGTGCAATTGCTGCACGTAGCGCCATCGAATGACGAAGAAGTAAATAATTTGAACTACTGTGAAGCTAACGAGCACTTTAATTGTACTTTCCCCCACAGAGAAGTGAACCAACTGCTGCAGCGCTGCAAATGCAACCCCGCTATGCAAGATTGCGATGAGAAGCGGCAAAAAAAACATAACCAGCAGCTGTCGTGTCACGACGCGATTCAGTTCCTTGCGAGTCAACCCCATCTTGGACAGCATCTCGGTCTGCTGCTGATCCCGACTGCGATCCGTATATAATCGGAAGTATAAGAAGCTTGCGGCGAAGGTGAAGAACACCACACCAATGAGTACGCTCACGAGCAGCAGCAATCCATTTGCCTGCTTGGCCGCTACCCACTGTGGGTACAGCGCTCTAAACTGAAACTTCATGGATTCGCTCTGTTCTCCTTCTTGATCTGTGTTCAGTTGCTTCATTAGCTGTTCTGTTGTATCCCCAAGCTTACTCCAATGCTCTACCGCAAATCCATATACCGTATAGGATCCCTGGCCTGACTCATCCCGATCAGGTATCTGCTCATAAGCATCATCCGTTACCACAACAAGCCGGATGATCCCATAATCCTGCGGGAGCACTTGATGGGGTACAGCTTTCATAACTTGAAAGGCAAATCGAGTAGTGTCTTCTATCAGTTGGACAACTTCTTCGAAGCCTTCTTTACTATATACCCGCTCCCCCATGACTGAAGTCGGCACAAGGAACGCTTCATTATCAGCAGTAATCGCTTCTTGCTCATATCCAAGGGCTATCGCCAGCTTGTTATAATCGGACAACTTCATGACCGTGACATCATTACCTGCAAATTTCAAGGTTGCTGCGCCAACTCGATAAGGCAATTGCGATTCATCCAGTTTTTGTTTAATCAGACTCACATGGGCCTGTTCCTGCTTATTTCCTTGATACGAATAATACGTAAATGCAAACGGGTTCGTCATCTCCGCTAACCCTTGATTGCCGATTGCCGTACACGTACCAATCGCAGTAAATGCAACCGCCGAGATTACAGCAACGATAAAGAACAAGCGTGAATTATCCTTCAACCGATATCCCAGTTCAGAGAGCGTCAAGAGATTCGTCTTCTTGAAATACAGCCGCTCGCTTCGCTTCAACATTCGCAGTGCAAATACCGCGAATTGCGTGAACAGAAAATACGTCCCGACTACAGTCAGCACCACCCCTGACAGGAGTACAAGGAACGAATACGTGATGCCAGTTGCAAAGGAAAACACCGTCGCATAGCCCGCTCCGACGAGCAAGACGGCTAGCACCGAGAGTCCTATCGACGCCTTAGGTTCAGGCTTCGGCTTGTCCGATCCCTTGAGCAGATTAATGAGTTGATGCACCCTTACCATCCGAGTAGTCACGATCGATATCAGCAGGAAGAGGATCAAGAATGCGATAAACGTTGTCCCTATCGCCTTCAATGGTACATAAAACGTTAAGCCTTTATCAATCGCCAGAAGTTCAGATATCCCGGAGAGGATCAATTTCGAGAAAATGACACCCAGCAATACGCCTGCCACAATGGAGGCGCAGCCAATCAGCATATTTTCCATGAACACCAGCTTGCGAAATTGCTTAGGAGACATCCCATGTATGATGAGAATGCCAAATTCCTTGTTCCGTGTCTTAAGAAATGAGCCTACCGAATATAAGATGAAGAAGAAAGAAAACACGATCAGCAGAACCTGCGACACACGCAGTCCCATCATCCCAAGTTCGCTTAGTGTCTCACTGGAAGATCGAATCTTGCCGTTCAAATCGGGATGGAACAAGAGCAAAGAATAGGTGAAGAACATCAGTACCGAGAAGGTACTGCTCCAGAAATGAGCAGCGTACATGCGCTTGTTGCGAGTGATATTATGAATAGCTAGTTGTGAGAACGTCATTCGGATTGCCTCCCATCACGGACAGCACGTCCATTATGCTGCGCATAAACATGGACTGACTGCCTCTGCGAGTAATTTCATGATGCAGCTGACCATCCTTAATGAAGACAACGCGATCACAATAGCTTGCCGCCATCGCATCATGCGTAACAAGCAGCATCGTCGTCCCCTCCTCCTTGTTCAGCTGATACATCGTATCCATCACAGCTCGCGATGACTTCGAATCCAGGTTTCCAGTCGGCTCATCCGCCAGCAGCAGCTTCGGCTGGTGAATAATGGCGCGTGCGATAGCTGCGCGCTGTGCTTGCCCTCCAGAAATCTCGTAAATTCGCTTGTTCAGCAATGCAGTAATGCCAAGCCTCTCAGCCAGTGCATTCGCCTTGCGGTGCAATTTCTCCACTTCTACCCCGTCCAGTGTTAAGGGAAGTACGATATTTTCCTTAACGGTCAACGTATTTAATAGATTAAAGGATTGGAAAACGAATCCGAGCTCGCGCCGGCGGAATAGAGCCAGCTTCTCCTGAGATAATTGGAAGGGGTTATTGCCATGAATCAACACTTGGCCAGACGAAGGCGCATCGATGGTTGCAATCATATTCATTAAGGTGGTCTTCCCGCTTCCAGAAGGCCCCATGATGCCTACGAATTCCCCCTGCTCAATACCTAGATTAATATTGGACAATGCCTGATAGGCTACCTTTCCTTCATAAGTCTTACTTAAGTTCCTCACTTCTACCATTGTCATTTTCGATTCCACTCCTGTTTACGAGATTCCTTTATTCATCCTGCATATTGTTCAAAGCCATAATCGAGCAGTTCTCTCGCATCTGTCCAGACGCTATTCGAACCGGAATGCAGAACAACTGTAATCATTCGGTGATCATTGCGCTCGGCAGCGGAGACTAGACAGTATCCGGCTTCATCGGTGAATCCTGTCTTAATGCCTGTCGATCCTTCATAATAATATTCGCTCTCCTGCTGCAGCAGCCGGTTCCGATTCGTATACGACTTCATGATCTTCTCCATATCTGCGGACATGAGCTTCACATCAGCAGTGGTTTGGCCTACAATAGCGCGGAACACTTTGCTCTTCATCGCTTCCTTCGCAATAACAGCCAAGTCATGTGCTGAACTATAATGGTTCGCATCGTGCAATCCATGCGGATTCATAAAGTGCGTGTTGCGAAGGCCGAGCTGCTCTGCCCGATCATTCATGCATTGAACGAACACGCGGATCGCTTCTTCCGCATCCAAGGATGCATCGGCGCGTACCTGACGTCCCAATTGAACGGCAACCGTTCTCGCCGCATCGTTCCCGGACGGCAGCATCATCGCTTCCAGCAAGTCATTCCACAACAATTGCTGCCCGAAGCGCAGCCCTGCCGAGCTCTCCCCCGGATCGGCAAGCAGCACCTCCTGCCCTACGGTCACCTGTTCCTTCATGTCTGCCATCTCGATGGCGAGGAGCGCGGTCATCACTTTGGTCGTGCTGGCCGGTGCGAGCCGATCATCAGCATTCATCCCGTATAGAACTTCACCTGAATCTTGATTGATGACGATCGCTGCCTGGGCATCCAGGCTTCCTGAAGCAAATACATTCTGCCCAGTTACAGTGTTCACGCTATTAGACACTACTTTATATATCTTTTGTTTGATTTGTCCTGAGTAAGGCTGCAGTATGAACCAAATACCGGCAGCGGCGATGCAGCCTGCGAACAGCCATCTTTTCCTATTCAATCTCACGATTATCCACCCTTATCCTGTTATCATGCATTCGCATGTCTTCCCCTGATAGGTATCAGGATAACCGAATGGACTTAATAATGTGCTAAGCAGAAATGAAGAAAAGTGAATGAAAGATGAAGAAAATATGAAGAAGACGGTATAAAGGTTATGTGGAATTTATACCCTATGTACAAATCTATTAATTCTAGACCTTAGTAGGGGGGATTAATCGGCTCGAACAGGTATAATAGACATATGATTGTGAAATATGTAACATATCGAGGAGGTATACCTTATGAAACGCAACATCTTAGCCGCTGTTCTCATCTTGGGAGGAAGCCTCTTGCTTGGCAATACCGTATACGAGGGACTCCCAGGTGCTGGAAAGACAGAATCCGGCACAGCATCAGCTCACGACATGCAACAACACCATATGGAACAATCCCATATGAGTGATTCCCATATGAATGATTCTCGTATGAGTGAATCCCGAATGAGTGAATCTCGTATGGGCAATATGAACAGGGATGTATCACCACGTCACGGATCGAGCGACTCCCATATGTCGAAGTACTCCAGCAATAACGACAACTGCCATAACGAAGCATAAGTAGAACAAGAACCGAAGGCTCACCTGCCTTCGGTTCTTATTCATACAATGGAGGCACGGAGCTTGGAATCTCAACGACAAAGTAAGTGCCTTCCTGATTGCTTATCGCTTCAATTGTTCCCCCATGCAGCTCTACAATCGTCTTGGATATCGCAAGACCTAGCCCAGAACCACCCGAATGCTCCGATCTTGATTTCTCCACACGGTAAAATCGATCAAAAATATGCGGCAGATCATGAGCTGGTATAGGATCACCGCTATTGTGCACAGAGATCATAATTCGAGTCCCCCGCTTGCGGAGGAATATTCCTACTGCAGATCCACGCGGCGCATAGCGCATCGCATTGGTAAGCAGGTTGTCGAATACACGCACCAGCTTATCTGGATCCGCCTCGATCCAGTACTGATCCTCATCGCTGTGCATCGAGATGGTCAGTCCCTCCTGCTCCATCGGATAACGATAGTGTACACATAGCTGACCTGCCATTTCCACAATATTGAGCGGCTTCGTATGCAGCGTCATCCCGCCATTCATGCGGGTATATTCGAACAAGTCGTTAATCATGACGTTCAGGCGCTGAGCCTTCTCATAAGCAATATTCGTATAATGCCGCAGCTCTACTTCATCCCTATATCGATCCTGCTCAACCAACCCTAAATAGCCCATGATGGAGGTAAGCGGTGTGCGAAGATCATGTGATACGCTTGTAACCAGTTCATTTTTGGTACGTTCGGCAAGGCGCTCCTCTTCCAGCGACAGCTTAATCTGTTCGGCCATACGATTAATGTTATCCGCAAGCTTGCCAATTTCATCATCCGTGGAGACGGTGCAGCGGGCATCCAGATTGCCATCCGCCATACGCTGAACCGTTGCTGTAATTTGCTCCATATTTTTGATTAATTTGCGATTCAGTAAGAAATAGATACCGACGAACAGCGCCAACCCAACGACAATGAGCGGCGGAACGATTCCGAACATTCGCTCCAATGCCCGAAACAAGACATTAAGCAGATCAATTTGCAAGTAACTGTACATAACCATAGCTAGACCGAGCATGAGGTAGGCTGTTATCAATGCCAATATAATGCTCAGCACGAAGGTGAACAGCATCTTCCATCGAAGGCTACTATACCATGGTGTCTTCAATCTTATACCCTACTCCCCATACGGTCTGAATGAGTTTGCCACCGCTTGATTCCAGCTTGTCCCGCAGCTTGCTGATATGAACCGCCACCGTATTGTGCGATCCATTGAAGTTCTCTTTCCATACTCGTTCGTACAGCTCTTCCGCACTGAATACTCTTCCTGGGTTGCTCGCCATTAAGTAGAGAATATCGAATTCCACACTCGTTAAATGTACTGCTTGTCCATCCACCTTCACCGAATGGGTCGACTTATTAATATCCATCGTTTGAATGCGAATGACATCCACAGGCTGCGCTTGAGACTGAAGCTGCGAGTTCAATAAGTAAGCACGACGGAGCAGCGATTTCACACGTGCTACCAGCTCCAATGGATTGAACGGCTTCGTCATATAATCATCCGCACCTGTCATAAGGCCCATGATCTTATCCATATCTTCCGACTTTGCGCTCAGCATCATAACTGGCGTCGCTTGGTTCTCCCGAATTTTGCGGCATACCGCAAGCCCATCCAGTCTCGGCATCATCACATCGAGAATGACCAGTTCGATAGGTTCATGCTGAAGGATGTCCAATGCTTCCACACCATCGTATGCCTTATGCGTGCAATATCCTTCATTTTTTAAGTAAATATCGATTAAGCCAGCGATTTCTTTATCATCGTCGACAATTAATATATTTGTCACACCCATTACCCTCCTGCTTCCACTCTTAACATTGTTGGCACTAGCATACCGTTAAATACCGTCCCGGTTCAACGGCAATCACTAGCAGCCTGCTCTCCTGTTTACATGAATCCACGGAAAAATTCCAGAAAACGCTGCCCTTCAGTAACATTGTGCTTCATAACCGCATACGTTCTTGCGGTAGGCAGCATCAATTCCGAGCAATCCACCTGAAGCAATCTTCCTTCCGTACGTTCACGGCGAATCGTAATCTCAGGCAAGAACGAAATGCCAAGCCCTTCTTCAATGAACCGCTTCGTTACATGAACTTGGGTAACAAGCATTGTGCGAATGTATCGATACCTCGTCTGCAGCTCCTGCACAAGCGGCTCCCAATATTCAGGATGATTATAAGTGAGCAGCATATGATTCGCCAGCAAATCTCCGAGCTGGAGCGGAGAAGCAGTCTCTGCATCATGCCCATCATGCGGCGCAACAAGCACCACCTCGTCCTCCCCCAATATATCACAGGTGAGCCGCGCATCACTTGCCCACATTCGAGATAACCCTAGATCCACCTGATCCTGCAGCACCGCATCGGCAATTTGCTTCGATTCCAACACCTGAACTTGAACCTCTACATCAGGATTAGCATGCACATAGCGATTCAAGACATGTGGGATGAGATATGCCGCTACAAGCGGCGATACCGCCAGATTCAATCTGCGGGTATAGCCCTGCTTGAAGCGATGCAGCTCCTGCAGGCCTTCCTCGTGGACGGACAACAGATGTTTCGCGTGCGGAAGGAATCGCCGTCCTTCCTCGGTCAATTCTACTCTGCGTCCTACTCGTTTAAATAAAGGCGAGCCCAAGTATTGCTCCAACTGCTTGATCTGGATCGTTACCGTCGGCTGCGAAATGAACAATTCCTCCGAAGTGCGACGGAAATTCTCATGCGCAGCAGCGTGCACAAATGTTTGTATCCATTTCAAATCCATCGTCATCGGCTCCTTATTGATTATGATTCCCTATTAAATCAATAAAAACGTTTCAATATTTTTAATCAAACACCATGTATATAATAATACATATTAAAGGAGGAGGGAAATGATGGTTGACAAGGGGTTAAAAGGTGTTGTTGCAGCAGAAACCGAATTGAGCTTCATTGACGGCAATGCCGGTATATTGCTTTATCGCGGATATGATGCTAAAGAACTTGCCATTCGGCATTCCTTCGAGGAAGTCGCTTACCTACTCTGGTACGGCTCGTTGCCGAGCTCAGCAGAATTGCAATCCTTCAAAGCGGCCTGGGTGCGCTGCAGACAGCTGCCTGAGCCTGTCATCCATTGCTTGAACCAGCTTCCTTCAGACATGAACTTGATGAGCCAGCTGCGCACCGCAGTCTCTGTACTAGGAACAACTGTATACGAAGGGGCTCCACACATTGAACAAGCGATGGCGTTAACGGCGATGATGCCTGCTATCATCGCGAACTTGTATCGCAAGCAGCAAGGGCTGCCTATATGGGAATCGATACCGAGTAACGAATCTCTAGGCCATGCAGCCCATTATCTATATTTGCTGACAGGTGAGGTTCCGACCGATATCCATGCCAGCGCGTTGGAAACGTACATGATCCTTACCATGGAGCATGGACTGAACGCTTCCACCTTCACCGCTCGCGTTATCACATCCACAGAGTCGGATATGGTTTCCGCTTTGACGGGGGCGCTTGGGGCGATGAAGGGGCAGCTTCATGGCGGTGCTCCTTCAGGTGTAACGGAAATGCTGGAGGCGATCGGTACGGCTGATCGAGCGGAAGACTGGCTGCGTGAACAGTTGGAGAATCGTAGTCTGTTAATGGGCTTCGGACACCGTATATATCGAACACGCGATCCAAGAGCAGAAGCATTGAAAATGCGCATTGCGCAGATGGAGGAAAGTGACCATTGGCTCGATTTGGCTCAGCTCGTCGAGGATACTGCTGTACGACTACTCGCTGAATATAAGCCTGGGCGCAAGCTGTATGCGAACGTCGAATTTTATGCAGCTGCCATTATGCGTGCAATTGGATTGCCTAGTGAGTTGTTCACACCAACCTTCTCGGCAAGCCGTACCGTCGGCTGGACCTCCCATATGATCGAACAGGCGAAAGACAATGTCATCTACCGTCCCGATGCCAAGTACATTGGCTCGTTTCCCACTACTGAACATGTATCGTAAAGCGTAAACCTTGGTCTCTATCCTCGTTTTTATACATTTATTGGGTGCCTCTTCGTCGGATCGGAAATAATCAGACGAGCAGGCACCTCCTTTTTTATCCGAAACCACGTAATTTATCCAAAAGACGAACAATCACAAATTTGTACCACTTCCATTATCCAATCCCATTTTGGCGGATCGAACCCACCATAATATGGTTTAATTAACCAACGTAACTTTAAAGCACCTTATAGCTTGTCCTCTTCACACAGACATTCCCCAATGACACCCCAAGCACAATCCCCTAGTTATTATCATATTTATTTGAAATACGCCCGTATAGAGCGCGAAAAATGTCCTCTCTTGAAATACATACCATCCACTTCAAATTGTTAAAATTTTTCTATAAAAAGGTTTTATGGCCATAAAAGATTATATTAATGTAATAAAATTTATCACCCTGTGTAAAATCTTCTTTTACGGATGTGGGCGTTTTTGCGACAAATCGTATTTCAAAAAGCGCACATTGTCAGTATAATGTGTGAAAAGTGTTCCTATATTGCAGAGAGGTTAGGTGTAATCCCATGGAAACCATACAACGCGAACAAACAGAAGTACTTAACCCATACGAAATCGTTAAGAAGCAAATTGATGCAGCTGCAGCTAAATTGCAATTGCCCGAGCATGTCACCGAATTACTGAAGAGACCAAAGCGTGTTCTTTCCGTAAACTTCCCAGTTCGAATGGACGACGGCTCTATTCGTATCTTCGAAGGCTATCGCTCGCAGCATAACGATGCAGTAGGACCAACAAAGGGCGGCATTCGCTTCCATCCGGATGTAACACTTGACGAAGTTAAAGCACTCTCCATGTGGATGACATTCAAGTGCGGTGTTGTTGGCTTGCCATACGGCGGCGGCAAGGGCGGCGTTATCGTGGACCCGCGCACACTCAGCAAAGGCGAGCTTGAGCGCCTCAGCCGCGCATTCATGGAGGCAATTGCCGACATCGTAGGACCAGAGCGCGATATTCCAGCTCCAGACGTATATACAACACCTCAAATTATGGGTTGGATGATGGACACATACAGCCGCTTGCGTGGACACAACTCGCCAGGCGTTATTACAGGCAAGCCAATCATCATCGGTGGTTCCCTTGGACGGAACGCGGCGACTGCTCAAGGTTGCGTATATGCAATCCAATCTGCATTGGAAGACATTAAACTTCCGATGGAGAACGCAAAGGTAGCCGTTCAAGGCTTCGGTAATGCTGGACGTATTGCAGCTCGCCTGCTCACAGACCTCGGTGCAACAGTAGTGGCAGTCAGCGATTCCCGTGGCGGTATCTATGATGCAAACGGTCTTGATCTGGATCGTGTAGAGCAGTTGAAGGACGAAGCAACGATCCTCGATTACGGCGCAAGCTACCATATCAGTAACGAGCAGCTGCTTGAGCTGGATGTAGATATCTTGATCCCGGCAGCATTGGAAAATGTCATTACACAGGAGAACGCTCCACGCGTAAAAGCACGCATCGTTGCGGAAGCAGCAAACGGACCAACAACTCCTGAAGCGGACGCAATCCTGAACAAGAACGGAACGATTGTTATTCCTGACATTTTGGCAAATGCCGGCGGTGTTACCGTATCTTACTTCGAGTGGGTACAAAACCTGATGAACTACTACTGGAGCGAAGAAGAAGTTCTGGAGAAGCTCCAAGTGAACATGGTGAAATCGTATAATGCCGTTCGTGATCTGGCAAAAGAATACGCTACAGATCTTCGTACAGCAGCCTTCATGATTTCACTTCAACGCGTTACAGAAGCTATGCGTGCAAGAGGTTGGGTATAAGCCATTCCAAGCGCTAAAGGTCAAATATATCCTTACCCTTCAACATAAGTTCAGCCCTCTCCACTTCCAGCCGGAAGCACGGGAGGGCTGATTCTGTATATTGGACACATAAAAACTCCATTTTCATGAATTGTGTATATTCATTACACATACACTATCAACTATATTTTCTAACTGTCAGCACTCCCCATCTAGCCGTATTGTTGGTAAGAACGGGATCATGGTCTATAATGTAACGTGTATCACGATACTGACATAAAAGGAAAACATAAATCATGAATGCTAAGCGTACCAATAAGCGCCGTTCTCGATTCATTCCTTTTCGAATGACAAGGGATATTATAGGGGTGTGGAGATATGCTCACCGTCCTTTTCTTCTATTTGAATTGGTTTACAAACTACTGACGATTGGCGTATTCATCCCGCTTCTATCGATACTTTTCAACAAAATACTAGATGTCGGGGGCTTCAATGCGGCCGCGAATCACGATCTGCTCCGCTTCGTGTTCAGCAGATACGGCCTGATCAGCCTGCTGCTCATGGCCCCCATTGCCATGATGCTCATTTACACGGAATTTGCTGCTCTCGTCTATATTGCCTATTACGGTATTCAAAAGAAGCGCGCACGAATTAGGCCTGTGTTGTTCAAAGCCATCTCTCGCTTGCCAGGCTTATGGCGCATCGGGATATTCGGTCTGGCTCTTTATTTGCTGCTGTTGTTCCCACTGCTTGATGCTGGTATTGGAGGATCACTGCTGCCAAGTGTTGCGATACCGAACTTTATTACCGGTGAGTTAATGAAGACAAGTATCGGAACCATCGTCCTAGTCATTGTCGCGCTGGTCGTTCTCATTCTCAATTTGATTTGCATTTATGCCCTGCCGATTATGGTATTGGAAGGCAAGAATCAATTCTGGAATGCTGTCCGCGAGAGCGGCCGATTGTTCTGGCGCAGCAAGTGGTCATTAGTTAGAGCCGTGATTGAATGGGTCATTATCTTCTTACTCCTATTCATTCTCCTGATCTTTATTCTCATCCTAGTGGGGCTTCTGCTTCCTGATGTAGATAGCGAGGGGGCTGCCATAGCTATTACGCTCGGCATCACACTCAGCCTAGGCCTGTATATTGCAACGCTAGTTATGACACCATTGTTCATTACCGTCATTACACTGCTCTATGTGCGATACCAAGGCCAAGACCAGGTGAACCTGGATACAGACGGAGTCGATGCCACTGTCTGGGAAGGTCGCGACATGCAGCGTTCACTTGTGCGGCGTTACCGCTCTGCACTGGCGACATTCGGACTTCTTATTCTTATCGCCATCGGCTGGGGGGCAACGACCTTATTGACCGATTGGGGAGAGGCTAATGATAAATTCATCATCATGGCTCATCGCGGCGATGTGACTGCCGGTGTGGAAAATACAATGGGCGCTTTCGAAGGCGCCCTTCGAGCAGGGGCTGACTATATCGAGCTTGACATTCTTCAGACGAAGGATGGCAAGCTGGCAGTTATCCATGATGAGAACTTGAAGCGGTTATCCGGAAAAAATGTAAATGTGTTCGATCTTACACTCGCTCAGTTGCAGCAAATTCCGCTGCGCGCAGGGGAGTTCCGTGACTTCGTGCCTTCCCTCGACGAGGTACTCGAGCGAACGAAAGGGAAAATCAAGCTCAACGTGGAACTCAAGACACATGGTCATGAGAAGAACTTGGTCTCTACCTTTGTCAACACGATACGCAAACAAAAGGCAGAACAACAAATTATTGTGCAAAGCCTAGATTACGAACTGGTTCAGAAGGTGAAGAAGGCAGCACCGGATCTGACGGTCGGGTATGTCATATTCGCCACTTTTGCTCCGCTTAATCGCTTCGAAGCAGATTTCTTCGTTGTCGAAGAATCATTTGCCCGACCAAGACTCATTCGTTCAGCGAAAATGAGCGGCAAGCCCATTTACGTCTGGACGGTCAATGATACAGAGAGTGTAGAGCGATTCTATACCCTTGGAGCTGACGGTATCATTACAGACATTGCTACTGATGCAAAAGAGACCGTTAATGTACTGCACATGGTAGAGAGCGAGGAGCAATAACAAGAACAAGAAAGCTCCATTCCCATCTACACACAAACACCCGGTATAGAAGCGAAATCCGCTTACCTACCGGGTGTTGTTCTTATCTCTATTTGAACGATTTGCCTATCAGTCCTGCAGCTTCTCTCGTACGGACTGCAGTTTCTGAGCAACCGAGGATGGCTTGTCTCTGCGGTCATCGATTTTTAACACAGTTGACACACGCTGTGCTCCTGCCTCGAATGGACTTTCATGAAGTGCCTGCACCGCTGCGAGCAATCGATCCAATGGCCCCTCAATAATGGTTCCCATCGCAGTTAGCTCATAGGTTATGCCCTCAACACTCTCCAGCGCCTTCTGCATTCCCGCCACGTAACTGCTCAAGCTTGTAGAGCCTGTGCCGACTGGAATTACAGTAATCTCAGCTATCGCCATATACGTTCATCCCTTTCTTGAACCTATCCCCATCATATCCCTTCACGAAAGGGAGCTCAATACGATTCCTACAATAATTATCTCCCTTCTCCTATGGATAGAGGAGAACATTCGAAGGTTCGTTCCCATCCAACCTAGCTCAAACCTGAAATAGACCCATTTGGGTCCACATGGATGCGCTCAGCAGCAGGCCGTGCCGGCATTCCCGGCATCGTAAGCACTTGCCCCGTGTGCACCACGACAAATCCAGCTCCAGCAGATAAGCGAACATCCTTCACTTCAACAGTGAACGCCTCTGGTGCACCAAGCAGGCCTGCTCGATCGGAGAAGGAATAAGGCGTCTTCGCCATGCATACAGGCAGGCGGCTTGCTCCAAGCTGCTCCAGCTTGCGCAGAGCACGCTTCGCCGCAGGCTGATAATGCACACCCGCACCGCGATATATACGCGTAACGACGGCTTCTATCTTCTCCTCAATGGAATACTCATCCGGGTACAGCAGCTGGAATTGCGATTCAGCATCAGAGGAATCGGCCAATTCGGCAACATACTGCGCCAATGCGCGGCATCCTTCGCCACCATTCTCCCATGCCTCAGACAGGATCGCGCGCACTCCCGATTGTGTACACAATTCGATAACCGCATCCAGCTCGGCAGGCGAATCTGTCGCAAATCGATTCACAGCGACAACCAGAGGCACGCCGAACTGCTTTATATTTTCAATATGACGCTGTACGTTCACGAAGCCAGCACGAACCGCTTCCACATTTTCAGCGGCCAGCTCCTGCTTGGATACGCCACCGTTATATTTCATTGCCTTCACCGTAACAACAAGCACGGCTGCCGACGGGAACAAGCCTGTCTGGCGGCACTTAATATCCATGAATTTCTCCGCACCAAGATCAGCGCCGAAACCCGCTTCCGTCACTACATAATCCGCCAGCTTCAACGCAAGGCGAGTAGCACGAACACTGCTGCAGCCGTGCGCAATATTCGCAAATGGGCCGCCATGCACCAACACTGGATCCCCTTCGCCTGTCTGCACCAGATTCGGATGAATGGCATCCTTCAACAATGCACACATCGCTTCAACTGCATTCAAGTCTGCAGCGGTAACTGGCTCATCCTCTTCGTTGAATGCCACTACAATGCGTCCTAGGCGACTGCGAAGATCATCCATATCTTCCGCCAGGCATAGAACCGCCATAACTTCTGAAGCAGTTGTAATCATGAATCCATCCTCACGAACAACTCCATTGCCATCTCCAAGACCAACGACAATACTTCTAAGGGCACGATCATTCATATCGACCGCCCGCTTCCATATGATTCGGGAAGGGTGTATTCGCAGAGCATTCCCTTGATGGATATGGTTGTCTAACAATGCCGCAAGCACACTATGTGCAGATGACACCGCGTGAATGTCACCAGTAAAATGCAAGTTAATATCCTCAGCCGGCACGAGCTGCGCCTTGCCGCTTCCCGTGGCGCCACCCTTCATTCCCATACAAGGACCAAGCGAAGGCTCCCGCAATGCCGCAACTGCCTTATGTCCAACTCGATTCAGACCTTGGGTCAATCCAATCGTCGTCAATGTCTTCCCTTCACCAGCCGGTGTCGGATTCATTGCTGTTACGAGAATGAGCTTCCCGTTCGGCTGATCGGCTACGCGATTCCATACATCCTGTCCAAGCTTGGCCTTATACTTCCCGTACTGCTCTACATCTTCTTGCGGAATGCCCAATTGCGCTGCAACATCTACGATTCGCTTCATCGTCATGCCCTCTCCCCCTGTATCCGGTCGTGTTCCACCTTGAGAATAGTTAGTGTCCATTCCTGGTAAACATATCATCTTTATTATACACGTCCAGCCTGTTGCGTACATGTACGTTCCTCACAACGGAAATAAAGGCAGCAAAAGTACATGACAAAAGTGCATCGCAAAAAGGCCTGCTTGCGCAGCCCCCGCAATATGCGTGAGCTTCACAAGCAGACCCTATAGTTTGCAATATGAATTACCTACGAATCATGACTCTGCTGAAGCGGTGCCGCCTCGGCCAGCACACCTTCGAAGGCAGACAGGTACACACGACGAATATCATCTTCTGTTAGCAGCAGCGGACTGCGTGCAAGAAGCCGCCTCTGCTGTATGCCATCCTGCACAAGTGACTCCAGTGCGTCACGAGGGATCTCGAAGGCATCCAACGTCTGCGGGATTCCCGTTTCTTCGATCAGCTGCTTCATCCGCTCAATGGCAAGGCAGGACGCCTCTGCATCGGTCAATTCACGAACATCCGCGCCCATTGCCTCTGCGATATGGCGAAGACGCGTCATACAGGCACCGCGAATATAATTCATCACATACGGCAGCAGAACTGCATTGGACTCGCCATGCGATAAATGGAATTGTCCGCCGAGCGGATAAGCAAGCGCATGAACACCGCCCACGCCCGCGTTGAAGAAGGCGAGGCCAGCCAAATAGCTGCCATAGCTCATTTCAGTCCGTGCTTCCTTGTTCGTTCCATCCTTCACTGCCCGAACGAGCGAACGGCTAATTAAGCGAATTGCATGCAGCGCCACCCCATCCGTTGTCGGACTGGCGTGTACAGATACATAAGCCTCTATTGCATGGGTTAATGCATCCATGCCCGACGCTGCAGTGACTCTCGGTGGTACACTCACGGTCAGTTCTGGATCAATAATCGCCGCATCAGCCAGCAAGTAATCATGAGCAACAACGTCCTTGGTTGTCTCCAATGACAGCACGGATATATCCGTTACTTCCGAGCCTGTGCCTGATGTCGTCGGGATTAGAATCTTCGGCAGGCCGCGTACAGATAATGGACGAGTCCCGCTCAAATTCAAATAATCCGCAACTGCTCCCTCATGCTGCGATAGAACTGCCGCAAGCTTAGCCAAATCCAGCGCACTTCCCCCACCTAAGCCAATGACAAGATCGAACTTACCTTCACGTGTATAGCGAACGAGTGCCTCTCCTGCCGCAAGCGGCGGCTCCGGCATCGTATCCGTATAGATATCAATCTCATAGCCTGCCTCACGAAGCGGCTGAAGTACACGCTCCACCGTACCGTTGCGAAATACCGACTTGCTCGTCACGCACAATATCCGCTTCGGCGCGTGACGCTCCACTTCGGACAGCAGTTGGGCTGCTGATCCCCACCCTGTATATTGATAGGGTGCAAATCTATGTGTAAACATACCTTTCTCACCTCTTCTTTATTCTTTATCTTGAACCTTGCTCATTACGCACACCTCGCATGGATTCGGAAGTATGATCGTATCATCCTTAGAGCCCTTGATCAACCTGCTACCAAAGATAGGCGAATCGATTTTCCATAATATATGTATACAAATAAGAGCCTCCTGGATGGATCAGGAAGCTCCCCCAAATGATTAAGCTATCTTGACTATCTGTACTGTATTTGCCAACCACTATTATAACTCACCTTCATTATCATTATCATTATCTGTCATGCATTCGATATCACCGGTATCAGGATACTTCCTGAATAAGGGGGTTCATGTACAATCGATAGTAGAACCCTTCCCGCTTCAGCAATTCTGCATGAGTTCCACGCTCAATAATACGACCGTGCTCGATAACGAGAATTTGATCTGCCTCTCGAATCGTGCTTAACCGATGAGCGATAACGAAGCTCGTACGTCCCTTCATCAAGGTCTGAAGCGCCTTCTGAATATGCATCTCTGTTCTCGTATCAATACTGCTCGTCGCTTCATCCAATATAAGAATAGCTGGGTTCGCCAAGATAGCCCGTGCAATCGTCAGCAGCTGACGCTGCCCTTGACTCAGGTTGCTTCCGTCTTCCGTCAGCACAGCGTCATATCCGTCAGATAAACGCACGATAAACGAATGTGCATTGGCAAGTCTGGCGGCCTGCTCCACCTCTTCATCCGTTGCTTCTAATCTTCCATAACGAATATTGTCCTTAACGGTTCCGGCAAACAAATAGGTATCCTGCAGCACCATGCCAATCGAAGTACGCAGCTCTTCCTTGTCCATGTCTCTAATATCTTGCCCATCAATAAGGATCGAGCCTTGATCAACATCATAGAAACGCATGAGCAAATTCACGACCGTTGTCTTACCAGACCCAGTTGGACCAACAAGTGCTATTGTCTGACCGGGTTGTGCAGTTAGCATAACCTCCTTCAGCACCGGTACATCCGGCTTATATCCGAAGGATACATCTTGGAAGACAACTTCCCCCTTCATACCTTCTAATGGCAATATTGTCTGTTGATCAGCATACTCCGGCTGCTCATCCATGATTTCAAAAATACGCTCTGCGCCAGCAATCGCTGCCTGCAACATGTTATATTGGTTTGCCAATTCGTTAATCGGACGAGCAAATTGCTTCGAATAATTGAGAAATGCTGTAATAATTCCAATCGTAATGACGCCTTGAACTGCCATATAGCCGCCAACCGCCGCAACTAATGCGAAGCTAATATTGTTAATCGCATTCATGAGAGGAGGAACGAAGCCAGAGAAGGCTTGTGCGTGGATACCCACATGTCTCAGCTGAATATTCTTCTTCTCAAACGCTGCAATTGCTTCTTCCTCGCGGCCAAATGCCTTGATGACTCGCTGACCTGAAATCATCTCTTCAATATATCCATTCATTTCTCCTAGCTCACGCTGTTGATCCGTAAAAAATCGACGCGTTCGCTTCGCTATGCTGCGGGTCACAAACAGCCCCAGCGGTACGACAATTAAGCTAATCAATGTCAGTACAGGACTTAGTGCGATCATCATGCCGATAGCACCAGTTACCGTTATGACACTGGTGAAAATCTGAATCGTACTCTGTGACAGAGAGTTGTTGATATTCTCGACATCATTGGTCAGACGACTCATCACATCTCCGCGCGGTCGCTCATCAAAGAACTTGAGCGGAAGTGTCTGCACCTTGACGAACACATCCTTGCGAATCGCCTGAACGGTTCGCTGCGAGATGCTTGCCATCATATATGTGTGCATCCATGAGGTTAATGCACCTAGGGCATACACAATAAGCAGCCAAGACACAAGTGATCCGAGCAAGGCGAAGTCGGTTGTCCCTGAGTCGATGCCTAGGCTGTCAATAGACTTGCCGATCAAATAAGGACCAATCAGTGCACACACGGAGCTGGCGACGACAAGCAGGAAGACTCCCAGCAGCGGTATGCGTTCCGCACGCAAATACTGCCACAGTCGAATGATAGTCGCCTTGGATTGCTTAGCCTTCTTAGGAGGGCCCATAAGGTGCATGCCCCCTGATCCAGGCCCTTTGTGACCCATCATTTTGACAGAATGATCAGCGGAACTGCGTTCTTGCTCCCGTCCTATGCGAGAATGCTGCTCTGACACGCTATACCGCCTCCTCTCCGACTTGGGAACGATAAATATCCTGATACACTTCACAGCTATCCAGCAGCTCTGCATGTCTACCTATGCCAACCACATATCCATCATCGAGCACCATGATGCGATCCGCGTCCAGCACGGAACTGATTCGCTGGGCTACTATGAGGCAGGTCGTGCCCTCCAACTGCTCTCGAAACGCCTTCTGCATGCGAGCCTCCGTACCTGTATCCACTGCACTTGTACTGTCATCCAGAATAAGTATGGACGGCCGCTTCAACAACGCTCGCGCAATGGACAGGCGTTGCTTCTGCCCACCGGACAGATTGACGCCTCGTTGTCCAATCATCGTATCGTAACCTTCTGGCAGCTTCTGAATGAACTCAGCCGCTTGTGCAGCTTCAGCAGCAGCCTGCACTTCCTGATCGGAAGCTGCTGCATTCCCCCAGCGAATATTATCCCGAATTGTCCCGGAGAACAGGATCGATTCCTGAAGCACCATACCAACCCGCTGCCGCAGCTTGCGCAGTGGGATATGCCGAACATCTGTCCCACCCAGCAGAATATGTCCTTCTGTTACATCATAAAATCGTGGAATTAAGTTCACCAGTGTTGATTTGCCTGCACCGGTGGAGCCAAGAATCGCAACCCGTTCCCCTGGCATTGCCGTGAAAGAAATCCGCTTCAGGACAGGTTGCCCTCCTCCACCTGTATAGCTGAAAGAAACTTGATCGAAGACAAGCTGGCCATGTGCTTTAGAATAAGCTGTGGTGTGCTCCGCTGAATCCGTTGCTAGTTCTGATTCATGTTCTGTTAGATGTTCCATTGCATGCTCTGGCCCATGCTCCACTTCCAGTCCAACGTTACGAACAGCAGCGATATCTGAAATATCCGTCTGTGTATTCAATACTTCAGATATTCTGTCTGCAGACACCTTAGCCCGAGACAGCATCATAAGCATCATCCCCACCATCATAAGCGCGAACAGAATTTGCATCATATAGTTCGTAAAGGCGATGACTTCTCCCACCTGCATACTGCCGCCGTCCACCTTGATTCCACCGAACCATAGAACAGCTACAATACTGAAATTCATAACCAGCATCATAACAGGCATCATAAGCGCCATAATTCGAGCAGCCTTCACCGTTACTTCAGACAAGTCAGCGTTCCTCTTTTCAAATCGTTCCTGCTCATACGAAGAGCGAACAAACGCTTTAATAACACGTATGCCTGCTAAATTTTCGCGCACTACACCATTTAGTCGATCGAGTTTGGTTTGGACGTTTTTGAATAGAGGAATACCTTTGCGGAAAATAAGAATAAGTGCCCCGAATAGCAAAGGAACCGTTACAACAAATATAAGAGCCATCTGTGCGTTCAGCGCGAACGCCATCGCGATCCCACCCATGAACAACAGCGGAAAGCGAGTCATCATGCGCAGCATCATCAGCACGACGTTCTGCACCTGAACGACATCATTCGTTAATCGTGTAATCAGAGAGGAAGTATGGAATTGATCCAACTTGTCGAAGGAAAAGGTCTGAATGTTCTTGAACATGGCCAAGCGGATATCTGCGCCAACATGCTGTGAAGCAATACTCGCAAAATAAACGCATCCCATTCCACCCGCAATACCGACAAAGGCGATGCCGACCATCATGAGCCCTGTTTTTGCGATATATCCCATATCCCGATTCACTACACCATAATCTACAATATGGGACATTAGCGTCGGCTGCATCAGATCACATATGACCTCAACGAGCATGAGGAGCATCGCGCATAAAGCCGCTTTTCGATAAGGCAAGATATAAGCAAATAACTGTTTCATGAATACAGCGCACCTTTCACGTTAGTTTGTTAACTAATGATACAAACTGCAGGAGGGGACGGCTCGTAGCCTTATTGCAGAGACCCTTTAACAGCAAACAGCGGCTGCTATTCTATTCGCCTACCCTCTCTTCATCATGAGCAGACAGATTGTGATACATATGCAGCAAGAAACGACGCAGCAGGATTTTCTCCTCCTCGCGGAATCCTTGGAAGCATTGCTGTTCCACTTCCTTCACAGCCTCCTGCACATGCCCTACGGCATCCTTGCCTCTTGGCAGCAAATATACGCGGGAAACCCGCAAGTCCTCCTCATCCGCACGGCGTTCGATGAGCCCCGCTTTCTCCAAACGATTCAGCATCACCGTAACCGTTGCTGGCTTAATCTTCGCCTTCTCCACTAATTCCTTCTGGCTCCGCCCATCTTGATCACTAAGCAGAAACAGCATCGGCAGCTGCCCAGGATGGATGCCCACATCCTGCACCTTCTTCATCATTTCATTGTTGTATGCCCGCACAACCTGTGACAGCAACACCTCTAACGAATCCAAATACGTATCTTCCATTGCCTATAAACTCCCATTCATTTATTTAGCCGACTACTTATTTTGTGACAGTAGTCTACCACAGAGCTGAATCGGATTCAAGCAGCAGACAACCCCCTCGAACGTACATAACCTGCACAAAAAAAAGCATCTGCTCACGCAGACGCTCTCTTCCTGATTCCCGTATATCATCAACAGTCCGACATACTGCCTTATTTATGGCTAGCATGCAGATCATGCATGTTCTGATGAAGCTCCTTAATCATATGATTCATCAAGTATTGCTCTTGTGAATTCAGTCCGTGCTGATTGTCCTGTGCAATGTATTGCTGGATATTCCGCTTTAACAGTTCATTTCGTCTATCTAACATTTGTTCGTAACTCAAACAGAAGTCACTCCTCGCTTGTTGTACGTGCACAATTTAAGCCTATTTAAGTATAAGGAGTAGACTCTTGTTAGAAAAATGTGGTGTTCCCTCTTCCTGCCGCATCTGACCGCAAGAAGCATCATCTTCATGAAACAGAACGGTTCGCTTGTAATAATGCTCGCTTTTACTCCCTATTAGTCCCCTGCATCAAATATAAGCCCATTCTTCATCATTCCCCACCGGGATTAAGTGCCTCTGTTAGTCTTGCATAGATACTTACAATCTCATCCAGCTTCATACGGACAAGTCCACTGGATGAAGGGGCGACGAACTCATATACGCCCTCTACAACCGGATCCGCCTGTACACCCCAATTGATGCCCGCACGTCCACTGTACTTCTCATACACACCCTTACCAACAAAGCATACAGCCCTCGGCTTATACATCTCAATTTTCTGACGAAGCAGCTGGCGCCCTTCCGCATACTCCTCTGCCGTTATCTCCGCAGCCTCTCTAGTCGGACGGGCAACAATATTCGTAAATCCATAGCCTAATTCAATCAGATCGCCATCTTCCTCTGCCCGGAACAACCTTGGAGTCAGACCTGCTCGATAAATGATCTGCCAGAATCGATTGCGTGGATTCGCATAATGATGCCCCGTCGCCCCTGATCTCAAGCTTGGATTAAAGCCAACGAACACAATACGCAGATGCGGTGCAAGATGATCGGGAATGAAATCCATGGACATGACCTCCTTCGCTCATTTACAACATCATGAGAAATTAGAAAATTTCGCATATTTTTCGAAGTCGACTCACATAATAGAAGAGCGGCAACATGCGAAAACGCTCGTGAGCTGCATAACATTCGTTTTCACTGTACCGACTGCGCTTGCAGACATACTTGGAACTTGCCGAGTCAACCGTGAATAGAAGGGCTGTCCATAGGGGCAGTTCTTTTCATTCAGCCCGCGCTTTTATTTATCCCATCTCATCAGCGCGCACAAATAAAAGGAGGGTTCTACCATGTACTATGCAAAAAAACAACCCGAGCCAGTTCCCGAGGAGCAAACATCCATCTGGCAATGCAGTCAGGACGGCTGCCCCTGTTGGATGCGGGAGAACTTCACATTCGACGACACCCCCATTTGCCCGATCTGCCAGTCTACAATGGTTGAATCGTCGCGTATGCTCCCTACACTAACGAACAACACCAATTATGCCCACACGAAGTAGAATCGCTCAGCTTCGACGTCCGCGGCTGGCTTCATCCGTCTATGGACTGAGGCTGGCCGCATTTTTTTACAGCGAAAGGTCTGTGCGCTCACAATGAGACACAGACCTCTTATTTATTCTTATTTTGTTCTAGCGCTTGTACTAACGAACAACGACTGCCGTACCGCTTACTGCAACCATCAACATGCCTTCTCGCACCACTTCATAATCCACGTCAATGCCGACAATTGCGTTGGCGCCAAGTCGTCTTGCCGCATCCTTCATTTCTTCCATCGCAATGACACGCGCTTCCTTCAATTTGCTCTCATATGCACCAGAGCGACCGCCTACTACATCACGCACAGAGGCAAGGAAGTCCCGTACGACGTTGGCTCCCATGATTGTCTCTCCCGTTACAATATCTATATATTCTACAATTTCTCTGCCTTGAATCGATGGTGTTGTCGTTACGATCATCATTTCATTCCTCCTAAGGGTAGGGTAACTTGAAGTTCTTCATACATTCACTGTTTTCTATAGTATCCAGTATACAGCGAGCCATTCACAGTACCTATTGATTAATATGACAATCCGCCCTTATTTACTTACATTTTTGCAACATGCATCTGTTGATGCCTCTACTCTGTCCAATCAGATATCCAGACTACCTTGACAAGACTCTATTTGTTTGGTTATATTTTACATGTAAATAATATATCGTAATTTCTTGCGACGGAAGCACCCGTAGGAATGGGCAATCATGCCCTTCTTGCGGGTTTTTTTGTTGTCCTGAAGTTAACGACCAAGAGGAGGTTTACAAATGAAACAGAGAGGTTGGCAAGTCTCAGCAGTACTGCTCGCCGTGTTACTTCTACAGCCATTGCTATCCGCTGTATCGCATGCAGCAAACAAGGAATTATCCCCCACAGCGAAGAACGCATTGACGAAGATAGCTGAATCCGCTACCCCAACTCAATCCAGCTCCATAGACTCCATGTATAGTGAGCTCATTTCCTTGCAAAATCAGAGCCTGCAGCGAGACAGCACTCTGAAGCGGATGCAAGCAAAGAACAAAGAAAACCTGACCAATGTACGCAGTAAGCTTCAACACTGGGATACCGACAAGATTAATAAGCTCGACGCCTCTCTAAAGCAAACAAGACAGCGCTACGAACCGCTATTCGCTTCATACCAGCTCCTGAACGATCAGCTATCCCGCATGGGCTCCAAAAAAGACGACAAAAAAGAAATGCTGCGCAAGCAGCGCGATATTGTGAAGGCCGCAGTGCAATTAGCAAGAATGGACATTAAAACAAAGGTAGAAGCAGTAAAGAAGGCACGTGAGGGCAAATCAAAATTCGTAAAACGCGTACGTGATATTCTGGCAGGCATCAATACCGTGAATGCCCAAATGAAATCAGAACGAAGCACGGTTAGTGAGTTACAGAAACGCACTACGCCACTATGGTCATCGCTCAATCAAGCAATTAAGAAGGGAGACGCCAAAAGTTCACTTCAGTCGCTAACATCCCTCGTCTCCCTAATTCGTCAAATCGATCAGTCCAAAAAGAAGCTGGAGCAGCACGAGTCACGTATTACGGAAATTGTAAACAAAGCAAAAGGCACCTTCACTTCATGACATAATACAGGCTCTACGGTTCACGCCAACTGTAGATGGTCGCAAATAAAAATCCCCGGAGTTATCCGGGGATCATCATTCACATGCAGCTGCGACGTTGACTAGACGGAAGGGCGCAATCATTCTACCTCCAGCCGAGACCCTAATCGCCGTTTTTACACTGACTGCTTATGCTGTTCTAAGGCAGCGTCTATATGCCCTTCTTCATCAGAAGTATGCCGTGTGAAGCGTGCTTCAATTTTTTTGCTAATCAACAGAGACAGGCCTATAAATAGGACGACAAAAATAAGTTGCAGTGGATGATCAATAAATCGTTGTATATCGTGACCAATATAGGATACGGAGAATACCATGAGCGCCTTGCCAAAGAGAATCGCAATGAAGAAGGAGCGGATTCGCATGCGCGCAACAGCCGCGACCATATTAATAAGAACGAAGGGACCTACTGGGAAAATACTAAGCAAGAAGACATAACTGAATGCATTATGACGCACCCACAGCATGCTCTTCTTCACCTTCGGCTTCTCAGCCCAGCGGGCGAGCAACGGGTGGCCTGCTGCCTTGCGCACAATGAGGAACGTCAGCATGCAGCCGCTCACAATTCCAATCCATGAATAGAGAAATCCGAGCCACAACCCATATACTGCAGCATTCACACCTACAATAACGAGGGTAGGCAGCGGCGGGATAAAGGACTTCATGAACGTCAGTAATATGCCCGGCAGCGGCCCGAAGGAACGGAATTGCTCCAACAACGCCTTCAAATGCTCTTCTGTAAAATAAGAAGTTATCTCGGATAGTTCCATGTTGTACGTATCCACCAGCCTCTATATTTATCTGTCCAAAAATTGCTCAATATGATTGCCATTGTCATACGAGATGGAAGCTGCCATAAGCTCGCTTCGAACAATAGCATAACATACTTCATCCCCACTATACTGCCTTCCACAACAAAAAAGATCGACAAATAAATGGCGTGGCTGCGAACAGAACTAAAACGAAGCGGAAACACAAAGAGCCGCCCCTGAGGGCGGCTCTTTGCTATTCATACGGCATCTCTGCCGCATAAATTAATAAATGCCCCAAACCTTAGGTCTGGGGCATTGTAATTTCGTGTCTTACAGCTTTACAACGTTCTCAGCTTGTGGTCCACGGTTGCCTTCAACTACGTTGAACTCAACGCGTTGGCCTTCGTCCAACGTTTTGAAGCCGTCGCCAGTGATTGCGGAGAAGTGTACGAATACATCGTTGCCGCCTTCAACTTCGATGAAACCGAAACCTTTTTCTGCGTTGAACCATTTAACTGTACCTGTTTGCATGAACAAATACCTCCTAAAATTTACATGACCTCTTATTTACATAAATAAATAAAATTCACATATTGGACAAGGTTATTCTAGCTTCAAAATAACCCTCTGCAATATGTGAATCAGGTCAAATTTGAATATAGTCATCTTACCACAAGGTTACCCAAATAGCAATTCCTGTTTTTTAATTTGTTTTAATTTCCCGTTGTCCAAGTCTTCTCAGGCTCAGACAACGTCAGCGTATTCAACTAATTGACCACATCTACGTGCTCAACCTTCTTTATTGTCATGTACATTACGAATGCACCGATCAGCGCCAAGATGATCGGAACGATAATGATTGAATTCAGCGAGACTCCCCCATTATTCGAGCACACGATGGAAACAATGAGCAAGGAAGACATGATCGTCGTCGGTGTCGAATATTTTCTCATGCCGAAATATAGCGGAATGAGGCTCATAATGCTTGCAGCCATTGCATTCATGATCAACTTCAATGCCCCTCCCCCAATTATCGACAAAGTCAGGGGCTCTTGTATAATGGGTACAATTGCATTTGCTGTCAACAAGATCGCGTTGAGCACAATTTCAGACACAATAATATTGCTAAATGTGAAAATGGCGATAATGGCCAACTTGCTGAGGAGGATCTTTTTCCGACTTATTGGATACATAAATAGGATGTTTATTGTCTTTGATTTATATTCATCAATAATGAACCGAGATATCAATACTGCTGCAAAGACGATAAAGATCATTCGTACAAATGAATCCACACCCACAAAAAGGGCAGTGTAATCCGCGAAAACAACTTCTTCCATCATGTTAGGACTGTATAACATTAAGAATAAGATGGCAATCGCGATAATATTTGCAATAATTGCGTTTCGAATATACCCTCCTATGTGATGCTTCCGAAGCTCCAAAGCTATCAAATTACGCAACATGATCGCCTCCATCCAACAAAGATAAGAAGTATTCCTCTAAAGAGCTGTTTTTCTTATGGATCGATTCTATTAAAATATCGTTCACGACCAGTTCCTTCGTCAGCACTCCCTGCTGGATATTCGGATCATATACTCGAATTATGCGCTCATCCATGACTCGTAGATTGTGTATGCCTAGTTTATCTTCGAGCAGGAACGCAGCTCGCGTGCAATCATTCGTCACAATCTCAATATATTCGCTATTTTTCATACGAACCTCATCCATAGACACTTCTGCAATTAATCGACCCTTATTAATGACACCAATCGTATCTGCAACAAGCTCAATTTCACCCAGCAGATGACTTGATATCAATATCGTTGTACCATATTGTCTGCTCAGCATGAGAAGCAAATCGCGTATCTCCTTAATCCCTATCGGATCCAGCCCATTAATAGGTTCATCCAACAGAAGCAGCTCCGGCTTCGTTGCGATCGCTCTGGCGATCCCTAGCCGCTGTTTCATTCCAAGCGAGAAATCTTTAACTGCTTTATCACCCACATGGTTGAGCTTCACCAGCTCCAATGCCTCATCTATGGCCTTCATGTTGTGATATCCCATGTACTCGCAGTGCAGCTCCATATTCTCTCGTGCCGACAGCTTGTCATAAAATACAGGGTATTCGATAATTGTCCCCATCCGAGCCAGCAGATGATACGACTTAGGGGCTAGCGCTTCCCCGAATACTTCAATTTGACCCATTGTAGGCTTAATTAAGTTCGTAATCATTTTCATAATTGTTGTCTTACCGGCCCCATTCGGACCCAAAAATCCATATATCTCTCCTTGACGGATGTTCATATTCACATTCGAGACAACCTCTTTGTCTAGGAACGTCTTCGTCAAATGATGTGTACGTAATAAATACGTCATGCCAGTATCTCCTCCCGCTCAATGCGTGCTTCCCGATGACTTTATTGTATGAGGCATTCCTCTCTAATTCCTTACTCAATCCTTACAAAAATCTTAAGCTCTATTTGCTCTTCATTCAGTCTCACTCGACACACCTTGGTATTCCTGAAGCCAATTGCTAGATTATCTGCTCTACTCATTATCGTACGGGCATTGGAGCGTTTCAATCCGTTATTTCCTTCTGATAGCGATGAATAGTTATTAAGTTGGAGGCATATAGATGGATTATCAGGTATGGATCAACTCTAGTAGGTTAATACTTGTAGTATGTATACAAACTAGTATTTTCTTATCATTGACAAATTGTTCCTCGTAACCTATATTGAGCTTGATAGTTCCCTATGCCTATGATTACAGTCATCTTCGCTTGGATAAGAGGTGTTATGATTGATCAATCACATAGGGCACACTAATCGAAAGATTAGGCCGCAAAGCTTCGGAGTCTAACGGTTCTACGACCTATGATAGTCCGGCTGCAACTAACAATTCTGTTACTTGCAGCTGGACTTTTTTTATTTATGTGAAGTTCTGGCGGAATTAACTGTCCGTTGAGCTATATAAATAAGAATGAGGAGGCATGGACTCACTTCGGTAGGGGAGGAATAAAATGAAAAAATGAGGTGGCGAATTGAATGAAACGTAGAGTAAAGTTGGCCGTAACATGGCTGTGCGTATTTGCCGTGTTCTTCGGGTTTATTCCTCACACACTGCAAAGTGCAGATGCAGCCGCACGTGATCCAATTTGGCCAGAGCCAGGTGCTGTGAAATTAAGCAAGACAGCGAAGCCAACCGGGACGCCAGGAGAGTGGCAGATTACTCTGACCGCCGAAGGGAAGAACGTTGAAGCCGGTGACACCGATGTTGTACTTGTCTTAGACAAGTCAGACAGTATGAAAAGCTACAAACGGTTAGACAATGCCAAAAAAGCTGCGGAGAAATTTGCAAATACACTGCTTTTGTCCAACGTCAAAACAAGAATTGCTCTTGTCACGTTTAGCACCAGCGCAGAGGATACATCATCTGGATTCCTTGGCCAGAATGATAAACAGCAGCTCCTGAACAAAATTAAGGGCATCTCGGCTTCCGGAGGGACAAACATACAAGGCGCTCTCAACACAGCACATCAGTTACTAACTACAAAGAGTTCAGCTAAAAATAAATTTATTGTGCTGCTTAGCGACGGTGCGCCAACGTTCAGTTCTCCTGCAAAAAAGGCCGCTCCTTATTCATGGCCCAACAACAAGTATAACTTTGTACTGTCCAACTTTGACTACACCAAGACTATCGGATCCGGCAGCAGCTATGAATTATCCTCTGGCTTGTTGGGGGATCGATACAAGGTAGATAACTATACGGTTAAGGACAATGGAATTCCTACGATATCTCAAGCCAAAGCATCCAAGGATGCAGGAATCACCATTTATTCGATTGGGCTTGAGGTCGGCAATGATGCTAACGCTGTATATGTATTAAAGAACAGCGCTTCAGCAAACAACTATTACCCATCTGACAGCGCGGAGCTGGAGAAGGTTTTCTCTGAACTGGCAGGGAAAATTTCCTACGCGGCTGAAAATGCTGTAGTCAAGGATCCGATGGGTGAAATGTTTAACCTTAATTTCAAGGGTAATGAACCTGTTGAAAAGCAAGACTATACAGCATCTCAAGGCACGGTGAAATGGGATGCAGCTTCGGAAACGTTTGTATGGGACGTTGGCAACATTGTAGAGGGAAGTCCGGCAACCCTGACATATACCATCAAAATGGACTCTTCTAAAAATCCGAGTGCCGATGTCAATTACCCGACAAACGGACGTACCACCATGGAATACACAGATGTGAATAGACAACGTACAACAAAAGATTTTGAAGTGCCACAAGTCAGCTTCGGCAAAGGCTCCATTCTTGTGAAAGGCTACAAGGTTAATGAACAAGGCGAGCCTATTAACGCAGACGGCAAGGTTGTCGAACGTGTGGATCTTGCAGAGCAGTTGTACAGCGAGTCTTTCACTGTCAATGGGAAGGATGCGCTGGATATAGGGCCGAAGTACAAGGTTCCTGCTCCGAAGCTTGATAACTATGTGTTGAAAAAGGGCACCGACCCTACAGAAGAAACGTTAACACTGCAGGAACCTAACAAAACAGTATGGTTCGGATATATGCTAGCTCCACAAAAGCTAACGATTAAGTATGTAGATAAGGATACCGGCAAGTCCATCGCTAACGACGACACTTCTCGCTCTGGTAAGATTGGCGAGTCTGTTACGTTGAAAGCTATCGACATCCCGGGCTACACGCCTGAGAAGGCGGAAATAACCTATACTGTCAAAGCAGCCGATAACGTGGTTACCTTCTTCTACAAAAAGGCGGATCTCCCTATCACCATCAAGTTCGTCGATAAGGATACGGGCAAATCCATCGCTAACGATGATACTTCTCATTCAGGTAAGATTGGCGAGTCTGTTACGTTGAAAGCTATCGACATCCCGGGCTACACGCCTGAGAAGGCGGAAGTAACCTATACTGTCAAAGCAGCCGATAACGTGGTTACCTTCTTCTACAAAAAGGCGGATCTCCCTATTACCATCAAGTTCGTCGATAAGGATACCGGCAAGTCCATCACTAACGATGACACTTCACATTCAGGTAAAATTGGCGAGTCTGTTACGTTGAAAGCTATCGACATCCCGGGCTACACGCCTGAGAAGACGGAAGTAACCTATACTGTAAAAACTGCGGATAATGTGGTTACCTTCTTCTACAAAGCGAACGCTCAAAAAGTAATCATCAAACATGTCAGCAGTCTTACAAACAGAGAAATCGCTGCCCCAACATCTGAACAAGGTGTCACTGGCCAGACGATTACGTTGAAGGCTCTAAGCATTCCAGGCTTTACAGCTGACAAGACGGAAGACAGCTACACATTTAAGGCCAATGACAATGTATACACATTCTTCTATACGCCGAGCAAGCAGACATTGATTGTCGAGTATTTGAGTAAAGACACCAACAAACCACTTGCAGATTCTGATACTTTTAACAGACCTACCGGCACGAAGCTTGGGTTGGAAGCCAAGAAGATCCCTGGCTATACGCCTGAGGTAGAAAGAGAGCTTTACACATTCACAGATAAAAACGACACGTACAAATTCTTCTACATCGCGAATCCACAAAAAGTAACCATCCACTACATTGACCAAGACACCAAGCTTCCTATCGCAAAAGATTCTTCGAAAGACGGCAAAACTGGAGAATCAATAACACTGATTGCACTAGAAGTCACAGGCTACACTCCAGTCAATCCAGAAGTAAAGTACACGTTCACTGCTGAGGCTAACCAAGAGCACACCTTCTTCTACACCAAGAATGCCCCTGTAGAACGTACTGTTCACGTCCACTATAAAGAGGCAGCTACTGGCACAGTTCTGAAGGAATCTACTTCGACTAGCGGCAAGGTTGGAGCAACCATCACACTGAGAGCAGAGGATATTACAGTTGATGGTGTAATCTACGTGCCAGACTCCTACCAGCATGAATACACAATCACTGAGCAAGCTGAACAATCCTATACGTTCTTCTACAGCAAGAAAGAGCTGCCAACCTATTTCGTAACTGTTCATCACCTTGAAGAAGGCACTGACGCAGTGCTGCATGAGCCTACTACGGTCAGCGGCAAGTCTGGCGAAGTCGTTCATGTAACAGCAGAGCCAATCTCCGTAGCAGACGCTGTCTATCAGCCTTTAAAGTTCAATCATGACATTACGATTGACGGAACTCCAGAACAACAGTACACGATTTACTACAAAAAGGGCGATCCTGTAGAGGCATTGCTGCTGACGGTACTGCATCTGGATAAGGAGACTCTTGCACCGGTAGCAGAACCAACTTCGTTGAAAGGCAAAGCCGGAGAGCACATCACACTGAAGCCAACACCGATCACAGTGACAGACGCTGTATATAATCCAGAACAGTCTACTTACAACTATGTCTTCACTGCGGATGCTTCACAGACGTTCACGATCCTCTACATCAAGAATCCAATCAGCAAGCCTGATCAGCAAGTAACGATTAAATATGTGGAGCAAGGAACAGGCAAGCAGCTCGTAAATCCAACGACGAAGAGCGGCAAAGCTGGGGAGAAGGTCGAACTTACGGCACTGTCCATATCGGGGTATACACCTGTGAAATCCACTGACACTTACACCTTCACCGATAAGGAAGGGCAAGAGTATATCTTCTATTACACGCAAAACTCAAGTGGCGGAGGCAGTAGCAGTGGAGGCAGCAGTACCTCCTATTATCCAAGCTCCAAGCCATTGCCACCAGTTCCACCATTGCCACCGGTGCCGAAGTTAGAAACGCAATATCATTACAATTACATCAATGGATATCCGGATGGGGAAATCAAGCCGAAAAAACTGATCAGCCGCGAAGAAGTGGCTGCTATCTTCTACCGCTTAATGGAGAACACTACACGAGCCAACTTCTTGAAGGGCACCAACTCTTACAAGGATGTAGCCGAAAAGCGCTGGTCAAACAGACACATCTCCACGATGGAGAATGCAGGGATTATCACTGGGTACCCAGATGGCACTTTCCTGCCAGAAAAACCGATTACGAGAGCAGAGTTCGCCGCAATTGCTTCCAGATTCGATAAGCTGAATGAGCAGACGAATACACTGTTCTCCGATATCAGCGGTCATTGGGCAGAGAAATACATTGTATCGGCAGCCAACAAAGGCTGGATTAAGGGTTATCCAGATGGCAAGTTCAAGCCAAATCAGTACATCACTCGTGTCGAAGCAATGGCGTTCATCAACAGCGTACTGAACCGAAAAGTGCACAACGATGATGTCCACAAAGACGCGAAGAAATGGCCGGATATCGCCCCTACGGATTGGTACTATTCCGATGTGATGGAAGCGACGAACTACCATGACTACCACCGCAACAAGGATGAATTCGAATCGTGGGAGAAAGTAAACGCTGATGTCGTGTACCCATAATCGCGACTGAGCACGAATATGCAGCAAAGCGCCTCTTCGACGCATGTCGAGGAGGCGCTTCTTCTATGTAGGGCTCTTAGCTCGCAAATAGCTTAGCCATAAATTCATAAGTTAACGGCATGCTGCTCTTCAAATCGCCCCTTGTCGTATCGCTAAACAAATACAAGCTAGCAGCTTCAGCGAAATACTCCGTTGGATACGTCGAAACATAGCCATCACCTTTATATTTTACACTTGCTTCTTTATTGAAAATGGTGTTGAATTCTTCAGTACCACTAATTTCATTGAAAACGAGTCGGTCAACCGCATGCAGCGTCTCGTGAATTTCCAGATTCAACGAATTGTGCCCCTTCCCTTTCTCGCTATACCCGATGCGAACCGCCACAACTCGCTCGCTCACTCCAGGGACATCATCCCATGTCAATCCAGTGCCTTCCCACCCTCTTGGTACTACTCCCTTCAGGTAAGCAAGTTCTGGCTCGTCCGTAATGGCTCCTTGTGTAAGCTTAATCTTAACTCCTTTACTATATAGAGCATTCAAGACCGATGTCGGAATCTTCTCCAGCCGCTGCTTCATTGCAGCTGCCTCACTTCGATTGTAATCGCCGTTAGGCAATACAACCAGCTTGTCCAGAATAGTCTGCTCCTGCGCTTGAACCGGAACTGCGAATAATGGGCATACGATGATAACAGCAAGAATAAATGCGACAACACGCTTGTCCCATTTCACAATACATTCTCCTCCCGAAGCGAACAGCTGAATAACCGATTCAACACTGCCCTGCTTCATGATTGGTAACTGGCTGGCTTAGCGAGATTCGCTGTAGCCCCTATAGCTTTGCGTCACCATTTTTCAATGGCTTTGCCCTTGTGCAAATACGGAGTGCATGATATGAAGTTTACAAGCAATAAAAAAAGATCCCCACTTACCGAAATAAGAAGGGATCGTAACGTACATGGACGTTGCCGCTATTCCTCTATAATCGGTAACTGGCTGGCTTAGCGAGATTCGCCGTAGCCCCTATAGCTTTGCGTCGCCATCTTTCGATGGGTTTGCCTTTATCAATATAGACTCTATTGAAATGGAAAATAAATCTATTAGTTCTATATCACTAGATTAATGCTGCTAGAATCGAAAGTCAAGCAGGCAACGGCAAAATTTTACAAGAAAATCGAGTCCTTTTTCCTCCCTATGCCTGAACTTGTCGCATTGTCCCATAACAAAGAGCCCCGATACAATCGGAGCCCCTTCCTCTATGAATCTACCTACTCCATCACTGCCTATAGATTTACTTCGTATGCTCTAGAAGGCTTCACCAGGAATGATTTCATTAGATGCCTTGGACAAATTATTGGCTGTTGCTTGTCGGCCATCTGCAATCGACAGAATGAATATACGATAGGCAACACCACTTCGAAGTGCGGATCCTGTAATGTCCTTATCTGAAGAAGTAAGCGTCAGGATACCCTCCTCCGATACCTTCACCACACGATATCCTCCGTTGCGTACCCGATTGGCTTCCGTCAATGTAAAGCTATCTACGTATCCAGAAGGAACTGCCATTATCGCGTAATAGGCGATGCCCTTGCTATCTGCTGCCTTATCGAATGATACTTTGAGGATTGCTCCTTCCCCTTCCAGGACAGCAGTTACATTCGCCGCTGCCGGAACCGCAGGATCAAGCAGCTTAAACTCCTCGGAAGGAGCAGAGAGTGCATTGGATGCACCTCTCCCTTCGGACACAGATAAGATAAATACTCGGTATGCCATCCCTTTCGAGAGCTGCTTGCCGTACACATCACGTGCAGCATCAGGCAGCATCTCCTTCACAACGCCCGCCTGCTTAGATACCTTCTTATAATTGATTGCCGATACGGTATTTGCAGCAGATAGCTTATAGCCGTCCGCCTTCTCCGACGGAACGATTAGAATTCGATATTCGGCAATTGTGGAATCATTAGCAGGTGCCGAGAAGCTCACTTCCACATCCCGGCTATTGCCGTTGTTCTTTGTTCCTTGCACAGCAACATTCGTAACTGTGTCTGCCCCTAGGTTATCCTCCAAGACGATATTTGGGGAAGGTGCTGACAATGCATTTGTTCCGCCGTCATTGTCTCCTACTGACAAAATAAAGACTCGATAACTAACACCATTTTTAATGGATGAACCATCCACATCACGAGCATCCGGGGACAACGTCAAAGTACGATTCGCTCCGTTCGTTTTGACAACTGTGTAATTGGATCGCGGTACTTCACTAGCCGCAGAGACGCCGAACTGACTTGCATTCGCCGATTTTACGACCAGCACTCGATATTGGCTTATATTCGACTCATCTACTGCTCGGGTATATGCTACCTGTAGATCTCGGCCATCACGATAATCGCTAACATCCTGTACACCCACATTCGTAGCGGAGTATACCACAGCACGATTCTCCAGTGTAATCGGCCAAGACGGATTGGATAAGGCATTGGAGTAACTGCCCTTCCCAACAGATAAGACAAATACCTGATAACTGACTCCATTTCGAATAGAAGAGCCATCCACATCACGGGCATTGGAAGGCAGCACAATACTTTGATGTCGTCCCGTTGTATTGACAGCGATATAATTTGATCTAGATATTTCATTTGCACCGGACAGTGTAAATCGATTGGCATCTGAGGACTTTACGACCATAATTCGATACTGGCTAATATCCGACTCATCCGATGCCCGCTCGAAGTTAACTCGCAAATCACGGCCATCATTATAATCGCTGACATCACTGACCGTTACATTCTTAGATGCCTGAACATTCCCTTTATTGTTGAGTACGATCGCAGAAGATGCTGCGGAGAGTGCAGAAGCATTGCCATCCTTGGCTACTGCCATTACGAATACGCGGTACGTCTCCCCATTGCCAATATAAGATCCCTGTACATCTCGGGCATTGGACGGCAATGTCGTCGTTATGTTGTATCCATTCCGCGCGACATCATAATATCTGCCGGACGGAACTCGGCTCGCATCGGACAGATCGAAGCTTCCGGCATCTCGATTTCTGACTACAAAGATCCGGTAATAGCTCACCTTCGATTCATCGCCGGAGCGAATAAAGCTAACCTGCAAGTCACGGCCATCCCCGTAATTGCCCACATCATCCACTTTTGTAATGGACGGCGCCGCGATCGGACGATCCAGCGTAATAGAGGATGAACCTGCAGACAACGCATGCGGAGTCACCTTGCTATTGCTGCTTACAGAGAGTACAAATACGGTATATGAAATATCGCTGCGAATATAATCACCGGATACATCTCTTGAGGAAGAGGAGAGCGTTGTCGCTAACGTAGAATTGGAACCAGATTTGGAGATTGTCGTGTAGAATGAGTTAGGCACAGCATTTACAGCAGCCGTGTCAAACCGATTGGCATCTCTTGTCTTCACAACGTGGATTTGATAATTCGCGATGTAATCATCATACTGCGGTCGTGCAAAGCTGACCTGAAGATCTCGGCCATCTCCGTAGTCGGCAACATCGCGTACTTGCACATTGCTTACAGCGGACACTGTTGTGTTCGTTAATGTTAGGGTTTGGGAAGCTGAAGATAACGCCGACTTGTTCGTGCCTTTACCTACCGCAAGCACTAACACCGCGTAGGATTGACTCTTCTTCAGAAGGTCTCCATCTACATCGCGAGTGTTGGATGTAAGCGGCACTTGTTGTGGCCCGCCAATCGGGAACGCCACGGTATATTGACCTGTAGGAACAGCTAATGCTTGCGACAAGGTGAATCCATAGACATTCGCGGCCTTCACTACAAATACGCGATAGTGATCCACCGCTGATTCCGTTGCCGATTTCAAGAAGCTGACCTCCACATCACGGCCATCTCCATACTTGCTAGCCGTTTGCACGCTGACACTTGTTACTGGGGCTACCGTTTTGTTTGCAGGGAGTGTCCGAATATAAACGCTCTGTGATCGCTGATCCCAGCCTACCTCTGCCCCAATTGCCTCACTGACGAAGCGTACAGGCACCATGGTTCTCCCTAGCAATGTCTGCGGCGGTACATCAAGTACAACAGCGGAGCCGTTTATGGTCGCTGCCTTGGAGCCAATCTTCAGCACAATGGTAGTATCGTCCTTAATGGCCGTCACCATTTGCTTTCTCTGATCCCACAACACCTTGGCATCAAGCGCTTCGAATATGGCGCGCATCGGAAGCATCGTTCGACCCTGAAGCGTTGTCGGTGGCTGATCCGTAACCAACTTCACCCCATCCATGTAAATGCTGATGGATGCAGCTGCTTGCAGCTGTGTAGGAATGACAAGCAGCAGCATGACAACTGCCACAATCCCTGACAGTATCCTTTTCACCCGTTCCTCCTCCTCGTTCACCAAGCATGATAATCCAATATATGTCTTCCTGTTACCTTCTTAACGTGGCAATCTAGAGAAAGGTTTCGCTCTAAGTTGCAATCATTCATATTTGGGCTTGTCCTTTTTTTCGCATGGCTTCCATTACTATTCAACAGGATAGTTACTATATAAAATAACCGTACTTTTATTAGAAAAGCAGTTCGATTATGATAACAGCACAGCATGCGCATGTTGAATTCATAATTTCGGAATGTGATGGAGCAAGGCCTAGGAGGAAGGAACACCGTATGAGAGCAATTGTATTCGGAAGCACCGGCTTCATTGGAAGCCATGTCGTAGAGCAGCTCCTGCATGCCGGGCATGAGGTTACCGCCGCCGCACGGCATACAAGCAATATCTCATGGCTCAAACTGAGCGGCGCCCAAGTCATCCAACTCCATATGGAGGATCGTACAGAACTGGCTTCTGTCATCCAAGGACATGATGTGGTCTACAACTGCACAGCAGATGCGAAGCTGAATTCGGCGATACGCTCAGACGCACCCGTAGAAATTCAATTGACGAAATGGTTGACAGACACTGCGGCCGCGCAAGGAGTAGCCTGCTTCGTTCAGTTAAGCACCATTGTTGTCTATGATTTCCGCAGCAATGAACCAATTGATGAACGATATAATACTCAACCGATATACCCGATACAGCAGTTAGGACTAGCAAGGGAGAAGATCGTACAAGAAGCTGGCCTCCGTAGCGGAATGAAGACGGTGATATTACGTCCGGCAAGCACGATTGGAGTACGCGATCAATCCTCATTCTTCGCCAGAATGTTCGCGGCTCATGCCCGTGATCAGTATCCAATCATCGGAGATGGTTCAGCTAAGGTGTCTCTTGTCGATACTCGCGATATCGGCCGTGCAATGGAGTGGCTCGGCACATCCGGCGGGACAGAGCGGAATAGCGGAATTTATGTATTGAAAGGATTCGATACGACTTGGATGCAATTGAAAGAGGCCATCGATGCCGCTACAGGCAAGCGCGCTTCCCTTCTCCATATCCCCGCTGAACGGACTGAGGAACAACGGAAAGCGTATCCTATGTCGCCTTTTGCATGGGACACATTAACGACCGACCGCATTTGGGACGATGCGCAAATTCGCCAGCAGGGATTTCAAACCCTCTATTCCATGGAGGAATCGGTTACGGATGCAGTTCGTGATCTGATGACTCGGCAGCAATAAAAAGGTATTGCTTTCTGCATTCGGCTGTTGGCATCAACTACAGCAAATATGAAAAGGAAAAGGCATTCCTAACGTAGCATCATCGCCTCGTTAGAACTGCCTTCTCCTTCTTTTGCCTTCTATGTATTTGCTGCATTTCACTTAAATTCGTTCGGATTGTCTCTTCTGCCGATCATTTAATAGAGACTCAAATTGATATACATAGGTTCCATTATCAGCAATTCGCAGTGTACATACCCCTTGCGACTTCAAACGATCCAGGATCTGCGCGGCTTCATCCAAGGTCATCTCGCTATGAACCGCAATTTCCGCAGCTGTAATATAGCCTCCGAGCTCAGCAGCCAATCGAAGCGCAATTTTCTCTTTTTGCTTCATATGCTCTTCTGCTAAGTCTTGAGCTGCCTTTTGACTTTTAGACATCTGCACAATAACATACCCTACAACAAATAGCGCTATTAATAATAAAATTAACAGGCCATCTGTCACAAGCCAGCGAAAGAGAACAAGCATCATAGCGAGTAGAACAGCAAGGCCAATGCAGCCGCCCGACCAGGAACCATTATTATTCAATGTCTTACCCCCATGTAGGAACCTATTTTTCTACTAATTATATCTAATTTTTCTACACCTTTCGACCAGTTCTTATTCATCGTATGGCGAAATGCACAAAAAAAGAGCACGTAATCCGTGCTCCCTGAAGCTAAAAAACGTTACATCGTGCTATAAAACATTCCTTTCAACCCTTACTTGGAGGATTGAACTGGACTCGTGTTGGCAAGAACGGCTATCTTCTTCTCACCCTTGACCATAGCAGACTTGCATTGCGGGCATGTCGGTTCATTTGAAAAAGTGAAATTATCTCGCATCCATCCATTGCAATCTTCACTCGAACATATCCACACCGATGTTATTTCCATCGGCACATCCTCTTGTGATTTCTTCCGCGAGCTGTACAAACCCCATCTCTCCTCACATGATATGTTGATACGCCGACTGTAAATATAAAAGCCCCAAACGTCACGTTCGGGGCACGATATTGCGACTACAGCCGAATCAGTATGGTTCCATTATACCATACTTCCAGATTAATCTGTGTAAAAAGTGGATCTCCGTTCCAATTCTGAATCAACCTGTACAAAAGCTCTGTTGAGAAGCGGCTATTTCCTCCCGTAATCGGCCTTAATCTCGCCCCAATGCTCGGTTTCCCACTTCAGGATTTTATTGCTGTAGGTATTCGTCTGCAGCCAATGAAGCGCCCGGTCTACTAAATTCCACACTTCCCGCGTCGATTCATTGCGAACAAGCGTTGTCGCCACTTTCTTCTCGCGTACCCACTTCATCGCGGTTCGCGAATCACTGTATATCGTCTTATTGCTGCCTTGCTGCTTGAGATAAGCCAAAGAATGCACGATGGCAAGGAACTCGCCTAGGTTGTTCGTTCCATTGGGAATAGGCCCATTTGCAAAGATCACTTCTCCTGTCTTCGTATCTACTCCCTGATACTCGATCGGCCCTGGATTCCCTCTCGTCCCTACATCTACGGAAATGCTGTTATAGTCAATCTCTGATTTGGATACGGAAGCAGCAGCCCCAGCGGACTTCCCAGAAGCCCCCTTCTTCGCAGCGCCTTGACCCCAATGCTTCTTCCAGCCTTCCCGATAGGCCTTCTCCGCTTCGCTCTGGGAGGTATAGGACTTATACTTCGCGTCCTTGTAATTGCTCACTTGCGCTTGGCATTCCGGCCAGCTCGTATAGACTCCTGGCTTATTGCCTTCCCATACCACATAGTATTTCTGCTGCGCCATAACTCGTACCGCTCCTTCACCTTCTGCTTCTCTATTGACAGCGACAGCTGCCACTCCACCAGAAATACAGAGGAACATGTTGTTCCTCGTGATCCAGCGTTAGTTGCTCCATCTCTTTACGCCAAACTTACGTCCATCCCCAGCAGAATCCATCTCTGTCCCATGCGACTTTGCCGCGATGCAGCTTACGGAACGCCTTCTTCACTTCCTTGTCGAGCGAAGCATTCCCATTCTCATTCACATATACGAAATGCTCCCCGAAGTGCGCCTTCACATATTCAATGACATCGCTCTGATAAGCGACACCCTTCGTTCTAATTTCATCGATCATCCATTCCGCTACTTGCTGAGCTGTGTATTCCACCAACATTCCACTCCTAATTCGTATCGATACTTGCATGCCTGTTTTCATTATAAATGAGCCCGCATCATATTCCTAATGTGCTCCACAAATTTTCCCTAATAAAAAAGCCGTCGGTATCCGACAGCTTTCCCCACTCTTTATCCGTAATCCGTTATCCAGTTTTCTTCGTAACGATTTTCAAGGCACCGTAGATAAACCATCCTGCAAACATCGCTGCCAAGCAGCATGCAACAAAGACAATTGTCGGCGGAGACCATACGGCGATAAATGACCATGGCATGCCCCCAAGGAATAACTTCGGAAGCGCAAGCATCAGGCAAATCCCGCCTGCACACACAAGCAGCAAGGCTACAAATCCAATTACTCGCATAACACCAAGCGAAACCAAAACACGCTTCCGCTTCGCGATATTCCAGACGAGCAATCCACCTGCCGTCCATCCCAGCAGGGCAAGCCCTCCTGTAATCCCGACTGCGATAACGGCTGCTTGATCCATGGCCTGCATCCGATCACTCGGCACCGTATCGCTGAGGTTCTCCCCCTTCCACAGCGTTAGCACGCTTTGCCCAATAGCAGCCGTAGCATCGCTCATCCTATTGGCCATGACAGCAACGCCAAGCTGCCGATCCTGTTGCAAAATGATATAAGAGGAGAAGGAAGGGTTTGCGCCCGCATGCATAATAAGATTCTGATCCTCCCCGATACTCCATCCGCTTGCATAGTAGGTATCATCGATCGGCGCTACGGATTTGTCGGGCATATGCGATTCTTGCACTAATGCCTTGCTTACCTGCTCATTCAACCCATATCCGAGCTGTGCGTTCATCCATTTCGCAATATCAATACTGTTGCTTACTAGATATCCGGCTGGGTTATTGCCGCGATAAATTGGCGGTTGATATTCTCTTGGCTTCAGAAAACCCACTCGGTATCCGGTCGCCATCTCGCTATGCAGAACTGGCTGGATGCCGACGAATGAATCTGTCATACCAAGCGGCTCAAGCACATGCTGCTTTATATACGCTTCATAAGACTGCTTCGTTACCTGCTCGATAACTAGTCCCAGCACATCATAGTTAATCGTCGCATACTCATGTGAGCTGCCCGGCTTACGATCCAACTGTTGTCCCAGCAGCAACCGCACCGTTTTTTCTAATGCACGATCCGTATCGTCTTCGGGGATTAAGGCTATCGTCCGGGCCGATATTCCGCTTGTGTGATACAGCAGCTGACCAATCGTAATCGCGGCCGGCTTTCCTTCATTATTCATGGTGAACCACGGCAGGTATTTTCTGACGTCATCCATCCGGTTAATCAATCCTGCCTTTTCAAGCTGCAAAATGGCTAGTCCCGTAAAAGCCTTAGTCGTAGACCCTAATTCGAACAACGTATGTTCTGTCACAGGCTTCTTTGAATCTAGATCGGCATAGCCAAATCCTTTTTCAAACACTGTCTTTCCCTTTTCAACAATAACAACGGACATGCCCGGAATTTGACTGCGCTCCCGTTGTTCCTCAATAAATTGCTCAATCTTTTTGGTGCTGGACGTGTGCTCCACCTTCGCTTGTTCCGCTGCAGCATAAGGCAGTGTACAGGTTGCCATTACAAGTACGACTAACATCACACAACCAACAATGGCAGCCATTTCCCAGAAACCAGTTCGTGCTGTATTCATAAATTTCTCCCCATTCTTTGCCCAAAGGCACCTCGCAGTATGCTATTCGTGTAGTCATGGTAGGTGATTAGAAAATAAATCGTGTGCATGACCAGGTAAATGCCGATAACGGCAAATGAATAGCTCCAGTTGGATAGCATCAGGAGATTGTCCAATGCCTTCATAGCAATCAGGGCATGAATGGTACCGACGATACAGGGAGCAAAGAAGAGAATACCGATTTGGGCCATAACAATGCCTCGAATTTCACCTTCCGTCAAGCCGATCCGAGACAGTGCCTTGCAATGTGCCTGATCCTCTCGAAGCTCGGTAAAAAGCTTAAAATAAATCACGCTGCCCGCCGCCATAAAAAATAACAAGCTAATGAACAGGCCAATGAACATCGTCAAACCCATCAGGCTCTGCGCATTCTCGTACTGCGTCCGATAGCCGTCGAACTGGACGGCTCGCTTCATCATGTAAATTGCACCCGATGCCGTCACCATGACCGCACTCAGCATCGACACGAGAAACAGCATCATTGCATTACTCTTCAGTCTGGAACTCAGCTGACCAACGATAATCATCGTGGTACGATGGTAATAGAATCTTGGACTTCTCTGTACAGAGTGCAGTACTAACAAGCTGAACTGGGTGAAGAACAGGTACGTACCGATCGTTACTGAAATCATAACCGGCATGGCCAACAACGGGAAATTCCTCATATTTATGCTAAGTGCCAATCCATAAGCCGTTCCTAAGCAGATGACTGCCAGAGCTGCGAGTCCATGAGAAAAGTCGGCTTGTTCTGCCGGTTTTCTTGAAGCCTCAAGCATATCAACGATCTCGCCATGGCCTGTCTTGCAGGCAGCCCATACAGATATAACCGCGAACAACAATGCAAAGCAGACAACGGTCAAGCCTAGCGCTTCCATAGGTACGGTAAATATGATCGATACCTCCCGATCTAGCAGCACTTCCAACGTCATGAAGAACAGCTTACTGAATGCGATGCCTGAGCCGATGCCCAGCCCAATGGCCGACACGGCAATGCTTGCATGCTCGTACACGATCAATCTGCACAGCTGCCATCGTGTCATTCCGAATAAAGTAAGCAGGCCGAATTCCTGCCGTCGCGTCCGGATGAATGCCGAACTAGAATACAGCACGAACAGTACCGAGAATATAATGATGATATACTGGCAAAACATCATGCCCTGCCTCACTGAGTCAGCTCCTAGTATACGGCCGTTCATCACATCAGGATGGAATCGAAACGCGGCAAACATGTAAAAAACCATAACAGAAAATGCGCTGCTCAAGAAAAAGGCACAGCATGAGCGCCAATTCCCGCGAATGTTGCGCAAAGCCAGAGCTCGAATCGTCATGACCGCTTCACCCTGAGGGTTTCCTTATTTCCTCGCCGATTGATAGTACTCATCACTCCGGTCCTCCCCTGCACAATCTCTTGATCTATCACAACAACGCAAGTATAGCCCTGCCACCGTACGCATCCCATCGATTTAAGTGACATTGCGGTGCTCAGCAACCTTACAAGATTGTCACCTTGCAGGGCTTAGTTGAGCATCAGTCAGCATCAGCGCCGTTCAAGTAAATGGATGCCCCTTGCTTGAAACGTCACCGTCATCGTTGTCCCTGCATGAAGCTCTGAAGATGCCGACAATCCGTGGCCTAACCGGCTGCATACTTCCTTGGCTACATACAGTCCCATTCCCGTCGATTCCCCAAGTGCCCTTCCATTCTCCCCCGTGAAGAATGGATCGAATATACGAGGCAGATCGTGCGACGGAATTCCGGTTCCCTCATCCGTTATGCTTAAGCGGCACTTGCCGCTATCGTCATTCGCAATGCGGAAGCGAAGCTGCTTCACCCCCGGCTTGCCCTTGCTGTATTTGATTGCATTGCTGACGAATTGATTCAATACAACGCGCATCCATTTTTCATCCGTTTCCACCCAAGCCTCACCCTCGATCAGCGGAAAGGTAGAATGGCGAATGCATAGACGCTTATGTCCGTTCACCACCGAACGAACAAGATCATGCAGAGATATTCTTCGTATATGGAGATCCATTTCGAACTTATCGAGTCGTGCTGTATACAACAGCAGCTCCAAGCTGCGGGACATGCGGTCTGTCTCCTCCTGAATGCTGGCAGCGAACTGCTTCTGCTCCCCCGTGGATACCGGAATCTGCTGTATTGCTTCCTGGCACAGCATGTCCGCCGCCGATATCGGAGTTTTCATCTGATGCACCCATTGAAGCACGAAATGATTATGCATCTCCTGCTGGCGGCGGTAGTTTCCAAGCTCATTCAAATAGATACGATATTGGCGCTCCAGCACGTCCGCAACGAGCGTCTGCTCCCTTGTGACGGGAGACTGAACGAGCACGGCGGCGTTCACGTCTCCGGAATCTGTGCATGCTTGCATCAGTTGCTTGTAATAGTTTTTCTGCCGAATGTAATCTACGACTAGCCATAAGACTAGAATTAATAGTGAAAGCACGATGAAATAAACGATTGTGCCGTCATCCATTGCTTCCGGATAACGCGCCTGCTTCAGCAGCATCAGGCTGATCCCAAGCACAATAATTAGGGCGCTCGCAAGCAGATACAGCAGCCGATCCCGAACAAACACTATGGGGGACTTATTCATAAACATGCTCCCCCTTCTGACTCTCGCTTTCCTCGCCGAGCACCAGCTTATATCCTATCCCTCTGACCGTACGAATCGCATCCGGCAAACCGAGTTCTCCCAGCTTATTGCGCAGTCTCTTCACGTTTACCGTCAATGTATTGTCGTCAACAAATTGAGTATCGTCCCACAGCGTTTCCAGCAGCTGATCTCGGGTCACGGCAGTACCACAATGTACGAGCAGGCTTTCGGCTAATAGCTGCTCGTTCTTCGTCAGCTCGATTTTCCTCTGCTGCCATATAAGCTCATTGCGACTAAGGCTTAATGTTAATCCTTCCGCGACTATGTCCGGTTCCGGCGGCGGGGGAAGCTCCGATACGTCGGCGTAATCCCCATATACTCTGCGCAGTACGCTGCGCACCTTGGCAACCAGCAAATCGAGCATGATTGGCTTTGTAATATAATCATCGCCGCCATTCTCAATGGCCATTACTTGATCCATCTCCCCTTCTCTCGCTGAAATGAACATGATCGGTAGATTAGATCGAGCACGAATTTGTCTGCACCAATAATAGCCGTCAAAATACGGCAAATTAATATCGAGCAGTACCAAATGAGGATTAAAAGCGGTCAGTTCGGACATCAAATCTCGAAAATGTGAAGCGCACAATGCTTCAAAATGATATTTTTCTAAATTCCTTTGTATGACGGAGGCGATCTTCTCATCGTCTTCTACTATTAAGATGCGGTACATTTATGTAATCCCTCCCGTGAGCGGTACAAATCATTACAATTTCCCTTTTTACCTAAATAGACTATAAAAATGATACCACCACCGCCATTTTACGTATAGAAAATCGAAAAAGCTGCCGAACCAGTCGGCAGCTTCTGCAGTATAAAATTGCCCTATTATTTCTCAATCTCTCACGATGACATCATCATATACTTCACAACGTTATGACCTGGCCATCTTCCGGAACGAGGATTTGCTCCGCAATCCCTTTCTCTTGAGCATAACTACGCAACTCCTGCCTCGACAGCAAGCAGTGATTCACCGCCTCCATATGCGATGAAATGATAATGGATTCCGGCGATGCCTGATGCGTCCGATAAATATCTTCCTTAGTCATGAGGATTGGGTCCCCGATAAGGAATTGAGCTGCACCTCCGTTTACTACAATCACTTCAGGCTTGTGCTGTTGAATTGCAGCCTCCACCTTGCAGCACCATATCGTATCTCCCGCGACATACAAGGTCTTCTCTGTCGGATGTGACAAGACGAAGCCGGACACCTTGCCCATCTGCATTCTGATTACCCCTGTTCCATGTCGACCATCTGTGCGCTGCAAACGAACTTTACCAACAGATGTATGATCGTTCATTGCCTCGACATGATGGAAGCCCGCATCGCGAATCGATTGAGCATCCTGCTCGTTTTGGGCAATAATGCGAATCTCCTTAGGCAACACCGATTTTGCCGTGTCGTCGAAATGATCAAGATGAAGATGCGTCACAATGACGGCATCCACTTGAATGATCTCATCAATAGGAGTCGGCAGCTCAACAAGCGGATTGCGAAGCTCCGCATGCGGTGTATTTGGGAATGCTGGGTAAGTCCCCTTAGGGGCCAAAAATGGATCAACCAGCAGCCTCTGACCTCCGTACTCTATAATCATCGTAGCATTGCGAATCTGTGTAATGTTCATCCAGCATTCCTCCTGTGGCAAGCGAGCCTCTTTTGCTCTTCCTATGAATAGGATAATATGATTGAAGATAGGAAGACATATACAGAATCAAGCGTTAAGCGTCAAATACTTGATTAATGAAAGAGGTTGTTACGATGCTGGATTCTACGGATCAACGCATTATTGAAGAACTATCCCGCAATGGGCGAGTTTCGATGAAGGAACTGGGGCAGAAGATTCATATGACAGGCCAAGCAACGGCGAATCGCGTACAGAAGCTGGAAGACGAAGGCGTTATTGAACACTATACGATTCAATTGAATCAAGCCAAGGCTGGGTACCCCGTACAAGCATTTATTCAAATCTATACAAAGCAGCCGGATCATCGTCCATTTCTGTCCTTTGTCGAGACACAGCAGACCTATGTTCGGCATAATTATAAAATTAGCGGCGAGTGCTGCTATCTGATGGAGTGCCGCTTCCCCTCCAATGAGGAACTGGATGCATTTCTCGTGGAATTGAATCAATATGCGAATTACAGACTGTCGATTGTCATTAAGAAAAACCCTTAAATAGAATCTCACAAATCTTCAACCCATCATTTAACGCCATACATCGTCAAACATTCTAACTTTCTTGTCAGCCAATGCTGACAGTAACATAAAGAAATACAGCCGTCTTTAAGACGGCCGTATTCTTTGTCCTTTTTATCAGACATGACAATGATTATTTAGGGCTTATTGGCACCATTGAACTCGGCACGAAAGATTTCGTCATGAGGATTAGTAGAGGATCCTGCAAACTGAAGTATATTGACGTTAGCACTCATGACATGCTTGCCGTCAAGCGTTCCCCCGCTTTGTGAACCGAATCCATGAATACCCCCGCTATGGCCCCACACCGACTCTCCATTTGGACTCTTCGTTACTTCATAAATGCCCAAGCCATACCGACCGATAGGGGTTTCCACACCATCCAGCATTTGTGTCATCAATTCTTTTGACAACAGCTTTCCGCCTAGCAGTGCACTGAAAAACGCATTCAGATCCTTGGCGGTCGAAATCATGTCGCCCGCTGCGTTCCCCCATGAAGGATTGAGCTCCGTGATGTCGACGTATCCTCTGCCTTCCAATGTGATATATCCCCGTGCATGTGGATCTGGCAATGAGGATTTCGTACCAGCAACGGAGGTATTTTTCAACCCTAACTTTGTAATAATGCGTGTCTCGATATTTTCGCCGTACGTTTTACCCGTAACCTTCTGGATAATAACTCCCGCCAATACATAATTCGTATTGGAGTAGCTCCATCCCTTGCCGGGCTCGAATAGCGGCTTCTGATCCAAGCCAAGCCGAATCAATTCATCCGCGGAATACGTTCGATAAGGATGCTCTACTACGATCCGCTTTATGAAGTCTTCTGATGTATAATTGGCAATGCCGCTCGTATGATTCAACAGCTGCCGAATCGTAATGTTGCTTCCATCATATCCATTCCCTTGAACCACGCCCGGAAGCCACTTTTCCACGGAATCATCCAGACTCAATTTGTTCTCCTCCGCCAATTGAAGCATTACAGTTGCGACGAACGTTTTCGTAATGCTGCCGATTCGATAATGGAATTCCGGATCCATCTTACGATCACTATAAATACTTGCCTGGCCCGCCCCATACGACCACACCTGTCCATCCTTTACCACCTGTGCTAGGATACCGGGAACTTCCTTACGCTTCACAAGGTCATCCATCGTCTGTTGGACAAGTGAATGCTTCTCATTTGGTAGATGGTTTACTTGACTTGCTTGCGTCGGAGCCTGATTGTTTTCCACTTCTTGCGCCCGAACTGCTGGAGCAGTCAACAGCATGGATCCTGCAAGCAGTACAGAGAAACTCGCCAATAAACATTTTTGAAATAACATAGAATCCTCTCCTCTTCTTTTCTTGTAGAATCGCGGCATACCTCATGCACTCGGTAGATTCAGAAGCTTAATGCCCGCGAATTAATCTCAAGCTATCTGAAAAATGTCATATTTCGTAGTAACGAAATGTCACTTATGACAAATTACTAGGCAATATGCTCGCGCAAAGGGGCATGACATGGGGTTCATATGACAAAATGTCATGATGTGACAAGCGCTGTATCATCCCGTTCTGCCGTTAAATTCTAGTAACATGGATGACGTAATTGCCTCTTGACTGTCGTCATAGTTGTTATCAATACATTGCAGAATCTATCGGGACTATGAAATGAGGTGCTAACATTGAATATAGCAATACCGTGGTCGAAGCAGCGAGCGTGGTACGATTGGGCGATTCTTGTCACTCGATTCTATTGGCTGATCAGCGCGTCAGTCATCGTACTAGCGTTCCGTGAAGAGTTCCCTCACGCGATGTGGATGCTCTGTACGCTAGCCTTGCTCGTCTATCCTCTTCCATTGCTGCTGCGCTTCGGAAGACAATGGCATATGCTTGCGGAAATCTTGCTTGTCGGCGTTTTTAGTATTTGGATAAGTGCCTACTTGCCTCTAGCCTCATGGCAATTCCTTATGGCTGCCTTTGTATTCGGTTTCTTAAGCAGCCGCAATTCGCTATGGTGGACTGCTCCCCTGGTCGTGATCTGTATTCCCTTCAGTCTCGGCATGGCCGCTAATTCAGCGATGGATGAGATTTTACTCCGGTACCTGCCAAACAACGGGTTAGCCTACTTTCTAGGCTTTGCTTTTCAATTGCTGGCACTCACTCATAAGCAAAGTCTTATCATTCAGGAGCAAAATCGCGTGCTCGAGCATCATGTAACCCAAGTAGAGCAGCTTACCTTGATCGAGGAGCGGAGCAGGCTGTCCCACGAGCTTCACGATACAATCGGGCACACGTTAACATCCATCATTATGGGATTGGAATCGATGCGTCCCGCCATTCCTGAATCACACGGCAAGCAATATGGAGAAGTAATAGTACGGGCTCGCAAAGGGCTCGATGATATACGTACGCATCTGCATGATTTATCCCCCGACCAGATGGATGGAACCCTAAGCGAATCGATAAATCAGCTGACGGACGACTTCTATACCTCGACAGGTATCAAGGTCAAGCTCCGCATGTTGGGAACAGAGTATCCTGCAACGAAGCACGTCAGTCATTGCCTATACCGATGCTTGCAAGAAGCCCTGACGAATGCTGTACGTCATGGACAAGCTACTTCTATAGATATTTCGCTATATTACGATGAGGAATGGCTCCGTCTGCATATCGAGGACAATGGCCAAGGGATGGAGCAGGTACAATACGGCTATGGACTTTCGGGTATGAAAGATCGCCTGCTCGCATTGGGCGGAAATCTGTCTATTCATTCCGTGCCAAGAGAAGGTACGGTAGTCGTATGTAAGGCGCCTCTCATCATGCCAGCACCGAACGCTGTAGTGCGAATTCTTATCGTAGACGATCAGGAATCGATTCTGCACAGCTTACATGTGTTATTGACTAAGCACCCTGAATTTGAAGTGGTCGGGGTGGCCTCCAATGGGCGGGCAGCACTTGAACAGTGCGAGCGGTTCCATCCAGATCTAGTGCTTATGGATGTAAAAATGCCGAAAATGGACGGGATTACTGCCCTTCAAACGATGAAGCAGCGGTGGCCTGACTTAAAAATTGCATTTCTTACTACTTTTCCAGACGTCGGGCAAGCGATGACGGCCCTTAAGCACGGTGCCAACGGCTATATGCTGAAATCCGTCCATCCAAAAGAACTGATTGAGGCCATTAAATTGATTAACAATGGCGGGACGTGGATCGCGGAAGGCATTGCGGAGCAAGTATTTGCAGGCATGAAGCAATCAAAGACGAGCAACATAGAAGATAGCGCAAGTCATATTCAAGACAATCCATATGGACTTACACAGCGCGAGCACCAAGTATTGCACCATCTATCATTGGGCCTTAGATACAAGTCAATCGCGAAAAAACTCTTCTTAAGCGAAGGCACTGTACGAAACTATTGCTCCATCCTCTATTCCAAGCTGAATGTTGGCAATCGGGAAGAGGCTGTATTAAAAGGAAAACAGGAGAATCTGTGCTAATGGTCCAGCAACGCGAATGAAGGAGCAAAAATTGCCCCTTCTTATTTTACCGTTCGACCTCATCTGCACACCCCTTAGGGATCAGTCCATTAATCGGGGATGATCGTGAACACGGTTCGTCCCTGTTCTTCTACTCGTTGCACGGTTGTCAGTCTCTGATCGATCTTAGTAATATCCGTAATCCCTTGTTTGTTCTTCTCAATCGTTAACGATAGAATCATCCCTTGCAGCGTCTTTGGGTTCTTCTTCAATCTCGTTGTCAGGAAATTTCCTAGCGAAGAAGCCGCCACCCGAAGCCGAGTGCGACCGTACCTATCCTTCATTTTCTTGGAGATGACGGGATGCAGGACATGTGGATGAGCGCCCAGCACCACATTTACACCGTGTTGGAATAGCAATTGCATGAGCCTGCGCTGCCTTGCTGTCGGCGTTGTTCGATATTCCTGTCCGAAATGCAAACAGGCAATGACCAGATCTGCTTGCGCTCTCAACGCCTTAACATCAGCAAGCATCTTGCTCGGATTCAGGCGATTGACCTGCCACGCCTTCGGGACAGGGATTGAATTTGTACCCAGCGTATACGCGGCAATGCCTAGCTTGATTCCCTTTACAGGTATGATCATGGATGTGTGCGCATCTCTCCTCGAACGATAGGTACCCGTGTGCTTCAATTCATAACGATCAAGAACATCAAGTGTTCGGACTAACCCCTTCCCGCCTCCATCCATGCAATGATTGTTCGCAGTCGAGAAGAAATCAAATCCTGATCGCTTCAGTGCAGGTGCCAATTCATCTGGACAGCTAAAGATCGGATACCGTGTGACAGGATGCCTTTGCTCCTTCCAACGATTGCTCCCCTTCTGTTTCAAGATGCCGTCATCATGCCAGGTTGCACCCGAGAATGTCGTCTCTAAATTGCCAATCGCAAAATCATGCTCCTGTATATAAGGAGCTACTTGTTCGAAAATCGGTTCAAATCGATAGCCGTCAGGCTGCTTCGCTGAGCCAATGATTTCACTCTTCATCAATATATCTCCTACCGCGGCAATCTTGATTACCGTCAAGTCGCTCACCCCTTCCTGCCCATAGTTTATTCAGCTACCCAACAATGTGTAAAAAAACGCGAACAATACGGGCAAGGTCCCAGTCAGACGAATAGGATAGGGTAAACACCTACAAGAGGAGGATCAGACTCCATGAAGAGAAAGGCGAGAAAGACAGCAGCTAAAACACATTCTCTAGTCGCACCAAAGGGACCAAAGTGGGAACATCATCTCTCATTGATGAAGGATCATGAGCTGCGCGGGCATTTGCCAGAGACATTGAGGCTGGATAAGGACTCTTTATCATTCATGCTATCGCTGTATCCAACAATCTATGTGAAGCCGAATCAAGGCGCCTTCGGTGAAGGGGTCATGAAGGTAAGCAAATCAATGGATTCCTCTGGATCAGAACAGTTCCATGTCCATCACGGAACGAAGCAGCATACTTTCCATTCGGAAGAACAATTGTATCCCTTCATTCTGGCGAAGAAGACAAGCAAAAAATATATTGTGCAGCAGGGGATTGATTTGATGAAATGGGAAGACCGCCCCTTCGATCTGCGCATTATGGTCAGGAAGCAGGAAGACGATAGCTGGAAGAACGAAGGTATTCTCGGCCGTGTTGCCCAGCCTAACAAAATTGTGACAAATATTCGCAGCGGCGGAAGCTCCATGTCGATTGAGAAGTTATTATCCTCGCATACCAATTGGGTCAGTCTGCGCAATGTGAAAGAGCAATTGAATCGGATCAGTGCGCGTACAAGTGAAGTGATTGAGACCAGATATCCCGGAGTGAGGATACTCGGTATTGATATCGGCATCGATCAACAATTAAAGCCATGGATCATCGAAGTGAATATGAAGCCAGAGAAAATATGCTGGGATTGCATCGAAAAACTCTACCAGGAAAGTGAATCCGTCTAACCTATGGAAAGCAAAAGAGAGCCGACATAACGTCGACTCTCTTTGCCATTCTACCAGCCAAAATCCAATGTCTTTCCCGTTTCAGCCAATGTCTTAATGTTGCTTAGTATCATCCACCAATGTCCCTTCGTACTCTCATAGGATGGATGTCCTTCCGTCCAGTTGTCATTGACCAATGTTAACCGTGTACAGCCGCCAACCTCGTCAATCGTGAAGGTAATTCGAGTCTCCAGCTCCGCATGATTCTCACGATAAGAGGGCCCCGGATGCTCTGTATAGCTCAACACTTTGTTCGGTTCATAGGCCAAAATGCGTCCATACACATGCACCGTCTCGTCGCCTTCATTGCCTGGACCTACATATTCATAAGGAGCTCCAATTTCGAAGGTCGATTTCAGTACACAACCGAAGAAAATTTTACGCGTTCCTTCTGGAGACGCGATCGAATTCCATACGATCTCAGGCGATGCTCCAATATAAAATTCATACTTTAATGCTTCCATTTGCCTTCACTCCTTCACAAAATGACTGACTGCTCGTTCCCGTACTAAGCAGCATTGCGGTGACTCCCATCTATTGCTACTATGATTATAGATATTGCCCGTAAACTTGTATTGTAAAAACGCGACAGTCCACAGGAATTAGGCACATTATAACGGTTGGCACATAACAGGGGCTTGCTCAATCAACGAGTCCATCGTCCTTCAATCTTGATTTCGGGAGTGATTCGCATCGTACTTATGCAACCCACAATCCATAAGCCTAGCATGGGCATTTTGAACATGAAACAAGGCGAACAGAAATTCACGCTTGCGCGCCATGTGCCCTCTGACCAATTGCGTGATGTTATTAAGCACTTCTGGATCATTCGCTGGGATCTAACCGATCAGCCTCCATACGAACAAGGGATTGTTCCAAACCCATGCGTTAATATGGTCATTGAGCATGGTCACACGGCTATCTATGGAGTTGCGCAGAACCGCTATTCTCATCGTCTGGAGGGCAAGGGAAAGGTATTAGGCATCAAATTCAGGCCAGGTGGATTTTATCCGTTCGCGGGCCTGCCCATCTCCCAGATTACGGGCCGTTCAATGCGTCTTGAAGATGTGTTCCAAGCTGATCCGCGTCTACTTGAACAGGCTGTCCTATCCGAGGACGAGGATGAACATATGGTCGCGGCAGCAGAAGCCTTCTTCCTAGCGCATCTTCCCGCTAGAGACAACAACGTGGCTTATCTCAATCGCATCATTGACCGTATTCAGGGCGATCGCCATATTACGAAGGTCGATCATGTATGTGAACAATTTGAGGTGAATAAGCGCAAGCTGCAAAGACTGTTCCAGCAATATGTGGGTGTGACGCCTAAATGGGTCATTCGACTGTATCGATTGCACGATGCCGCAGAAACAATCGACTACGGTTCTTATCAAGATTTGACGAGACTATCCATAGATCTTGGCTACTATGATCAATCCCACTTCATCAAGGATTTCAAGGGTATCATCGGCGCTACCCCAGAGGAATATACGAAGCGTGTTCTCCACGCAACATAGGAAAAGGCCGGATCCCCTCTCTGTATGGGTCTCCGGCCTTCTGTTATTGATTTATGATTCCAATGATTTCATTCCTGCTTCTAGCTTTTGTTATCCAGCTACATATCCTCTACTATCAAATGAACCGGGCAATGATCACTGCCCAAGATATCCGAGTCAATACGAGCATCTACCAAGAAATCGTTCAATCTCGAAGATACGAGGAAGTAATCAATGCGCCACCCGATATTCCGTTCACGCACCTTCGGCATGTACGACCACCAGCTGTACGCGTCCGTCCGATCCGGATAGAAATGCCGGAACGTATCTGTGAAGCCTGCGTTTTGTAAGATGGTCATCTTCTCCCGCTCTTCTGCTGTGAATCCGGAATTGCCCTGGTTTGACTTCGGATTCTTCAAATCGATCTCTTGATGAGCAACGTTCAAGTCGCCACATACGATGACCGGCTTGCACGCATCCAGCTGCTGCAAATAGCCGCGGAATCGCTCTTCCCACTCTAGTCGTTCTTCCAGACGGGAGAGATCACGCTTCGAGTTCGGCGTGTACACATTGACTAAGAAGAAAGATTCGAATTCAAGTGTAATGATGCGGCCTTCCGGCTCCTCATTCTCCTCGATGCCATAGCGAACCGTCAGAGGCTTCTTCTTCGTAAATACAGCTGTGCCGGAATATCCCTTCTTGAGCGCATAATTCCAATACTGCGAATATTCCTCCCCAAGATCAAGCTCAATCTGCCCTTCCTGCAGTTTCGTCTCTTGGACACAGAAAATATCTGCGTCCATCTCTTGAAAGTAGTCCATAAAACCTTTATTCACGCAAGCGCGCAACCCGTTCACGTTCCAGGATATAAGCTTCATCTTCTATATCTCCTTGCTTAGCTATCAATAGTTTAGATGGTACTATACTATGTAGTGTACCATAATCTAGTACGGCCCGTAGACCAATCAAGCAAGAGTGTATTGGGACAAATTACCACAAACCTCTGCCCAATAACAAATTCTATAATACTATTTTTCTATATTGAACCTCTTTTAATAGGCCAAAATACCCATTTTTAAACTATGAATCGTGAGGTAAAATAGTCACTAACCTTAGTGGAAACATATGGGTCATATTACTTTTATAAGGGGGTCTGAATTCAGATCGTTTGCATCATTGATAGAGCGCAGGCACAGCACTAACCATTTCAAAAGGGAGGTTGCAGCTTGAAATTACATACGATACGTCGAAAATTAGCGGGAATCCTTAGCATCGCCATGGTAGCCGCCATGCTATTCCCAGCCTCATCACACACTTATGCGCAAGAAATTACTTCGAAAGAACAGGTTATACCAAAGGTCAATTCCAACCTGTCTCCACAGCTCCAACTTCCTGGCCAACCCGAATCACCAACCAAAACAGGCAACAACTTTGTTCCTCAGTCCGACAGCAATAAGCCGATAACCGTCATCGTCGAATTAAACACAGAACCCCTAGCCTTATCCCAAGCGGAGCAAGGGCAAAGCTTTGCTCCTTCCGCTGACGATCAAGAAAAGAAAATTAAACTCGAGCAAAACACCTTTAAATTGCAAGCCCGGATAAACTCGAAAGCGGTAATCCGCCATGAGTATACGGCCGCACTCAATGGATATTCGGTGAGCATTCCAGCTAATGAAGTGGATCGCTTAGCGAAGCTTCCTAACGTGAAAGCCATTTATCCAAACTTGGAATATAATATACCTGTTGACGACGGGGGTGTATTCAAGCCACTTATGGATGTAAGCGCTCCCTACATTGGTACGAAGGTATTATGGGACATTGGCGTCACGGGTGCTGGCATTAAGGTTGGGGTTATAGACACAGGTGTCGATTATAACCATCCTAGCTTAAAGGATGCCTTTAAGGGTGGTTGGGACTTCGTTGATAACGACAGTGATCCGATGGAAACCCGCCCTGATCTTTCGAAGCTGCCTAGAAACGGAAAGCCATACCATACATCACATGGAACTCATGTAGCCGGCACGATTGTGGGTCGTGGCGACCCTAACAACCCGAACGGCAAGACTGGATGGGTCAGAGGCATCGCTCCTGGCGCTGACTTATATGCATACCGGGTACTGGGACCATACGGCAGTGGATATACAGAGAATATTATTGCTGGTATTGATAAAGCAATTAAAGATAAGATGGACGTCATCAACCTGTCGCTAGGCGGAACATTCAACAACGCTTATACGGCTGATTCAGTGGCCGTCAACAATGCAGTACGCGCTGGTGTAACCGTTGTAATGGCAGCAGGCAACGAAGGTCCTAATTCTGGAACGCTTGGCTCGCCTGGCGGAGCTCACCTTCCAATATCCGTAGGAGCTTCTACACCTCCAATGATTACACCTTTCTTCCAGGCTCCAGGCATTCAACAATTGCTGTACGCCAAACTGTCTACGCATGCACCAGAAATCACTGATAAGAACACATCATTCGAGGCGGTATATGCCAACCTCGGCAAGCCTGAGGACTACAAATATATCAAAGCATCCGGCAAGCTTGTGCTCGTCTCGCGCGGCGATATTAGTTTCCGGGACAAAGCAATAAATGCAGCGAAGGCTGGAGCTGCAGCGCTTATCATTTTCAACAACGAACCTGGGGAGCTGGGAGCAACTCTTGAATTACCAGATCAATACGTTCCTACCTACACCCTCTCACAAGCTGCGGGTCAAGCACTAAAGAGAAACATTGATAAAGGGATAACCACGGTTACCTTTGATACCGTACCAGAGGAGGATCTATTAGCGGACTTCAGCTCCCGCGGGCCTCTTCTTCCGGACTATATGATTAAACCAGACATCACTGCTCCAGGTGTTGCGATACGTTCTTCCGTACCAGCGTGGGATGGAGACTATGCGTCGAAAGGCTACGAAGCTAATAATGGTACAAGTATGGCCGCCCCACACATCGCTGGCGCCGCTGCCCTGCTGCTGGAGAAGTATCATCACAAGATAGAAACAGACGAACTGAAAGCTCTCTTGATGAATAATTCTAAAACCATAGAAGACCGCGATCATAGATTATACTCCGTAACCGAACAGGGCGCTGGACGAGTGGATCTCAATCAAGTTATTCAAGCTACAGCCATTGCTCTCGTTGAAGCAACAACCAATGCAACAAGCGATGGCCAAAGTATCCCGTATGAGACAGGAAGTGTATCTTTTGGATTGGTTCCAGCAGGCACCCACTCCAAAGAAATTGTCGTTAAGGATATTGCAAATACGGATCAAACCTATACAATCAGCAGCTCCTGGAGCGGAACAAGCAAAGGTATCAACCTGCAGTTCACCTCGAATACGGTAACTGTACCCGCAAATGGTTCAGGAAGCCTACGGGTTAAGGTAACGGTTCCAGAAAATACTACCGGCAGCTATGAAGGCAGCATCACCTTAACTGAGCAAACAACCCATCACCAGCTGCACCTTCCTGTCAGCCTGTTTGTTGGGGATAACTATGGAATTGCACCAATTACAAACCTTACTGCGGATCCTATGTACTTCTCACCAGGCGGCAAATTTTCTCCTGCTCAGACAGCAGATGCTTATTTCGATGTAACAACAGAACTGGCTGATTTCAAGATTTCAGTAACAGACGCGGTATATGGAACATACATGGGTGATTTTTATGACAGCCAAGGCAAACTTCACAAGCCGGGTGTCTATGGATATCGGAATTGGAATGGAACGGTATGGAAAGACGGGAAAGCTGTCTCCTTGCCGGATGGGCGGTACGAGTTCACTCCATCTATCAACGATAAGAAGCTTGAAGACCAGAAATCATTTTTCGTTATTGATCGCGAAGCACCGGAATTTACTCTGGATGATCCCCCTCTTATCAGGAACCAAGAGAATCCAGGCACGGGATTTATCCGAGGGGAAATTACGAAGGACTTATTCAAAGATTTATTCCCTGACAAGATTAATGAATATATTACCACAGTTGCATTTGATCGATTGGACAAGCAGCATATCGGCAAGATGAACAGTGATGGAACATTTGCAATTGAGGTTCCGTTGAATCCAGGCAGCAATGAATTCATTCTAATGATATATGACGCTGCAAAAAATGGTTTTGGGTATATTGCTGAGCGTATCGTGTTCGACAATAAAGATATCGTCTATGCGGGAAGCAGCAGCTCTAAAGTGCCGACTAGAAATCCATTTGACGTCAAGATCAATTATTCCGTTACAGAAGCTGTATACTCTGCTTCATTCAGTCTTACTTATGACAGCCAGGTAACGTTGTTGGGTGTGGAACCAAGCGTTACGATGGCTACTTATCAAGATAAGCACTATCCAGGTACGCCTCTGATCATTAAAGAGGATAGAGTTGAAGAACCTGGAGGCAAGATCAGATTGAATTACAGCGTCAGCCTAAGTGGGGGGGCGTCTGAGAAAGAGGGCGATATTGCAACGCTCGTCTTCTCTGGCAATCAAGAAGGAACTTATGGGTTTAACCTTGAAAATGTGCAGCTGTATAATGAGAACAACGAATTAATTCCAATAGACAAGGTCTTATCTTCTAAGATAGAAATCGCCAATCCATCCGAGCCGAATCCAGGGCCAGGGCCGGATCCAGGACCAGATCCAAGTCCAGGGCCAGCTCCGACTCCAGGGCCAACGCCGCCAGTTTCATCTTCTTTATCAGGGGGTTCTGCATCTTCAACTGCGCCTGTTCAGGTTCCATCAGGCAAGCAACTGAAGGCGGGATCACTGACGGAGACGAAGAAGGATGGAGTTGCAAACGCGGTGTTCGCGATAAATGCAGATGCCGTGAAAAAGCTGCTGCAGGACAAGGACGCCAAGCAGGTTCAACTCGATATTAGCGATGTTCGCATGAAGGAATACGGTGAAGTTGCGTTCACGCTGGACAAGTCGACTGCGATGCAACTGCAGGATTCAGGCAAGGACTTGCTCCTGTCAGGAACTGAATTTGATATTATCATCCCGAATAAATCGGCAGCTGATCTTATCGGCTCGAACGGAATTGAGCTTGTGCTTTCCCTGTCTGACCACAAGGATAAAGGGTTCGCAAAAGAGCGTGGCGAAGCTACCTACACCTCTCCAAAGCTCACCATCCGCGGCCCTAAAGATGCGAAGAGTGTGACGCTTGGGATTACACTCAAGCTGACAGATGCCGCGAAGGATACTCGCAGGGCAGGTGTCTATGCACTCGCGCAAGATACGGCTAACACTTGGAAATACACATTGGCAGGAACACAAGCGGCCGACAAAAAATCGGTCACGTTCGAAGCAACTCAATACGGTACCTATACCATCGCAGAGCATGTAAGACCATTTAGCGATATTGCTGCACATTGGGCGAAGGATGAAATCGAAGTAATCGCCGCCCATGACCTGCTGCATGGTAAAGACAGCTTAGACACGTTCAAACCGAACGATGTCATTACTCAGGCTGAATTTGTCTCCTTGCTTGATCGCTTGACGAACAACGGCAAGACATGGGAGCAGCGAATTGCTGAGCCTGGGGCACGGAATCCAATCACACGCGAGAAGCTGGTCGTCTTGCTAGCGCAAGCACTACAGACCGATCTCTCCCAAGCGAATGCATCACTTGGGTTCAAAGATGAGGCTCGTATTTCACAAGATGCGAAGGCTGCCGTTGCATATGCAGTCAGCAAAGGGCTCATCAAAGGTTCTGATGACAATACGTTCAATCCGACTGGAACTTCCACTCGTGCACAAGCAGCTATCATTTTGTATCGTGTACTGAATCAGCAGTAAGCTTAGCTCCCCAAACTCAAGAAGCAGAATTCCTACGCACTTCACGGAGGATTCTGCTTCTTTTTTTCATAGAATTAATCATTATCAGTCCATCCTGCCGCTACTGAAGCTCAATAAGCAGGGCAAGTTAGATAATCAACCAATAAGCCCCGTCCAATATCCATTTACCGAGGCAGCCATACCCGAAATGTACTGCCCTCGCCTATTCGGCTAACAACGTCTATCGTTCCACCATGTGCTTCAACAATTGATCTCGTAATAGCCAGACCTAGTCCGGAACCTCCTCTTTTGCGATTCCGAGAAGATTCGCTGCGATAGAATCGATCGAACAGATAAGGAAGATGCTCAGGAGCAATACCCAACCCATTGTCAGAGACGGATAGCTGAACTCCATTCTCCTTATTCATACCCTCGACGTGAATGTGCCCTAGTTCTTCATCCGTATGTTGAACCGCATTATGCACCAGATTGAGCACGACCTGCTTCATCTTATCGGAATCTTGCTTGCATAACAGCTGAGGCTCTAGCGTAATCGCCACCGTTCTCTTCCCTGCCAGCATTACTAGCTGCGGTTCCATGCTGCGAATGATTTCATCGAGAGATCCTTCAACCAGTTCAATGGAGGGTGCCCCATCTCGATCCAGCTTCGCCAGCAGAAGCAAATCATGAATCAGCTTACTTAGCCGCTCCGACTCGCTATGCATGCTTGTTAATGCCTTATGCAGCTGTTCGGGATGCTGGGCCGCCCCACGAAGCAGAACCTCTAGAAATCCATGGATCGAAGTCAGCGGTGTACGAAGCTCATGGGATGCATCGGCAACGAAGCGTCGCATCTGCTCCTTCATCTCGCGTTCCGCATCGAAGGAAGTCTCTAGCCTCTCCAGCATGCTATTGAAGGAATCTGCTAGACGATCCACCTCAGATTGCCCCTGCGCGGTGGAGAAGCGCCGACCCAGATTGCCTGCATCAATTTGTTCAGCTGTATTCACCATTGCTGACAGCGGTCGCAGCGTCCTTCGGATAACTGGAAGCAGCACAATTACCCCTAGTAACATCGCTATAGCCGCTATCATGAGGAAAGTAAGCGTCTGCCCCATGAGCAAGTCGTTAAGCGGTGCCGTTGGCGCACTAATCTGCACCGTCCCTATTTCCCTGCCAGGAGCTGATAAGACGGGATGCAGTACAACCAACTGTTCTTTTCCGTTCGAATCATTTGCAATGTGGTAGGATGGATTGCCCAGAGGAGCCCTTCTTGCCTTCTCATACTCCTCAGCATTCAATTGTACGGTGGCAAGTTCACCTTGCCCATTCGGCAGTGAATGATAGTCCCCTGCTTGATCAATGAAGGCCACATGGGTATCCGGCATAAGCAGCATCGGCATTGAGGGTTCGGGTACACGCTGTCCCGACTGTTCAAGCTGACGATGATACTGTCCCACCCGCTTCCAGACGAATCCAGGAATGCTCATTGCATGACTTTGAAGGCTCGCTGCTTTATTCTGATACACAACCTCGCGCATAAATATATACTGCAGCATGCCGACGATCACCAGCAAGATAGCAATGACAAGCAAAGAACGATACAGCAATTGGGTACGTAGTGAATACAAGTTTACGATCCTCTCTAGACCGGAACGCCATCGATTCCTCATGGGATATCTACCCGATAACCAGCTCCACGCAACGTTCGAATTAACTGATGTTCCTTGTCGTTCAACTTTTCCCGCAAAGATCGGATATATACCTCGACAATATTGTCCTCTCCCCCAAAGTCATAACCCCATACCCGATCCAAGATGACAGACTTGCTCAATACCACGCCACGATTCAGCACGAGGAACTTGAGCAGATCATACTCCGTTGGCGAGAGCGCCAGCACACTACCGCTATACTTCATTTCCTTGCGCTTGTCATCGATCACGAATGGCCCTACCTGCACATCCCCGAACATCGTCGGGAACTGATTGCGAATCCGTGCTTGAATTCGTGCCAATAGCTCAGCGAAGCTGAATGGCTTGACCATGTAATCGTCTGCCCCCAGATTCAAGCCCTTCACACGGTCATCCACCTCATCCTTCGCCGTAAGCATAATAACCGCCACATCTTCTGACTTCTTCAGCATACAGCACACTTCATACCCGTCCATCCCCGGCATCATCACATCCAATATAACGACATGAGGCTGGAACTCGGTAAATCGGGCTACGGCAGTCACACCATCCTGTGCAGCCTGCACATCAAACCCCTCATTTACCAAACCCAGCTCAAGAAATTGTAAAATATTCGGTTCATCATCTACGATGAGAATTCGAATCCCTCTGCTCCGATACATCCACGCCTCTCCCTCACTGCTGCGATATATTCCCTGTTCCTTCTATTATCCTATTATTAGCTGAAATACAGCTGAGTGTTCGCTTAAAATTTATTGAGGCTGCGCGAATGCATGGAGTCCATTCACTACTACGATAAATCGATCAAGTGAATTTAGCGAATATCCTTCTGGATGTTCCTATACCATTCGATCGTTTCGTCTATTCCTGCCGACAAACTATACTGAGGCTGCCATCGCAATTCCTGCTTCAAACGCCCAGCATGAGCGCCAACATACAAGGGTTCATCTACGGGATCAGGGAGTGCCCCGAATCGAAGCAAACGTTCACGCCCCAACTTCTTGGCAATCATCAGGGCGATCTGCTTTACCTGAACCGGCTTCCCTGAACCGATATTCAATGCGCCCTCCACCTTGCTGAAGAGAAAAGACACCAGCGCATCCGCCACATCCTTAACAAACAGAAAGTCTCGATACTGCTTGCCTAGTGAGCAAGCCGCCTCTCGTCCATCCAGCAGTGAACGAATGATGGAGGATACGAGACGGTTCCCTTGCTCATAAGGGCCATATAAATGAAAAATACGTGCCCAGCCGCTGCTTATCCCCCGTTGTTCCGTATAAGACCCCAGCCAAGCACGCAGCGAATTTTTGCATACCGCATATAAAGTCTTCTCCGATAATGGAGAATTGACCTCTGACAATAATCCCGATGTCCATTCATATTCAGCACAAGAGCCAGCAACGATTAATCTTTGTCCTCCGCTTTGAATAAAATGATCAATAAGCGTCTTGCTGGATTGCATCCAGTTATAGTTGCTCAGAGAAGTATAGCATTGCGGCGGAATCGCATCCCAGGCAAGGTGAATAAGGTGTGTCGGTCTTACCTGTTCGATAAGGGCCTTCACTTCTTCCTCATCCCATAAATCTATCTGATGCCACGTACAGAAGAGATCCGCTCTATGCGCTCTCCGATATATAGCATGGACGTCGTACCCTTCCTGGAGCAGGATCTGAACGACGAAGCCGCCGATCCACCCACTGCCGCCTGTAACCAGTATTTTATCCATCCTTCACACCACTTCAATCTCTGGAACAAGGATGACGAATTTACCGCCCCATTCTCGGATATAAGCGCACTGTCCCATAATCTCTTCTTTCAAATTCCAAGGCAGTATAAGCACATAATCTGGACGTACTCGCTTCAGCTCCTCGGGACTGCGAATAGGAATTCGCGAACCAGGCAAATACAACCCCTGCTTATATGGATTCTGATCCACAGTAAATGGAAGCCATGCCGTGTGGAACCCGCAATAATTAAGCAGCGTATTGCCCTTCGCCGGTGCCCCATAACCTGCCACCAGCTTGCCTTGATTGCGAGCTTCCATCATGAATCGGATAATATCCTCCCGCATCTGTTCTACCTGCTGGGCGAACGCGGTATATGCCCGCCAGTCGTGCAGTCCGTTCTGCCGTTCCTGTTCCAGAACCTTCTGCACAGCTGCTGCAGCCAATCTGTCCTTGTCCTCATGCATGACATACAAGCGCAATGACCCCCCATGTGTAGAAAGTTCTTCTACATCTGTTACTTGGAGGCCATGCATGGAGAATAGCTGTTGAGCCGAGAACAGGGAGAAGTAAGAAAAGTGCTCATGATATATCGTATCGAACTGCTTATATCGAATAAGATTGAGCACATGCGGAAATTCAATCGTAATGGTTCCCTCCGGATGGAGCAGCCGCTTCAGACCAGCGACAAAATCCTGTACGTCCGGAACGTGAGCCAGCACATTGTTCGCTACGATTAGATTCCCGCTAACCCCCTCCTCCTTAACGAGCTCTTCCGCCAGCCGTTGTCCGAAAAACTCTGCCTTCGTTGGAATTCCCTTATCTCTCGCAAGTTGAGCCACATTGCTTGCTGGTTCTATGCCCAGTGTCCTTATACCCTGCTGATGGAAATACTGCAGTAAATAACCGTCATTGCTCGCAATCTCGATGACCTGTGAATCACCGTTCAGTTGAAATCTGCGAATCGCCATGTCTGTATATTGTTCTGCATGCTTCAGCCAACTCGTAGAATAGGAGCTTAAATATAAGTAATGCTTGAATATACTAGCCGGGCTCGCGAACTGATCAAGCTGTACGAGACAACAAGTATCACATACATACGAATGGAGCGGATAATAGGGTTCGGCATCTCCCAATTCCTCTGGTGTTAGGAAGGCATTTGCAAGTGGAGATTGTCCTAAATCGACAAAGGTGTGCACAAGCTGTGTACCGCATATCCGACAAGGTGAGTTCATTTGCCTTCTCTCCCTCCTTCTCTGCGAACATAGTCGACGATCTGCCGCTCTGATAGCACTCTAGCGTTCATTCCTGCACGATACTGCTGATGCCAGGAGATCGTCCATGCTACAGCCTCCTTGATAGACAACTTCGGATGCCAGTTTAATAGCTGTGCAGCCTTGTTGCTATCCAGAGATAGTCTAGGCGCTTCATAGCGAGAGGCTACCTGTTCTAGCACCACTTGTATGTCTACCTGCCAGATCTCTGCTGCCATTTGAATGATATCTTGAACGGTTGTGTCTGGCTGTTCCAGCGGCCCGAAGTTCCATCCATCTGCGTACTGCGGATGATCCCACAGCTTCTCCGCGAGAAGAAGATAACCGTGCACGGGTTCCAACACATGCTGCCACGGTCGTACCGCGTTCGGGTTCCGAACAAGTAGTGATTCAGAGGCGGAACAAGTTCTTATTACATCCGGCAGAAGACGAGATTCTGTCCAATCCCCGCCGCCAATGACGTTACCTGCCCGAACGGACGCCATTCTAGGCCCTTGACCATCCTCGCTGCGAAAATAGGAATCTCGATAGCTTGCTGCAATGATTTCGGCACAAGCCTTACTAGCACTATAAGGATCATGACCGCCTAGCGGATCTTCTTCGCGAAATGGAAGCACCGATTCTCCTGTATTGCGATAGCACTTGTCGCTCGTTACATTGACTACAGCACGAACGCTAGCTGTATGACGAACCGCCTCCAGCAGATACACCGTTCCCATTGCATTCGTGTGAAAGGTACTTACTGGATGTTCATAGGACGCTTGTACGAGCGGCTGTGCAGCCAAATGGAACACAATCTCCGGCTCGTGCTCCGACATCACCTTCAGCAGAGCTGAATAATCATTCACATCATCAATAACGGAGTGCACACACACTGCTTGAATATCGGCAGCATCATACAGATTCGGCTTCGTACTCGGTGGTAAGGCGTATCCAACAACCTCCGCACCCATCAAGGACAGCCATATCGTCAACCAGGATCCCTTGAAGCCCGTATGTCCCGTAACAAGAACCTTCTTTCCCTGCCAAAAAGCTTCATTGATCATGCCTGCCACACCTTCCACGGCGCTTGTCCCCGTTCCCACAAGTCCACCAATTTCTTCTTATCCCGCATTGTGTCCATCGGGTGCCAGAAGCCATGATGCTCATAAGCCATAAGCTGCCGCTGGCGTGCTAGTTCGGTTAAGACATCCGTCTCCCATACGGCAGCATCATCTAGAATATATGGGAACACGTCAGGCTCCAATACAAAGAAGCCTCCATTTATCCAGCCGCCATCCCCTGCAGGCTTCTCTGTAAAATCAATGACCTGCTGCTGCGCCAAGGTAAGCGAACCGAATCTTCCTGGGGGTTGAACTGCCGTTACTGTCGCATATTTGCCATGGGATTGATGATACGCAATCAATTCAGCAATATTTACATTACTAACGCCATCTCCATAGGTGAGGCAAAAGGTAGAGTCGCCAACATACGCTTGAACTCGCTTAATCCGTCCTCCCGTTTCTGTCCCCTCACCAGTATCGATTAGTGTAACCTTCCACGGAACAGTATTGTCCCCATGATAGTCAACAGTGTTACTACCCATATCTAACGTGAAATCCGTATGCCGCATATAGTAATGGATGAAATATTCTTTGATGGCGTGCCCCTTGTACCCCAGACAAATGATAAACTCACGAATTCCATAATGGCTGTACAGCTTCATAATGTGCCACAGTATCGGCTGGGGGCCAATCTCGATCATCGGCTTCGGCTTGACCTGCGTCTCCTCACCAATTCTCGTTCCGTATCCGCCTGCAAGTATGACCGCCTTCATACAGCTCACCTCCATAGACGCTGATAATCAGGATGATGACTTAAATCGGTCGCTTGATTCACATAACTGTTATATCTCCGCTCTAATTCTTCGCGGGTAACGAGATGCTGTAGCCCCATGCTTCGATAAATACTGCCTTCCGAAAGGGTTGGTCCAATCTGTAACTTTCGAAGCCGTGTTTCCTCTGTCCATGGGCTATAGAAAAACTTGATAACAATGGCTGGATACGGATTATCATTGAAGGGGTAATCGATAAACGAATGGGAAGAGAAGTGCCTTCCTGGAGCATAATTACCCCGAGAGTACTTATGAATGAATCGGCCGGTATCAGGCAAAATAAAACCATGATGGCGCTGCTCTACTAAAGGCTTGGCTGGATCCGGTTCATCATAGCCGTAGTTAGGGTCATCGATTAGCATAATCGTACGAAGAGAGTACATACTGCTGCCCATCTCATCCAGCGAAGAAAAGAACTTATTCTTATCAGGGAAGCATAGAAATTCCGTTGTATTCAACGCCATTTTCCAGCCCATGCACTCTTCCTCGATTTCCATGACCTCTATATCAACCTGTTCTGCGTCAAATGTAGGGACTTTGGAATCTCGAACCTCCCAATGGGGAACCAATTTTCGGCATATTTCAACAGAGCGATCCGTCGAGCCTCGGTTGATGAGAACTCCATGATCAAAAAGTGAAGCATGATGCTTCAGCCACCAAGGCAGTAAATATTCCTCATTGTAGAAGTGAGAGATTACGGTTCTCATGTTTTCCATACCTCCTTTTCCTATTACTATATGAATCTCAAATAATAGAAGCCTCTCATAATCGTTCCTACATACATACCTTTTTTCATCGTAATTGTCCGCTTCTGCTTCTTCCATCAACGCTAATACGATAAAAAAGGCGGCCCTTGGTTGGGCCACCTCTGAATCATTCCGTATGCAACTAGTTCCCTGCTTATTGTGTAAGGCTATGTTAAGATTTGCTTGCCAGTATTTCTCGCAGTACTGGCTCCAGTCCATCTGCCATCTGCACAAACCCTAGATCGGTAGGATGAGTGCCGTCCACGAAGCATTCAAGAGCATGCTGCGGAAGAAGCTGTTCACCATCACAGAAGTAGATATGACGATCCCCTGCTTGCCGCAAGGATTCCACTAATGTCATCTGCATGTGCTTGCGCACTTGATGCAGTCTGGAGTCGTCCTCATCGAAGCGTGTGAAGGAGAATGCAAGTCTCGATAATATAAGAATCGGTACTTCTGGATGCGCTTCCCGATAAATCCTTACGAATCGCGGCAGTGTCTCCGCATATCGTTCTGGAGAGACGCTGTTCGCTTCGTAGTCCAGAATAAGACAAGCTGGATCGGATATAGATGCAATAATATGAGCTAGCTCGGCCTCTCCTTTTCCATGGCCAGAGAAGCCTAGGTTAATGAATTCACGATTGATTCTTCGACTAAGAATGTTCGTGTAACACATTCCAGGACGCATGGCGCATGCCCCTTGAGTGATGGAGGTTCCGTAAACAATAACCTTGCCTGGATCCTCATAGGCAGGCGGGGACTCCACGATGGCATCCCTTTTCAACCCGACCATAATCTCCTCTACCCCTTGATACAGCGGGAAGTTCAGAACGACAAGCCTTTTCTGTGCTTCATCTCGGAAAAATAGGACAGACTCATACTCAGAATCTCTAGGATTCCATCCTGCCGTCGTACTTCGGTAGTGGAGATGTCCATCCGCTTCCACATAGCAATCGAAGCCGCACTGCCCCGTCGCCGACATATGATACATGTCGTGTGGGCCAGATAACTTCACCCGCAGGAACAGCTTCGAAGAGTCCGTCACGAAGCGGATCTGACCGCCTGCTGTATGATTCGCCAGCCATTCGACCCCCTCTGGAATCTTATGTTCGGGCGAGATGGGGAGTCGCCGATATCTTCCCTCCATAGACAGCCAGTGGAATCCAGCAATGGCAAACGGTGCTTCAAGCGGCGAATGCCAGACCACATCGGATGTGTTCGTCCTCTGCTGCTCCACAGTCAACTCTGCTTCCTTCACTTGTACATCTTGATATTCCGAATCCATTTGCAAGCTCCTCTCGAATGGTGTGCTTACCCAAACAGACACTTACTCACTGGATTAATTCTCCATAGTATTTTCCTACTCCTCTTCATTTCTTACATAATTTCGATTGGGAGGGGGAATGTATGGAGAGTATCTATTTTGAAGACACAGGAGGAACACCATTATGTCCCGAAGAAGTCGTCGAAAGCTGCTTGTTACAGGTGCCGAGAACAGCGTCAATGCTTTTAAAGCCGAGGTCATGCGCCGCGAAGGATTTGCAGTAGATCCGAACCGGCCGAATGATGTCAAATATGAGGTAGCTAAGGAACTGGGTGTGCCGTTGCAAGAAGGTTACAATGGACAGTTGTCAACGGAAGATGCAGGCCGCGTTGGCGGACGAATTGGCGGCACGATGGTGCGGGAGATGATTCGCCTTGCTCAGGAGAATTTAACGAGGCAGCAGGGAAAATAAGATAAGATCTCTTCCTTGGCATGCCAGGCATTATTTCATGAAATAATCATTCAGAAACGGTAGGAGTGTCTGCTTATGTGCTATGAGAGCATTATTATTGGTGGCGGCATTGCCGGGCTGCAAGCTGCCATTCAGCTGGGGAGATACCGACACCGCGTGCTGGTGATCGATAGTGGTTACGGCAGATCTACGATATGCCGTTCCTACCATAATGTGCTCGGATGGCCTGAGGGAGTGTCCGGTACTCAGCTTCGTCTTTTGGGTAAACGGCAGGCCTCATCGTTAGGCATACATCTGCTTGAAGATACCGTGACGAGTCTCGCTCCTAATGGCGAGCATGGCTTCACCGTGACGACAACAGAGAACGGCCTCTTCACAGCAAGTACACTCCTGCTCGCCACTGGAATCATGGATCGGCTTCCATCCTTGCCCAATCTCATGCCCTGCCTAGGCCTTACGGTGTATGTATGCCCTGATTGCGATGGCTATGAAGTGACCGATCGACGAACCATTGTGCTTGGTTCTGGCCCTACCGGAGCTGATATGGCACTGATGCTATTGTATTGGACTCGCGACATCGTCTATGTGAATCACGAGCAGAAGCCCCTCTCTGCTGATCAAATGCACCAATTGGACGCACAGCAAATTGAAGTAATTGAAGCACAGATTGAAGAAGTAGTATGTAAGGGAGAAGGTATCTTCAGTGGCGTGAGACTTTCCGATGGAAGGATCATTGATGGAGAGCGTGGATTTGTTGCCTTCGGAGGCAATGAGGTGAAGTCCTCCCTCGCAGAGCAGCTTGGGATAGAGCGGCATGAAAATAAACACATTATGGTGGATCCACGTACGAAAATGACCAATGTTCCCAACGTATGGGCGGCAGGAGATGTGTGTGTGCATTCGGAACAGGTTACGATTGCGATGGCGGAAGGTTCACAAGCTGCCATTTGGATGCATAAAGCAATCCTTCAGCAGGCTTCCCCTAAGGAATGATCTTTGTCACCTTAAACTACTAACGTCACCTTCAAGCAATTTCTTACTGCAATTGAGTTTGGGGGTTCGTGGGGGTTCGCTGGCTTGCTATCCGATTCCACACGAAACCGCACCTACCATCATGGTGGGTTATGGAAAACATATTGCTGCATACGGTACAATAGAGGCACAGACATAGTGCGTTAAGGGGGTGCCTCTTATTACGAAGAAGAATCAAATCCTGTCCAGATTGCTCGGTGTCACGGCTCTATTGTTTCTCTTTGCTGGGTTAGCTCTTATCCTATATCCGAAGTGGAATCAATACAACGAACAACAAAGAGAGCTTCGGCTTCTTACTGAGTGGGACAACTTGCCGCAAGACAGCATTCAAGTAACCTCCAAGACACAAACCGATTCAACCACACCAAAAAAACAGGAGCCTAAATCCATTGACGGTCTCCTTGTATATGGGGCAATATCGATCGACAAAATCGATCTGCGAGAACCTATGGTAGAAGGAGCCACACCTGCTTCTCTCAAGGCTGGAAGTGGAATCGTTGTCCCCGGCCGAATGCCGGGCGAGATCGGCAACTTTGTATTGGCGAGCCATCGCAGTCTGACATTCGGCAGACACTTCAACAGACTCGACGAGTTGAAAAAAGGCGATAAAGTTCAATTAGAAACATCAGATCAGACCTACACGTATACGGTGCAATCGAAATCCGTCGTTACCCCAGAAGATCTGTCCGTTCTCGATCAGAATCCAACGGATCGGGAGTTGACACTCATCACCTGTGATCCAATCGACACAGCCACACACCGGCTTATTGTGAAGGCTGTCATGGAGAAGACTCCGTAACGCCGCAACAATCAAAGGCGCCTTCAACACCACTGTCTCTGTGGGGTTGAAGGCGCCTTTTTTCATGCATGTTCTTACCTATTTGGGGGTTCTCCAAGTCTCGAAAATGACTTGGGACATGGACATCCCCTTCTGTCACATCGATACCACGGCCTGCTAGCTTCGTGGTGTATAGAAGTTTTCCGTGTAGTAGACTTTCGATTTACCTCCGAAAAATACGCCCACACCCATTCGCGAATAATCTCCTAAAATGTTAGCACGATGCCCTTCCGAGTTCATCCAGTTCTCATGAACGAAGATGGCACTCGTCTGGCCGGCGGCAATATTCTCTCCTGCGGACTTATATACGATTCCGTCTGCCTTTATTCGATCGAACGGCGACTTGCCATCCGGATTATTATGATCGAAGAAGCTTCTTTCTCCCATATCACCACTATGCTTGCGTGCTGTTCCTGCGATTTTATCGTTCCATTGCAGCGGCTTCTTGCCATTGCGTACGCGAACTGCGTTCGTTAAATCGAATATTTGATGTTCGAAGCTTGTCCGCAATTGCTCGCTAGGCGTTCCGAAGTAGCCCTTGAACGACAATTCCACAGCTTCAGCAATAAATTGGACAGCTGTTACCGTGCCGCGCTGATTCAAATCATAGAACACCGTCGCATAAGCGTCGCCCACCTTGTGCATACTGTATGCTCCGCCGTTATCCTTGTAATTGTAGATGGTATTCCCTTTCTTAATTCGGCTGATAGAAGACCCGTAGGCTGCTGTGACTTCCTGCTTCGTCGAACCAAATCCAATGCTTCCATAATCATCTTTAGCATTCGAGTATAGAGCTACAACTTTCTTGTTGAGCACACCGACCTGCACATATTGCTTATAGTCCTTGTTATAAATGTACCAATCGAACCCGTACTCGCTTACGTCTTTGCGTGCTGGTTGTCCCAGTCGCTCGAAGAGCTGCTTCTCACTCATTCCGAGCGAAATGCCCTGAATCTTGACTCCTGCCGCCTGTGGCACATTCATCAATTCCGATGCAGCAACTCCGCTTCCGCTTGTTTCATCCGCTGCATAGAGGGTTGGCTGTGGCATGAACATGCCGAACAGCAATGCAGCACTAAGCCCTATTGCAATTCTTCGCTTGCTGCCTACCAATGATTGTTTTTCTTCTACTTGCCAGTTTGCGTTGTTGTCAGTCGTTTCCGTACAACGTGTCCGCATCCTTACCATCTCCCATTCTTTGACGTTATCCGCTCGAATGAGATGAACACCAGGGGCGCTTCTTGTATATACAAAAAAAGCGCCACCCTAATGGCGGCGCACTTAAATAGACGCTCGTATTGTCGCAATTAGGGCAACCCGGCTGTCATCGCATTGTGTAAATGCATTAGACCCGTGGCTTTGCGTCCCCTGCTTTCGCGAGGGTTTGCCATTATCCAAATGTAACAGTTATATGTCTATGGTAACATGCAACAGAACTGCTTGTACACTCCTGAACGATTGTAATCTTCTGTATGTGGACAGAATAGTAGACTAACCGCCAAGGAACTCTCCTTGGCGGGTCATCATATCAACGTCTTACAAATAATCGCTTCCGAGCAATCCACATGAGTGCTGCGGCAGTAATGAGAATCATACCGACGATTGGCGATACAGGCGCTTCTTCACCAGTTTGCGGCAGCTTGCTGCCCGGCTTAGGATTCGGCTTCTTCGAATCCGTCTTGCCTCCTAGATCTGCAGCATCAGGATTTCCTTCATCATCCTTGTCACCGTCTGGATTGCCCATGCTTCCATCCGGCTCCGTCGTATTTCCTGTATCGGGATCTGTCGTCTCACCAGGTACCGTAGGCTGATCAGGGTCAGTCGTCGTTCCAGGCGTTGTTGGCGTCTTTGGATCTGTAGGATCGACGATCTGCCCAGGGATCGTTGGAATGTTCGGATCTGTCTTAGGAGGTGTCTTGTCGCCTGGCTTGCTTGGCTCCCACGGTTCGTAAGGATCCGTCTTGCCCCCTCCCCCTCCATCGGTATAACGAACATTCTCGACCGTAACGACAGTCAACTGCCCTCTCGTAATTTCGAACCCATTCAATGTAGTGTTGCGAATATAACCGCTTGGAGCCTCTGTTTCCTCGAAGAAGTATTTCCCCGGCTTCAAGGCTGGAAGGGATGCTTCTCCGTTTGTATCCGTCGTTAAGATCGGAAGCTCTGCTCCTGACTCATCTTTAACCGGATGCTTCTCCGTATCCAGAAGGCGGAACTTGGCACCAGACAGCTTTTTCTCTTTATTCTCATAAGCAATCTTAATAAGCCTCACTGAACCCGTTGGCGGCAAATCAAGTGTGTTACGTACCATGATTACTGCTTCCTTGCCGGCATTCACATCAAACTCGATTAATTCCGTGTTCAACACATATCCGACTGGCGCCTTCGTTTCTTCTGCATAATACTTGCCCGGATACAGGTTCGGAATCGTGATTTCGCCATGCTCATTCGTGATTAGCAACGGCAATTCCGCGCCTGCTTGATCCTTGACTGGCTGCTTATTCGCATCCAGCAAACGGAACTCCGCACCTGGCAATTTCCTTTCTTCGTTGGCTGCATCAACTTTAACCAACTTAGCAGTTCCGGTCTTAGGCGCTTCAGGCTCACGTGTATTCGGTACCTTCACTTCAGCTACTGCCTTCTTGCTTACTGTGAATTCGAATAAATCACCGTTCAACACATACCCTACCGGTGCCTTCGTTTCTTGCGCGAAGTATTGGCCTGGATTCAGATTTGTAATGATTAATTGACCATGTTCATCCGTTACCAACTGTGTCAATTCTTTGCCTGTTTGATCCTTGGCTGGCTGCTTATGTGCGTCAAGGATACGGAATTCTGCACCAGGGAGTGTTGTATTCGTGCCTGCCGCCACTTTAATGACTTTCACCGATCCTGGAACCAGTTTGTTCAAGACGGTAACCGGTGTGTCCGTTCCGTTCTTGACTTCAACTGTAATCGGCTGAGTATTGAGCACATACCCTTCTGGCGCTGTCTTTTCTACTAAATAGTAGGTGCCGCTCTTTAAATTTTCGAAGTTCAGGATACCATCTGCAACAGTTTGCTTCGTAGCAATGATATTTCCTTTCGCATCTTTAAGGACAAATTCCGCACCAGAGAGCAACGCACCGCCAGCTTCATCTTTCTTAGTTACAGTAATGGAGCCAGGAAGTGGTGTGTTCTCAACCGTACGTGTTGCTAATGTTGTCTGATCCTTTTTAATCTCAAATTGTATTGGCTTTGGATTTGAATCCAACTTATATCCCTCAGGAGCCCTTACCTCAATAAGTTGGTATTTGCCTCCGGGTTGGAGTTCTTTCAGCCTAAGCTTCCCGTTTTTATCCGTCTGCTCATCCGTTCTACCAGGAACATCCTGATACACGTCATGTTCATCCTTTAATTGAAGCTTGAAGATGGCACCCTGCAGCCCCTTGGATGGATAATCCGCATCGACCTTGGTCAACTCGAATTCCCATACGCCTTTCGTGTTTTTGATGACTTCTATTTGTCCCTTTTGAGTAAATGTGATCGAACTCCATCCATCGCCCTGGAGTATATAGCCATTCGGCGGGTTAACTTCTTTAAGCATATACTTTCTAAATCCCTTATTCGTAAAAGTTGCTTTACCATTCTTATCGGTAACAACTTTATCTAATAGGATTGTCCCTGATTGATCGTATAGTTCGAATTCGACACCTTCAAGCTTAATGTTTGCATTACTAGAATCTACTTTACTAATAATTAAATCGCCGCGACCTGACGGATAAGCCCCGCCTCCCGCTCCGGAAAGGCGAACTTGAATCTTCACTTTGTCTTGGCCCTGATCCACAACGTAGCCGTTCAAGGACACATCGTTAGAGATTGTTTCCCCATTTTCTGCATCAATGTAAGACTGATACTCCAATTGATATGCTGTTTCCAGATCATCCTTAAACGTAAGCGTAAAGGTTTGACCACTGATCTTAAGATCTGCAACACGATCCAATGGTTCAACAAGCTTTTCTTTCCCCATCGTCACAGGATTGAGCTTATAAAGCCGAATAGATGTCTCAACCAACTTATGACCGGCAGATAAGGTATCTGTTAGAACAGCACCTTTCCCGATGTAAGATTGGCTGCGATTAATATATACCTCCCACAATGCGATATCGGAGTTGACTCCTTTACCTTGCTCGCCTTTTTTATGCACGAATTCTCCACCCAGCTTAGGACGAACCTCAGCGGATTTCTTGAACAAAGATTGGTTAGGAGAACTTTTCTCATATAAGGCTGCATCATTAGTGTAGATTTCTCCAACGGATTTCCCCTTCAAACTTGTCTCGTACGTAATGCGATAAGCAGAATGGATAGGATTTTTCGTAAAGGCAACTTCGAGACCTTTTTTCCCAATTTCATTTAACTCTGTAAAATCAAACTGTTTGAATTCCGGCCCTAATTTAACTCCATTTTTCTCACCATTTAGCTCTAATTCATTGACTTTCAAGGAACCTGCCACAAAATCTTGACCTGCTGAGTAAAAATCCCGAACGACTGCCTCATTGATCTTATTGAGATTGTAGTTAATATCAATTGTCCAAGTAATTATTTTTCTCTCTGGATCATAGTCTCCTTTTTTGTCTCCGTTATCGACGGTGTAAGTATCGGGCGTGGCTGAACCTTTGCCCTCGATATAAACAATTTTCGAATCTTTTTCCGTCCAATCCAGTAATCTAGCAGTATTTATCTCTTCTTTTTTGAATTTATTCGGATCAAACCTCGTTACATACGTGATTTCATGCTCCGTAGTAAGCTTATTAATAGTAATTTGAAACCCAGTACCAGTACTTGTTTCTTTTACGGAGTAATCCTTCCCCTTAACTAGAACATTCCCCGTACTTACTTCCTTAATCTCAAATCGATCTTCTACAAAGGTCAATACATCTTTATTGAAAATATCCTCTATCTTAATCTGGTGCATCGTATAATTATCAGAATTTATTTTCAACGTCCAAGTAATTTCTTTCTTGTTGAAATTCACAGCTCCATCAGATTTACGGAAGATTACTTGATCAATGTTCTTTTTCGTGCCCGCAGTAATACCACCATGCATTTCTACATCGTTCGAAACATCAAACTTCCCATCAACACGAGCGATAGACTTTGTTTTGTACTGGATTCGATACGCGCTGTTAATTGGTTTCGTGAATTTCAGTTCAAATCCCTTAGTCTTATCAAGAGCCTCAACCGCAACGATGTAATCCTTGCCTTTGTCAAGAGTGGACTTAACTGTGGCGTTTCCTGAACTGTCGATCGACATTTCTTGCACAATGAATGATGCTTCATCCAATTTTTGAAGATGAACCGTATCAAAAGTATCTTTTATCCATGCGTTCTGTTGTTCAAGGGCCTGTTTGTTGTAGTTATACTCAATTTGCCACGTAATGGTTTGCGTATTTGAATCATATCCAGTTGCTTTTTTGGTAAGCGGCTTGTTAAATAGAATGCTCACTTTTTTGGTTGCCTCATAAGGCTTTGGAAGACCATCAAAAGTAAAAGTCGCTTTGTTTGTAAATTCTTTTTCGTAATCGTTGCCTTTATCGGTATATCCAGAAAAATCAATGATCTTGGTAGTGTATTCTACAAGATAAGCACTATCAATATCATGAAACTCGATTTTCAATTTTGACTTATCGGGAATGATAGTAAAATGTTTAACTTCGTCCCCTTTCTCAGCAGCTTTTCCATCACGGCGCACATTGATTTCATAAACCTTAACGGAATTCGAATCAAGTTCTAATCCTGCTTGAATATCATCTTCCAAAATGGCATTAGTCACACTCTTACTGTTCCGATTAACCTCAATACTCCAGTTAATTGATTTCGGATTTTTCGGCTGGTTAGGAGCCCCGAATTTCGCTATATCATTTTCATTTTTGCTCTTGAAATTAATTACAAAAGCAAAACCGATATCATCAAACTTTATTTCTTGCTTTGTTCCTCCATCGAATTTTGCCTCGTCAAATAACCTCCAGACTTCAAAATGCCCTGTCAAACCTTGGCCATTATTGATCATCTCGTTGAACGTAAACGTTATTTGTCCGTCAGTAGTGACAAAGTAAGTCCCAACAACCCCGGAATCACCTGTAAGTTCACCATCTTTTTCACTATCTACTCCAAATTTATCAGGCAACCGGAACGTAAATGTAGAATCTTTTCCATAGTTATGACCATTTTGCAGTTCCCAGTTAAATTTTATTTTTATCTCGGAACCTATTTCCGGGCGAATCTCCGTAATATCACGGTCACCCTTATCCAATAGGGTCACACCCGTAATTATATTTTCCTTAATTTTTCCATAAGTTGCCTTCGTCACACTAGGGGCATTGCCGTAAGTCGCATCTGTCACACTCTGCGCTGTACGATTAGAACTATCATCTAGCAATCCATCAAATGCACTCACCATAGTAGGTGGGAACACAAGATTTAATAGCAATGCAATTACTAAAAATACATATAAGGTCTTTCTACGTTCTTTCATGTCTCGTAACATTCACCTCTTCAGCTTTAGTTCGAGCTTCAACTTCATTTCCCGTAATCGGTTAATAAAGTGCAGCTCCCCCCTTCCTTACCGGCTCTATGTATAGGCTGCTTCTGCTTCAACGATTAGGCGAGAGTCTACTTACACAATAATCCATGATTCTGAACAAAAACTGAAACATACGCGGTTCACTCTTTAAACGAATTTTAAACGAACGATCGACCTCTCCTTAATCTTCACCCTTTACGCTCAATAGACAGAGGCAAATACGCTCTGAAGAACGGGAGGAATAGGAACGTTATGCGGCTCTATGAAATATTGCTGGCTTTCTCTTGCTTTGCATTATTGATAAGTACTCTATTTACACGCAAACTGCCCCGGCTAACCGGCATCGTAGCCAGTACAATCAGCATGTACATTCTCACGCTGCACTTGTGGCAAGAGGGTTATCGATGGCAGATGTTCGGCGTGTACAGCCTAACTATCGTAGTAACGGGGAGTCTATGTTGGAAAAGTATACGATCATCTAGCACGTTCAATCTGTGGAAATCTGTGCGCTATACTTTATTTGGCCTATCCTGCGTCGTAATCACATTGTCCGCCTTGTTGTCATCATGCTTGCCTGTTTTTCAGCTGCCGAAACTGGAGGGCCCCTATCAAGTAGGCACATTTACGATGTCGCTAACGGATGAAGGTCGAGAGGAGATCTATACGGAGAATGGTGGAGATAAACGTAAAATCCTTGTGCAATTCTGGTACCCCGCACAAGTAGATAATGTGCAGAAGACCGTACCTGTCTTTCCTGAGGATCCAAAGATGCTCGCGTCCTATAAAAAGGGATTATCATCATTTATCAGGCTCCCTGAACCGATATTCGATTATTGGAAGTACATCCGCAGCAATGCCTATGAAGAAGCAGCAGTACAGCCTACTTCCGTTCCCTATCCATTAATAATCATCAATCATGGAATGGGGACAACCCGATTGCTTCATGTGTCTCAAGCCGAGCAGCTGGCCAGCCACGGTTATATTGTCGCTTCCATCGACCATCCGTACAGCACAGTAGCTACAGCTTTTTCAGATGGCACAAATACAGACTATCGAACTACTTTCAACATGGATAATTTCTATACGGTAGGCAAATCCATCGGAACTGTATGGACGGAGGATGTGAATTTCGTCATTCGTCAGTTGGATGGCTTGAATGCTGGTCACATGCCAAGCCCACTTACGGGTGCCATCGATATGGACAAGATTGGTATCCTGGGCCATTCCTTCGGGGGGGCGACCGCATTTAACGTCTTGAACACGAACCCCCGCGTCAAGGCGGCGGTCAATATGGATGGCTCTCTCTATGAATTAGACATCAATAGACTAGCCGACAAGCCCGCCCTGTTCCTGAAGGCTGATAAGTTCACCGAGATGAAGGAGCAGCAGCGCAAGGGGCTTATTACAGATGCGAAGATGAGCAGAATCATTGCACAAGAGCTTGCCATCATGGAGAAAGTAAAGCAGCACGGTGGAAGCATCATTCAATTGGAAGGTGCGAAGCATTATAATTTCACCGACCTGCAGCTCTATTCGAATCTTCTGCAATACGCCGGTATTACAGGAACAATCGATGGGTACAGAGGGGCATCTGTCGTCAATCACTATGTTCTGGATTTCTTCAATAAGAACCTGAAGGGTACTGGCGGAGCGCTGATGAAAGGCGCCAGCAGTGAATATCCCGAAGTTACGTTTCATTGATACACAATAGTAATGCTACTAGGCCGAGAAAGGCAGTCTTCCTTCCCTTCCCGGCCCCAGTCTAATGAAGATAAAAAATCAATTACAGGGTAAGAGTTCGATTTAATCATAAGTAATATACCGACGGTTGGTATCTATTTGTGCAAAAAAAAAGTTATTCTACCCCTTACTTGAAATTCGGCGGACATTCCATACATTGATACCTGCAACCACAATTCCGGAGCCGAGCAAGCTTAATCCCCATCCCGTCTGACCAAGCCCAAGTACGACTCCTCCTACAGTCAGCAGCAGCAGTCCGATACCACCACTTATTATAGCACCTCTGTATGCCGCCTTCCGAGATGGGTGTGCAGCTTGATAAGCCTGATTCATTGCTCTCTTGTAGGTGCTGTCAGACAGCCTCTTCGTTGATTCAAGCAGCCTCTTATTTCTCATTTTCACGCTCTCCCCATCTCCAATTTCTTCCTTATCTTCATCACAGGCACCCCTCATTCTCACTTTGCAATTCCTAAGTTAATAACTGCACTTGCTAAAGCACATACGCCAAACAGAACCGCCCAGTTTGCCCAAGTGCTTGTATCGCCACGCCGCTTGCTCAGCACGAGTCCGATGATTCCCGCTATTAGAACCACACTCGCGATGACAGATCCAACTATAAATCCTACATGCATTTGCAATGTCATCTCCTCTTTCACTCTACATTCAGGAAAGCCCCCATGTTCTTGTATTGCTCCATCGCTTTCTGAATCAAGCTGTCGCTGACAACATCCACGCCTAATTGCTTCATCATTAGCTGCAGAAATTGGAGACGTCGAATGGTTCCCTCGATGTCTCGCATGAACAGTACCGGGTTCATCCATACGTTCAACAGCAGCAAGAACACTTCTGCGCATTCATCGGGATATTCCGTCCTAATCGATCCATCTTCCATCCCTTGCTTCATAATAGAAGCAAGCTGCTTCGCATCCTGCAGTACGCAATCCTTGATCCCATTTACGACAAACTGTGGATTATGGATCTGTGAGCATAGGAGAGCATCAAGAGAGTGCGCATCGTGATCGACTGCAAGAGCTTCCAATAGGGAAATGAGCTTCTCGCGGGCATTCGGTGCTTGAGTACTCTGTATTAAGGTCTGGAACATGTCTGCTGCACGATCTGAGCGCTGGTTCATAACCGCCTCCAAAATCTCTTCCTTGGACGTAAAGTGATGATAGATCGCTCCCTTGGACATTCCTACTTCATTAATAATGTCTTGAATACTCGTTTTGTCATAACCCTTTTCCATGAAGAGTTTTGCAGATACCGCCATAATCTGCTCCAGCGTCTGTTCTGGATATTTGTTTCTTGCCATACTGTTTTCCTCCTCCATTTTAATACCGACCGTTGGTATCTATAAGTATAATGTCATAATCACAGCCTTCCGTCAATGTTCTCCTGAGTCTGTTCTTTCTGCTATCCCGAATCCATTACCAAGAAAACGATTGACTCTCCCGTGACGGGAGACTCTATACTCGTAATAGAGAGAAGGGAGACATCAGGATGGAAGGATACTATTCAATCGGGGAAGTATCAAAACGGACTGGCGCAACCGTTAAAACGATTCGTTATTATGATGAAATTCAACTGCTGCCAGCTTCAAAGCTCAACTCCACCGGATATCGCTACTATAACGATGAAGATATCGCCCAGCTGGAGCTTATCTTATTACTGCGATACCTTGGCTTTGCTGTTCAGGAAATCAAGCAAATGCTGCAGCATGATATGCCAGTGTCCACTTCAATCCAGTGGCAGCTGGAGGCTATAGAGCAGCAGATCGAGCATTTAGGACGAATGAAGCAAATTCTTGTTCATGCCCAAGAGCAGCAGCATCGGGGAGCTCCACTTGCTTATCTGCACGACATTGCAGACATTGTCCATAAAAGCAGTCGGCAGCGGCAGCAATTTATCGCTAGCAAGATGCAGCATGCACTAAGTGCGAAGCAGCTGCCCGATCGTTGGCGAGAGCAAGTTCTTACCGCTTGTATTGGGTTCGTCCCGAAGGAGCAGGAGCTGACTGAGGATCAGCTTCACGCATGGTCAAGGATGAGTGCCATGCTGGACGACCCTGCCTTTGTCCAAGAAATAAATCAGAAGCTTAAACCATATTGGGATGCGATATCAAGCCAACAGCTTGACCCTTCCCCGTGGGGAGAGCAATATGTGACAATTACGAACACAGTCCTTGCCCTAATCGAAGCTGGAGAGAACGAGTGCAGTACAAAGATGCAGCAAGCCGCGCTTGATTACGTGTCGCTCGTCACCGGATCCACACCGCCTATTACACTGGATCTAGTGCGCTCCTTCCTCGAGCATGGGGAGGCAATGACTTCAGAGCGTGTTCAGCAATGGTGGGAGCTGGTTACTGCACTCAATCCATCGCTTGCTCCGCAGGCGCGAGCGCAACATATGATTGCGCGGACATTGGCATATATGGCCGGTGAATCTAAGTGGACGGCTGGAGGTGAATCAACATGACCATGGTTGATGCACAGCGTATTCCTGTTGCTGATGGACATATACATATCGCTTCCTATGGCATGAATCACGAGGAGCCTGTCATGCTGCTCCATGGCACCGCAGCCTATCATTATTGCTGGCGCATCGTAGCCGAGCAGTTAGCATCACAATATCGCATCTACTGTCCTGATTTGCTTGGTTCTGGGTTCAGCGATAAGCCGCGGACAGCCGCATACAGCAAACGAGCACAAGCTAAGCGAATTCAGACTGTTATTGAAGCGCTAGACTGCGGTTCTGTCCATCTTGTCGGCCACTCCATGGGCGGTGAAATCGCGGTACACTTAGCCTTGCAGGCTCCTCATCTGGTGCGCAGCTTGACCCTCGTCGCTCCCGACGGCTTCCGCCGCGGTGTAGCCTCACCTGTGAAATGGGCTGCCCGCAAAGGCTGGATGGAAGGTATATTTCGTGGGGCGATGAAGCGCCAGTTGAAGCCGGGCACGCTTGCTCGGATGCTTCGTTTGCCACTGGAGCATATGACCCCTGCATTTATGGACAGCTGGACGAAGCCCTATCAGGATCCGAATATTCCTTATGTCATTGCCAAGACATTGGCTGACGACGATACAGGCGCCATCGCGCCTCGAGCCTCGGAGATCGCCACTCCCACGATGCTGATCTATGGCTCAACCGATAAGATGATTCCAATGCGGGTGTTCCGGCAATATGAACAGACAATACCCGGCATTTGCACAGAAATATATGACGGATTCGGCCACGTTCTTATGGAAGAATGCCCTGATCGGCTGGCAGCATCTATTCGTTCCTTTATCGACAAGATCAAATGAGGCATGATAAGTGGAAGCAGATCTACTTGTAACAAGAGAGGCACACAGTAACGCTGGTTGTTAGAATGCCAATAAGTTGTATAGAATACAACTTACGAAATCTGTTCGTAGGAAATAGACAGGTTATGTTGTATAGCATGCAGCATTTTTCCGTGGCAGAGGACAAATATGACCCGCTCAAAAAGGCTCTTGTTGCACAGTGTGCAGCATTGACCCGAAATCGGCCCTATTAAGCTCAACATTCTTGCATTTCATACAACACAACATGCCGGAAGCACACCCATCATTAAAAACAGGGGTGCCCCGAAGTCATGACTTTCGGAACACCCCCATAAGGAATTTATAGGATTGTGTTGTACAACACGCTCTATTCCAATAAAAAATGATAAGTGCTTGCTCGATTTCCTGTTACGATTTCAACGGAATTATATTTTTGTCGATCTGTGCTTTAGAGGATTCCCCAATGAGTCCTAATCTCCAAAATGCCGTTCCCTTCAGTTGATGACGCTTCGCAAGTCCAATCACGCTGCTAATCGTTTTCTCGTTCTCACTCCAAGTAGAAATGCCTAATACCAGCTTCTCCTTCGGTACTTCCTTCAGAGCAAGCTTAATCGCCCCATTTACTTGATCCAATGGCTCTGGTACATTCCCTTTTGTATATTCATACGCCATAATAATGAGATCATCTGCTACTGTGGCCAATGTCTTATAGTCATATCCTTGATAGGCTCCATTCAATGGATGAAGCGCAAGAGAGAGCTTGAGATCAGATGCCTTAGTCTTCTGGGCCAAACGTGTAACGAACTCATTAAAGTCCCGCTTTGCCTTCCCAATATCTCCAGACAAGCCCAACCCTTCAAAATCAAGCACGATGCCGGAGAAATTTTTGTCCGTTGCAAGCTGCACAATATCCGCAATCGCCTTATCGCGAAGCGCCGAATCCTCTAGCATTTTCGTCAGCTCGTTCTTCCGATCTGAAGCAAATACCATGAGATACGGACTAGTTCCTTCCTGCTTTGCCTGATCCACTATCCCCTCAGGTGTTATTTCTCCTGCAGCTTGGGGCCAATAGAAGTCTTTACCGCTCGTTGTGATCGTTCCATCTTCTTGAAGCCTTGCCCAGCCAAATCCCACAGTATCAAATTGAGGGATATACTGGCGCTCGCCGAAAGCTTTTACCGCATAAAAGGCCATACTGTACATCTTCTTCGGCGGTGACTGCAAGGAGACGACTTTCGTTTTCTGATCCCAGGATACTTGTGCACCGAACTGCTTACTGAAAAAGCTGAGCGGAATATAGGTCGTTCCGGTACGGGCGAACGGCGCTGCATTCAACTGCACGGCCTGTCCATTCACTTTGGCTGTCTTCTGGTTCAATTGCAGAACGACTACCTTCTTCCCATCTGCAGCCATTTGATTCGCCGTTACCGTCTTATCTTTCGCATTCCACAGCACTTCGATGCCGAGCGCTTCTGCGATTCCACGGAATGGAACCATCGTATTCCCCTGTACAATAATGGGCTCTGCCTGAAAATCTAGCGGATAGTTATCCAGCATAATCTTCGTCTTCATAGATTGACTGTTCCCAGCCGCCTCTGCGATGCCTGCTTGCTGCGGAAGAAGCAGCGTAGAGGTCAACAGCATAGACAACAGCGAACAGATAAGAAATCGCTTTTTCAAGAAAGCTCCCTCATTTCTTACAAGATTATGAGAGCGATTGCTCTATTACTCTCTCATTCGGATCTATTTTAACTTATTTCTCAATAGAATTCCTGTACTTCCTTAATGTTCCAGTCCATTCGCAAGCCTGTCGCTCCACTTCTGCAAATCAGTCTCTATTTACATCAAAAATATCTCAATGGGCATGATCCGCTGCCCGCCGGAATACATATGAGATGTACAAGTTATTAACCACTGTACCAATTCCAAATAGAAGGAGTGATTGCATCTTGTCACAGATTCAGATCAGTCCTAAGGTAGAAGCATTCTTGCAAGGTACGAAAAAGCTGTTCATCAATGGAGAATGGACAGAATCCGTGAAGAATAACGTATTCTCCTCTATGAATCCCGCAACTGGTGAAGTGCTGGCTGTTGTTGCCGAAGCGCAGGAAGAAGACGTCGACAGAGCCGTACAAGCTGCTCGCGATGCCTTCGATCATGGTGAATGGTCCCGCATGAGTGGAGCTGATCGCAGCCGCCTTATTTACAAGCTGGCAGACTTGATTGAATCGAACAAGCAAGAGCTTGCAGAGCTAGAAACATTGGATAACGGCAAGCCGCTCCGTGAAACACTTGCTGCCGATCTTCCTCTCACCATCGAGCATTTCCGATACTATGCTGGCTGGGCAACCAAAAATGTTGGACAAACGATCCCGACGGCCGGCAACTTCCTCACCTATACGAGACATGAGCCTGTAGGTGTAGTAGGACAAATCATTCCGTGGAACTTCCCACTACTGATGGCTGCTTGGAAGCTGGGCGCCGCGCTGGCCACTGGCTGTACGGTTGTCCTGAAGCCAGCTGAGCAGACGCCGCTGTCAGCACTCTATCTCGCACAGCTTATTCAGGAAGCCGGCTTCCCGCCGGGCGTCGTGAACGTCATTCCAGGCTTCGGCGAGACAGCTGGTGCTCCGCTTGTCCAGCATCCACATGTTGATAAGATTGCCTTCACAGGATCAACAGTAGTAGGCAAATCCATCATGCAAGAAGCTGCCTACTCCCTGAAGAAGGTTACCCTTGAACTTGGGGGCAAGTCGCCGAACATTATTCTTCCTGATGCTGATTTGTCCCGCGCAGTCCCTGGAGCGCTCAGCGGCATTACCTTCAACCAAGGGCAAGTGTGCTCAGCAGGCTCACGGCTATACGTGCAGAAGAAGCTCTATGATAACGTTGTTGCTGACCTCGCTTCCAAGGCGAAGCGCATTCGTGTTGGAGCTGGCTTGGACTTAGACACGGAGATGGGGCCTCTCGTGTCCTCCGAGCAGCATGATGTCGTCCAGCGCTACATCGAAGCAGGCAGAGCAGCTGGCGCTGAATTGGTGACGGGCGGAAGCGTACCCTACAATCAAGGCTACTTCGTCGAGCCAACGGTGTTTGCACAGGTTGATCCGCAGATGACCATTGCTCGCGAAGAAATCTTCGGCCCAGTTATTGCAGCATTGCCGTATGATACGCTGGATGACTTGATTGAACAGGCTAACCAGTCCGACTACGGCCTTGCGTCTGGCGTATGGACACAGGACTTGAAGAGCGCCCACTATCTTGCCAGCAAGCTTAGAGCAGGAACCGTATGGATCAACTGCTACAACGTTTTCGATGCTGCCGCTCCATTCGGTGGCTACAAGCAGTCAGGAATCGGACGTGAAATGGGCTCCTATGCGCTAGACAATTACACCGAAGTGAAGACGGTATGGGTGAATCTTGATTAATGCTGCATTTCTAACCCTTGGCATGACATGACAGTTATCCAGCTGCCAGCAGCTAAATAAGAAGGGAAGGCCGGTCTCTAGGAGTCGGTCTTTTTCCTACTGGTCTGACAAGCTGGGACGGCTCATTCTATTTCAGCAGTCGAATTCAGATTTTGTTCAGCCAAATATGATTGAATAGAACTAACGAGTACGACTATGACTGCTGGAGGAATGCGAACATGCTATTATCCATCATTCAACAAGAAGCACTTGAGCAGGCAAGACGACATGGAGGACGGCTCATTCGCTGGAGTGGAGGATGTTGGACATATGAGGGAGCAGCTATTTTAGAAGAGGATGATCACAGCAAAGCATTCCCCGAATGGCATTGCACCACCAATACGATCTTCGCCTTGGTACGGCGCGGTTACCTGTTGATGGAAGATTGGCGGAGCTGTACACTTGTTGAATCACTCCCAAGCTTGAAGTCTATTAATATGCGGGCTATTCTGGAACATAGGCACTTGAAATCGTAACACGGCTATTCGCTATTTGTAGAAAGCTTATATGCAGCATACATTCTCCCTGCGTATTCAGAAATAGAAATAGAATGGGGGCTATCTTAACAATGGGACTGCATGCCATAATTGTTGATGATGAGCGACTCGCTCTAAAGAAAATGGAAAAATTGCTGACGGAGCAGACCGGAAGAAATAAAATTGAGCGATTAATGGCTTGCTATAATCCCTATGATGCAATTGAAATTGCACAGCGGGAGCAGCTCCACGTAGCATTTCTAGATATTGAAATGCCGGAGATTAACGGGTTCGAATTAGCCGAACGCCTGCTGCAAATTCATCCACAGCTACATATTATTTTTGTGACGGCCTATCAAGAATATGCGGTCAAAGCATTCGAGCTTAATGCGCTTGATTACCTACTAAAGCCGGTTCACCACAATCGGCTGGCATTGACCTTGCAGCGGCTTACCTCAACGAATCCGCATAATGGGGCAGCTCCTGCAATCAGCCATGAGCGTACACCCCAGCTGACATTATGCTGTCTGCAAAGCTTGCACTATATCGATGCGAACGGCGCTGCACAGCGATTCCCTTGGAAGACGCTGAAAGCCCAAGAGCTATTCGCGTATCTGCTCTATTACCGAGAGAAAACCGTGAATAAGCAGGTGCTGATGGATCTGCTGTGGCCGAATTATGATACGGAACGCGCTACGACGCAGCTGCACACGGCCATTTATCAAATTCGGAAAATGATCAAAACCGCAGAACTCGATATAGAAGTCAAATATAAAGACGAAGGATATCGTCTGGCGTGGGGCGCATTGCGACTTGACGTGGAAGAATGGGAGAACTCTGTTCGCGAAGCTCCCTTACTGCAGAGGGATACCCTAGCGCAGCATCTTGCCATCTTGAATGCATACACAGGAGATTTCCTAGAAGAGCATCGATATGGCTGGGCTGAATACGAATGGGAGCGCATACGAACGATCTGGTTGAACCATGCCGAGGTAATTGCCCAATACTACCTTTCGGATGAAATGTACTCAGAAGCTACTCTGATCTATCGCCAAATTATTGACAAGTTCCCTCATATGGAGCATGGTTACTTCGCGCTAATGAACATTTATGCCTCTCTGAATCACTCAGCCGAAGTACGCAAGCTGTACAATCATCTGACAAGCAGGCTCGAAGAGGAGTATGATACGGCCCCTAGCAAGGAAATTATCGACTGGTACCATCAATGGATGATGGAATCAGCGCAAGCTAATGGATCTGTAATCTAGCAGCTGCTCAGCACATACACCGACCAACGCCTTACCCATCCCGATAACCTATCGGGATTTTTTTGTGTAAACTGTGTTTCTTCATTTTAATATAGTCGCCATATAATCCTTGTACGCCCCTCCACCTTTCTCATTTCCGCACAAAAAAATGTCAAGCAAATCTGTTTAACATACCATTTCGTTGGGTAATTTCACATGTCAGGAAATGTTTTCTGAAACTTTCATTTGGTTTGACAAAACTGAATCCTTTAGTAGACAATGATTCAGTTGCAAAAAAATTTAAAAAATAGGAGATTCTAAGAATGAACAACCTTAGAAAGACATTATACGGTCTCTTAGTAGTCGCTATTATGTTGAATCTTGTTCTGCCTCCCACGCTTGTTCAAGCGTATGATGGGTTGCCGAATCAATTGTTCAATACCGGAGATCGTAATGCCACAAGCGTTACCGACCTCACTTACGGCAAGGATCCGAACAATGGCCAGGATCCCAGCAGCGTGACGAAGGTTACTTACGGGGCAATTACAGACAATATTCTTACTTCCGTGTCTATAACGGATGCGAAGGGGAATAATATTTCATCTATTCGTCCAAATCTGAATGAATATGTGAATATAGACTATACTTGGAAGCTTCCAGCCGGTCACCATTACGGCGCTGGCTCGACCTTTACATTCCGACTTCCAGACAAGTTCCAGTTATCGGCTCCAATTAAGAATCAACCTTTGAATAAAGGTGGAATCGAATACGGCACCTTTGACATTACATCGGACGGTCAAGTAACCTTCACGTTCAATGAAGAAATTGAGGATGGTCAAGAGCTGATCGGCGATTTCTTCGTATGGAGATATTTCGACGAGAAAAAGTTTGAAGGTGGAACCCAGCAAGAGATATCTTTTGATATTCAAGGGAACTCCAGCTTCGAAATCCCAATTCATTTCAACAAAAATCCGAACAGCAAAGAGATTACGAAGCGTGGCACGGCCAATCGAACAATCAATCCTACGGAAATCGAATGGGTTGTAGACTTCAATACAAGTGAAGACATTATCAATAACGCTATCTTCACCGACATGCTGCCAGACGGCTTGGAAATCGATATGAGTTCGATTACAGTACATAAGCTTGACGTTCAATTGAACGGAACGGTTAAAGAAGCTGAGCAAGTAGCTTACCTCCCCGTACGCGAAGCCAATGGCTTCAAAATCGAGCTGGGCAATATTCAAAATGCCTATCGAGTGAAATACAAAACGAAAATTACCAAGACAGAAGACAAACGCTATACCAATGCTGTTCAGGTCACAGGAGATAATCATAACCCTCTAACGATCTCTTCGAGTGTGGATGTACGATTCAGCAAGCCGCTAGAGAAACAATCGACCGGCTATGATCCTTACACGCAAACGATCAATTGGAAGATTGAATACAATTACAACGAGCGTGAAATTGACCAAACGAAGGCTTGGATTGCTGATGTTTTTGACACGAAGGTTCAAGAACTCAATGTGGATTCATTCGTAGTGAACGAAATGTCTATTGACGATAACGGAAAAGCAACCGTTGTCAGACAACTGGGCAAAGATGAATATTCGGTCGTAAAAACAACCGATGGATTTAAGCTGCAATTCAAAAATAAAGTAACGAAAGCTTATTCCATCGTATATTCGACCAAATCCATTGACCGGGTTTATGAAAATGGAAAAATCAACAATAAAGTCACGATGCATGACAACACCTCTAAAGAGGCATCGAGAGACATTTACCCTGTCATCTTCTTCAAGGGCCATGACGATGTTAACTATGCCAACAAAACGATTGGTTGGTACCTCACCCTTAATCAAGACAACAAGGTGATGGAAAATGTCGTCGTAGAAGATATATTCAAGACGAGAGGTTTGACCATTGATCAGAAAAGCCTTGAGGATAGCTTGACGGCTGCTGGATTTACCAAAGATAAGGATTATACGATCAATTATGTAGTAGATCCTACAAATTCCCGCTATCATAGCGGATTCAAGATTACATTTACATCGAACATTACTTCTAGTCTAGTTATTCGGTATCAGACTACATTCGATCCAGTTCTAAATAACGCCAGCTACACAAATAGTGCGACTCTGAATTGGGAAGAAAAAGGCGTATCTCAGAAGCCTATCACGAAAGAGGATACCGTTACACCAGATGGCTATACGAAGAACAACGGGAATAAAAGAGGTACTTACGATGCCCGCACGAAGGAAATTACGTGGACGATCGATATCAACTATAACCTTCACCATATCGATAAAGCCGTACTTCGCGACTTTTATACCGGCGAGCAGACATTCGTTGACGGATCTTTGACGGTACACGAATTGATTTTGTCGGGTGGAGCAAATGGTGTTCAAGAAGGCAGCATTACAAACGATTATACATTCGAAAAGAAAACGGAAAATAATAAATCGGGCTTCGAATTAACGTTCAACAACCCAATTGACAAGGCTTACCGAATTACCTACAAGACAAGCCTTAACAATCAATCTGTCGTCAAAACCTACAGCAATGGCGCTACATTGGAGGATAAATCGACTTCCAAAAAAGTATTTGACGGCTCAGCTTCTGTGTCACCGCAATACGGCGATGAGTATGTATCCAAGACAGGTGTCCAAGGTAAAGGGGAACAATCGGACATCGCGTTCTGGATCGTCAACATTAATCGCAGCCAATCGCACATCAAGGCCGGTTCGGTCCTGACAGATACGTTGTCTGCCAGCCAAAAGCTTGTGCCCGAGTCGATTAAGCTGTACGAAACGACCGTGTCACAGAACGGAACCTTGACTAAAGCTTCCACGCCAATGGATTTGGAGCAAGTTGCGGAATTGAAGGTCGATGGCAACAAGCTTACGCTTACCTTCAAGGCAGAACTGGATAAAGCTTACGTTTTAGAGTATCAATCCTTTATTGATGCCGATAATGGCGAGAATTTAAGCAATAAGGTATCTTTTGAAGGTCAGTCCTCCGGAACGGTAAACGGCAATGAATCATCAAGCATCAAAGTTGAATTCGCGGGAGCCGGAGGCGGAGCAAGCACCTCCAGCCGCGGAGAGTTGAAAATCAAAAAAGTCGATGCAGCTACAGCAGCGCTGCTGGAAGGCGCGAAATTCGGATTGTACGATAAATCGGGAACGATCCTGCTGCAAGAAGCTGTAACGGATCAAGACGGAATCGCAACATTTACTGATTTGCGATTTAGACAATACAAAATTAAAGAGCTGGCCCCTCCTCCAGGCTACTTGCTGCCGCAAAAGCCGGAGCAGGTCATTACACTGAGCAAGGATGGCCAGGTCGTTACCATTAAGAACATCAAAATCGTAAGAGATTTTGAGCTCACGAAAGTAGATGCTGAAAATAGATCTAAGCTTCTTGAAGACGCTGTATTCAAGCTTCAGCGGTTTGATGGGGTCGGATATGCAGATGTTAATGGGTATACGAACCTTCCTACGAAAAAGTACGGTAAGTTGAAGCTGACGGATCTCCTTCCAGGTCAATATAAACTGGTCGAGGTTCAGGCTCCCGCTGGGTATATGCAGGAAGCTAAAGAAATTCCATTTACCATTGATGAAAACCAAACCATACAAAAAACAGGGACTGTGACAAATAACCGAATCAAAGGCTCTGTTGAACTGACAAAGGTAGATGACGGCAAGCCTGCTTCACCTCTTGCTGGGGCTGAGTTCGAGATTCAAGATGCTAAATCGGGTAAAGTCGTGCGCAGCAAGCTGATTACCGGAACAGACGGTAAGGTGAGCACGGGCAACCTGGATATCGGAAGCTATCAATTTGTCGAGAAGGCTGCACCTAAGGGATACAAGCTCATTACAACTCCATTGAAATTTGATATTACAAATGAGAGCAAGATTGAACTTACATTTGTAAATGAAAAGCTTCCGGGATCCTTGAAGCTCTTGAAGATTGGAACAGGTAAAGCGACCAAAGGGTTGAAAGGTGCGCAGTTCCGTCTCCTTGATGAGAACCAACAGCCTCTCCTTAATAAGGACGGCAAGCCATTCCCGATTCAAACAACAGATCAAGATGGTCTCATTATCATTCCTGATCTGAAGCCGGGCACTTACTTTGTTGAAGAGACTAAAGCTCCAAATGGCTATCTCATTGATAAAAAGCTGACCGAGTTCACGATTACGAGTGAGAAAGAAACGCTCGTTACTGTCGAAAATACTCTTGAGCCTCTTCCAGGCTCCTTGAAGCTCTTGAAAATTGAAACGGGCAAGAAGGATAAAGGGCTTGAAGGCGCTCAGTTCCGTCTCCTTGACGAGAACCAGCAGCCTCTTTTGGATAAGAACGGTAAGCCGTACCCAATTCAGACTACGGATAAGGATGGACTTATTCTGATTCCGAATCTGAAGGTGGGCACTTACTTTGTCGAAGAGACTAAAGCTCCAAATGGCTATCTCATCGACAGCAAGCTGACCGAGTTCACGATTACGAGTGAGAAAGAAACGCTCGTTACTGTCGAGAATACTCTTGAACCTCTTCCGGGCTCCTTGAAGCTCTTGAAGATTGAATCGGGCAAGATAGATAAAGGGCTTGAAGGTGCTCAGTTCCGTCTCCTTGACGAGAACCAGCAGCCTCTTTTGGATAAGAACGGTAAGCCGTACCCAATTCAGACTACGGATAAGGATGGACTTATTCTGATTCCGAATCTGAAGGCGGGCACTTACTTTGTCGAAGAGACTAAAGCTCCTGATGGCTATCTCATTGATAAAAAGCTGACGATGTTCACGATTACGAGTGAGAAAGAAACACTTGTTACTGTCGAGAATACGCTGAAACCAATCGAGCCAATTGCCCCGGTTGATCCAGTTGATCCTATTGATCCAGTCGATCCGGTTGACCCAATCAATCCTGTTGATCCGGTTAATCCAGTTGATCCATCACATCCTGGTGACAATTCGAAGGAACCGACTGACAATGGCAACAACAAGCCGGACAAGCCTATCAATCCAGAGGAACCAAACAAGCTAGAAGAACCTGAAGATAGCGGCAGCATTCCTGGCCACATCACAGAAGAAGGATCTAATAAAGAGCCTGAGAAAGAAACGGGCAATGAAACAGGCGACAAGCCAAATAAAGAAACGGATTCAGGCAACGAGACTGGTGACTCTGGTAAAGAGTCCGATAAAACGGATGGCAAAGACTCCGGCGATAGCAAGGATGACACCGCCACTGACAATGGGTCGAACGAGAAGTCCGAAAATAACGGAACATCGGATAAAGTAAAAGATAAGAGCACAAGCGATAACATCACCAACCGTGAACAAAACCGGAAGCAAGATAAATCCGACAAAGTGCTGCCGAAAACAGGCGAAGACAGTCCGCTGCCTATGCAGCTTGCTGGACTGGCACTTGTCATGCTCGGATCCGTATTGTTCGCCATTCGCAAGAGATGGATGAAATCTTAATAGCAGCTATTCCAGACCGACCCCAACTTATGGGGTCGGTTTTTCTATCCCCTTCCACCCAAAAGAGGATTGATATTTCGGGCATGATCGAGTAAAGTAGTAACTGTGCATACTGTGTATCTATCTAATATACAGTATGCACAGTTTCGAGCAAAGAGGGTATTTTATGAACATTATTATTAAGAACGTGTCCGACGTTCCCTTATATCAACAGATCAAGGATCAGATCAAGGACGCGATTCTGCGCGGCGATCTGAAGGAAGGCGAACTGCTCCCCTCCATTCGCTCACTTGCGAATGATCTGCATGTCAGCGTACTAACGACCAAGCGCGTATACGCTGAGTTGGAGGAAGAAGGATTTATCATGACGAGGGCTGGGAAGGGCTCGTATGTGGCGCCAGAGAGCCAAGAGCTGCTGGCAGAGTCCAAGCGTCATCTCGTGGAATCGAAGCTCGCGGAGGCATGGCAGCTAGCCCGGACACTAGATATTCCGAAGGAAGAACTACGTGAAATGATGGAACTGCTATTTGTAGAGGAGGATGAGCAATGAGCAATCTATTGGAAGTAACGAATGTTAACGTTCAATTTGAACACTTTCGTCTGAACAATATTAGCTTCGCCCTACAAGAAGGCTGTATTACTGGATTTATTGGAACGAACGGTTCAGGGAAGACGACGACCATTAAAGCCATTCTAGGACTCATTCAGAAGAACGCGGGCAGCGTTTCGTTTCTGGGGAAGGAAATGGACAAGCATGAGCGCGATTTGAAAAACCGCATCGGCATCGTATTTGATGAAGGCTATTTCTATGATGATATGACGCTGTCGGAAATGAAGAGCATCATCGCCCCCGCCTATACGAACTGGGATGAAGCCATCTTCCAGCGCTATATCCAGCGCTTCAACCTGCAGCTGAATCAGAAGATATCGACCTTGTCCAAGGGCATGCGCATGAAATATGCCATTGCACTCGCCATGTCCCATCATGCCGATTTACTCATTATGGATGAGCCCACGAGTGGTCTTGATCCCCTCATCCGGAGTGAACTGATGGAGCTTCTATTGGAGTTCATGAACGAGGAAGGAAAGAGTGTCTTTTTCTCCACACACATTACGTCTGATTTAGAGAAGATCGCAGATACCCTGTTGATGATCGATCATGGGGACATCTTATTTCACGAAGACAAGGATGCATTGCTGGATTCACATGCCCTTGTGAAGGGAGACAAGAAGCTGCTGAATGAGCGCACAGAATCCCTCTTCTTATCTCTACAGGTTACCGCATACGGATTCGAAGGCATTACGCGCAGCATTCCCAAAGTGCGGCAGTTGATGGGCAACGTGCATATGGAGAAGCCGTCCATCGAGTCCATTATGCTGGCTTACATAGGAGGTAATCGACATGCTCATTAATCTGGTCAAAAAAGATCTCATCCTTACGAAAAAGTATTTGCTGGTCATGCTGCTATTCGCCATCGGTGGACCTCTATTTATATCTTATCGGATGCCACTGAGCGGAAATGGAAACATCAGCTTTCTTATTACCGTACTCTTTATGGAGTTTATTCTATTCAATACCGTGTCTGTATCGGAGGAAAAGTATAAGGGGGCCTCGCTGCTGTGTGCCACTCCCTATACACGCAATGCGCTAGTCAAGGCTAAGTATCTGCTCGTTCTCACCATCTTTATTGTGAGTCTCGGCCTTTATACAATCACATCCCTTGTCGTTCCACAACTATTAAGCCGGTTGAGTGTCTTGGGCGTAGGGACGGCCTTGCTGCTCGTCAGCCTGTACTTGGGCGTGTTGATTCCGTTGCAGTACAAATATGGTTATGAAAAAACGAAGTTCATATCTATGATGATCATATTCGTGACCCCCTTCATCACTCCAGTGATCATGAAGTGGTACCAGTCTCGGCCTGTTTCCATTTCGATCTCGCTTCCACTTCCACACGAGATTCAGCAGTGGATTCCAGGTATCATTGCGCTTGCCATTGGCATCGTGTCTATGATGATATCGATACGTATTTATGCAAGCAAGAACTTGTAATTGTTCGTACAAGTCGCAAGCTAAGATAGTAAACAATACATCTTAAGGCGAGGGACAATCCCCCCGCCTTTTGTCATTCAATAAGCATGTGGACGTCTACCACTTTTTATGGAAAAATGGTAATCTGCCCTCATCGAGGAGCCTCGACAATTCTAATCCCTTGTTCTTCAATTTCTGCAGCAATCACCCGTATATTCATAAGGGAGGGCTGCCTAAAGGTCAGTAAGGTGACCTAGGGCAGCCCTATAAATCATTTCACAATATCAATCCATTATTATTTCGTCATAGCAAAGGACACACTCGTCCCCTCATTCACCTTACTGCGAATAACGAGACCCGCTCCATATAGCTGCTTCAATCGTCGGTCTGTATTGAGCAGCCCAATTCCCCGCTCCTCAATCCCATGGAATTCAAGCAGAGTATCAACTCGATGAGCATCCATACCTACACCGTCGTCGCGAATCTCCACATGAACATACCGTTCATCCTGCGTAATCCTGATCCACACGGTTCCCCCACGAGCACGGCTTAGCACCCCATGTCGAATGGCATTCTCCACAAGCGGCTGGATTGTCAGTGGCGGAATCATCACCCGAATGTGCTGTTCCATCTCCCAGATGACATTCAATCTGTCCTCGAAGCGAGCATGCTCGATAAATAAATAAGAACGAACGAGATCTAGCTCATGTTCAATCGGTACCAGCTTCGACGAGTTCAAGAAGTCGAAACTGATTCTCAAGTAAGAGCTGAATGCCTCAATAAGGTCATTCATCTTGTTCGTGTCGAAATCACTGAGCGCCGTAATCGTGTTCAATGTATTGAATAAGAAGTGAGGCTGGATCTGTGCCTGTAAGTAAGCAGCCTCCATGCGCAAGCGATCGTTCACTGCCTGCTTTAACTCCGTCAGCGCCTGTACGCGGGAGCGCAGTTCCATAGCATCAACAGGCTTCGTTACATAATCATTTGCACCCGCCAAAAATCCCGAGTGCACATCCTCCGCGTTGCTTCGCGCAGTTAGGAGCAGAATAGGCAATTCCAGAATCGTAAAGCGTTCGCGAATGAGACGAGTTAACTCGTAACCGGACATATGGGGCATCATGACATCCGAAATGATCAAGTCCCACTTGGCTGCATCCAGCTTGCTTAAGGCCTCTTTGCCGCTCGTTGCTCTCACAACCTCATATTGATCGCTGGACAAGATGTCCCCAAGTATTTTTAAATTCACGCGATCATCATCAACAATCAATACCATTGGCTTATACAGGGCCGAGGCCGCCTGCTGCTGCACCACATGAAGCTCGTCAGAGATCATGCTCACCTCGCTTGCAGCCTGAGCAGATACAAGCGCCTCTATCTGGTTCTCCTCCTGCACAAGCGGAATGGTATCCAGTTCGGCCAATTGCAGGGTGAAGGAAAATACAGATCCCTTCCCCAGTTCCGATTCCACTTCCAATCTTCCACCATGCAGCTGCACCATTTGTTCACAAATGCGAAGTCCAAGTCCGATTCCCCCAGCACTTGTATCCGTATCTGCAGTTCCTTGTTCGTAAGCATGGAATGCCCGCTCCTGCAGTTCCTTATTCATGCCAATGCCTGTGTCAGCAACAGAGATACAGGCCCGTCCTTCTCGAACCTCTGCGGAAATCATTATTGAACCCTCATCCGTGAACTTGATTGCATTATGAACAAGATTGGACAAAACTTGAACTAATCGCTTCTCGTCCGCTATAACAGGCGGGAATGTCTCTGGTATCGCCATAACCAGCTGGATTGGCTTGCCCTCCATCATGAAGCGCAGCATGTCCAGCACGCCAGACGCCACCGATTGCACATGAAGCGGAGTGCAATATAAAATGACTTTGCCTTCCCGGAGCTGTGTTAAGTCAAGTAAATCATTAATGGTATGCGACATGCGGCGACTGATCGTAATAAGCAGTTCCATATCTGCCCTGCTCTTCTCATCCATCAGTTCCTTCTCGCGTGTGACAACGGACTGCGCAATATTGATGACACCGTGCAGCGGCGTGCGCAATTCATGCGACGTATTTGCCAAGAATAGATCCTTCTTCTCGTCAGCCTCCCGCAGCTGATCGTTCAATTTTGCATTCTCTTCAGCATTGCGGAAATACATTTTGAACCAATACGCTGAAAATCCGACGATCGAGGCGATGATGTTGATCGGATAGTAAATCATATTTTTCGTTCCGTTATAAATAAAAACGCTCCAGGTGATCCCTGACATAACACTGACAGCCGCAAGCAGCAGAATATAGGCTTCCCTACGGTTTTGATAGACCATCTGCATAATCAGGGATGATAACCAAATAATCGGGAAGAGATAGAGCACGCTGAAAATCCTATAGGTCGTCGTGAAGAAAACAAACGGTGCAGGGGCAACAAGTACAAATACTGTAAACAAGACTAAGAAGCCCGTATACCCGTAGAATAGCTTCCCACGCCGTGTAAATCCAGAAAAGTTCCTTCCCATAATCATCATGAAGCAGGCATGCCACAAATAAGCAAGAATCTTGATTCGAAGCGCCCAGGTATAATTGATAGGAAGCCATAACAGCAGGATCGAATCATTATCAGCTATGACTAATGTGCCTGTCATTGTCATTAATAACCCGAAAATAATAAAAGTCTTCTCTCGCGGATTAAAGCAATACAAAATGACAGCATATAGGCCATGCAGCATCAAAATGATAAAGGTAACTAATTGAAAACCGATGGAATACCAGCGTTGAAATTCAACCGCCGCCTGCGTTCCGAATCTTATAGAGCGAGCGATGCCTCCTTTATAGGGGTTGTCGAAGTTGGAGACTTGAAGCAGAACCTCGATGACGCCTTGATCCTCTGCCTCGACCTCGTAGGAAGTGGTAAAGGATGTCTGAACGGGTCGATATGACTTCGCATCGGTGGACACTACTCCCGATTTCGCATTGATTTGTCCATTGATTAGAAAGACGTTGGCCGCTTGAATTTCTCTTATCCAAAAATGGTAGGGCTGATTTATTGGTTGATCGACCAATACCCGAAGCCGGTACGTCCCATAGCCATATGAATTGCTTTTATGCTGGCGCCAGCCCTCTCTCCAATCTCCGGGAACCTGAACATAGCTGGATTGGCCTTGGAACTGACGCAGCTCATTTTCATTAGATATCAATGCATCTGGATAGAACTCCCACTGTCCATCCAAATATACGGTGTGCTTGTTGTCTAGCTCCATTCCGCGCAGATCAGCAACCCCATTAGCCACCTTGACATGCTGAGATGCTTCCAGAGTCATAAGCCACGTTACGTGGATACCAGCAAGCAGAAGCACGAACAATAACGTGCTCACAATGATTTTTTTCTTGTTCATCATATTATGAGGTTTTCTACAGCAACCTTCTTTTTCCTGCATTTTGGAACATTTGCCCATTTTTAATATCTACTAAAAAAGGCGAAGAGCTCCTCGCCCCTCGCCTCATACAAGTTAACCTACCCTGTCATCGTTCTACCAGTATCTATTATTGTTCTGTCTAATGTTACTCTATCTGTTCATTCTCTATCTATTGTTACTCTATCGACTATCACTCATCTGCTATTCGACACGCAGCGTATACAATTCGATTGCCGAAGGCTTGCTCGTGATCTGACCCGCCATTGGGTTGGCATAGTACCACGTAATCGACTGATCTTGCACAAGCGGCATCATGTTCCCAGGGGATGGAACGCCCCCAAGATGGGTCGGCTGCTTAAGCATCGTTCCCTGGCCATCCACGATCGCATACTTCATTCCTTCTCCGAGTCGGCTCGACTCCGTCCATAACAAGACAAACTTATTTTCATTGATCTTGCGAATATACGTATCCCGGATGAACACGCCAGCCTCAGACGTATGCTGTGTCAGCCATATTGGCTTGATGCTTGATCGATCCTGCGCATTTTTTGGAACGACACTAAGGAATACATTTATGCCTTTCCCATCTTGTGAACCGGTGTTGCTGTTCGCCCCAATGGCAAGGTAGCTCGATGCAGATACTTCTAGTCCGCCCAAGTAGGCGCCTGTGTAATTATCACCGATCTTGCCCGGTATTTTAATGAGGTCAATTTTTTCCGTAATCTTACCACCCTGCTCCACCTGCAGTAGAATAGAACGCGGATACGCATCACCATGGTCAGCATATACGATGCGATCACCATCCATGCGAACATAAGTGGCAAAAGAATGGCTCACGTGGTTAGACGGGAATTGACCACTCTTACTAAGCACCTTCATCGCTGCCATATCAATAGAAAAGGTCATGTTCGACTGATGCCGCAAACCATCCTTAGCAGTCTTATAGCGAAGACGAGTCGATTGAACCACGAGTTTGCCATTTGCGCTGTCCATCGTAACGTTCCCGGATCTGAACGGCTCTGATACGTACACATCTGATACATCTACCTGACCAAGCTTGTCCCACGAAGCATTATATTTCACTACGCGATATACTGCCTTTGTGCTGGCTTCCTCCATGTTGTCTTGTCCGAATACGAGATAATAATTGCCGTCCTCACCTTGATGGAAGCCTCCGAATTTGGGCAGCTCTATGTTCAGCGTCTTACTTCCCGCTACGGTATAATCCTTATTGAATTGCTGAATATGTATCTTCTGCTTATCCGAGTCCAATTGCAGCAGATTCGGCTGTCCATCCTTCTGGAACAAATAACGGGCAGCTGGCTCGAACCAATTCCCATAATGATAATCATTGGTTGTACGCAGCTGGGTGATCCCTTCTATAGAGCAGATCGTCATCTCTGGATGGGCAATGATATGAATTGAGTTGCTCAACGCCCGCCACAGAACGGGAACTTGCAGCTGCTCCCCTAATTCCCGCAGTTGAAAATAATTGCTGCCCCCGATATTATAAGACGTCAATTGAATTTCTTTGCCATCCACATATACTTTGGAGGAAGTCGGTATCGCCTGTCGTTCAGCTGCCTTGCCTGACTTTGCAGACTTCTTGGCAGGCTCTAGCTCCCCTCCGATTGGGGTATAGGCTTGTCCTGTATGCACACGAATCGCATTACTCGTGGTATCAACGGTTACATCGAAGCTGCTCTTCGTCCCCTTCAATGCCATTGCAACATCTCTCAACTTGAAGTAGTTGCTGCCCCCAATATTGTAGGCATCCATCTGATTCATCGGTTGTCCATTAATGCTCACATTGGCCTGAGTCGGCCGTGCCATTACGGATTTGTCTGCAGCCTGAACGGAAGCAGCCATTCCTAGCATCATCACGATGCTGAGCAGAATACTTACTTTTATTTTCATGAAATTGATGTCCCCCATTTTTCTATCTAGCTTCGCTCATGACTTGCATCACTCATCGCACACCATGGCCATCCATATCGTCCATAATCTCTACCATTCTATAGCAACAATCTAAATTGCACAACGAACCTAGCGGCGATTGACGGCAGTAGAGCAATTCATTCTAATAGGGCTTCAAGACTTCAATACCGCCGCCTTCCTTCGAAACTAAGTCTCCCTGCCAGAATCTCTGTATGTCTTCGCACCAATTCTAACATTAACACCCCATCCACGATGCTCGGAGATAGCCACAATTCGATTGTCACGACCATATTGAAGTTGCTGTAGGGCATCAAAATCCGGATGAATGACCTCATTGGATAAATAAGCTGAGGTCTTGCTTCCAGGCTTCCTCGCTCCATTCAAGGCTGTGATCATACCCTGTGAAGAGGTAATACCAATTCCATGCCCGTAATAGAGATCGTTGCCCAGCTTCACAACATTTTCTCCCTGCCATTCCGGCGTGCGTGGATTGTAGTCTGGATTTCTAAAATAAAGAATATCCCCTAAAAATGCCTCAACGAGGTTCGAGTTCGACACCAGTCGAAGATTGCGGTCATAATTCCAATCCCATAGAAGCAAATCCTGAAAGTAACGGTCAAAAACGGCTTCACCCAGCGTATCTATGATTGCCTTATACAGAACAATAATAATAGCTGTCGCACATTCAAATGCATACTGTCCACCATTATGGAAAATATCGTTGATGGCAGCAGAAGGCGAGACACCTCTTCTTAATTGAAATCCCCCTCTGTCCGTGCGTATCCAATACCTTTCGTTGCATCTGGAATCGTCGAATCCAGCAAAGTCCACCCCACTATCGTGCAGTGTCTTCGCCGCATTCACGATATTGGAGCGCATTCTCAATTCGAATTTCAAGTCATCAAGGGAATTATATCGATAAACGACAGGACTCTTCTGCTTAGCCGCAATTACATTCCTCTCCAGCTCCGATAATCCCAATGTATTGAGCTGCCCTGTGTTAACACCTGCAATCTCGATCATCCTTACTCCCCTCCTAAATCCTCTGATTACCGAACGCTTTGTAGGAATCGGAACACATGAAGCGGATCGTACTCCTGATTAATTAGGTGTAACCTACAGTACTCTATGCGCCCCCATCTACTCGGGTTCATGTCAGAAGATGGGATCTACATCCGATAAGCGTGAAATCTTCATAAAATTACAGGGCTTAAGACTTATACTACAATATGGAAATCAGTACAGAAATCCGCTACAATAGTGGTTATCATCAGTACCTGCAAGTTAACCCTCAGTCTTTCTTCTTCCCTTGTTTGTTTCATCCACACGACATTCAAATTCCTTATTGTGAAAATCGGATAAAAGAATCGGATAGGTGCTCTCGACTGCCTGATGCACGGAATATGGACGTATGAGATACCGCCGTTAATACATAGATGGCTTACAACCTGTGTCTAAAAGGAGGGATCTTAGCTAACCAGCTTGGCTCTACGCATGATTAGAAGACGGAATGTTCTGATAATGAAGGAGGAGTATTGATGAATGTTGGAATACAGCCTGGGAGTGGGCTATATTTGCATGTTAAATGGTTCGCTACCGATCACGAGTGGACACCTCAAGCAATGAGCAAGGTGCTCACCCCTACCTTTCTGTTCTGGTTTAGCTTCACGATTGTTGTATTGTTGCTTGTTTCAAGGTATAACGCAGCTTTGGAGCGCGTCCCTATCGTTGTGAAGGTGCATTCTTTTCTCAATAAGTTAAAACGCTTTCACCTATTGATTATGCGAGTAGGTGTTGGCATTGCATTGCTGATGCAGATAAGCACAGGCTCCTATCTGGCTCCCACATTGCGAATCGAGACATGGTGGGTCTATGCACTTCTTCTTATCAGCTTGCTTGGCCTGCTTCATCGCAAGACCTTGTTTATAAGCGGTATCACTTTAGGCACCTTATATGTGAAGGCACTCGCTGATTATGGAATGTTCCACATGCTGGACTATATGTTCTACCTCGGCATCATTTATTATTTGCTTGTTGCGAACACGAGGTGGAGCCGTTCTGGCATCCCTGTCCTCTATGTATGGACCGGCTTGTCTCTTGCTTGGCTTGCAATGGAGAAGCTGACCCTCGCCAAGCTGGCGTGCTCCCTGATGCACGAATACGGAATTCCGTCACTAGGCTTTACCGTTGAAGACTTCGTACTGATTAGCGCCTTTATTGAGCTCGGCCTTGCGTGGGCATTTATCGTCGGTATTATGAATCGATTCACAGCTCTGCTATTAACCGGATTATTCCTCGTCACAACCACTGTATTCGGATTTACCGAAATCATCGGCCATATGATTATGCATACGATACTGCTCATCTTCCTTATTGTTGGCCGGGACGGCTATACGACATTTCTGCTCTCCAGACGCGCTCCCAAACTACGCAGCTTCTTCGTGGTGCTGCACTTCACCATTATGATCTTCAGTATGATGACCGTGTACATATGGATGGGGCAGCCTAGCAGCGGATTTACTGTACCTGATCCTGCGACGCAAGCAGCACAAGCGAGTAAAATACCGGCATTTTGCCCAATCAAGTGACGCAGCTAGTAGCATTTTTACCAGTAACCTCGTATTTCGTGTCGGCCAAAAATTTAAGCGTTATAACTTATTGACCATTGGTACCTCGACGTAGGTGGCTGTTTTTCTCTCCACAGAAATGAAAAAAGACACCATTCGGGTGTCTTTTTTCATGATTCATATCGTATTGCGGCTGACTATCCTTCCAGATCCACGTTGTGGTAGACTTGCTGCACATCATCAAGGTCTTCGAGCGCATCAATCAGCTTCTCGAACTGTGCCTTCTGATCGCCGTCCAAGACTACTTCGGTCTGGGGCAGCATCGTAATTTCAGCTACGCTGAATTCCGTAATGCCCTCATTCTTCAGCGCTTGCTGAACAACATGGAATTGATCCGGCTCCGCGTAGATGATTACCGCTTCATCCTCTTCCAAGATGTCGCGTGCGTCTACATCGGCGTTCATCAAGATTTCCAGAACATCGTCTGCACTCTTGCCCTCCAGACCGATAACGGCCGTCGGACTGAACATATACGTTACAGAGCCGCTTACGCCGAGACTTCCGCCATTTTTGTTAAATGTGGAACGGACCTCCGAAGCAGTGCGATTCACGTTATTGGTCAAAGCGTCTACGATCACCATGGAACCGCTTGGACCAAAGCCCTCATAGCGAAGCTCATCATAGTTCTCATCAGAGCCGCCCTTTGCTTTCTCGATCGCGCGATCAATGATCGCCTTTGGTACATTGTATGTTTTGGCACGTTCAACCACGAATCGCAATGATTGGTTCAGCTCGGGATCAGGCTCGCCTTGCTTCGCTGCAACGTAGATCTCTCTCCCGAAACGCGCATATATACGACTCGTATTCGTGTCCTTAGATGCTTTTTTTTCCTTAATATTATTCCATTTACGCCCCATACTGTATCTCGCTCTCTTTCCGCATAAAGTATGCATACTCCATATAATTATATCTTTTCAAGAGAGCTTGGGCAAATATGAAAACTTTTGAATTTCAATTCTTAGCTAGTTATATTGGCGATTTCCCCGTTAAAATTCAGACATTTCTAGCAAGTAGGATATCCGGTCACACTGTTAATTCGTACAAAGGTGTAAAAAACAGAAAGCTGTGTTAAAATACTGTAATTGCACCCGCTATTTTGTTAGGGAGGTTTAGTGAATCACCATGCTCATTATCGGTATCACCGGAGGCACCGGATCCGGCAAAACAACGGTTGCCAAGTCCGTCATTGACCGTCTTGGATCAGATAAAGTCACATTCATTTCCCAAGACAACTATTACAAAGATCATTCTCACCTCAGCATGGCTGAACGCGAAGTGATTAACTTCGACCACCCGCTCGTATTCGACAACGAGCTGCTGCTTGAGCATGTGAACCTGCTCAAGCAAGGCAAAACTGCTTATGCACCGGTATACGACTTTACCGTTCATGCCCGTTCCACGGATGAGACGGTAGAGCTGAAGCCGAATAATATCATCATCATCGAAGGGCTTCATGTGCTGTTCGATGAAAATTTACGTCAATTGCTCGACATTAAAGTATTTGTGGACACCGATCCAGATGTACGGATTCTACGCCGTGTACTTCGCGACATTGAAGAGCGCGGTCGGACGATTCATTCGGTCTACAACCAGTATCTGACTTCGGTCAAGCCGATGCACGATGCATTTATCGAGCCTTCTAAGAAGTACGCTGACCTGATTATTCCAGAAGGCGGTCAGAACGAGGTAGGCATTCATATGCTGTCCGTGCTGACAGAGAAATACTTGACGAGCGAATGGAATTAACGTGAAGAAGCCGCTCGAATGGCAGAGATGCATCTGCCATTCGAGCGGCTTATTTTCTTATGAGCCGAGTGGCTTTTTGCTAAATGGTATACAGTCAGTGAGGAGATACTCGCCCTCTCTGTCTGTTATGGCTTTACATTGTAGGTTCGAAGCTTTCCAGCGTCTTCATGCCATCGGCTCCAAAAATATTGTATACCCCAAATTCATAGAAGGAGTAGCCATAGTCCGTGTTTCTTTGAATTCCTTCGAACTTCACATATCTCGCTTCTGCTGGCGTGAAGTGAATCGTATCTCGCCCATCTTGAGCCGTAATGATTCCATCGTTCTTCGTCGTGACATTTACCCATTCTTTCTTATCGTTAGACACGAGGATTCTGTATGTTTTGGCGCGAGCGTACTCCCAATCAATGCGGATCGTATCGAACTCCTTCACCTCGCCAAGATCAACCGTGAACCAGGAATCATCTACATAATTGCTTGCCCATCTTGTCGCAGGGGAACCATCCACAGCTTTTTGCGGCACGTAATTCGGGCTATTGCTCTCTACCGAGGAAGCTTCAACCGCCTTATTTTCCGCCAAGTTGCCAAGAAGGTAGTAAGCATTATCCTTCAGCGTGTTGTAAGCACCATCTGCAATGTGGCCTTTGATCTTTTGGAACTCCAACATTGCATTGAACATCTTGATAAACTTATTGAACTTTTCATCATTACCTTCGAATCTCTTCGCATTATCCAAATGAGCCTGCAAGGAGCGAGCCGCCCCCGGATTTTTGAACTGGTTCTCTTGTTCGAATTGATCAACTAATGTTTTGATGAGATCCACATTTGTTCCTGCATCAATGATATAAGTTGTCTTTTTTGATTTGCCCGAAGTCACCGTAACCGTAAGTTCATGCTTGCCAAGCTTGCCTGCAAAGTTAATTGGCGTACCTGCCGTGTACGGCTTACCGTCGAATGTCGCAGTAACTTTAGTAATGCCGCTTCCGTCGTCATCCTTGAGCTGCCATGTAAATTGCACCGTCTCTGTGGCCGGCACTGTTGTATGGCTCTCCAACGGCTTTTCGTTCATTTGTACGTCAGCATCGGAAGGAACGCCGCTATTCACGCTGTATGTGCCCTTCACGAATTGGTACAGCCAATCATACAAGATTCGATTGGATGGATCCTTGCTTACAGCCGTATTATATACAGCGTCATTGCCCTGATAGTAAGCATTATATCCATTTTGCATAAACCCAGTTTCTGCACCATTGTTCAAGTACTCGATATACTTCTCACGGAAATGGTTATCCGTCAGCATCCGGTCATCAAACTCCAGCTCCATGCCCATGCCGTGCTGTTTCGCTAAGTACGCTGCGTCCGGCAAGCGCTCAGGGTCGATGTCATCCTCGAAGAAGTAATTTGGCTGGTAAGCCACATTGTCGATGCCAACATCCTTCCACATGAATGACTTGTATCCTGAGAAGAACGGAACCCAGAACAGCTTCATGCCCATGTCATGCACCTTGGCACTTGTTGCACGTAGCAGATCTGGTCCCTTGCTATGTGTGCTGATCTGCTCATCTAACCAGTACATGCCGACAAGCTCCAAATTGGAGTAGTTGGCAGCAGCCCACTTTTGCTTCACTTGATCCAGCCACCAGTGAACAGCCTTCACCCGGTTAGCAAGTGCCTGTTCCACACCGATCGAGTCGCTGAAGCTCAAGTTGCCATCGCCAATATCACCGAAGTCAGCGATGCCTTCAGCTGGATATGGGATCATATACACGACTTTCGTTTTACGGTTAGGATCGTTCAGCTTCGCCCCGACTTCTTTGGTCGCTTCATTTAATTGATACATATCGCCTTGCGCTGCAAATGTCTTTTCTAAGTACCATTTCCAGTCGTCCAGCTTGCTGTTCAGTCCTAAATTACGACCCATTGGCGTATCTAATCCAAGATAGAGAACTCCATCGAACAGCCAATCCTTCGGATTGCCTGCCTCATCTACGTAGCTAATATTCGGAATGATGCGCTCCTTCGACCAATCACCCTTGCCATTCGCATAGTGCCCGTTGTACAGCAGCCCAAGATCGCTAATTCCGGCAGTCGCTTCTCCCGGTGCTTGGAAGGCTGGCGTCTGCGTAGGAACAGTATCTGCACCTTGCACCTTGCCGTCTTCGCCTAGAATTTCAATTTCATCGACTAACGTCATCGCCCTGTTATGCATCATGAAGCTTACCTTCACATAGCGTGCATAAGCGATGCCACCGTACGCCAATCCTTCTTTGTTCGGATCCTTGATTCCCTCTTTGTTGCCCTTCCATTCAAACGTCTCTTCATGCTGTCCGTCTATCCATAACGTTTGGAGTGCATTATGAGATAACAAACCCCAATTTTCCTTATCGTCCGATACATAAATGGACACGGTTAACGGCAGAAGGACATTGTTATTGGGCCAATCCTGCAAGAAATGAGCCTTAACGGAAGAGATTGATTTGTTCTCGCCAAGGTCAAACACCACTTCACGCGTTCTCTTCTTCAAATGTCCAACCCATGCCGGGTCTGACTTCGTGACCTTGCCGTACTTGCCATCTGTCAGCTTATAGCCATCATCAGCATACCCTGCTTCTGGTGCTTGCGACCATTCATAAGGAAGACCTAGAGCGAGATTGCGCTCCCCTTGCTGAGGTTCAGCAGCTTGCTGCGCCGTATATTGCTCACTCGCTGGCAACGACGTATTCGCCTCCTCCGCCTGTACTAATGGAACCATCATTGAGAGGGCTAACACCGTAGACATTACGATGGATAACCATTTCTTTTTCATTAATTGAACTCCCTTTCTATATGTAAGATTATGAATGTCATCAAATTCGGTAAGCATGTAATTTGACTGAATATTATTGCGGTTTCATATCCCCCTCCCTTTTCAACTGATAAAACCCACGTATATGATAGCGCTTACTTTTAAAATAAGAGACTTTCTGTCCTATTCAAATAGATTAATCATTACTTTTGTATACTTTTGTTTACCTACTCTATCAAGACATCATTTTATTTGATTTTGCCAGGGATCAACCCTGTAATATAGCACCACCTCAACATTTGGGTCGGTCTAGTCATCAACATCATCATTGTAGAATGAATGATTATTCACCGAGTCCTAAGCGATCAGATCCAAATAAGAATAAATGAAATCAATAACTTCTTATACAAAAAGGAGCTTCGTCCATTTGGATGAGCTCCTTTTGAATGAAAAAAACTCTGATCTACCTAAATCGTAATAGGTCTACTCGTCTTGCTCCGACTTCCCCGCGAAGCAAGATGCATACAATTTCAGTTCCTCTTTATTTGTAGCAATGTGCCCCTCTAACTTCATTCCTATCTTCTCTAACAGATGCCCGGATCGTTCGTTGTCTATCGTGGTGATGGCTACTATGCGTTCTAAACCAAGCGTCGTTCGACCGTATTCCAATGTTGCGGCAGCCGCTTCGTAGGCGTATCCCCGCCCACGGAACTCAGGGAGGAAGGCAAAGCCGATGTCCACATCTGTCAGGGAGTCCCTCTTGATAAGTCCGCACAATCCGATAGGAGTCGAATCTTCCTTCAATTCCGTCAAAAACAAACCAAAACCGAGTCGTTCATAGCTCTCCATCGGACCATTCACAATATAGTCACGCGCACCTTCAACCGTTCTAATCCCTCTATCGCCAATATATCGGTGCCACGCTTCATCATTCAAGAGCCTTAACATGAATTCCGCATCATCCAAAGTCAACTTGCGAAGAATTAATCGATTCGTTTCTATAACCGTCAACGCAGCTGCCCCCTTTATACTCAATTCTGATGCATGTGAATTCCCGTAACTACCATATATAAGTATGCAATTGACGTTGGATGTCTATCGAGAACCGACAAATTAGATGCCAACTTCCCTCATCTTCACTGTAATTTGCTCAATCCTGCCGTCCATATCTATCCCCGTAAACTTAGGGAGACTCAACTCGCTCACAATCGCTCCGTCACGCATAAACATGATCCGTTCCGTCCGTGCCGCAACCTTGGCGTCGTGAGTAACAAGCATGACAGCAGTACCTGCTTCGTTGATTTTAGAAAAGATGTCCATAATCTCCTGTGCCGACTTCGAATTAAGCGCACCCGTAGGTTCATCGCCAAAAATAATTTTGGGACTGTTCATAAGCGCACGGCATATCCCTGCACGCTGAAGCTGACCACCCGACACCTGTGTAATGTCGCGCTTTTCTAGCTCCGCAATACCTACCCTCTTCATGAGTGCCCTTGCCTTTTCCGTAATTTGTGCAGCATTCTTTCGATTGTCCCTCATAGAGGGAAGAATGATATTGTCGAGGATATTCAGGTTTTTCAACATCGTCGGCTGTTGGAAGACAAACCCCATTTTTGTTCTGCGTATATCAGACAACTCGTTCTCGCCAATCTCCGCTAAATTCTTATCGTCCATGATGACTTTACCGCCATTTACGCCATCTGTTCCGCTCAGTGCGAACATCAGTGTTGATTTTCCCGATCCTGAAGGCCCCATGACCGCGACGAATTCGCCTTCATTGATTTCAACGGATACACCGTCGAGAACATTGCGCTTCTCATCACCCTCGCCGAAAGATTTTACGAGTTGATCGCCGATAATGATCTTCTTCATATGCCTACTCCTTTATACTTTCGGAAATTTTGATTTGCCCTGCTCTCGATGTACCGATGATGGTTGCGATAAGCACAGTACCGATCATCATTAGTGGGCTAAGCAGATATGCTGACAGTGGATTGACCGTAAATTGGAACGCCGACGCCCCAAAGTAAGAGACCATTGCCCCCGCAAGCATCTCACCGAGCGTATTGGCTAGAAGCGTTCCAAGGACAATGCCCACAATCAGCACGAACACGGAACGCGTCACATACTGCGCCTGAATATCCGAATTTGTAAAACCGAATGCCTTCATAACGGCAATGGAGTATCTATCCTTTGCAACAAGCAGTTTCATAAACAACAAGGTAACCAGTACCGCTATCAACAACGCAACGGCAATTGCGGAATAGGATGCCTTGCCAACAGCACTGATTGTCGAGCCAAATGTCTGTGCCATAAACTCATCGATGTCTGACACCTTTGCAAAAGGGAATTTATCCGCATATTCTGAAACTTTACTACCGATAAGCGATTTGTCAGCAATTACCGCACTGATCACAACCCACATCATCTCTGCCGACTGATCGGTAAACACCGCCTTTGCGGTTTTGCCTCCATTGGTAATGTCAGAATAAATGCCGCTTACCTTGAGATTTTTTTCTTTCCCCTCTATCACTAGAATCATGGTATCGCCGACTTTTTTGTCGAGCTCTTTGGCGTTCATGACCGACAGCGCCACTTCATCTTCTACACGTGGAGCCGTACCCTCCGAATATTGCACTGGGAATACGGAATGGTCTCCGAGCTCGATCTTTACCCTTTCCTCCGAGCCATTCTCCATCTTAGCTTTAAATGTTTTGGTTGTGAGTACCGCATACTTGGAGATCGCGCTATCGCTGCTCATTGTTTTGAGCGTTTCAGCCGCCTTCTCAGACATATGGTCAGTCTGCTGTATATCGATACGCATATCGCTGTTGCCTATCCCCATATATTTGATGAAGCTTTTTGAGGAAATGGTGTTGTAGAGGTTCTGAGGAACGATGATGATAAATGCCGAAATCACCAACACGGCAAGCATGGTGACGTATAGCTTCTTCCTCGCAAGCACATCTTTGATACCAAGAAAAGCATTGGTATGGAACAGTTTGTTGTTACTCAGATTGAAGCGTTTTGCGCCCGAGGCCTTTTCCTGAGAAGTTCCATAGCGAATGGCTTCAGCGGCGGATATTTTCCGGAAGCGCCTTAGCACTCCATTTACAAAAGCAATAATTGCCCCAAATACAAGCAGTACGCCGATTACTCCGAAGAGCATAGCAACAGAAGTGTTCTCGCTTTCTCCCATATACATGCGGATATTTTCAAGGAGCATCCCTTTGAATACAAAAGAAAGTGCATAACCGAGCACACAGCCTGCCGCTGCAATCGCCGCATACTTCACCAGATAAATTCCCTTGATATCGGAAATGCGAAGCCCTATGGCCTTCATCACGCCAATCTCGCGGTAATCGTCTTCGATCTTCGCCAGGAGTGTAAAGCGGATGCACATCAATGCGATTGCTACAACAAGTACGCTGACTAGAAGGATCACCCCTATCATCATCCCGTCGGAAATCGCGTTAAGTGTTTTGAAGAGAGAATATGTAATCGCTGGCCCGTTCGCTTCGAGTCCAGAAGAGGCATAAGCCGTTTCGAATTCACTCGTCTTAGACAAATCCTTGAGTCTAAACTCGATCAAATACTCGACGTTCCCTGCATGTTTTAACTCCTCATAATCATGCTTACTGACCAGCATTCGCTTCGAAGAAGCTAACGAGGAATTCATTTGCGAATCTCGAAGCATGCCCGCAACCGTGAACTCCTTCCCGCTTATGTTCGCCTTGTCGCCAATCTTCGTGATTCCGTCCTTGATGTAGCTGATCGGAACGTACAGTTCTCCATCGGATGCTTGGATAGGACTGCCGTCAAGATTCAAGAGGAAGTCGAACTTCTCGCTCTGGACAGTAAGACCATTGTCCTGCACACTATTAGCAAGTGAACCATTGCCAAAGTGGATTTGCGAGCCGTCCATATTCAAAAACTCAAGCACCTGAAAGTCTTCAACATTAGCATCTTGCTCCGCAAAAGCATTCAGCCGTGCTGTGTTAAGTGCACCTGAGTGCATCTGCATAAAATGCGGCGTTTTCGCCTGAATCATAAGTGTGTCTAACGCGCCTGTTAGATTGACGATGAGAATTGCCGCCAGTGAGACAAGCATTGCCGCAGCGGCAACAAATATCATCGTTGTCAGGGTTATTGCCTTGCTCTTCAACATGTCATTACGGATTATCCTGAAATGCATACGTCACCTCTGTTCCTCGAACTTCTTAGCCGATTTCAAGTCGTACAGAATCACAAAAGCCATGCAGAACAAAATTGCAGCAATAAGTCAGCGATGTTCATAAGTAACCTAAGCAACCCTTCCCTGTTATCTGTCACTAGTCATATGGCTATCTTCCCTGATGATAGAACGAGAACTTATATGTTCCGGCTCCGTTTGAAACTAGGACGTTTTGGTCGGATACGAAACCTTCATGATCTCAAGAAAAAATTCACATTTTTTTCCGAATGATGTAGTTCTATTTAACTACTCGGCATGTTTTCCGTTTATGTTTCCGAACATCCTCATCGTGTGAATGAGACTTCCCTCTGCAGCCCCAAGCAGTCTCTCTATGTTATAAACAAATGCCTGCATACGTAACATCCGCTCTTCGTCCGTCAATTCAACCACATCATCATCCAACACGGTATTTGCATAGATCACGATCATCTCCATGCATTCATATGGGAACGGCGTATGGAACATGCCCACCTGGATGCCTTCGCGGATAATTTCCGCCAGTATCGGCGTAACGCCGTTAATGATGACCTTCTGTACTTTCTGATGCATAAGTGCGTTCTGCGGCTTGTGAATATGCTCCATTATCTCCCTGCTGCTCCCGCCGCTTATGTTCAGTGCCATGACTACACGGATAATACGCTCGACTACAGGGATGCTCTTGTCAGCAGCAATATCCTGCGCCGCACCTAATAGGCGGACATTGTACCGCTCGATCAGCGCGTCTAATATATCCTCCTTCGATTTAAAGTGGTGATATAAGGTTCCACGTGCAATCCCGACCTTATCGAGGATATCGTTTGTACTTGCACCGTCAAAGCCTTTCAGGCCAAAAAGCTCATCCGCTGCGTCAAGAATTTCATTTCTACGCTCTTCGGCTTCTTTTACAATTCTCATCCATATACCTCTTTCTTTAGTAGACCGACTGCCTGTCTGTTAGATGTTAACATAAACCAATCTATTAAAAAAGGACTTTTGCCCTAAAAAGTTTGAATACATGGAAGGGTTTAATAAGTATCCCTTAACGCTTTTGTTGGGTATTAAAAAAGCTCAGACCTAATCAGGTCGAGCCTTTTGTAAAGCAACCACTATTTCGTCTTCATCATCATCTATCCAAAAACCGGATTACTGTACCGTAAGAAAAAATATCCATAACCTGTAATCAAGGAGTATTTCGGCAAAGGGCAAGGGCATTCCTTCCAAACCTATGAAATTCGAAAGGTTTGTCTTCTCATCCACATCGTGGCGACCCACTTTTCGCCTTTGCTTACAGGTGTACCTGCATGCAGGGTAAGTTCGTTTAATTCAGGATTACTGTAAAAATATTCGAAGTAGACCGCCATGCCTTTATTAGGGAACACGGATAAATTAAGCTTAGGGAAGGTCGTTTCTCCGCCTTCCTCCACATCATTCAGATACATAACTAGTGTACTAATTCGATTATTGCCACTTGCCCGACTCGTCTCAGCGAAGTAATCATAATGCGGTTTATACTCCTGACCGGGGGTATAGAGCAGCACTTGCAAACCATCACCATGCTCGATGGGAATATTCATGATTTGAGCGATTCGCTTCTCAATCCTTGCGATCGACTCACTGTCTTCACAAAATACTCCACTACTCGTTCTAATTTGATCGACCGAACGGTCTTCTCCGATTTTGGAGCGCTGCAGCCGGTCTCTTGAGTGTTCAATCAGTTCATCGCACTCTTCATTACTAAGGACATTTCCTAGTACCATAACCAAGGGCTCCTCATATTTGGCAAGGATTCGAATCTCTCGATCTTCTGTCTTAATTGTGCTTCCGACATGATCAAAAATAGTACGTTCTTTCTCCGTCGCGTTCCCGATCATCCTTAGGTATCCCCCAGTTAATGACATCAATCACAAAAATAAGATACCATAAAATGGTCATTCAGCTCTACTAATTTTTAGGAAGGTACAGACCACTCTCACCTTTACCTCTACATTCCGAATCATACATTCCTGACTCACAACTAATACGCAGCCGCAATATAATGTTTCTAGGCTGTATGTGACGAAAATACACGAGCATTCGGTCAAACGTTATCATTGTTATTGTTTTCATCTGGTGGTTGACGTTGTCTTTATGATAAAGAATGGAACGGGTGATATCATTATGATCTATACGGCTCTTGGGGACTCCATCACATTTGGGGAAAATGCTTCTTCACTAGCGTAGTCTTATCCCCGATTGATCGTCTCTGCGTTACATTCAAAATCATGCAGGGCCCAAGGCTTTGTTCTGGCTCAGCCTGGTTGGAACAGCTATGATCTATTGGATGCTTTGATTTGGCGCGGGGCCCCTGTAATCAGTCATTCCTCAGTCGTTTCGGTATGGATTGGCGGGGTGGACTTAGCGAACACGGCACTAGCCGCGCTTAGATCTAAAACAGCACCGGAAGTAAAACATATGATTGCAAACTATGAACGGAATTTAAGTTCCATTTTCACTCAAATTCAAGCAGGAAGCTGTGCTCGAATCGTTTGCTGCACCCAATACAATCCATTTCCCAAAAGCCCTCTTGCCGTTGATGCGGTAAGCAAATTAAATCTTCTAATCAGTGAAATTTCCCGTCATTTTGATGTTACGGTAGCTCCCGCTCATAAGTGGTTTGAAGGGAAGCAGGCCGAGCTTATCTATGGATTTCAACATGGAAAGATTGAAGATGCACTGGGCGGATTTTTGCCGATACACCCGAACAACAGGGGCCACCAAGTGATTGCAGCGAAGTTGGCGCCATATCTTTTTCCAAACAGTCCCCCGCTTTTTACTTAACGAATAAGTTCTAGTATAATAGCGAAGAATGAAAATAGTACAAATCCAAAGGAGGGATTGCACATGGATATCAAAGCAAAAATTGAAGAAGTCGTTGCAAAAGTCAAAAACGATCCGGACTTCTCATCTAAATTTATGAGTGATCCTGTCTCGGCGATCGAATCTGTAATAGGGATTGACCTGCCAAATGATCAGATCAATGCATTAATCGAGGGTGTAAAAGCGAAATTGACCGTAGATAAAGCCAGCGGTGTTTTTGATTCGATCAAGAAACTGTTCTAATTTGTACATAACAAGTTGAACAGTTCTCATACAAAGGGGATATACAAGTCATGTGAAATGACCTGTATATCCCCTTTTCGTATTTTTGCAGCTGCTTAACTGGCCATGGCCGGAATCCTAATATAGTAATATCTGTGGGTGCATGATATGGTAATACAGGAAACTATTATTAGAAAGAAGGAATTGAATGATTTATAAAGCAGATCACAATGTAAGAGAAAAATTGGTACCTATGTTCGAACATATGGATAGCACGATTGTTCTCTCCTATCTCCAAGGACATATGGGTGACGCTTGGGTAGACAACCTTGAAAATCCAACTGTTGCTCAAATCACTGTGGGGATTTTTGTGTTTTATGCGGGGAACCCCAGCGCAGAAGAATCTGAAGAATTACTTCACAATCTTCCTGAATTTACGCTTGCAATTGTTGATTCGGATGGGTGGAAAAAGCGGATAGAAACGGTTTACAAAGGATCCTATGAGAAATTTCAGCGATTCAGATTTAAAAAAGATTCTGTGGATTTGGATAGAGCACACATACAGAATCTACTGTCTGCATTACCTGAAGAATATGAAATTAAAAAAATTGATAAAGAGATAGCTAACGCCCCTTCCTTCCATGAGCTCTCAGAAGACTTTGTCAGTCAGTTTGATTCGATTGATGATTTTATGGAAAGAGGAATCGGGTATGCTATTTTACATAAAGGGCAGGTTGTTTCTGCGGCAACATCATTTAGCATCTATGATGACGGAATCGAGATCGAAATTGCGAGTCACCCTAACCATAGAAGAAAGGGACTTGCAGCAACTGTTGCCTCTGTACTGATTTTAGATTGTCTGGATAGAGGGAAATACCCGAGTTGGGATGCGGCGAATGCTGAGTCTGTTGAGCTAGCAAAAAAGCTGGGATACACGTTCAAGGAATCTTACGACACCTATTTTATTAATAACAAAGTGAACAGAAACCAACCTTAGATCCTCTAACATTTCTTTATACACCTGTAATGTGTAAGTCTTCTCCTTTAACTGATCATATTATGAAATGTATTATTTTTTTGCGTATTTACAATAATGATCTAGGGGAAACAAAAAGCATGCATAATAGGATTTTAGAAAATCAAAACGTAGGAGGTAATCATGGGCAGAATCGTTCATTTTGAAATTCATGTAGATGACATGGAACGTGCTAAGAAGTTTTATGGAGAGGTATTTGGATGGACATTTGAGGATTGGAGCGATTATGCTGGAATGCCCTATTTCGGAGCTACGACGGGGGATGCAAATGAACTGGGCATTAACGGGGCTTTGATGCAACGTAAAGGCACTACCCCTGAATCAGGTCAGCCTTTGAATGGCTATGCATGTACAATGGGAGTGGAAGACTACGATTCTACTGAGACAAAAATCCTGAATCTTGGAGGCAAAGTCGCATTGCCGAAGCATGCACTACCCGGAATGGCATGGCAGGGGTATTATATTGACACCGAGGGAAATACTTTTGGGATTCATCAGCCAGATAAGAATGCAAAATAGAATTTTTCCCTTTACACATAGGAAAACCCGGCCGCTTGAGAGGTCGGGTTTTTTAGGTACACCTTATTTTATATACGTGAGAGATGCTTCATTAATATCGTACAAGGTACCTTTATTGCTTTCAACAAGCTGAATAATTTGCTGATAAGCGAATATTCGTAAAGTTGAAAATCTCCAATGCAGGATATTTTCTATCCATATAATAGATATCACGATACGCAAGGATGACGATGAACTCTTAGGTGCTAAAACAGATCATTAGGACATTTGTTTATTTTATCACCCCTCATCTTCTGAATAGATCGTCACTCCCCTATAGGCATCTGCATACGATGGAGAAAATGAACAAATCTAAATTGGAGGTTACGACCATGAGCTTGCAACAACAGGGGCAACAAGAACAAACACTGTATCGAATGGATCCAACGACTATGCATAACGTAAGATCCATTCAAGATCACATAGGACATATATGCCGCAACCATATGAATAAACATGTTCTAGTGGAGACGATGGATGGCGATGTTTTTGAAGGGGTACTTATCCACTGTGAAAGAGGAATTTTATACTTACGACTTCCAAGCCATGGGGCTAGTCGCGGTTTTGTTCCTGGTTTCCAAAATGATTTTGTCTTGCCCCTAGTGCTGTTCAATTTACTCGCCATTTCATTAATATAGGCCTGATCAAGCCTAATCTAAGGAGTGAAATCTTATGGCATTTGTATCGCCTCAAGGACCACAAGGAATACAGCAGGCACCATCCTCCCCTCCACCACAATTTGCACCGCCACAACCCGCTGCTACAGCGTTCGCCATCGACCCCGGAGCTATTTCCGGTTGTTTATTCCGCAATACGTATGTGTGGTTGAGAAATGGGAACTCGTTTTGGTTCTTCCCAACCTTTGTAGGACGTAGATCCGTTGCAGGTTTTAGATGGACCGGTTTTGGATGGATGTTTACGGGAGTCGATCTAAGAAGCATTGTGTCATTTACATGTTTTTAGAGAAGAAAATAGCGGCCCAGTACCTTACCGGTGCTGGGCTTTTGCATACGGGTAACCCACAAATTTAAAATCTTTATCTAATGGCTGCACACTGACATTGTGAAGCTCTACAGCGCCACTCATCTTTTCGATCCCTGTCCCGCCGAGAAAGGACGATGCATTCCGACCACCTATCAGCTTCGGAGCCATGTATATAATGACTTTGTCGATGAGTTTATTCTCAAAAAAGGCTGCATTGATTTCACCACCGCCTTCTATCAAAACGGAAGAGATCAACTCCCTGCCCAAAAGCTGAATAACTTCGGTTGGATTGACCCTGCCCGTCTGTTCCGTAACAAAGACTTTAACGCCTGCCTTTTCTAATGCCTCCCTCTTCTCGACGTCGTGGGAAGTTGTTGTAAACACCCAAGTAGGAGCTTCTCCATCTGTAACCACCTTAGCATCCAAAGGTAACCGTAAAGAGGAATCCAAAACCACACGTATCGGATTCCTACCGTTAGGCAACCTTGTTGTAAGCTCGGGGTCATCTGTAAGCACCGTGTTGACGCCAACTAAGATCGCGGCATTCTGATTGCGGAGAACGTGGACATCTTCCCGAGCCGCTTCTGAAGTAATCCATTTGCTATCGGATGAGTAGCTATTGATTTTCCCATCCATCGTGATAGCTGTTTTTAAAGTCACAAACGGAATATGCTGAACAATGAATTTATTGAAAACCTCATTCATTTGGTAAGATTCTTCTTCACATACTCCCGTGATGACTTCGATTCCTGCTTCCCGGAGTATATCCACCCCTCTCCCCGAAACGAGCGGGTTAGGGTCAAGTGCTGCGATCACCACTTTTTTAATGCCTGCTTCAACAATAGCAACTGCGCATGGCCCTGTTCTACCATAATGGGAACAAGGCTCAAGCGTTACATAGATGGTCGCTCCCCGCGTAAGCTCTCCAGCCATGCGGATCGCATGGATTTCGGCATGGGGTTCGCCTGCCTTCATATGAACCCCGATGCCCACGATGCGGTTTTCGTTGACAATCACAGACCCTACAAGCGGGTTGGGATCAGTCTGCCCCTTCATGGCCTTTGCATTCTGTATGGCCAGCCGCATATAGAATTCATGGTTATTCATCATTGTTGCAGGAGCCATTCCCTTCGTTTATATGCCCCGACCGCTCGATTTTGGTTTTTAAGTATTTTTCATTAAATTCCGATACATCCCCCCAAAGCTGTACCCGATCTTCCACTGCCATGCCTGCGTTTCGAAGCGCATCAATCTTTTTGGGGTTATTGGTTATCAGTGTAACCGGTTTGGTCCGAAGGACATTTAATACTTGTATCGCATCACTATAATCACGGGCATCGTCAACAAATCCAAGTTTAAGATTGGCATCTACGGTATCGTAACCATTTTGCTGAAGGATATAAGCCAGCGCTTTACTGAAAAGCCCGATCCCTCTGCCTTCGTGGTTGGCAAGATAAAACAGCGCGCCAGTTCCATGCTCGGCAATATGCACCAATGACTGTTCTAGCTGATATCCGCAATCACAGCGTTTGCTGCCGAAAATATCCCCGGTGTGGCAAATGGAATGGAACCGGATTAAAGCATGATCTGCATTCTCGAAGTCTCCGTGCACCAGCACACTCGATTGTTGAAATTCAGCTAAATTCACATTCGATAATTTGGCAACAATACGCTCAAAATCTTCCGTTACCTCGCTGCAATTCAACCAGCAATACCATTTAAACTGAACGGTCTTCCCCCGCAAATTAATCGGAAGATTTATTGGTCCGACTAGATAAATGGCTCCGTTTTCCGTGTTGATCATTTTAATTCTCTCTTGTAGAAGAGAAATGACTTTCGGATCAAACTCCTTAACAGCAGGCATTAACACAACTCCTCTTTTAACCAATGTTTATGTCTTATTGTGAACGAAACAACTTTTATACCCTGTTAATAGTTAAACCAGCATCCTGCCTAAGCCAATCCAGAACATCACGTTGATTTTCTTCCGAAACGCCATGGTCGGTCGGGTATATCTTTAATGTGATTCGTTTCGTGTGTTCCTTTAAATATGTCGCCGTTTCATGCACGATCCTGACTGGGAATACGGAATCATACTCACCGTGCGAGACAAATACCGATACATTATTCAGACTTCGAAGTGAATATTCCGTCTTTACAAAGTCAGGAATGTATCCGTTCAACGCAACGATTCCCTTTAGTTGATCTCCCATTGTAAGTGCAAGCGTCATGGATAAAATGGCGCCTTGACTGAAGCCGAGCAAGTAACATTTGTCCGGATCGATCGGATACTTATCCATCGCATATTGAATGAAAGCTTCGAGCTGTTTTACCGCCTCATCAAACATCTCTCGAATGGGATTGCCCAAACTTTTCAGTTCGTAATATTGATATCCTGCACCAAGCGGTAGATTGCCGCGAATCCCAATGACAATGAAATCATCACTTATAGGTGCTACCAAGCCAAACATATTTCCTTCATTAGAACCTTTACCGTGCAGCGTAAAAATAACCGGGTATTTCTTATTCGGTACTACATTGGCAGGCAGGTGAACGTCATATTGGTAAAACGGAGTCATTTGAACCACCCTTTTTGAGACGCTTTTCCTGCCATAATAATGCGGTCAAGCGAGAATGGCGACCGGTCGGCCACTGCAAGGTATAAAGAAACCATCATAAATCCAAGATCCAACTCATAGCCAGCCATTTGAGCATTGCCAAGAAGTCCGGCGGAGAGTTTTGCAGTCAGTATTGCACCAATAAGCATGACTACGAATAACGCCGATACATAACGGGTAAACAACCCCGCTATCAGCATAATACCGCCCACAAGCTCAAGCAGCGCCACGATATAAGCCGCAAATCCAGGGATACCAATGGAACTGAACCACGCCTCAACATTAGTCATGCCCATTTGAAATTTCGCGATACCATGAAACATAAATATGATTCCCAGCACTACACGCATAATAATTGTTACTGCAGCTGTCTTCGTCACACTAATCACCCTCAAAATAATATTAGTTATAAAGAAATAAAATTCATATTAGTAATACTAATCAAAAGCAAGTAGCGTGTCAACAAAAGAATTGCTAATATATAATTATATTTGTTATCACTAATATTAAAGAGGTGCAGTCCTATGGATATTGGCTCCACAATACGTGCTATCCGAAAACGAAAAAATATAACTATTGCTCAAATCTGCGAAGAAACCGGTCTGTCTCAAGGATTCATGAGTCAAGTGGAAACAAATAAGACTTCCCCTTCCATATCAACTCTAGAAAACATCGCAAAAGCACTAAAAGTACCTTTAGCGTACTTGCTATTAAAGAAAGAAGATCGGATGAATATTGTTCGTAAAGATGAGCGAAGCATTACGACAAGCGGTTCAGATAAGTTAATAGTGCAGCACTTAAGCTCTACGAAGAACGTAAGGATGATGGTCGTAGAGTTCCCTCCAGGGGCTTCAACGGGAATTGCTCCACATGCGCATGAAGGTGAGGAGGTTCATATTGTCATTGAAGGTAGAATCTACGCAGAGCAGGGAGAAGACGCGGCCGAATTTGAAAAAGGTGATTCCTTCAGTTGGAACGCATGTACACCCCATTTGGTGAAAAACATCGGTGATGACACTGCCATCGTTCTAATATCCATCTATACGGAGAACGACAACAATCGGGAGCTCATCTAGCTATCAGCTATGTTCGTAGGACATAAAAATGAGGCTGAAGCACAGTGATTTGATCTCTCACCATTGTGCAACAGCCTCATCGCTTTACATCTATTCGTCTACGTTTAAATCAACTTATACTCTTTAAGCAGCTGCATGATTCTGGTGTGAGAAACTTTTTGCACACCCGTCACTGCTGCTAATTGGATTGCTGGTGGCAGCTCCATATCGGTTAGTTTCTTGCCGTCCATCATTTTCGCTGTAGAGTCTAACAACACACGGACATCATAAGCGGATCCAAATACTTCTGGCACGCCGCGGTCAATATCAAGAAGCGTGTATACAGCTTCCATAGCGGTACGTACCGAATACTCTGTAGTGAATACCGTGTCTCGCGGTGTTTCGGCAAAGTTACCAATAAAGGCAGCGTTGATACAACCATCAGGAACTACATTCGGACGATCTCCCGCAGCTCTTGGCATGAAGTAAGATGTAACATAAGGCATCATGCAAGGGACACAGTTTGCGGAGTTTACGGCAAGATCGTGAATCTCTGCTTCAGGTACGCCCATGTGGTAGAGCCATTCTTTCGTGATCTCGATACCCGTGCAGTCCTTCATCGGTTTCTTGATGTAGTCACCCGGCACGTCGCAATACAAGCTGTATACCCATACGACAAGCTGGTCTTTTGGCTGCGATTTGAAGTGAGGCTGTCGGTTCAAGGTAAAGCTCATCAGCCATTTTGAATCTTTTACTGTCACGATACCGCCGGTAACGACCTTGCCACTGAATGGATCCCGCTTGCAAATTTTCTCGATGTAAGGAGGGATTCGGTCATCCAACGTTGTAACCGTAGCAGACTCCCAGTTGCTTTCCGCAATGTTGCCACAAAATTTGTCTGGACGGCCGAAGGCAGGATCCTGCTCCGCAATCTTCTTCCAAAGCTCCCAGCTTCCCCCGAGGGAGGTATTCATAATGGCAGGAGTGTTGTTGTCGCCTAAAGTGGAGCTCTCGGTATTGCTGCCATTCGTGATGAATACCAGATCATTTTCAGTCAGGTCAAAGTATTTTTCTTGTCCGTGTTGAACATAGACCAGCTTTTTAGCAACTTTCTTGTTCTCCGTAATATCAAACTCAACATTCGTTACGGTCGTTGCATATTGGAAGGTGACACCATGGCCTTGCAAATACTTCATTAGCGGCAGTGCAAGAGACTCGTACTGATTGTATTTTGTAAATTTCAACGCTGAGAAATCTGGCAATCCCCCGATATGATGAATGAATCTAGCGATATATCTGCGCATTTCCATCGCGCTATGCCAAGGCTCAAATGCAAACATCGTCTGCCAGTAAAGCCAGAAATTCGAGTTAAAGAAATCTTCAGAGAAGACATCTGTAATTTTCATATCTTCAAGCGCTTCTTCTGGAGTAAAGAACAATTTGATAATTTCCATCGAAGCGGTTTGAGTCAGTGTGAATTTGCCATCAGTATGTGCATCCTCACCACGATTGAGGATAGCACGCTGTAAGGAGAAGTTCGGATCCTCCTTGTTGAGCCAGTAAAATTCATCTAATACCGATGCCCCCTCTGTTTCAAGTGAAGGAATAGAGCGGAATAGATCCCACAGGCATTCGAAGTGGTTCTCCATTTCCCGGCCACCGCGGATAATGAACCCTCGACCGTCATCGTAGATGCCGTCTAATCCACCTCCGGCAATATCGAGTTCTTCAAGAATATGAATGTTTTCCCCCTTCATCTGACCATCCCGTATGAGGAATGCGGCTGCGGACAGTGATGCAAGACCAGAGCCGATCAGATAGGCGGATTTTTGATCAACACCGAGTGGTTTCTTTGGACGGGCAAAAGCTTCATAGTTACCATTGCTATAATACATCCTTACAACCTCCTTTAGTGGTCCTGACACCTCCACTTTATAGGAGTATGAATGCAATAAAAATAGACAAGTAAAGCCCTGTGTCTAAAATTTAAACTTCATGTGCCATATGTCTAAAAAATCCATAGGTTATGGTAAAATAATAAGAAACATTGCATCCTAAGGAGAGGTTTCCAATTCATCCGTACACCAAACATGCATTAGCTGATGCATTGAAGGATATGCTGGGCACCAAGACTTTAGATAAAATCACGGTAAAAGACTTGGTGGAAGACTGCAAGTTGAATCGCCAAACCTTTTACTATCATTTTCAGGATATTTATGATCTGCTTGGATGGATATATAAAACGGAGGCACTAGGCGCTATCCAGAACAACAAATCCTATGCGACTTGGCAGCAGGGGCTATTGATCATTTTAGAATATGTGGAAAGCAACAAGGCGCTTTGCATGAACACATATCGTTCCCTTGGAAAAGATCATTTGGAGATGTTTTTAAATCAGGTTTTGTTTGAACTTCTAAGCAATGTTATCAATGAAGTTTCGGATTCCCGTGTGATCTCGGAAGAGGACAAAACGTTCATCGTTCAATTTTACAGTCATGCCTTTGCAGGAACGCTGCTGGATTGGATTAAGGATGGGATGAAAACACCCTGTGAGGTGATCGTGAACCACATTGTTCGACTGATGGATGGGCGTTTTATGGATGCAGTGGAGCGTTTTAAGTGAATCTAAATCTGTCATTTCTATCATTTTTTACAAATTAATACTTAATTTAATGGAAACATCCTGGATTTTACTACCAAATACCCCCTATACCTGATAGACTAACGAATAGTATTATATTTCAAGGGGGAAAACATGAAGAACATCACAAAATTTCTATCTATTTTATTAGCCGCAGTGATTATATTATCTGGATGCTCAAGTAATAATGCTGCAGATTCGAAGGATCGATCTGCGGATGAAAAGCTGGCATTATCCTATGTCACAAACTACCACAATGGGACGAAAGAGGCCAAAACGAAGTTTGTTGATGAGAGTATACACCCTGATGTGCAAGGTAAATTCCGTGTTGGTGCTAAGAGAGCGCTTCCGGAGGACGAGCAGCTGAAGGATCCGAAGGTTGTAGAATCTGCTGATTATGATGACGGAGACACAAAAGGATCATTAGTACTCATTCAATCGGCAGACGATAAAGAAATGATTGCGCTGATTACCGAAAATAAAGTTTACATGCATTTTAGTCTACAGAACACGGCTCCGGATACGTATGATCAAATACGCAGTTCATTTAAAACAGCTAAAAAAGGCTAAATATTTAAATAACAATAGAGCCACCTGGTCTGAACTAAACCCGTCAGTAGACATTAGAATACAATGATTAAGTAGCCTTAGCTCGTACTTCCAACGGGCTGAGGCTGTTTAGTTTTTTCTGCAGCCGTTCATCCCTAATTCCTATCCCCTGTAGAGCAAGAAAAGCCTTGCAAATGTCAGGAAATAATCCTAATTCCATTACGAATCTTTTCCAACCCTTTTGATTTTTTCATTAGATGTTCGCCTTTTTTGGGCGTAGCGTAAAATGTTCATCTAGGCATTTGAACAGGCTAAATCTCTAGATACCCATACAATAGGAAAAGAATAGGAGAAATGCTAATGTATCGGCCCAATTATATAAATTTGAGGTGAAGGTCTTTGGACTGGAATCAAAATAGAGGAACTTACCATGCATTTATCAGCCTTGGAGCAACGTGCCAGACTGCGCATCAATTAAGAAGACTAAAACTCCGTAAATTTAGTGGCCCACTTGATTGGTTCATATCCTCTCCTTCCTCGAAAATTTCACATCTCCTTAAGACAAGGTTCAATGGATTTATGGAAGTAAACAATTTGCGTCTTATAAACATAGTCGATAATCATTATGTTTTACGTGATACGGAATACCATGTAGATTCGTATCATGATTTCCCCGTTCCTTATAATCCCAACCAGTTGTACCCCAAATTTAAAGAGCAAGTGGATCGTAGGGTATCTAGATTTTTAAAAACGATAAAGACCGGCCCTATTTGTTTCGTGCGTACAGATACCTCAAGCTCGGAAGCGCGGCTCCTGGAGCAAGCTCTATATGGAATTTCGAACAAAGATTTCAGGATACTTATCGTTAATTTCCATAATCAGTGGGGAAAAGGCGTCATTTATGACGATTGGGGACTGCAGCGCGTTTCTTCTGTCAAAATTCCGCCGGGAAAAAATTGGAGAGGCTCAGACCATCATTGGGATCTCATTATGAAGGGGTTTAAATCGGTATAGTGCCTATTTTCATCTGCCGATTTATTTGAACGCGACAATTAGAAAATCACGTCATTTGAGACGTAATTAATAGTACAAAAAATATCGTTATCCCTGCCTCTCATCCTTTGGTGTATCTCACGCTTATCAGTGAGGAAAGAAATTGCAAGCATATATGTTCAAGTGGCAGTTATTCATTGGCCGTGCCATACAGGGGTGTCGGTGTCTCATACTATAGTGAAAAATTAGTAACGCCCTTCTTATATGTATATTTCAGAGTGTATGTTTCTTCTTTTCCATAGGGCATTGTAGCGATTTTTATACGAGTATAATCAAGCCTGCTATCTTTTAAAATTCTTTTCACCAGGGCAATACTCCGTTCTTCTTCCGTAACAACACAAAATATATTTAGAGCATACTTTTTCGAGTCGGACATGCATTTCCCCATATCTGAGCCATCAACATAGCCTAAGTTAGCATCTGCTAGAGATATCTCCAAATATTCCATTACTTTATCTCTTAACCAGTGATCACGTTGACTGCCTTTGGCACTTTTCAGTGGATATTGTACCACTAACCAGAATTTTTCGCTCATTCAAATTTCACCAACCAATCAATTAATATATTTAATTCTATCATGTGAGGAAGATACGGCGTTAACCTATGAATACTATTATATAAATAACTATAGCAAGAAAACTTTGTATGTGGACGTGCTTATTAGCAACAGCAAAAAACTGTTTGTACGTTGAAGTCTCCCTTCGATGCTTCTTACTCACTCCTGCGTGAGACTGAACCCCTGACAATGGCGTCTCCCATGCTACACCACTAACGCAAAAAGCCAACCTCATGCGGTCGGCTTAATGATGGTGGAAGCGAGGGGATAATCGATATCTCCATTAACTTTGCTTCGCAGATTATTCCCAGATGACGTTCTTAGCGGTTGGATATCGATGCCGTGCTCGTCCGCTGTTGTCTTTTCTTCGAAGCAAAATCCTACGCTATCTGCGCGCGGAACGAACCCCAGGGGTTCTCATCCCCAATTTCGCGAGCATGACAAAAACCCGACCTCATGCGGTCGGGTTTTTCATGGTGGAGGCGAGGGGATTCGAACCCCTGTCCGAAGATAACGCAACACGAGCTTCTACGGGTGTAGTCACAGTTTTGATGTCACCCGAGCATCGCCCCGTAACCGGCTATGCTTTGGGTCAGCCTGATTGTCTTCTTCAGCACACCCCAGGCGGAGATGTGACAGCGTATCCCACTAAAAGTTGAGCCCCTATCTCGGCACATGGGCGATGCAGAGTAGAAGCACGCTCACAGGTTATTAAGCTGCGAAAGCGTAGTTTGTTTGTTGTTTGCCGTTTAAATGGCTTTAGCGTTGATGAAGTGGACGCGTCCCCACTACCCGCTACCCGAGCCCGAACTATCCCCGTCGAATCCAAGAACGCCCCCATAAGTGATAAGCGAACCTCGCCCATCAGGGGAATAGAATCTTGAATTAAAGAGAATCTAGTTAAGACACAGATAGTGTATCCTTCCACACTATTCAGTTGTCAATGATGTTTGTATTCGGTCAGCAGCGATACCATGCTGTGCAGCTCTGTTCGTTACCGACACGTTTATTATAACACACTCAAACGAAAGTTGTTAGTCAACTTGTTGCCAGTGTTACATGCCATTTCCTTGGTACAAATGATCCAAAAGGAATACCTGCTAGCAACAGTAGCAAATCGCATTATGCCCTCAAGCCAACCTTAATACTTTTGCTTCTCACGCAGCGCACGTTGAATTTGACGATCCGCATCCCGCTTCGCAGCCGTTTCACGCTTATCATAGTTCTTCTTGCCTCGACCGAGTCCAATCAGCAGCTTCGCGTATCCGTTACGAACGTATACCTTCAACGGAACAAGCGTGTACCCTTCCTGCTTCGTCTGCCCGATCAGCTTGTTAATCTGCTCTTTGTGCAGCAGCAGCTTGCGCGCACGCGTCGGATCAGTAGGATTGTGTCGATTACCCTGCTCAAATGGGCTAATATGCATATTGTGAATAAACGCCTCACCACCGCGAATCGTAGCAAAGGAGTCATTAATGTTCGCTTTGCTCATGCGCAGCGACTTGATTTCTGTCCCTGTCAGCACCATGCCCGCTTCATAAGTGTCCTCAATAAAATAATCATGGGACGCCTTCTTATTTTGGGCTAAAACTTTATTATCATTCTTCTTACCCATGATTGCCCTCCAACGTTACGACAATGACATCATCACCAAGTGAACAAGGCAAAATTGCTTTGAACCACGTCACTATAGCTTGTTGCTTAGAAGTATATTGTACCAAAAAGAACACCCTCGACTCAAGCAAGAAACATATCGGATTCAAATGTTATTAGGCAAGAATAAGCACAGACTATGTTTGGCTTAAGGTGTTCTTCAATTCATATCTCGTAATCGTAAAGTAACTCCAATTACGATAACATATGAACATCCGAGACTCCCTGTAATCGAAGTATCGTCTCGCAGCATACGGCTACCGATTTTAAATCCTCAGACAGCACCTTCAGTTCAATTTGCAAACGTCTCGCACTTGCCAAGTTTCGCTCTTTGTCATCCATGTCTTCGGGGTGGCCACCCTCCCTGACCACTTCCATATCGCTTTCAGACAAGTGGTCGCTTCTATCCTTCTGTTCTGAGCCCTGTCCCGCTCCAAGCCACTTCGTCCATGACTTCCCTACATTGCGCTCCGGCCGCATGCGAATGCTTCGTACCGTAAGTCCCTGCTCCTCTGCAACCTTTGTCAATTCTGACAGCCATCCTTCACGTTCCTCCACAACGACTTCCAACTCGTGAATTCGATGTGCAACCCGATTTTTAATATCATACTTATTCAGCAGCCACAAAGCGACGAGAGATAAGGCACAACCGAATAAGGCCGCAGAAATAAAGCCAGAGCCGCAAGCAAGCCCAATCGCCGCCGAAACCCACAAGGAAGCAGCTGTCGTTAGCCCCTTCACACTAGTTCCATTGCGTATTATCGTCCCTGCTCCAAGGAAGCCAACACCGCTGACGACCTGAGCCGCAATACGCGCCACATCCACAGCGGCTTTATTATCACCGCTTAAATCTGGGAATCCGTATACCGATATGAGCATGACAAGCGCAGATCCGAGGCTCACCAACATGTGCGTCCTTAGCCCTGCAGCCTGACTTCGCTTCTCCCGTTCCAATCCAATACAGCCACCTAGCACTAATGCAAGCACCATACGCAGCATAACATGATACATCGATATATCTGAAGGGCTCATCTTACTCACCTCTCTAATGAAGTAAAAAGCAGCGTCTCCTAAGATATGTACATTGTATCATATGTATTCCGTTTGATTGTCCGTACGCCCACCTAAGCGTTGAAATCGAAACCCCAGCTTCCATCTCACAGAAAATAATAAACGGCCCCAGTCCCGCTCTTAAGCGGAACCAAAGCCGTTATTTCTTACTTGTTGAAAACGGAAAACTTATCGCTTCTTACGAACAAACTTTGCAGTCTTGCTGTTTGCTTTCCCCTTCTGCTTTGCTGCTTTGTGGGCAGATTCGCCTTGATTACGAGCCTTTGCCGCATCTTCTCCAATGAAGATCCCGCTTTCGGACGTCGTTCTCCGCCCCTTCTTGCCGCCAGATGTGCCGCTACCTCGATAGGAGCCTCCATCGCGCCCTGGTTTTCTACCACCCTGATCATTGCCACCTGATCGACCATAACCGCCTCGGCCAGAGCCAAAGTCGAAGGAGCGTGGACGATCAGCTTCTTGTTCCGCATCTGCAATGAGACGATCTACCCAATTGGAGTCATCATACTCCTTCTTCGCTGGGGCTGGACGCTCCGCATTCCCTTGTCCCGCTCCAAAGTTAATGCCTCCCTTGCCTCGCGGCTGAGAAGAAGCGGATGACTTGTCGTATGGGTTGTATCCACGTCCCTGCTCTTCGCGCCGTCCTTTGCGTCCACGGCGGCCCCTCTGCTGCTCACGGAATTCGCCTTGGTTATACCAATCGCCAGCGAATGCGTCGGCCTCATGCTCCACAGCATCACCATTGTTGTGACGCTCATAACGAGCATCCCGCTCCAATTGCTCCTCATGCTGGTGCTGATCTCGTCCGTAACCCCCACGCAACTGCTGGGTCGAAGAAGCACCATACTGTTCATAAGCTTGCTGTTCCGCAGGATCTATGCCAGTGACACGTCTATCAGCACGACCAGCTCCAGGCATGCCTTGACCAGCGTGCCGATCTACACGACCGTCTCCACGTGCACCTTGACCAGCAGGCTGATCTGCACGACGACCACGATCGAAACGTTCTGTCGGACGACTATCTCGACCGCCCAATCGATCCGAACGACCGCCTCTTGCTCCTCTATCCGCATCGCGGCCATTTCGCGGTTGTCCACCACGGTCGCGTTCTCCTGGACGGCCGCCTTTTCCATCCTTACGGCCCTTATAGTCGCTACGTCCAGTTCCACCGCGTCCTTCGGCACCAAATCCGCGACCACGTTTTTTCCGGATGTCGAAGCCGAAGTCACGTCCGTTATGGCGAGACTTGCTCTCAATCAGCTCAAAATCAATCGTATGCTCATCCATATTGACACGAGCTACCCGAATACGAACTTCATCGCCAATACGGAATACATTTGCCGTCCGTTCCCCGATCAGCACCATATGCTGCTCATGGAAGTGGTAATAATCATCATTCAATTCACTTAGTCGAATAAGCCCTTCAACCGTATTATCCAGCTCAACAAACATCCCGAAGCTTGTCACACTGCTAATAATGCCGTCAAATTCCTCGCCGACCTTATCGAGCATGAATTCGGCCTTCTTCAGCGCTGTTGTGTCGCGTTCTGCATCAACGGCTACCCGCTCACGCTCTGAGGACTGCTGCGCAATATCCGGCATGCGCGCATGTAGCTGCTCCAAGCGCTTCTCAGGCAACGCTCCTCCATTATCCATCACTTCCCGCATGACTCGGTGAATGACCAAGTCTGGGTAACGGCGGATAGGTGATGTGAAGTGCGAATAGAATTCAGCAGCTAGTCCGAAGTGGCCTGTCATCTCCGCATCATACTTCGCCTGCTTCATTGAGCGAAGCATCATCGTGCTGATCACAGTCTGCTCACGCGTTCCCTCAATTTCCTCAAGCAGCATCTGCAAGGAACGAGGATGCACCGAATTGCCCTTGCCTCGAACAACATATCCGAAGTTCGCCGCGAAGGACATGAAGTTGAACAGCTTCTCACTGTTCGGCTCTTCATGAATCCGGTATAGGAACGGAACTCTGAGCCAGTGGAAATGCTCCGCAACCGTCTCGTTAGCTGCCAGCATGAACTCTTCAATAATCTGCTCCGCAATCGTACGTTCCCGCTTAATGATATCAGTCGGTACACCCTTCTCATCAACCAATACCTTCGATTCCACAAAATCGAAATCAATTGCGCCACGGTTCATCCGCTTCTGGCGGAGCTTCAGCGCCAATTCCTTCATAAGCTTGAAGCTGTCAACCAAATAAGCGTAGCGTGCTGATACCTCAGGATCCTCATCCTCAACGATTTTCCGTACATTGGTGTACGTCATGCGCTCAACGGTACGAATTACACTCGGGAATACATCATGCTTCACGAGCTTCGCCTTCTCGTCGAACTCCATCTCGCAGGACAATGTCAAACGATCCACACGTGGATGGAGAGAGCATATTCCGTTGGACAATCGATGCGGCAGCATCGGAATAACTCGATCCACCAGATACACACTGCAACCGCGAGCATATGCCTCGCGATCCAGCGCAGAACCTTCCTTCACATAATAGCCGACGTCTGCAATATGGACGCCAAGCTTGTAATGTCCATTCGGAAGCTGCTCTACATATACCGCATCATCCAAGTCCTTCGCATCTTCTCCATCGATCGTGACGATATTCATGCCCCGTAAATCACGGCGTCGCTGACTGATGATTTCTTCCTCGGTTATGGAATCCGGCACAGCTTCTGCTTCTGCCATCACTTCATCAGGGAACGCCTCCGGAAGCTGATGCTTACGGATGACGGACAAAATATCAACGCCAGGATCATCCTTATGACCGAGAATTTCGGCCACCATGCCTTGCGCTGCTGCTCTTCCTTCCGGATAGCTTACAATATGGACAACGACCTTCTGCCCGGTAACCGCGCCATGCATATCTTCCTTCGGAATGAAGATGTCGCGATTGATTCGCTTGTCATCTGGAATGACAAATCCATATGATTCGTAATTTTGAAAAAGGCCGACAACACGCTCCACTGCACGCTTCACAATGCGCACAACTTCGCCTTCCAATCGAGCGCCGTCAAAGCCTTTATTCGTCACGCGTACAAGCACGGTATCCCCATGCATCGCAGTCTTCAAATCATTTGCGTGAATGTATACATCGGGGTGCCCCGTTTCTTCCGGAATCAAGAATGCGAAGCCTTTGGCATGCGCCTGCAAGCGTCCGCGCAGCAAGTTCATACGCTCCGGCACACCGTAGCGGTCTGTGCGAGTGCGCAGCACCTTACCCTCTTCTTCCATTTGATTCAACATTTTTAGAAATGCCTTGAACTCTGAAGCGCCTTCAATATCGAAATGCTGCTCCAGCTCTTGATAGGTCATCGGCTTATAAGCGGTTTCACGCATAAAGTCCAACAACTGTTGTTCTGTTACCATTCCTTCACCTCACCTTGCCATGACCTGCATGATACAGTATAACAATATATAACCTAGTATACACGAAATAAAATCGTTACATCCCGGCGCTTTTCCTACATTTTTTCCGTTCGATCCACATCGTAACAAGTTTCTTGTCTCCGCCGGAAAAATGGGTACAAAAAAAAGCGAGGAGCATGTCCTCGCTTTGCTTACGAATGGGAATTAACCTTTAAGGAAATAAGCTACGATCAGTGACAAGATAAAGAATCCTCCTGCCAATACAACCGTTGCACGTTGCAGGAACAAGTCCAGACCGCGTGCCTTCTGCTTTCCGAATAGATGTTCCGCACCGCCGGAGATGGCACCTGACAAGCCGGCACTTTTCCCTTTCTGCAGAAGCACAATGCTAATCAAACCGATAGAAAAAATGACAAGCAAAATTTTCAAGAAAATTTCCACAGTTACACCTCCTAATGCGTGATACACGTTCGAAAAGCCAAAAACAGTACTTTTATTGTATCACACGAATAAGAAGCAGGCAAGGCTTATCCTCTCTCCCTTTCCTTTCTCTTCCGGAAAGCTACCTCAGGTTACCAGGCATTCTTACATGAATACGTCGCTTACTTATTCTTCGCCATGCTGCAGCAAGCGCAGTGCATTATGGCGCACAGGTCCAACATACTGATTAAGTGGGAAAGAATGACGGATCGCTTCCGTAATGAAGCTCTTCGCCTTATGAACACTCTCACGTACATCATTCCCCTTCGCTAGTTCTGCTGCTACTGCTGCTGAATACGTACAGCCAGCGCCATGCGTATAGGTTGTATCGATCAGATCAGCATCCAATATTTCGAAGGATTTGCCGTCATACAATACATCGACTGAAGTAGGCAATCCAATCTTGGAGCCGCCCTTCACCAATACGTACTTCGCTCCCTGCTCTTGAATGAGGGCAGCGGCTTCCTTCATTTCTTCGAGCGTACGAATTGGCGCTATTCCTGCCAGCTGTGAAGCCTCGAACAAGTTCGGTGTAACCACGACAGCCTTCGGTACGAGTATGTCTCGCAAAGCCTCGTTCGTCTCTGGATGAAGTGCCTCGTCAGCACCCTTGCACACCATAACCGGGTCAACAACGACGTTCGGAATGTTATGCTTATCAATGGTGCGTGCTGCCAGATCAATAATATCGATAGAACCCAGCATACCGGTCTTCATGCCTGAAATACCGACACTCATGATTGTCTTCAATTGCTCTTCTATCGTAGAGAGCGCGATTGGGAACACCCGGTGCGCCCATCCTTCTTCCGGATCCATCGTTACAATGGTCGTCAATGCGGTCATGCCGTACACACCGCGTTCTTGGAATGTTTTTAGGTCAGCTTGAATGCCAGCTCCACCGCTCGTATCCGAACCAGCTAATGTCAGCACTTTATGAATCGGTTTCATGTATCCTTACCCCTTTACCTGATATCAACAATTTAAGATAAGTACATTATAACCGATTCACATGAATCTTCCGAGACAGCCAATACTATTTTTCGACAATCTTTATACTGCCCGCTTCTGTCCGCGCCTTAATAACCATATCGCTTCCATGTTTCTCATTCGGTGCGGAGACGCTTCCTAACTCTGTTTTCAGATCAAACTTCCCGTTGTATTCAGGAACAATACGAATATTTACGCTTCCAAGCTGACTCGCCGCATCAATCGGATGTGCCGCAGCTTGAACAATCGAGACGGAGCCTGCATCGGCTGAAGCCTGAACATTCTTCTTCGTCTGATTCAAGTCAACACTTCCCAGTGAAGAGCTTGCTTCGATCTCTGCATCGACATTATCTGCTACCACTTGACCTGAGTCCGATCTGAGGCTAACGAAATCCCCTGTTACGTTCTTTACCTTTACCCTTCCCAAATTACTTGAAGCTTCAAGCCGCTTAATATGTCCACCTGTCAATTCAAACGTCCCAGCAGACACCATCGATGACAAATTGTCGAGCACAAAATCTTCCGATGTATGGATGATAATTTCATGGTAACGGCGCTGCGTAATGCCGAAGTTGATATTCAACCATCCTGCTTTGGTATTGGTATTGTCTTCAAAATTCAGCTCTAGTGTTCCATTCTCCGCCTGTACATCACGGATTTGATTAATAACCGCTTCTGGCGCCTGCCCCTTCAACTCAATCATATTCTTGTTATCATTGATCCAACTTACCTTAACATCCCCATAATCCGCTTTGATATCTATACTCTCAAGTTCCCTTACATCAATGCGAGATTCGTAATCAGATGTCTTATCTGCCCCTTTTTCCTGACCAGATGCATTCTGTGATCCTTCCGCAGAGATGCGGTACTCATAAGATGGCAGTTGTGACTTAAATAACTGACTTGGTCCGTAATACATCAAGCCCGCAGCACCTGCCACGATACATACAATTCCGACCATGTTCATAGTTGCACGATTCCAATTCATCTAACCTCACTCCTTCCTTCATAGGCGACCCAATGGAAATAGATTCGGTTCCATTTCATATATGCACGTCCTACAGCAACTATCGCTTGTATTAAAAATATTCCGATGCCGAACGCAATCGCTACGATCGACAACTCTGCACGATAAAACTCTCCGCCAAACCCAATTTTGAATGCGAACAAAAGAGGAGTTGCCAATAACGCTATTGCCGCTACACCAAGCCCAAACCACGTTGCCCACAGCCCGAACATAACCGGGACAACCATAATGCTAATAAAAATCGTACCTACGTAGGCGATAGCTGAACGGGGACGTCGTCCTTCGGACTGCTGATATGGTGGGTAAGCAGTATTCGGTATTCCGCCGTACTCTTGAGAATATCGATTTGGTTCCCCATAGTGTCGATTCAAATCTAACGGCTGCTCAGCATTCTTCAGGAAGCTAGGATCCTCGAAGAGTGGAGGCACTTGTGACGCTTGACCTTGATGACTAGGAATAAACGACCCTGGCTCTGTCACCGGCTCCCGCTCAACCTCTTTATCCCCTCGCTCACCTAACAGCAGCTCGGCCGCAAGCTCTTCCGGATCGCCAAGCTCTCTAGCAATCTCTTCTTCTGTTCGTCCCTGCTGCTTGCTGAATTCAAAGTGTGCATCATACTCTGCTAATATTTCATTGCGCTCCGCCTCTGGAAGCGACAGTAGGCCCATTTTCAATTGCAGCATAAATAACTGCTTATGCATGTTGTTCACCTCTCACTTCTCCTTGGATTCTTCTTCTTCCGCCTCGGTAAGCAGATTGGCTACTCCCGACACAAATTTATCCCACTCGGTCACGAGTTCATTCATATAATCCTTGCCTACTGAAGTAAGCTTATAATATTTCCGTGGCGGTCCCTCGGTAGATTCTTGCAAATAGGTTGTACAGTGACCATCCGCAACCATCCGTCGCAGAACTGGATATAGAGCACCTTCGGCAACCTCCACATGCTTGGATATCTGCTGGGCCAGCTCGAAGCCGTAACGATCTCTCTGGTTAATGAGAACCATGACACACAGTCCGAGCACCCCTTTTTTAAATTGAACGATTTCCTTCAATCGAGTCACCCCCACTCCATAACGTGATGAATTATAATTTATGATTCAGTATTGTATATTGATTAGTAGTACACGATGATTATATCCCCTGGAATAGTGTTCCACAATAGGTTATTTCCAAAACTAGCCTCAGGTCTAGGTAAAACCCAACTAGAGTCGGAATGAAGCAGTGAAGCATAATTTCACAAGGATCAGAACGGGTAAGAACAAAGAGAAATAAGGGAAATAAGGGAAGACAAGAAGGACAAGTACGAAAGGCAAGCAAGAGTAAAAGGTAGATTAAAGGAAGAGCACAATATGCCTTCCTCACATATGGATATGGGGTCATAAAAAAGAAGCCAGACCCCTTCAAGGGAGTCTGGCTTCTATCGGATCAGCAGGCCGCTTGTGCGGCAAGCTAATTATTTTTTCAAGTTATAGAAGGATTTCAAGCCGTCGTAACGAGCTGTGCTTCCCAAGTTGTCTTCGATGCGAAGCAATTGGTTGTACTTCGCAACGCGGTCTGTACGGGAAGGAGCACCTGTCTTGATTTGGCCAGCGTTTGTTGCAACCGCGATGTCAGCGATTGTGCTGTCTTCGGACTCACCGGAACGGTGGGAGATAACAGCTGTGTAGCCAGCGCGTTTTGCCATTTCGATCGCTTCGAATGTTTCTGTAAGCGTACCGATTTGGTTAACTTTAACCAAGATGGAGTTACCGATTCCTTTTTCGATACCTTGAGCAAGACGCTCCGTGTTTGTAACGAACAAGTCGTCACCAACGAGTTGTACTTTGCCGCCCAATTTTTCAGTGAGCAACTTCCAGCCATCCCAATCGTCTTCGGACATACCGTCTTCGATTGTGATGATTGGGTACTTATCAACCCAAGAAGCAAGAAGGTCAACATACTCAGCAGATGTGTAGGACTTGCCTTCGCCTGCCAATGTGTATTTACCGTCTTTGTAGAACTCAGTGGACGCAACGTCCATACCCAAGAATACTTCTTCGCCTGGCTTGTAGCCAGCTTTTTCGATTGCTTCGATGATAACTTGAAGCGCTTCTTCGTTCGAACCAAGGTTAGGAGCGAATCCACCTTCGTCACCTACTGCAGTGTTCAAGCCTTTGCCCTTCAATACGGACTTCAGGTTGTGGAAGATTTCAGCACCCATGCGAAGTGCTTCTTTAAAGTTAGGTGCGCCTACTGGCAATACCATGAACTCTTGAACGTCGATGTTGTTGTCAGCATGCTCACCACCGTTGATGATGTTCATCATTGGTACTGGCAATTGCTTCGCGTTGAATCCGCCAAGGTACGTGTACAAAGGCATATCCAATGCATGTGCAGCAGCGCGAGCTACAGCCATGGATACAGCCAAGATTGCGTTAGCACCCAATTTGCCTTTGTTAGGCGTGCCATCAAGCTCGATCATCGCTTTATCGATTGCAACTTGATCAAGAGCATCGTAACCGATGATTTCTGGAGCGATAATTTCATTTACGTTTTTAACAGCGTTCTCTACGCCTTTACCAACGTAACGGCCTTTGTCGCCATCGCGAAGCTCAACTGCTTCGTGAGCACCAGTGGATGCACCGGAAGGTACGATTGCACGGCCGAAGCCGCCGGATTCCAATTTTACTTCTACTTCTACCGTAGGGTTACCACGGGAGTCAAGCACTTCGCGTGCGTATACGTCCATAATCATTGTCATGGTGTGTACAACTCCTTTTTTGATTGTTTATATATAAATTACTATATATCTAAGTAAGTTGTAAAACTTACTTCTTAATCATGCTTTGTCCCGTCATCTCTGCTGGCTGAGGAACGTTCATCAAGTCAAGAATCGTCGGAGCGATGTCCGCCAAGATGCCGCCTTCGCGCAATTCCACGTCATTCGAAGTAACGATGAATGGAACTGGGTTCGTCGTATGTGCAGTGAATGGACGGCCTTGCTCGTCGAATACCATATCCGCGTTGCCGTGATCCGCCGTAATGAGGCAGACGCCGCCTTTCGCCAATACCGCTTCAACGACCTTGCCCATGCACTCATCCGTAGCTTCTACGGCCTTGATTGTTGGTTCCAGCATACCGGAGTGACCAACCATATCAGGATTCGCGAAGTTCAGGATAATCGTATCGAACTGGTCAGAGTTGATTTCGTTCACTGCTGCTTCTGCAACTTCGTAAGCGCTCATTTCAGGCTGCAGGTCGTAAGTTGCTACTTTAGGCGAGTTGATAAGCACACGCTTCTCACCAGGAAGTTCAACGTCGCGGCCGCCGCTGAAGAAGAACGTTACGTGCGGATACTTCTCAGTTTCCGCAATGCGAAGCTGCTTCTTGCCATGCTGCACGAGCACTTCACCAAGCGTGTTGTCCAACTCTTTTGGAGAGTAAGCAACATATCCGCCAACTGTTTCTGCGAACAGCGTAAGCGCAACGAAATGCAAGTTCTTAGGGAACTTGTCGCCACGATCGAAGCCGCGGAAATCATCGTTGGTGAACACTTGGCCAAGCTGGATCGCACGGTCTGGGCGGAAGTTCATGAATACGACGGAGTCGCCTTCTTGAACCAAGCCAACCGGCTGATCGTTCTCATCCACAATTACCGTAGGCATAACGAACTCGTCATATACGGATTGGGAATAAGATTCTTCAACTGCAGCAATTGGATCGCGGTATTTCGGGCCTTCGCCGTATACCATTGCGCGGTACGATTTCTCAACACGTTCCCAGCGCTTGTCGCGATCCATCGCATAGTAGCGGCCTTGAACCGTAGCGATACGGCCTATGCCAACTTCAGCGATTTTGGCTTGCAGCTTTTCGATATATCCGCGGGAGCTATCAGGCGCAACGTCACGGCCATCCAAGAATGCGTGAATGTATACGTCCTTTAAGCCTTCACGCTCACAGAGATCGAGCATCGCAAGCGCGTGGTCGATATGGCTGTGTACGCCACCATCAGACAACAATCCGTAAATGTGAAGCGCCTTATTGTTCTCCTTCGCAGTCTTCACTGCTGCAAGCAGTGTTTCGTTCGAGAAGAAGTCGCCTTCACGGATCGATTTCGTAATACGAGTCAGGTCTTGATATACGATGCGGCCTGCACCGATGTTCAAGTGACCTACCTCGGAGTTCCCCATTTGACCTTCTGGCAAGCCTACCGCTTCGCCGCAAGCTGTCAGTGTCGTATGAGGGAATTGGCTCATGTAACGGTCGTAGTTTGGCTTGTTCGCTTGCGCGACTGCGTTGCCAACTAATGTATCGCGAAGTCCGAATCCGTCCATGATGATAAGTGCTACCGGTCTAGGTGCGGACATCTTACTTCGCCCCTTCCACCAAGGAGATGAAGGAAGCTGGTTGCAAGCTTGCGCCACCTACCAATGCGCCGTCAATATCACTTTCTGCCATGTATTCACGTACATTTTCCGGTTTTACGCTTCCGCCGTATTGAATGCGAACAGCAGCAGCAACTTCATCATTGTACAAGCCCTTCACAACGCTGCGGATGTAGCTGATAACTTCATTCGCGTCTTTCGCTGTGGAGGATTTGCCTGTACCGATCGCCCAGATTGGCTCATAAGCGATGACAGCTTCTTTTGCTTGTTCAGCAGACAATCCTTGGAATGCTGCTTCTGTTTGCACTTTGCACACGTCGTTCGTTTTGCCGGATTCACGCTCTTCAAGCGACTCACCCACACATACGATTGGCGTCAAGCCATGACGGAATGCTGCATGCATTTTTTTGTTTACTGTTTCATCAGTTTCCGCGAAGTATGCACGACGCTCGGAATGACCAATAATGACGTAGTGTACGCCAAGGTCTTTCAACATAGCGCCGGAAATTTCGCCTGTGAATGCACCGGAATCTTCAAAGTGAAGGTTTTGCGCACCAATCTTGATGCTTGTGCCTTTCACTGCTTCAACCAATGCTGGCAAGTTTGTAAATGGTGCGCAGAGTACGCTCTCTACGCCTTCCACTTCTGCTTTGCCTTTCACTTCGGATACGAAAGCGACAGCTTCCGATACCGTTTTGAACATTTTCCAGTTCCCTGCGATAATCGGTTGTCTCACACGATTCACTCCTTTACGCATAAGGGAGCGGCCGAAGCCGCCATCCCCTTACTTGCTCTCTTACTTATCGTTCAATGCAACCACGCCTGGCAATGCTTTGCCTTCCATGAATTCAAGGGAAGCGCCGCCGCCTGTGGAGATGTGATCCATTTTATCTTTCAGCTTGAACTTCTCAACCGCTGCTGCAGAGTCGCCACCGCCGATGATTGTGTAACCAGCAGTTTCCGCACATGCTTCTGCTACTGCACGCGTACCATGAGAGAACGGCTCGATTTCGAATACGCCCATAGGCCCGTTCCATACAACAAGCTTGGAATTCTTGATAACATCAGCATAGATTTCACGAGTTTTCGGACCGATGTCAATGCCTTCCCATTCTGCAGGAATGCTGTCGATCGCTACCACTTGTGTGTTTGCATCTGCGCTGAAGTCATCTGTAACTACGATATCTACTGGCAAGTAGAGGTTTTTGCCAAGTTCTTTGGCTTTCTCGATGAAGCCTAAAGCAACATCAAGCTTCTCGTTGTCGACAAGCGACTTCCCGATTTCGTTGCCTTGTGCTTTGAAGAATGTGTATGTCAAGCCGCCACCGATCACGATATTGTCGGCGATTTCCAACATTTTGTTGATAACGTCGATTTTATCTTTAACCTTGGAACCACCTACGATTGCCGTAAATGGACGCTCAGGGTTTGTCAGCGCTTTGCTAAGTACATTCAATTCTTTCTCCATCAACAGACCGGACACGGCTGGCAAGTGATGTGCGATGCCTTCAGTGGATGCATGTGCACGGTGAGCCGCGCCGAACGCGTCGTTCACAAACAAGTCCGCAAGTTCTGCGAAGGCTTTAGCCAATTCTGGATCGTTCTTCTCTTCGCCTTTGTGGAAACGAACGTTTTCAAGCACGACAACGTCGCCGTTTTCCATTTTTGCAATTTCAGCTTTTACGTTTTCACCAATTGACTCGTCAAGCTTCTTAACGGGCTTACCAAGCAGTTCGCCAAGACGTACTGCTGCAGGTGTCAGACGCATGGAATCCACAACTTCGCCCTTCGGACGACCCATGTGGCTTGCCAAAATAACTTTCGCACCTTGTTCCACCAAATAGTTAATTGTCGGTAGCGTTTCGCGTACACGTGTATCATCCGTAATTGCACCATTCTCCAATGGAACGTTGAAATCTACACGTACAAATACGCGCTTACCCTTAACTTCTACATCACGCACACTTTTCTTGTTCATCCCCGTGTTCCTCCTATCGTCGATTACACCGGCACACGCCTCTCTCTGGTGTGTTGTTCGGTATGTTCTGTGTTCTTGTTCTGTATGGGTTCCATCTAAATCTTTCTCTCTATATATCGTATATCGTTCGTTAGTATGTTCTGGTTTCTCTCTGTACTCTCTATCTCTGTATATCTAAAAATCTGTGTCCGCACTGGTTCTCGACATGCTCTAGGCACTATAAGGATCAAAAGAGGAGGCCTGAACGGTCACTCCTCTTTGATTGTAAGTGCTATGCGATTACAGACCTTTTTTTGCGATGAAAGCTGCCAAGTCTACAACGCGGTTGGAGTAGCCCCACTCGTTGTCGTACCAGGATACAACTTTAACCAAGTTTCCGCCGATTACCATCGTTGTCAAAGCATCGATAGTGGAGGAAGCTGGGTCGCCGTTGAAGTCGCTGGATACCAATGGCTCTTCAGTGTAGTTCAAGATGCCTTTCAATGGGCCTTCAGCTGCTTCTTTCAAAGCTGCGTTTACTTCTTCAACAGTAACGTCTTTCTTAAGTTCTACTACCAAGTCTGTAACAGACACGTTAGGAGTAGGAACGCGCATGGACATACCGTTCAATTTGCCTTTCAATTCAGGCAATACAAGGGATACCGCTTTAGCAGCACCAGTTGTAGTAGGGATGATGTTTTGAGCTGCTGCACGAGCACGACGCAAGTCTTTGTGCGGCAAGTCAAGAACGTTTTGGTCGTTAGTGTAGGAGTGAATTGTGTTCATCATACCTTTTTCGATACCAAACTTGTCGTTCAATACTTTAGCGAATGGCGCCAAGCAGTTTGTTGTGCAAGAAGCGTTGGAAATGATTGTATGGCTTGCAGCATCATACTTATCTTCGTTAACGCCCATAACGATTGTGATATCTTCGTTAGTAGCAGGTGCGGAGATGATAACTTTCTTCGCGCCGCCTTTCAAGTGCATTTCAGCTTTGTCTTTCGCTGTGAAGATACCAGTGGACTCAACAACGATTTCAACGCCGTTAGCGCCCCAAGGCAAGTTCTCAGGGTTGCGCTCAGCGAATACTTTCACTTCGCGGCCATTAACAACCAAAGCGCCCTCTTTAGCTTCTACAGTAGCTTCGAATTTGCCGTGAGTTGTGTCATATTTCAACAGGTGAGCCAGAGTGTTTACGTCTGTCAAATCGTTGATTGCAACGATTTCTACTTCTGAATTGTTCAATGCTGCGCGGAATACGTTACGTCCGATACGACCAAAGCCGTTAATACCAACTTTAACCATTGATGATTCCTCCCATTTCCTTCGCAATTTTTTTATATATCTCAAGACGGCCTGTATGGCACATCGAGACCACAATGTTTCAATACTTCAACTGCTGCTGCTTCATCGATAACGAGAATGTCTTCGTGTCCTGCACGAAGCACTGCAGTAATCGATTCACCTTTGCTCTGACCTCCAGCAATGGCAATGACTACCTCCATACGAGAGATGTCCTCTAGGCGAAGGCCCAGTGTTAGCATCGTATGAACGACATGCCCGTCTCGGTCAAAATAATACCCGAAAGCTTCTGCAAGCGCCCCTTCTTCGAGCAGCTGCTGGATCGTCTCTTCATCCGCACGGCGGCGCTTCGCCATAACGAGAGCTTCTCCAATGCCATGCACGACAATGCGTGCTTGGCGAATTACTCGCAAAATGTCTTGGATGTTCGGTTCCTGCTTAAGCGACTGGTAAGCTTCCTCACTCAGCAAATCCGGCACATGCAAGAGCCGATACTGAGCGCCTACGCGCTTCGCCATCGTGGATGCGATTGTGTTCGCTTGGTATTCCAAGCTCTCCCCAAGTCCCCCACGTGCGGGTACGAACCAATTGCCTTTCAACGGTGATGAACTCGTCAATTGATCTGCCATTGCAGCCAATGTGGAGCCGCCTGTCACCGCCACGACATCTTCCTTGTCCATTACGCTGCTGAGCGCTCTACAAGCCGCTTGCCCGAGTTCTTGCTTCACGGCAGGCGATACATCCGAATTGCCGGGTACGACAATGACCTGCTTCAAACCGAATGCTTGGCGGATACTCTCCTCCAGCTGGCGCATCCCGAGCAATTCGCCCATCACGGATTCCAGCTTCCGGACAAGTTGCCGGCCTTCATCAGTGATTCGCATACCCGTGTTATCCGAATCAATCAGGCCTTGCGCCTTCAATAAATCGGTCTCTGCACGGAGCACACGCTCGGTCATCTGCAATGACGTTGCCAGCGTTCTTCTCCCAATGGAGTCGGACAACATGATTTGATGCAGGATGGTGTAACGCTTCTTCAACAGTTCAATGAGTTCAGGTAGAAGTCGCTTCTGTATTTCTAACCACTCACGCATTCTCTCCACTCCTGCTTCCCATAAGCAACCATTGGACTAAAAACGTCCCATCTCTACATTTTTTGTCCCACCACTATTCTACCGAATAACGCAGCAACTTGCAAGTATCCTGAACCCCTGATTTTGCGCCCAAAACCGCGAATTCTCTGCCTATAAACAACTTCTATAATAAGCAAGCAATATCGAAGTTATTCATTATCAGACAACATATCTAGAAGGGCATACGACTGCCTATGATGTAATTAACCCAAAATACGACAAGTTAATACATATTTCGCAAAAATTTTAGACATTCCTCAGTATAGACATTAATGACGGACATCATGCCCTGCTCGTACCTGTGTTTACAACAAAAGTTTTGAGCTTTCCTTCACATCCTGTTCGCTCTCCACATCCCCATGTAGTTTAGACATCGACATTGCTCACTTAGATCGGGCAACATACACCTTATTCGGCACCGTCCACTTATTATAGAAAGAATTATTTTAAAATAAATATTCAGTGGCGCTCACTTGACTTTGTTATACGCTTTCTTATATAATAAATTTTGCTCTTGTATGAATGCGCCCGTGGTCCAATGGATATGACGTAGGCCTCCGGAGCCTGAGATCAAGGTTCGATTCCTTGCGGGCGCGCCATTTACACTCCTGTCCTTATTTGGTACAGGATAAGAAGCTACGTTACGCATATATTTAGGTGAATAAGCACGGAAGTAACATCTTGAATTTTGCAGAAGCGAAACGATAGATGTTTTTTTCTCTACATAGTTTGACCATCTTTGACTTTTTGTTTCAAGTCCTTTATATTGAATGTGTAATGATATTAGTTAGGAGGGGTTATCTTGAGTTATGTACCCGTAGTTGTTGAACAGACGAATCGTGGCGAAAGATCCTATGATATTTACTCTCGATTGTTGAAGGATCGCATCATCTTCCTCGGAACAGAAGTGAACGATCTCGTGGCGAATTCGATTATCGCCCAGCTGTTGTTCTTGGCTGCAGATGACCCGGAGAAGGATATTCATTTGTACATCAATAGCCCAGGCGGTTCAATCTCAGCCGGCATGGCCATATACGATACAATGCAGCACATCAAGCCGGACGTATCTACGATTTGCGTGGGCTTGGCAGCTTCCATGGGAGCGTTCCTGCTTAATGCAGGTGCCAAGGGCAAGCGTTTCGCCCTGCCGAACAGCGAAATTATGATTCATCAGCCGCTTGGCGGAGCACAAGGGCAAGCGTCCGATATCGAGATTCGCGCACGGCGCATCTTGAAGATGCGCGACACGTTGAACAAAATTTTGGCGGATCGCACAGGTCAACCACTTGAGCGCGTGGAGCGCGATACGGATCGCGACTACTTCATGTCTGCCCAAGAAGCGTATGAATACGGTCTGGTTGATAAGGTTCTTGGCAAAGAGTAAACAGTAAACGTGATACAGCCTCTCTCATGCGATCTATTTTGCATGTAGAGAGGCTGTTTTTTATTGCTTATTTCAACTGACATGAATAACGAAAAGCTAGGTTTACTTAGGTAAGAATGATCGGCAAGGACTCGAAACCGAACATAAACTCGCTCTGGATGCGCTTCAACGACTTGGAATGATCACATTGGTAGTTCGGGAAACGATCGAGCATTGCATTCAACGCTATCCTCGCTTCCAGCCGTGCAAGTTGGGCCCCCAGGCAGAAGTGGATACCATGACCAAACGCTAAATGCGGGTTCGGCTGACGACGAATATGGAAGAGATCTGGCTGCTCGAACACAGATTCGTCATGATTCGCTGACCCGATCCACAACATGACGAACTGCCCTTCAGTTAACATCATGCCATCTACTTCCACATCCTTCTTCACACGGCGAAACATTAACTGTACCGGCGAGGTAAACCGCAGCACTTCTTCAATAGCGCCAGGCAGTAAAGAACGATCGGATCTAATATCGTCCCATGCGATGCGCTCACTGTCGAAACACGCTAGAGCAGAAGAGAGCAAATTCGTTGTCGTTTCATTGCCAGCCACAAGCAGCAAAATGCAAAACCCAATGAGCTCAAAGGGGGATAACGGTTCTCCGTCTGACGTTGCATGCACAAGCCTAGTGATCAGATCATCCTGTGGATTACGGCGGCGTTCTTCTGCGATCGCCTCGAAATATACAGCCATCTCCTTCTGGCAATTGCTATTGCGGTCAATGTCACCACTCACTAATGCCTCCGACCATTCTCGAAACTGATCTCGATCATGTACCGGTATGCCGAGTATTTCTGCGATTACAATAATCGGGAGCGGAACTGCGAAGTCTTGAACTGCATCCATTCGTCCTTTGCTTTCCACCTTATCTAGAAGCTCATCCGCCAATGCTTCAATTCGTGGAATCATCTTTTCAATGGATCTAGGTGTGAAGGCTTGTGAGACTAATGTTCGAAGCTGGCTATGCTTCTGCGGATCGGTGCGGAGGATGCTGTATTCAATCGGCCGCTTGTCTTCGCTTCGCAATTCGGAGGAAAAATGATTGTAATCAGCAAATATCCTCTTAATATGATCGTATCGGTACGCATGCCAGAACGTCCCCCCCAGCAGCTGAGGATTCTCTGAACGCAACAGAGAGCTCTCTGACCACAACAAAGGACTCTCTGATCGCATAGTTTTGTAATGAGATAATGGCAGCACTTCATGCTCTTGAATCCATTTCATCATTCAACCTCTCCCCTCCTTAACCATGCAACATAGCTTCAGTCACAACTCTTCCTCGATTTACAGGGATTCGAAATAATATCTTGCATTAAAACTAATATATGTAAATAATAACCTACATAGACCTAGGCCTGTATGCACTGAAACAACTTCGGGTCGACCTGTTAAATACCGAATTCAATTCATTTAGCTACAAAAAAAAGGACCGCATCGCGCAAATGCCGATGCGGTCTATATATGTTCTAGGGGTAAACTGTAAACCATGAGAAAGATGAAACGGATCACCTTGTGCAACGGAAGACTCCGGTTGACCAAGGCCAGTAATCGCTGCCGGCAACCCTCCTTCGCAAGAACTCATCTGTCATTCGGTCCATTGTTAGAATACTAGAGTTACATTAAAGAAAACTGAACCGAACCTTAAAATAAGATAAAAAGCAGTTCCCTCAATGGCTATACACCTACAATGTCCACTCTACAGAAATTGTTGTACACACTACGAAGTCATTCCATTTCCGATTGGAATCGTTTACAATATGAATATTGCCGCTTTTTTTCAATTTCTCGCTTTACAGATGAAGCGAAACGTATACAATAATTACAAATCATCAGCATCTTTTCTCTATTAATTTGTCTTCTTACTAATTGCCAGATTCACTTCATAGCAAGATTACATCAAGAGACTACTAGGAGGCTTGTTAGGATGAGTTGGAACTATTTTCGGTCGAAGCTGCTATTACAGTACATATGGTCGTATATATTGATTTTTCTCATCCCATTAGTGGTTCTCACGATCTTTATCTATCAAAATGCCGTAAACAATCTTCGTTCCGAAATTGAGCAATCGAACGTGAACCAGCTCAATCAGGTGAAGCTGAACATCGATTCTCGCATGACGGAGCTTCGAGACATTGCTTCTCGCATCGCTTATGATGAACAATTGACACCTTATATGATACGGCATCCCTATTACAGCCGCGATGCGATATCCGCGCTCGGCAAATATAAAGCGAACAGTTCCATTCTAGAAGAGCTATTCCTTTTCTACAGGAACAGCCACGCCATCTACTCGTCAAAAGGGATGACCAATGTAGATGTCCTCTTTGATCAATACTATCTTTTCGAGGACTGGAGCAAGAAGGATATTATTAAGGAGCTGGAAAGTGAGCTCTATCCTGTCGTGCGACCAGCGGAATCCGTTAACTTGAGCATGAATATTACCAAGTCCATGCTTGCGTACATGATCCCAATCACTCCTAACAGTTCATCTCCACACGGAACCGTGCTGTTCCTGATGGAGGAATCGAAGCTAACGGGGCTTATGGACACCGTTCTGAATGGATTCAAAGGCAATACCTACATCTTCGACGAGAAAGGCCGTGTGCTTACCCAGAATAATCATGGAGAACCCCTCCCGAAGAATGAGATTCACTTGCTGTCAGAGCTCGGGCCCGGCATCCATAGCTTGAAGCTGGATAATATGCAGCAATCCATTGTGTCTGTTAAATCTTCTATGAATGGATGGACCTATGTAACGGCCATGCCGAGCGAGCAATTTTTCGGGCGTGTGTTCCATATTCAGACCTTCTTCATGCTTGCGTTCGCTGTAGTGGTCATCGCCGGCATTCTAGCAGCCATAATCCTGGCACGCAAGCAATACCATCCAATCCATGATCTTATGGAATTTGCCTTGTTGAATGAAGAAGCCTCTGCTGCACAGCCGGCACCTAAGAGACGCAATGAGTTGGAGTGGATTCGTAAAACTCTGCATGACTATAGTGCCCGCGTCGATATTCAAGAGCCATTTGCCCGAAATCAATTCCTGCTCATGCTGCTTAAGCATGGGAAGCTGGACAACCCAGAATCTGCACATATTATGGAGATGATCGGCATTGAACTGACAGGCAAGTACTATTTCATCATTGCAATCTCTTGGGACGAGTATCCTGGCGTCGCAGATGCATTGCAGCATCGTCAGCAGATTGTAGAACTGCTCGAAGAGATCGAAATTCCGGAATACGGTGCACACGCATATGGCATTGAGCTGCCGCATTTTGATCAATTCGCCCTCATCGTCAGTATGAATGAGGACTCAAGAATCTCCGTGGAGCACCAGATAGAACAAATCGTCGAAGCTCTTCGAATCATCGTGATGGAGAGCACGCACCTCATTCCATCCATTGGTGTTGGTAATGCCTATGAGGATGCAGCGCTCTTGAATCAGTCTTATATCGAATCAGCTTCTGCGCTGGAGTATCGCATGGCGAACGGCAAGGGCAGCATTACTTATTTCAACAAGCTGTCCCATACACCAAACGATACGTTCTGGATCGCTAAGGACTCCCTGCTTAAGCTTACACAAAGCTTGAAGCAGGGCAATGATACCGTTGCAATGCAAATGATTGAAGCGATATTCAACAAGCTGAAGGCAGAGCGCGTATCGATCTCTCTCCTTCGCTGTATTTGCTTCGATATTATAAATACCTTGCTGAAGACAGCGTCTGAGCTCGGCTTGAACGAGTTAATTCGCGATATTCCGAGCTTCACCTCCTTCGAGTCACTGGAGGAGCTTGAGAAGAAGCTTCAGCTCCTTGCCGCACATATTTGCGAACAAGTAGAGCGCAACTCGGAAAATGAACAGCTCTCTTTAATGGACAGCGTCATTGCGTACGTAGATCAACAGTATACCGACTACAGCTTGAGCTTGGAAGCGACCGCACAGAAGTTCTCTATCTCGTCCTCTTATCTCAGCCGTTCGTTCAAGGAGAAGACAGGCTGCAACTTCTCTCAATATATATGGCAGCGCCGCATGGATGAGGTCATTCGCCAGCTGCTGACGACTAGTGATCCGCTGAAGGACATCATCGTCAGGGTCGGATATTTGGATACACCGAACTTTATTCGCAAGTTCAAGAAAGAGACGGGATATACACCAGGCCAATACCGAAAGCTTCATGCTTCAAGCGAGCAAGCGAAAGCCGCAGCAGATGCAGACGATGAATAATAACCAATGAACACAAATCTAAAGATTAATATTTTTAACTGACTTCATTCTCATTTTAAACACTCAATTTATTAGACTGAGATAAATTATTTTTATATCACCTCTATTCTCCTTCCGATTAAATAGGATATTATCTCCAAATTGTAACTTGAGCCAACTCCAAGCGTTAAGATTGGCTCAAGTTACAATTTTACAAAACTCCCATTATCAGATTACTCAACAACATATTCTAATAAATATGCGCAGAACATGTTACTGTCTATTAAATAATCAATATGTTAAGGTTTTTCGTGTTATATATTGAAATTACTAGAAAAAATGGCAGACTAATATTGATAAATATTCCAATATCAAGGAGACTGGTGCAGTGAAAAGGTTGTGTAGTTTAATTGCAGTAGTAGGTTTAATGTTGGTAACTGTCTTCCCAAACACGTCAAAAGCCTACTCCGCAAATGCAAAGGAATTAGCAGAGCGATCCGTCAGCAATTACATCAAGGCAGTTCAAACAGGTGATATCATTGAAGCGACGAAATGGGTTATTGATTCTCGATTTAAAGCTATTGATGAACAAATTGCTGAGTACCAAGATTCACTCTCTACAAATCCTTTTTCAAAGGTGTACTTAGAAAGTATCGTTCCCAATTCAGACTCCTCGTTTACTGCAATCCTTAATTTAGTCCGGAAGGATAGTAATGAGCTCAACAAAATATCCCTTCCAGTTGTAAATGACAATGGGGAATGGAAACTGTTAATTGAAGGAACAGAAACAATGAGTAACGCAGTCAGAGAAAGAATACAAATAGAAAAGAAACTAGATGGAATGAATGAAGCCATTATTAGCCCATTAGCTTCCGTAAACTTAGGTAATTATGAGGAGTGGCTAAAAAAGGCTGATTCAACCTACAGCGGTAAATTTGATATGGTTGGTAGTAGCATCGGCGTATCCGGATGGCAATATCAACCCGGATTTTCAGATGATAGAACAGTTGTATACCAAATTGTCGATAAAGGCTTTTTTAGTGATGACGTAAAAGGAGAAAAAACGTTAACCGGATATTATTCGGATGAACATCCTTCTAGCAATTCATTCTATATTACTATTAAGATTACGGATGCAGCATCAGCACCTAAAGGTGTATATTTAAAAGCAAAGAATGCAAGTAGCATAAGCGGAGTATTCGTAAAAGGATATATTTACAAAAATCGATAATAACCAAAGTAAAAACCCCGTTTGACAGTTCACCTTTAAATGTCAAACTGGGTTTAAGTTTATTCGACTAACAGGGCGATCCAAACAAATAATACATATCCGAGAATAGTGACTCCAATTACACTCAGTGGAATAATCCAAAGTAAATGACTCTTAATCATGTGAAGTTTATAGATTATTCTTCTGTTTAAAGGCATTAGCTCGTATCTTACATTCTCAATAATTTCTTCCACTCTTTCATCATCGACATCTTGTAGTTCGTCCCATAGTTGCTGATAACTAGCCCTGAGTTCTTCTAAATTCAAACTGTCCTTTAATAACACCATTCCAATCACCTCACCTTAATATTTCAGTATGAAGAGATTACATCCTTTTTTTGGAACTATTATATCACAACCAATATAAAGAAACATTCTAGTCTAGAACACGATCATCGAATACACCTAAAACAAAAACAGCCCTATTCGATTAGAATAGGACTGTTTACGAGTATACACTAAATAAGATGTGCCCTTACTTTCCTGAGTTCCATTGGTCATAGGCTTTTTGATAAACCTCAACGATTTTCTCAGCGCCCATTTTCTTCAATGTATCTACATATTTATCCCAGTTCGCAAGGGATTCTTGGCCGGTTACAAACTTCGCTTCCATTTGCTCAACATACTTATCGAGATCAGAACGCATGCTGCTCACTTGCTGTTGATCTTCTTCGGACAAGTATACGCTTGGGAATGGAACTTTCGCGATTGGGTTAATCTTCTCTTCTGTTTCTTTCTTCAGCCACTTCTCGAAGTCGCCTTGGAAACCGCGACCCACTTCTTCACTAGCCAGCTTTGGTACAACCGTACCATAGTCCGGTGTCAGCTTCGCACGGTATTCTTCACGATCGCCGCCCCCTGGAACTGGCAGCCACTTCTTCGTGTGATCGTCCTTGTTCACATACTCCCACAGTACGCCTTCTGGGCCAAAGCTCAGCAATTCAGCGCCTTCAACCGAGTACATATAATCAATCCAGCGAATTGTCGCTTCTGGATTCTTATTCTTGTTCGTAATGGCAAATGTGCCTCTAACTAGGCCTGGGTGCTTCGCAGCTACAGGATCGGAGAAGTCACTCTTCACTGGAGCGTACATTGGATCTGTCATGCTAGGATCGCCGCCCAATGTGAAGTAGGCATGGTAGTCAGGGAACAATCCAATTTGATTGTTTTTCCCTTTCGCCTTCTTCTGCTCATCCGTTTGTGAGAATGTTTCCTTATCTAACAAACCTTCATTCCACAGCTTGTTCAAGAAGGTAAGGTAGCCTTTGTATCCTTCTTCCATAGGTGTGTAGTGCACTTTGTTGTCTTTATCTGAATAGATGTCCTCTTTATAAATGCCCCAAGAGCCAAGCAGCCACATCCGAATATCGTTCAATTTTACCGAAGCCAATGGCACTTCATCCTGTTTGCCGTTACCATTCGGATCTTCTTCTTTAACACGCTTCAAGTACGTGTACAACTCATCAATTGTCGATGGCACCTTCTCGATGCCAAGCTTCTTCAGGAACTTACCGTTATACCAGAGCGGACCCCGATACCAGCCTGCATCCAAATCAATGTTCGGCAAGGAGTAGATATGTCCATCCGGTGTTGTAATCGACTTACGAATATCAGGGTGATCATTCAAAATCTTGGTCAAGTTCGGTGCATACTGCTCAAGAAGTCCTTCCAGAGGGATCAAGGCTCCTTGTGCGCCATAGTTCACTTCATCCGAAGGCTTCAGTGTACCTGAGAAGAATACATCTGGGTATTCCCCACTTGCGAATACCAGGTTGCGCTTCGTATCAAAGCTGTCGAGCGGCGCATTTTGGAATTCGAATTTGATACCTGTCTTCTCCTCCATCTTCTTGAAGAAGTCCATATCCTTCCAGTTCTGAATGCCGACATCCTGGCCCATCATCGTCAAGGTAATCGCTTCTTTAACGATTGGATAGCCTTCCTTGTTCAAGTTCTCTACATTACCCTGGCTCGCCTCTGCCGCAGGCTTATCCGACGATGAACCGCATCCTGCGAGCATTGTGAAGACCAAGCTCATAGACAACAGCAGCGCACATGTTTTTTTCCATTTCTGCATGGCGATGATCCTCCCTTTGATGATTCGTATAATGTCCTTACTGTTTATAATAAACAAAGGCGTTGGCACCTTCGATTATTACCGTTGAAGCATTCAACCAGCAACAAGCCGTACATCTGACATGCTTACATGAATCTTATATAGAGGCATACAATCAATACACATTAGTAATCAGCCTTTGACAGAACCAATCATAACACCTTGAACGAAATACCGCTGCAAGAATGGATATACGATGATGACCGGCAAGGTCGACACGATAATGACGGCGTATTTCACTAAAGCTGCAATCTCAGCCTTATTATTCAACGCAGTTGCTACTGAACTGCTAACTGCAGCCCCCGTTGTCTCCGCCGACATCTCTTGCAGCACCAAGATTTGACGCAGAACCATTTGCAATGGATATTTCGCTTCATCATTCAAGTAAATCAAGGCACCAAAGTAACTGTTCCAGTGTCCAACTCCATAGAAGAGCGCCATAACCGCAATAATTGGAGCTGACAGCGGCAATATGATGCGCAGGAACAACCGCAAATTCGTACAACCATCTATGCTTGCTGCTTCTTGGAGCTCCTTAGGTATCGTAGACTGGAAGAACGTACGTGCAACGATAATGTTCCATACCGATGCTGCACCCGGCAGGATTAAGGCCCACATGCTATTGATAAGCCCCAGCTCCTTCATGAGCAGGTAGCCTGGAACCAGACCTCCACCGAAGAACATCGTGAACAGGAACATCCCCATGAAGAAGCCGCGACCGATAAAATCACTGCGGCTCAGCGCATATGCTGCGGGAAGCGTTACAGCCAAATTCACACAAGTTCCGATGACCGTATAAAGAATCGTATTCCCATAACCATTCCAAATCTTCGAATTCTCGAATACATTGATATAACCTTTGAATGTGATTCCTTTAGGGAATAGCCACATTTCGCCGGATGCTACATACTTCGGATCACTGATTGATGCACTAAGGATATATAGGACTGGATAAAGTACCAAAATCAATGCAATTGTCAAATAGATATAGTTACATACGATGAATATTTTATCCGCTCTCGTTTCTTTCACTGCAGAAGCTGCCATGAGCTTTTCTCCTCCTTCCTACCACAAGCTGTTTTCGCTCGTGCGACGTGCGATTTGGTTGACTACGATGAGCAAGATCGCGTTCACGACTGAGTTGAACAAGCCTATTGCCGTCGAGAAGCTATATTGCGCATCGACTAGACCAGATCGATACACGAAGGTGGAAATAACATCTGACGCTTCTTTGTTAAGTGGGTTTTGCAAGAGCAATATTTTCTCAAATCCGACACCAAGAATGCTGCCCATGTTCAAAATGAGCAAGATTGTAATCGTTGGAATAATTGCCGGAATGTTAATATGCCAGATACGCTGGAACCGGTTCGCACCGTCCACGACGGCTGCTTCGTGCAGCTGTGGATCGACACCGGACAAGGCTGCCAAATAAATGATTGTCCCCCAGCCTGTACCTTGCCACACGCCAGACAAGACATACATTGTCTTAAACCATGCCGGATCCGTAAGGAAAGCGGCAGGCTCAAACCCGAAGAACTTAATAATATGAATGATGATACCAGTTGAAGGAGACAGGAACGTAATAATGATACCTGCCATGACGACAACAGAAATGAAGTGTGGTGCATAGGTTACCGTCTGTACTGCCCGCTTGAATACCCCATCCTTAACTTCATTGAAGGCAAGCGCCAATATAATCGGCAGCGGGAAGCCTATCGCCAGCTCATACAAGCTGATGCTCAGCGTATTCCACAGCAGATCCCAGAAGTAGTACGAGTTGAAGAAGCGCTCGAAGTGGTCGAATCCGACCCATGGGCTCCCCATAATCCCTTTCGCTGGGATGAAGTTTTTGAATGCAATTTGAATCCCGTACATCGGGCCGTAATGGAAAATGAGGAAGTACAAAAATGCAGGAGCAATAAATAAATACAACTCCCAATTCTGAAGCATCTTCTTCCACGTCGGTTTCTTCTTATTTGGAACCACGTTCATTGAAAGGGCACTCTGTCCATTTCCTTGCATCGTGTCCACTCCCTCCCTTCAAATGATGGCATGGTCTTCACAGTCACTTTCATTGATGAACGATGAACTGTGCATGAAGTCATGCTAACGCTTTCATGAGAACATTTTAGGCATCCTTTACCAATATCGTAAATATGTCGATTCCGCATTGTCGTTAACATATCCTTTACAACCGCGCCACTGCGCGTTTTTTGATCACGCACCCTGCGTCGGTACTACCTCAGTTGCAGGCGAAATTGGTACATTTTGATGTTACCGATCACACACCATATATTACACATTGTCAGGAAAAACATATCGAACAAGGCTGATTACAACGCTTAATATTCAGCTTCCAACCCTTCCATCTATTGCTGAATTCTGCATCAGGATGTATGATAGTTCTATAATCATAGAACTAATGAATTTATAAACTTACATACTTGGACACATGTATAAGAAAGGGGAAAGATTCAATTGTCTACTTATCTTCTTGTCCACGGAGCATGGGATGGCGGATTTGTATGGAGGGAAGTCGCATCCCTGCTTCGACAAGCTGGTCATGATGTGTACACACCCTCCCTCACTGGACTTGGAGAGCGAACACATCTAGCTCATCCAGACATTGATCTACATACCTTCATTGAGGATATTGTAGGGGTATTTACTTATGAACAGCTCGAGGATGTTATTCTTGTTGGACACAGCTTCTCCGGAATGGTAATCACCGGGGTAGCTGAAATTGTACCCGATCGAATCAAGCAGCTGGTCTATGTTGATGCCATGGTTCCACGCCATGGAGAATCTGTGGCGACCCTCTCAGCTCCGTACTTGGATAATCCCTATCCAAGTACTGCAGATGGCGACACACCGGCGTTTATTGCACCACCTAACTTAACAGATCCGCGTAAATCGCCAATGCCGACACGTTCGTATATGCAGGAGCTATCAATTACCAATGAGCGTGCCGCTGCCCTTCCTCACATCTACATAGAACCGCTGGATCATCCTGATAGTTGGCCGATGGCTGCCTTTTTCCGCGCAATGGCCTTACGCGCCCGGGATGCCGGCTGGCGCCATATGAGTCTCGAGCAAGGAGGGCATTGGCTCATGAAGACTCAACCCGAACCGTTGTCCAAGCTGCTCCTGAATCTGTAATCCACATAAAAATGCCCTTACTCCACATTAGGTGTGGATTAAGGGCATTTATTATTCAATCAATACTATGCGATTATCTTCCGCTCTTCAGTTCTGTCCACAAGCGATCATATAATTGGATATTTTTACCAACATCACCGAGCCATTCTGTTCGACCCAGTTCTTCGTCAGTTAAGTTAATCATCTTGTTGTCCAGATACTCTTTGCTATGGTGCTCTTTTGCCTTCGTCACAGGATTGCTGTAACCGATAGCCTCATAGTTCTTCGCACTGTTCTCTGGATCAAGCATGAAGTTGATGAACTTCTCCGCTAATTCCTTATTCTTCGTACCCTTTGGAATCGCATAGTTGTCCGAGAAGATCGTGCTTCCTGTCTTCGGAATCATGAATGCAACATCTGGGTTCTCACCATGAATGACAGATGCATCGCCAGACCATACCGTACCGATCCAGCCTTCTTCCGCAATCATCTTCTGCTTGATGTTGTCCGTATCGAATGCAAGCACGTTCGGAACAAGCTTGCGCAGGTCATCAACAGCCGCGTTGATTTCCGCTTCATTTTGGGAACTGTTCGACTTGCCTGCCTTCTTCAGCGCCATACCTACGATCTCGCGGTTGTCATCCAGAAGAAGTACTTTACCCTTGTACTCATCCTTCCACAAATCCGCCCAATCGGTTGGAGCTTGCTTCACATATTTTGTGTTGTAGGCAATGCCTGTAACACCCCATGTATATACAATAGAGTACTTGTTGCCAGGATCAAATTCAGGGTTTTTGAAACGATCCGTGACGTATTGGAAATTCGGAATATGATTTAAATCAAGCGGCTCCAGCAAATCTTGCTTAATCATGCTAGCCACCATATAGTCGGACGGTTGAATTAAATCATAATTCGCGCCGCCGGCTTTCAACTTCGCCAGCAGTTCCTCGTTGTTGGCAAAAATCGCATAGTTAACTTTTACGTTATTCTCCGATTCGAATTTCTTGATCATATCCATATCGAAGTTATCTGCCCAGCTGTACAAATTCAATGTTTGCTCCGGCTTAGAAGAGCAGCCTGCCAGTGCAGTAAGTGCCAACATCCCGGCCAATACGACCGCGAACCATTTCTTTTTGTTCAATTCTTGTTACCCCTCTCTGATCCTGCAACAGATCCTTAGAATGTAATAATTATTATGATTGAAATTCACTTGCTCACATCGGGTGAACAGTGAATTAGAACGGCAGCATAGAGCTTTTCTTCTCTCCGTTACCGCGGTTCAACAACCATTGCGCCAGTACGATCAGCACAACGCTCAAGATAATCATTAGCGTACACAAGGCGTTGATCTCTGGAGAGATCCCCCGTTTTACCAATCCATAAATGTAAATCGGCAATGTTGTCGAGTTCGGTCCGGCAACAAAGAAGCTGATCATAAAGTCATCAATCGACAGTGTAAAAGCCATGATCGCTCCGGCAAGCACGCCTGGCCATATCGAAGGCAGCGTAACGTAGCGGAATGTCTGCCATGGTGTAGCACCAAGGTCAGATGCCGCTTCTTCAAGCTGCTTACCCATATTGGCAAGCCTAGAAGCAACAATCACATACACGTATGAAATACTGAACGTGATATGTGCAATAATAACCGTCATTTTGCCCAGATCAATCTTAAATTGGCTGAACAGCACCAGTAGGGACAAGCCCATAATGATATCCGGTACAATAATCGGCAAGTACAACAATCCGATTACGCCTTGCTTGCGCTTGGCAGTCATTCGGCGAAGAGCAATTGCGGCTATCGTGCCAAGTACAGTCGAGATGACTGTAGATATCAATGCGATCGACAAGCTGTTGCTAAGTGCTTCCATTACTTGTCGGTTGTCGAATAGTGAACTGTACCATTTGAACGTGAAACCGCTCCAATTCGAATTAATCCGTGAATTGTTGAACGAGTACGCGATAATCAAAAATACAGGTATATAAATAAATAGAATTAACAGTATCGAATGGAGCGCAAGAAGCGGACTCTGATTCTTTTTGGTTGCTGCCTTCATGCCCCCGCCTCCTTCGATGCATCATATTTGGAGCGGAGTGCTCGGTTGAACAGCCCAATAATAATTAGGGAACTGATCACGAACACGACTGACAGCGCGGAACCGAATGGCCAGTCACGCGCACCTAGGAACTGATTCTGTATAATATTGCTGAGCATTTGCGCCTTAGCACCGCCCAGAATGTCTGTAACAACGAACATCCCCGCTGTTGTCACGAAGACCAGCACACTGCCTGTCATCATGCCAGACTTCGTCTGCGGCAGCGTAATATGCCAGAACGACTTCCATTTGGTAGCACCCAAATCACTGGATGCCTCTAGCAATCGCTTGTCCATTTGCTCCAAAGAAACATAAATCGGAAGCACCATATACGGAATGAACGTATAGACCATTCCAAGCAGTACTGCTCCCTTGGTATAGAGCATTTGCAGAGGCTCCGCGATCAATCCCAGATCAAGGAGCGTCTGATTGACGACCCCTTGCGTACGCAGCAAAAGTACCCATGCGTATGTCCGAATCAGGAAGTTAATCCAGAACGGAACCGTAATGAGAATGAGCAGCAGCTTCTGCTTCGCCGGGCTCGTCGTCGAGATATAATACGCAAGCGGATAGCTGAACAACAAGCAAATTGCCGTTGTTAGCACGGATAGCCACAGCGTATCCCAATAAATACCCAAGTATAAGGGATCGAAAAATCGTTCATAATTGTTCAGCGTAAACGAAAAGACGATATTGCCGAGCTCGTCGCGCTGCATGAAGGATACAGCGATGACCGCGATCATCGGCACAACAAGGAATATCGTCAGCCACAATACGACCGGCGCAATGATGCCAAATGAGCGTTTCATGAGCCGATCATCACCTCATCTTGCTTACTCCAGCTTACTCCAATATGCTGGCCAATCTCCCACGTCCGCTCGTCCTTGAAGTCAAGCACAACCGATACGTTCGTTTGGTCGTTATCCAAGTGCACGATCAGCTTGTGGATGTTCCCCAAATAAACGATATCCTGAATAATTCCAGTACGAGGCGCACCTTCCACATCCGCTGTCACATGAATTTTCTCTGGACGTACGGTGAAGAGGTTCTCTTCATGGAATACGTTGTTCTCCCCTACAAACGTAGCTGCAAACAACGTCTCCGGGCGTTCGTAAATATTTTTAGGAGAGTCGATCTGTTCGACACGTCCGTTATTCATAATCACGATTCGATCCGACATCATCATCGCTTCTTCTTGATCATGGGTTACATATACGAATGTAATGCCCAAGCTCCGCTGCAATTGCTTCAGTTCAGCCTGTAGATTTTTGCGCAGCTGCAAATCAAGTGCACCAAGCGGCTCGTCCAATAGCAGCACCTTCGGCTTGTTAGCAATTGCCCGTGCAATCGCAACACGCTGCTGCTGTCCACCAGACAATTGATGCGGATAACGCTTAGCAAGTGCTGTTAGCTGCGTCAAGCGAATGGCTTCATCAATACGCTTGCGCTGTTCAGCTTGCGGAATTTTCTTCATCTTTAGGCCGAATTGAATATTTTGCTCGACCGTCATATGAGGGAACAACGCGTAATGTTGAAATACAAGATTCAAATTCCGCTTGTTCGGAGGTAAGTTCGTAACATCTTCTCCATCTAGGCGGATATGGCCAGATGAAGGCTGTTCAAAGCCAGCAATCATGCGTAAAATGGTTGTCTTCCCACAACCACTCGGACCGAGCAGCGTCAAAAATTCCCCTTCGCCAATCGTAAGCGACAGAGGATGCACAACGGGTTGCCCGGCAAAATGCTTCTCCACATTTACCAGTTCAATCATTAGCATCAACCCCTTACATCGTCAGTCTGCCAATTGGAGCAGCTGTTCCTGCATGCAGCATGCCATCGAATGGCAAGCTAACACGCTCTGCAGCACCACCCCAAATGGGATGAACAAGAATGCGCGCAGTGTATAGGATACGTTCTTATTCATTAAGCAAAAAAAGCCATATCCATTGGTATGGCTTCTACGTCCCGTTCACGTTGGCGTTTTTGCATATCCAATATACATCGTTTTGTCTGACGATACAACTTATTTTAACGTAATTTCGACAAAAACATACATTTCTTTTCAACGGTTCGACCTATTTCCAATAGCAATCAGGCCATGAGGCACTTATTTACATTCGAACTATCGGAGAATACGATAATATTCATTTCCCCTGTTACATTCTAGGGCTTTGTTCCCTAAAATACAACCCCTAATCCAAGATGGCCTCCATACAAAAAGGCACTATGTCATTTCTGACACGAGTGCCCCTTGATACAGCGCCATTTCTGATGTACTCTTACCTGCCTAATTGGGAATATTTCATTGTTTTTACAGAATGCTTTCACCCATGCCGACGTTGTTTACTGCACGCTTCATTTCAGTTGTTACAGCGTTCTTTATTTCAATTGATATTGAATTTGCACCTGTGCATTCAACTTAATAAGGCCGCCCTGCAAAGAAGTTGAAGGCGCATCCTTTTTCATATCCGACGGGCTTGCTGCGTCGTACATCACGCGTATCGGGGACCAATCCGCCCCAGACTCTGTAATCGTAAGTGCTGCACCTGCTTCACGGCCTGCCGCTCTCGCGAGTGCGGATGCCTTCTTCGCTGCATGCTGTACTGCTTTCTCCAGCACCTGTGCCTCATAGTCAGCACGCTTCTCCGTATCGAATTGAATACGGACTACTCGGTTCACACCTGCATCAGTAGCTGCATCTACTAAGCTCCCTAGTCGATTCAAATCACGATACGTCACACGCACAGCATGCGTTGCTTGATAACCTATGATTTGAGGCTCTTTATTTTCCACGTATTTATATTCAGGATTAACCGAGAAATTGACCGTCTTCAGATCCTTTTCCTGAACACCATATTTCGAAGTAAGCACCTGTTTCACTTTTTCGAACAACACTGCATTTTGCTTTTGTGCTTCAGCCGCTGTTTTCCCACGTGTATCTATTGCAAGCTCCGCATAAGCCACATCAGGCGTTACTTCCAATTCTCCCATGCCCGACACGTTCACTGTATCCTTCACACTGAATTCTGCCGCAGCTGCATGAACAGGCACTGGTGCTGCAACTCCTGTCCCCACAAGCAGCGCTCCTGTAAGCATAACCGCCATCGTCATTCGGCGCCATGTCATTCTTCCTGTCAATTGCGTCATAATCCATTCCTCCATCACGTTATAGAATGTAAGATTGACTTGCTTCTTGTCTTCTAAACGTTAATAAGATAAATATTGTTGCAAGTCCGGTCATAACTTTAGATGTATTTTCTGCAGTTATTGAGTCGGTACAAATGAACGCTGCAGATTCATTTTTATAATCATTAATCTGCAGTTTTATACAATTTTTGTCATTTTATGCTTATTTCGACCTGTCTATCGGTGAAAAACCATGATATGGTAGAGCTGTAATTTCAATCAAAAGACGTCTGAGGAGGAATACATGTGATTCGTAACAAAGGAAAATACGCTTTGCTTGTTGCTCTTGCATTGAGCATGCTTGCTCCTGCATCATTATCGGCCAAATCTGCTGATGAATTGATGATCGAACAGAAGTACGGACCAGAAACGGGGTATTCAAATGTATACCAAAAGCAAGACATTCTTAAGGCATTAACCGCTGTATACGAATGGTCAGCTGATTTCTCCACGACAACCCAACAACAAATTAAGAAGGACATCGTGATCCCAAGTGATACTCTCCGTACTACCCTCCAATTGAACGTCAGCTCAGAGAAAAATACCGGCAGCAATGCTAAATTCAAAGTCGAATTAGAGATGTACTACCCATGGACAGGTTATATGATCGAAGAATCACGCGAACTTAGTGTAGGTTATCAAAATGCACCTGTATACTTCTATAAGCTCAAACCAGGCAATACATATCGTCTGCGCATCAATGGGAATGTAAAAGGATCTGTTGACGTCTATAGAGAATAGGTGCGCTCGACAGTTAATCGTAACAGCGGCACACAAACACAGCCTGATCTCTTGAAGGAGATCAGGCTGTATCACATTTCATACCGTTCATCTGATGCACCATTCAACAAGCTTACCATAATAAAAAAAGAGCCATTATGGCTCTTCTCTTGATCACAGTGGCAGCTCGCTGCTTCCACTATGATTGAACACGATGTCAGCTACAGATTAGCTGTCCAATTCTTCTTTGCTTACAAGCCCGACTAAAGCGCTTACAGCCTGATCGGCGTCCGCGCCATCCGCAGTAATGGTAATTGACGTGCCGGTGCTGATTGCGAGACTCATAATACCCATGATGCTCTTAGCATTGACTTTCTTATCTTCTTTTTCAACGAAGATATCCGAAGAATATTTATTCGCTTCTTGAACGAACAAGGCCGCAGGTCTTGCGTGCAGTCCAGTCTTCAAACGTACGACAATTGGTTGTTGAGCCATGCGAATCATACCCCCTATATTCCATGTAGTTTACATTACACAAATTTACGCTAATTTGCTCTATTTCATCACATATTAGCATTATAAACGATTTTAAGCGAGGAATAAAGTTTATCTCGCTATCCGTTACGCATTCGCTCAGCCAGCTCGTCTATCTTGCGCAGTCGATGATTGACACCGGATTTACTAACCTTACCGCCCAGAAGCTCTCCCACTTCCTTCAGATTAATATCCGGGTGTGCCAATCTGACCTCGGCAACTTCTCTCAGCTTATCTGGGAGCTTATCTAATCCAAGATGCCTATCCAGATAACGAATATTTTCGATTTGGCGAACAGCAGCACCAATCGTCTTATTCAAGTTAGCCGTTTCACAATTGACGATTCGGTTCACGGAATTGCGCATATCCCGCATAATACGGACATCCTCGAACTTGAACAGCGCCTGGTGAGCACCGATGATATTGAGGAACTCAATAATTTTCTCGCCCTCTTTGATGTACAGGACGAAGCCCTTCTTGCGCTCAATGAATCTTGCATTCAACTGGAACTCATTCGCCAGATCAACTAATGCGCGGCAATGTTCCTCGTACATCGAGGATATCTCCAAGTGATAGGAAGATCCCTCTGGATTATTCACCGATCCTCCTGCCATGAACGCTCCTCGCAAATATGCGCGTTTGCAGCAGTTATTTTCAACAATCTGCGTGTCAATGCCGTCCGTGAACAAGAACCCTTCCGATACAATGTGCAGGTCACGCAAAATCTCCTGCACACGCGTCGGAATACGTACAATGTACACATTATTTTTCTTCAAGCGCATCTTCTTGCGTACAAGCAGCTCCGTATGCACTTGAAAATACGTTTTAACAAGCGTATAAATGCGGCGTGCGATCGCTGCATTCTCAGTAGAAATGTCCAATATTACCTTGCGGTTGGACGAGAGCTGCACAGAACCGTTCATGCGCATTAGCGCAGACAGTTCCGCCTTCTCACAGCACGACTCGGATTCGATCATGGTTAATTCTTTTTTTGTCTGTGCTGCAAAAGACATAGCGGCTCACCTCTTTCGTAACATCCAATTTTCCACAAGCTGATAAATATGATGACTAAGCTTATCTGCGTCGTGACGCAGATAGGTGCGGAACAGCACTAAAGAATCCGCGATTACCTGATATCCACGCTTCGTCACTTCTTCCATATCCAAATGGACAGCCTTTGCCCCCTGTTCGGCATATTTATCCTGAACTTGCGGCGGAATCTCCCCATTATTCACGATAACATAATCGAACAATTGAGTGCCGACATGAAGCTGAACAGCTTCCAAATGATCACTCACGGAATAGTTATCCGTTTCCCCCGGCTGAGTCATCACATTACATACAAAAATCTTTACCGCATTTGATTCCAATACTGCCTGTGCCAGCTTCGGTACGAGCAAGGTAGGAATAATGCTCGTATACAGGCTTCCTGGTCCAATCAGGATGGCATCCGCCTGACGGAGCGCCTCAACTGCCTCAGGCAACGCCTCCACCTGTTCCGGTTCTAAGAATACACGCTTAATGCGCTGGCCGGCTTGCGGGATTGATGATTCGCCAGACACAATAGACCCGTCTTCCATCTCGGCCTTCAGGACAACTGCTTGATTGGCTGCAGGCAGTACCCGGCCCCGAACCGCAAGTACGCGGCTCAGCTCTCGAATGCCTGCAACGAAGTCGCCGGTAATGTCCGTCATCGCTGCCAACAACAAATTACCCAGACTATGTCCTGCAAGTCCAGATCCGCTCTTGAAGCGATACTTCAACATTTCCGACAGCGATGGCTCCACATCAGCCAACGCTGTCAATACATTGCGTATATCTCCTGGCGGGGGCATCTGCAGCTCGCTGCGCAATATGCCAGAACTGCCTCCATCATCCGCCACAGTAACGATTGCGGTAATATCGAGCGGCTTCTCCTTCAACCCTCGAAGCATGACCGACAGCCCTGTGCCGCCGCCCATAACTACGATACGTGGGTTTACGCGCTCTTCTTTTTCACATGCCATAACGACCCTCCACTAATGCCGATCTCTCTCAGCATCACGGTGACTGACACGGACAACCTCCGTATCACTCGCTCCGATTGTACGACCTAAATATTCTGCAATGGCCACTGATCGGTGCTTGCCGCCTGTGCATCCGATGCCGATGATAACCTGACCTTTCCCTTCCTTGCGATACTGCGGCATAAGGAAATTCAGCAAATCAAGCAGCTTAGCAAGGAAAGCCTGTGTTTCTGGCCATTTCATGACATAATCATATACTTCAATATCCTGTCCAGTTCTCGGGCGCAATTGCTCCACATAATGCGGATTCGGCAAAAAACGTACGTCAAAAATGAGATCCGCATCAATCGGCACCCCATATTTGAAACCGAACGAAGTCACATTCACCGACATCATATTCTGATCTGCGTGCGTGAATCGTGCCGCAATTCGTTCCTTCAACTGTACAGGCTTCAAATTGCTCGTATCAATAACCTGTGTCGCCCAACCCTTCAAATCTTCCAGCAGTGTGCGTTCCTGCTTAATTCCTTCAAGCGGCATGCCGCCTGGATTGAGAGGATGACGACGACGGCTCTCTTTATAACGCTGCACGAGAACAGCATCCGTTGCATCCAAGAACAATATTTCACAATTAATGGTAAAGTGCTCCCGAATATAATTAATGGATTCTGATAAGGCCGTGAAAAATTCTCTGCCGCGCAAGTCAATGACAAGCGCTACCTTGCCAATCTTACCCTTGGACTGCTCGATGAGTTCAGCAAATTTCGGTATAAGTACTGGTGGCAAATTGTCCACGCAGAAAAAACCGAGATCCTCCAAGCTCTGTACAGCTATTGTCTTCCCTGCACCAGACATCCCAGTAATGATAACCAGCTTCGCAAGAGCTGTCATCTCTGTCGATTCCATCATCGTTCGTCCTCTCCTTCTTACAAGATTCGGCTACGAACGCAAGAACAAGCCTGCCGCACCAATCATACCCGCATCATTGCCTAGCTCTGCTGGAATGATGGATACGCCGCGCGTAACCGGGTCAGGTGTTAACTTCATGAATGTTTCACGAATTTGCTCGAACAGGAACTCGCCTGCCTTCGATACGCCTCCGCCAATAATGAACCGCTCTGGATTCAGTGTCACTGCTACAGCAGCCATCGCCTTGCCTAAGTAATAAGCTGCACGAGATACAATGCGTACTGCGACCTCATCTCCCGCCTTCGCCGCATCGAATACATCTTTTGCTGTAATGCTCTCTACCAAGGATAAGGAAGTGCGATCTCCGCGTTCAACTGCATCATTGGCCATTCGAATAATGCCTGTAGCCGAAGATACTGTCTCCAAGCATCCCATCTTGCCGCAGCCACATTGGATCGCTTCCAGATCAGGGATTACCGCCATATGGCCAAGCTCTCCTGCTAGACCTGAGAATCCTTGTACAATTCTACCGTTAATAATAATGCCTCCGCCGACACCCGTTCCGAGCGTGTAGCAAACACAATGGTCAATGCCCTTGCCTGCGCCGCTCCACACCTCGCCAAGTGCGGCAACATTTGCATCATTGTCAATCTTAACTGGCTTGCCTAGACGTTCTTCTAATATGGAACGGATCGGCACATCCTTGAATCCTACGTTGGGCGCCAAGATGATAACGCCTTCCTTTACATTCGTAAATCCTGCGACTCCTGCGCCGACGCCAGCCACTTGGGCCCAATCGTAAGGAGATTGTTCCACAATGAGACGAACATATTTTTCGATATTATCCATGACAGTATCCGGACCCTTAGCTACTTCAGTTGGTCCCTCAAATGTATGCAGAAGCTTGCCTTCCGCATCACAGATTCCAACTTTAATGGCCGTACCGCCCAAATCGACACCCACGTAGATCTGCTCAGACATGCGTCATCCACCTTTTATATACGTAATCGAATTATGGTACTTTCAGTACCCACTATACGCGAACCCACTAGTCAGGTCAAGAGAACGGAGCCCCTAGCCAAGCGTTGTTAAGCCGCGCCAGAAGCGCGTATAAACCCTTTCTGCGGCCTAATTTTCGGCCATACATTCCAGTCCATTCGACACGCTCGCTGTCCCCACTTTTCTCGTTCGACCTCCTGCACTAATCGTACGAAAACAAAGAGGGAGCCTACTGGCTCCCAACTTTCGAATAGTGAGTACTTTTGTACCTTATTGATTCAAAGACTGGCTCCAGTCCTGCGTAATATGTCCTTCCAAGAACTTCTCGCAGTCCAAAGCTGCTTGGCAGCCAGAACCTGCTGCTGTTATCGCTTGGCGATACTTCGTATCATGCACGTCACCTGCAGCAAATACGCCTGGTACACTCGTTTCCGTAGAACCTGGCTTCACAATTACATAGCCATGATCGTCCAGTTCAATGTGACCTTTCAAGAAATCTGTGTTTGGCTTGTGGCCGATAGCAACGAACAAGCCGTCCGTTTCCAGAATTTCTTCCTCGCCTGTCTCATTGTTTTTCACCTTGAGACCTGTAACACCCATGCCTGTAGATACGACCTCAATTGGAGTACGATTCAAGCCCCATTTGATCTTCTCATTATTCTTCGCGCGATCCTGCATAATCTTCGATGCGCGAAGCTCGTCACGTCGATGAACGAGTGTCAACTCGGAAGCGAAGCGAGTCAAGAAGCTTGCTTCCTCCATCGCAGAGTCGCCACCGCCGACAACGATGATTTTCTTCCCACGGAAGAAGAATCCGTCGCATGTCGCGCAAGCGCTGACCCCTTTACCCAGGTTCTCTTGCTCACCTGGAATATCCATATATTTCGCAGAAGCGCCTGTTGCTACAATTAACGTTTCTGTGACAATCTCGCCTACACCTTCAACTTGAAGTTTAAATGGACGGCTAGACACATCAACACTGTTTACCCAGCCTGTCTTGAACTCCGTACCGAAGCGCTCAGCTTGCTTACGCATATTGTCCATCAATTCAGGACCTTGGATGCCTTCTGGGAACCCAGGGAAGTTCTCAACTTCTGTAGTCGTCGTCAACTGTCCACCTGGTTGTGGCCCCTCGATCACAAGCGGGTTCAAGTTGGCGCGAGCCAAGTAAATCGCTGCTGTATAACCAGCAGGTCCTGTGCCGATAACAACTGATTTATATACTTTGTTCTCCATGGGGTTGGCCTCCCTTATAATCAAGTATTTATTTTATCTTCATGTAAAGGATTGCTTGATTTTAGCTTCTACCTGACAAGTGTCTTCCATTCGTTTCACATGCTTGGCAACGGTAGTTGCCGATACACCATATTGCTCTGCTGCAAGCTGATAGGACATCTCACGGCGTATCATCTTCGCGATAATGAATTCGATCGCTGCAGCCCAGCTTTCCGCCTTGCCAATTCGTGGCACCTCATCGGGATATAAGTGCGTAATAAATTCAATCCAAAGCGTCTCTGCATCATGCATCTGAAACAGATCGTACCGCTCTTTCATAGAATCACGCAATATATCCAGTACCTGCTGCCATTGCGACTCCCAGACTGGCAGACGATTCGCAATATGATTACGGTGAACTTGAATGTACTCGCCCTTCCATTCTACCTCAATTGGATCTTCTACCCCATGCATACGCAGCACATATACAGCAACCTGCTTCATGTATGCATCCTGATCTGGATCCAGCAGCATAGAGCGAAGCGCATCATTTGCCTCATCGTCACCGAGCAAGCTCATCGCTTGGAGTGCCTGAAGCTTGACATCCGGCTCACCGAATCGCAGTGCCCAGAATAATGAAGCTCGTACGAGCGGATCTTTCTTGAGCTGCTGCTCCCAATCCTTGCCGTCCCCTGAACGACTCGAACGACTGCCATCAGTTGAAGCAGCCTTCGAAGCAGCCCTGCGGCTAGCCTCCTCATAAGGTAGACGATAATGATAGGTTGGCATAGGATCGATATCTCCCCCATCACGCTGCTGCAATCGTTCCATATAGTACGTTGCAATGCCGGAATCGGGATCCAGTCTGCGGCATACTGCCCACCAGCGAGATGCTTCCTCATATCGACCTAAACGGCAAGCCGCTACAGCCGCATAATGGTAAATACTCGCTTCCCGCAGCATATGGCCTGTTACTAAGCGGCGCAAATGCTGATAAGCAAGCTCATGCTCATCCAACATACCCATCGTAGTCGCAATCTTGAACAGATGCTCCCGATAGAAGGGCTGAATCTTGCCAATCATCGCAATAAGCTGCTGGACGACAGCTTCATTGCCGGCATGGCGCTCGAATATCGCCAAGTTGCACAATGCGTGCAGATTCCCTTGATCTCTCTCTAGCACGGCATCAAGTGCCTCCCGCGCTTCATCGAACTGCCCCATATAATAATAAGCTAACGCCAGGTTGTTCCATGCGGCCAAATAATCTGGATCCGAATCCACAACCCGCTTCAACAATTTCTCTGCCTCTACGAACCGGCCTGCTTCGAGCAGCATGCGTGCTTCTGCATGCTCATCCTCTGCCTGCTCAGAGATTCCCATCTCTTCGTCGCTCAGCGCTGACGGCAGCTTCGCAGCTGACGATTGAGCTCCCACATTCTGCTCACCGCGATGCTGTGATGAAGAAGACTGCTTCCCCTCGAAACGAATCATTTCGAGCATTTCCTCCGCTTCTTCCGTATACATTCCTGTGAGATCACGGGATAAATACGTCTCAAGCATCGCCTCCGACTCCTCGAACTGCTCCATATAAGCAAAGTTATTCGCCATATAATAGTAGCATTCATTCATATTCGGATCGAGTTCATGCAAGATGTGGTGCAATGTATCGTTAGACTCTTCGAACCGTCCCGCTTCTGCAAGAGTTCCTGCAAGATTGCACTGCAGGATAGGGTTGTCCGGTTCGCACTCCACCGCCTTGCGAAAATATGTCAACGCCTTGTCGTAGTGCAGTCGTTCCAACGATTGTACCGCACGTTCAGAGAACGAAGCAGCATCCATCGGGAACATAACTACCTTGTTCTGTTCTGCCATCGCCAAGGCCCCTCCTGACACTCATATACTGTACACATACCCAACAGTATATCATATTGACGCTCAATTCCTGCATCCCTTTCGCGAAGTCTTTCCAAGGGACAGATTCAAACCTCGCGTTTCTCTGTAGATTCAGGCACAAGCCTCTATATTTCCCATAACCGCAAGGGCCGGAGATTCAGAAGAAGCACATCGGTAATACATTATCAACTTCGATGTATTATTTTTATATAATAATAATTCTTATCTTATTATAACTCAAATCTTGAACACAGGCAATCTGTTGATCCCTATTTAGATATGTTCATATTTATGTTCACAACCACGCAGACAACGAACAATAGGCGGGCAATTTCATTGCGCACCTTTTATAAGGAACACATGACATCGCCCGCCATCCTATGCAGCTTGTATTCACGACTTTACTTTCCCATTCTGATTATACGTATCCCGTCTAGACCCACGGTGGCGCGCCTCCAGTACGGATAACACGTCTCCCAGCGCAATGTTGCGTTCGCGTAGCAGAACAAGCATATGGAACAGCAGATCTCCAATCTCCCCAACTAGTTCCTCCTTGTTGTCACTCTTTGCTGCGATCACAACCTCGGTAGACTCCTCGCCTATCTTCTTCAATATCTTATCGAGACCCTTCTCGAACAAGTAGGTTGTATATGATCCCTCAGGACGCTCAATCTGCCGCTGTCCTATAAGGTTCTCCAGCTCTGCCAGCACCGAATTTACAACTGGCGCATGATTCTCTTCTTCCCTCACATATCCCATATGACCACTATCGAAGCAAGTACGGCTTCCGGTATGGCAAGCCGGTCCGCTTGGACTGACCTGCACGAGCAGTGTGTCCTGATCACAATCCACAGCTATGGATACGATTCGCTGCGTATTGCCTGACGTTGCGCCCTTGTGCCACAGTTCTTGACGAGACCTGCTCCAGAATACCGTCTCTCCTGTCTCGCACGACAAGAACAAGGATTCCTGATTCATATACGCCACCATAAGGACTTCCTTCGTGACGGAATCCTGCACAACAGTCGGCACGAGGCCGAATTCATTCCAACGGATGGATGCGGCCAAGCGTTCTCCATCTACTATTGCTTGTTGCATCATCGTACACGAACCCCCTCCGCGTGAAGCGCCTCCTTCACTTCTGCAATCGATACTTCTTTATAGTGGAATATTGACGCTGCAAGCGCAGCATCGGCATGTCCTTCCGTAAATGCCTCCACAAAGTCACCTGCTCGCCCTGCACCGCCTGAAGCAATAACGGGGATGCCGACAGCATCGGTTACTGCACGTGTCAGCTTATTATCGAAGCCATCCTTCGTTCCGTCCGCATCCATGCTTGTCAGCAGCAATTCCCCTGCCCCAAGCCGCTCCACCTCTTGTGCCCAAGCCACTGCACGCAATCCAGTAGGTGTACGCCCACCGTGAATATACACTTCCCATTCTCCCCAGGTCTCATTGTACTTGGCGTCGATGGCTACTACGATGCATTGCGACCCGAATCGCCGCGCACCATCCGTTATGAGACTTGGCTGCTTCACAGCCGCTGTATTTATGCCGATCTTGTCCGCACCTGCACGCAGCATGCGCATCATATCATCGACAGAAGAGATCCCGCCACCCACTGTAAAAGGAATCGAGATTTCTCCTGCGGTCTGCCGTACTACCTCCACCATCGTTGCCCTACCCTCGATAGACGCGGAGATGTCTAGGAACACCAGTTCATCTGCGCCCTCCTGATCATACAGCGCAGCGAGTTCCACCGGATCTCCAGCGTCACGAAGCTGAACAAAATTGACGCCTTTTACAACACGGCCATCCTTCACATCTAGACAAGGAATTACACGCTTCGCCAACACCGCAATCGCCCCCGTTCCGTATGGCTAGCTTCGTACGGCTGCCTCCAGCCGTACTGCATCTGCCAAATCAATGCTGCCTGTATAGAGTGCCTTGCCAATAATTGCTCCACCTACACCATCAACCGCATACTTGGATAGAGCATGAATATCATCCATACTGCTGACGCCCCCAGAAGCAATTACGGTCTGCCCCGAGACCTTCGCAAGTTGTACAATTGCCTCGATATTCGGCCCCTTCATCATGCCGTCTCGAGAGATATCCGTGAAGATGAATGTCTTCGCCCCTGCCGCAGCAAGTTCAGCCGCAAGCACGCCCGCCTTCACTTCCGAGGTCTCCAGCCAACCACGTGTGGCAACGAATCCATTGCGGGCGTCGATGCCAATCGCAATGCGGTCGCCATACTTGCCAAGTACGGTTTCAACGAAGCCACGATCCTCTATTGCCGCTGTGCCCAATATGACACGTGCCACACCCGCTTCCAGCAGCTGCTCAATGTCCTCAAGCGTGCGCAGGCCGCCGCCAACCTGTATCGGAACCGCTACAGACCGTGCAATTTCACCAATGAGGTCCGCATTGATCGGGCGCCCTTCCTTCGCTCCATCCAAGTCCACCAGATGAATCCAAGAAGCGCCATTCGCTTCCCAACGCTGCGCTACTTCTACAGGGCGCTCATCGTAGACCGTCTCTTGCCCATAATCCCCTTGTACAAGCCGGACACACTTTCCCCCGCGAATATCGATTGCTGGATATATCGTGAACGCTGCCATCTGCCTCGCCTTCCTCTCCCATCATTCTCCTGTCTATGATCTGGCCAGTTGTATGGATTGCCTGCCCGAGCCAGTCAGCGCCAAAAATCTCCCTAACAGGCGCAGTCCCAATGCTCCGCTCTTCTCCGGATGAAACTGCATTCCATATACAGAGGCGCGCCCTACTATTGCCGCGACTTCAACGCCTCCATAGCTGCACGTCGCAAGTACATCTGATTGCTCTTCCGCAACTACTCGGTAGGAATGTACGAAATACACATAACCATTCTCCGCCTCTCCCACCAATGGATGTGCTGCTTGCTGCCACATCAGCTCATTCCAGCCCATATGCGGCACCTTATAAGATCCACCCTCGAAACGCACCGCACGCCCTGGCAGCATGCCTAATCCCTCATGGTAGCCATGTTCATCGCTTCCCTCGAACAACAGCTGCATGCCTAGGCAGATGCCGAGCATTGGCTTGCCTCCTTCAACTACCTTCTGCAGAGTGGGAATGAGCCCGCTTCCCCGAAGCGCCTGCATGGCATCCCCGTATGCCCCAACCCCTGGAAGAATGATGCCGTCAGCAGTCAGCAATTCCTCACGGGAACTGGTCAGGACGACCTCATATCCTAATCGCTCCACTGCCTTGCTAACACTGTGAAGGTTCCCCATCCCATAATCGACCACGGCGATCATGAGCTACAGCACTCCCTTCGTAGAAGGAACACCTTGTACCCGCGGATCAACCGATGTCGCTTCATCAAGCGCCCGCCCTAACGCCTTGAATACCGCTTCAATCATATGGTGCGTATTCTGACCGTAATGAACGATGACATGAAGTGTAATTCTCGCCTCCAGCGCTAATTTCCACAGAAACTCATGCACAAGCTCCGTGGTGAACGTGCCCACTTGGGCGGATGGATAGGAAGCTCTGTATTCGAAATGAGGTCGGTTGCTTACATCGATAACCACTTGAGCCAATGCTTCATCCATCGGAACAAACACAGACGCATACCTCTTGATCCCCGACTTGTCGCCCAAAGCCTCTCTTAATGCAAGCCCGAGACAAATGCCGATATCCTCAACTGTATGGTGATCATCGATGTCGATATCACCGGTTGCATCAACCTTCAGATCAAAGTGACCGTGCTTCGTAAATAAATCCAGCATATGCGTAAGGAACGGCACGCCAGTATCCAACTCACTTTTTCCCGTCCCATCAATCGAGAATGACAACTGAATATTCGTCTCATTCGTCTTGCGGGCAATATCTGCTTGCCGTATATGGCTAATTGCTTCCTGTACCATTAAGAGTTCCGCCCTTCTGTTGAAGATTGCAGTTTTTATTCTTACTTTCTATGATCTAAGAATCCACTATTCCGATATAAGCTTCGCAGCTCGTTGACTGCACCTAGCTTCTCACGGTTCCCTCTCCACTGTTCCCTGTCTTTCACTGTCTCTCTTTACTTTCCGTGCCGCTCCGCCAGGTTTCTATTTATGTTCTCCACTCTATCTCTATGATTTCTAATATCTCTATAAATTTTTATCCCCACTATGTCTGCTAAATCAGGTATGTCTGTCAAATCGGGTATGTCCGCCAAATCAGACATTTGTTACTATTTCTACTATCGCTGCTATCTCTTTTTATTGCCACTATCCTTACTATCGTTATTGATATAGTACTGCTGTAACTCCTGAGATTTCTGTTGCTAGCTGTTTCTCTTAATCCTTCTCTTACTGCTATCGCAACTGTTCTATGACGCTATGTGCAGCTTCAAACCCCACGCTTGACTGCTCTTGCAGACGAACCTCAATTGCCCTGGCATGTCCCTCTAGCCCTTCATGGCGAGCCAGTTCGATAATGGCCGCCCCATTCGTCAGCAATGCTTCCTTGCTGTAACGAATTAAGCTCGACTTTTTCATAAACATATCTACATCGACGGGGGAAGAGAAGCGCGCGGTTCCATTCGTCGGAATAATATGGTTCGGTCCCGCGAAGTAATCTCCAACCGGCTCAGAGCTGTAAGCACCAAGGAAGATTGCCCCGGCATTCTCTATAAGCCCGAGCCACTCCATAGGCTCTTCTGTCATAATTTCCAAATGTTCAGGAGCCAATCGATTCACGACTTTGACACCCTCGCGCAGATCCTCAACCACGATAATTGCACCATATTGTTCTATAGAAGCAGAGGCAATGTGACGGCGAGGCAGTTCCTTCAATTGACGTTCAACCTCGATTGACACAGCTTGAGCCAGATCCATGGAGTCTGTCACCAGGACAGCCGATGCCATCTCGTCATGCTCAGCTTGGGACAATAAATCAGCTGCCACAAATACAGGATTAGCCTGCTTATCCGCTAACACGACAATCTCTGAGGGCCCTGCCATACTATCGATATCAACGACCCCATACACTTCACGCTTCGCTAGTGCTACGAAGATGTTCCCCGGGCCGCATATTTTATCTACTGGGGCAATTGTATCCGTTCCATAAGCTAATGCAGCAATCGCCTGTGCACCGCCAACCCGATACATTTCCTTTACACCCGCTTCGGCAGCCGCTACGAGTATGTATGGATTGATTCCTTCCCTCCCACCAGTAGCTGGAGGAGTGACCATTACGATCTCCGTTACTCCTGCTACTTGAGCAGGAATCACGTTCATGAGAACAGATGACGGGTATGCAGCTTTGCCGCCTGGCACATATACACCTACGCGCTTCAGTGGACGCATAATCTGTCCAAGCAGAGTCCCATCTGGTTCGAACTCCATCCATGATGTCCGCTTTTGTCGCTCATGGAACCGTCTGATGTTGCTTGCAGCTTGACGAATGGCCACTAAGAACGCTTGATCAACCTGCTCGTAAGCCAGCGCAATATCCGACTCTTCTACACGAAGCTGCCCTTGGGTAAGGGCGACCTTATCGAACTCACTTGTATATTTGATAAGTCCAGCATCTCCCTCATGCCGCACATCGCTAACAATCCGCTTTACGCAGCTCAATTGCTCGGGGGTACCGTAATCAATTTTCCGATCCAGGCTCCAATCCGCTGCTTGTATGATCCGCATCTCACTCTCTCCCTCCTAATCCCCTGCTGCAGTAGACTTCGTTGCTCATCTAGACTGATGACTAAGAACATCCTAACGAATGGCCGCTGACTTCTCCAATGTCTGGGGCACAATCCGTTGAAGCCGTTCGCACAAGCTCTGAATGGCCTCGCTCTTCATGCGATAACTTACCTGATTGGCGATCAGTCGGCTTGTAATGCCGAACATCTCCTCTAGCTCTACCAAGCCATTCTCTTTCAGTGTCTTGCCTGTCTCCACCATATCCACAATTCGATCAGCCAGACCAATCAAGGGAGCCAACTCGATGGAACCATTGAGCTTAATCACCTCTACTTGCTGACCTTGCTCACGAAAATATTGAGAGGCTACATTCGGATACTTCGTTGCGACCCGCAAGTGGCTGACCGGCTTCCATGATGGCAATCCGATGACCGACATCCGGCAGCGTGCAATCCCTAGATCCAGCAGCTCGTATACGTCCTTGTCTTCCTCCATTAATACATCTTTGCCAACGATGCCGATATCAGCCGCTCCATACTCCACATAAGTCGGGACATCAACAGGCTTCGCCATAATGAACTGCATGCTCGCTTCCGGCACATCTATAATCAACTTGCGCGACTCATCCTCATCCTCTGGAACATAGAGTCCAGCTTGACGGAACAAGGCAGATGCCTGCTTGTAAATGCGGCCCTTAGGCATTGCAACCTTAAGCCAATCTTGCATAAGTCGTTCCTCCTTCGTCGTCAAGCACGGTTCGTGAAAGCAAGCACCTTGCTTCCTCGATCACCACATGTATCGGGCTGCACCCCCGCCTCAACACTTCCGTCCAATCGTTTCTCACCTACCGAATCGATATATTGCGTCACCACTTTCTTACCTTCCTTCCGCAGGCGTGCCGCTTCCCGGAATGCCTCCTGACGGTGAAGCTCATCATATTGAATAGTGAGTATCGCTATATCTTCATCTGCTGCATCTCTATTAATGGACAAGGCATCTACAATACGGGTCGTCTGAAGAGCAAATCCAGTTGCGGGCGCCGAGCGACCGAACTGCTGCAGCAAATTATCATATCGTCCTCCGTTTAAGACAGGGAATCCAGTATCCGCCGCATAACCTTCGAATATGGTACCTGTATAGTAGGAAAAGTCACCTAGCATCGTTAAATCCAATAAAATATGCTCTTCCACCCCATAGGCTTCCAGCACATCCCACACTTTCTCTAAATGATGGATGGATTCCATCATCGCTGGCACATCAGCTATACCGCGAGCTGACTTCAGTACATCTCGGCCTCCCCGCAAGTGCAGCACTTGCTCCAGGCAGCTTCGATGCTCTTGATCTATAGGCAAGTTATGAATGAGCTCTCGATAACCAACTACATCCCGTTGTACTAGGCGCAGCTTCAATTGTGTCTGTACCTCGTCCTGCTGGGGAAGTGCATATTCGAGCAGCCCTTCCAAAAAGCCATGATGTCCCAGTGCGACCTTAAACCGTTCAATCCCCGTTGCTTCTAAGCAAGCAATCGACAGTGCTATTACCTCAGCATCGGCGTCAGGAGACCCATCCCCAATCATCTCTGCTCCTGTCTGGTAGAATTCAGCTTCACGTCCCGCCTCCTCCTCCATTGAGCGGAACACATTCGCATGGTAAGACAATCGAATAGGGTACGGCTCCTTGCCGAGCAAGGATGCCACAACTCGCGCTATTGGTGCAGTCATATCAGAACGAAGCACCATTGTTGTGCCGCGTTGATTTAACAACTTGAATAGCTTGTGATCAGAGGTAGAGCTCGCCGTACCTACCGTCTCGTAATATTCCATTGTCGGTGTAATAATTTGCGCGTAGCCCCAGCTATCCATCGTGCAAAGTGCTTTCCTTTCTACTGCACGCAACCGGCGCACAGCTTCTGGCAAATAATCACGAACACCCGAAGGCTTCTCGAACATTCTCGGCTTTGTCATTGCGTCACCTCGGAATTAGTTGCTTTAGTGAGTTAATATATTAACATGTTACCTTATTAGCAAACCAAAGAAATTTTACTGGTAATATTATCACGTAACATTCTCATCGTCAATCCATTTTCAACGCAATTCCCTTTATTTCTCTCCTCCCCCACAATCCCCATCCGAGCTTCCTCCATAAAAGAAAAGGAACACCCTGTATTCTTGCAAGCTGCAAGATAACAGGGTGTTCCTTGAGTGTAGATGTATTCATTTTCTACTCTTCCAGTGACTTTAAGAAGCATTCGTACTCCTAATCATTTCAAATGCAGCGGCTGGATTCTTCCGATTCTGCATCCAATCGCGCGGCGGGGCTCCTAATCCAAATGAAGCGCCCGGTATAAATCGAAGTGCACCATACACGATGATCCATGACATCCCGAGAGCGAACACATAACCAATAAAGATGAATATTGGATATAACGATGCGCTCCCATTATGCCACGGAAACTGTCGATACAGGGCAAGGAACGCGGGATGAATGAGGTAAATGCCGAAGGATAGATCGCCAAGCTGAGACAGTAGTCTTCTTCCGAGCTCTGGTAGACGACGTTCCAGATAGAAGGCAAGTTGGATGAGTACAATTGCAGATAACAACGTATGTCCGTTCCAGAGCAGTTCATAAATAAGTGAGTTCATCTCTTTGCCCGTGGAGCGTGTCCAATACCATATCTGCACATGCAGCAGCGCAAATCCAAGCCATAACAACCAGATTGAACCTGTTATCAGCTTATAGCGTACCGAGCAGACTCGCCCCAAAGAATTAAGCCAAGGACGTACTTTATGAAAGTTAATCCCCAAGTAAGCACCTGCGAAATAAAAGCTTATGTATGACAGCGAAATACTCCCTTTTGCCGGAATTTGCACGCCATATTTGTTCCATAATACATACCCCCATTGCAAGGCCAGGCCGAGTGGGATGGCCCAAGTGACAACTCGCCGGGAGCGAAATAGCAATAGTAGCAACGGGAACAATAAGTAGAACTGTATACTAATAAATACAAAATACAAGTGCGTATAAGCAGTTCCTGTTAATAGCTTCGTAACGAACATAGGCACTGCTTCACTCCACGAACGATCTGGATACCAAGTTACCTGCACAAGCATAAAATAGAAGACAGAGCAGATTAGATAAGGGATGAATATATAGCGAAATCGATTCTTATAGAACTTCCCCAGCACCTGAGGCTGCAGCTTATTTCCACCACCATAGTTATAGAAGAGCACCAAGCTGCTAAGTAAAATAAATGTTGGTGTACCGTACTTGAAAAAGATGTTGAAAAAGGTATACCCGTAAAATAAACTTGATGTCCTCATCATCGCTGCGGTTTCCGAAGTTGCATGAACACTGATAACACCAAGCATGGCAAGTGCGCGCACGATAGAAAGAGTCGAAATCCGTTCTTTCCGTGCCACTATTGCATCCCTCCATTCACTTTGTGGGGTTCGTTATACGATCCAACTTCATGAGGATAGACCTTTGCCTTTGTATGTATTGTGATAACCTAATTGGGAGGCTGCACTGTCGTCTGTGTTGGTTGGTTCTGCCTCTGTACATTCCCGCTTCTTTTTTTCGGTACCGCCCCAAAGAACATCCAACTGAACGGAATATAGCGATGACATAATTCTACAATAGCCCAAGACAGAAGGAACGCACACAGGAACCCTCCCCCGATATACAGCGCATAACTAATCGAGTCTCCCCCTCCTAGCGGAATCTTGCGATAGAGATATAAGATCACGGGATGAATCAGATAAATGCCGAATGAGACATCTCCGAATCTAGTAATTAGCTTCACAAATCTCTCAGGGAATTTGCGTTCAATGTATTGAGATAATTGAATGAGTACGACGCACGACAGCAAAGCGTGGGCATTCCAAGCTGCCTCATACCATAACGTATTGAAGCGCATACCATATTTATAAGTTGCATACCATAGCTGAACATGGCCGAGTGAAGCTGCAATCCACACGAGCCACACCAGCGCTGTAATCCAGCGATCACGTCTGATGCCTTCAGGGGTTAGTGCATTGAACCAACCTTGTATGCGGTTCCAATACACACCGATGAACGCCCCTACCATGATATAGATCGAGTAGGACACAAGCAGGCTCCCCTTGTATACAATATGCAGGTCTAGCTTGTTCCAAATGACAAAGCCCCAATGTAGGGCTATTCCAATAGGAATGGCCCATATCGCTGATTTTACGGAGCGAAAGAAGTACAATATGACCGGAAATATCAAATAAAATTGAATTAGAATAATGACATAGTATAGGTGTGTGTATGCTGTTCCTTTAATTAAGCTGACAACATAGGCCTGTAAGGTATCTCCCAGACCACGACTGCGATAGGCTAGCCAATGATTCAACAAAAAATAGCAAGTAGAACAGATTACATAAGGGAGAAGAATTAGTTTTAATCGCTTGGTGTAGAATTCCTTTAAGGAGCTCCATGAGGTTAATCCTTTGTCGCAATAATTATAAAACATGACGAAGCTTGTCAGCAGCAAAAAAGCAGGAACAGCAAATTTGCTGAACACATTTAAAAAATTATAGACAACAAATGAATCGGTTGTCTGTGTCGCCTTAATCGTCTGCGATGTAGCATGGATGCACAGAACTGCCATCATCGCGATAGCTCTATATATCGATAAAGATGAAATGCTCGACTTATTGCTCATGTCATCTATTCTCCCCATACCGAGGAATCAAGGGTGTCGAATCTAAGAGGTAACTCGGCAAATAATAAGTAAGTTTATCGTATGACAACGTTCGAGGTTATTTCCCGGGAAACAACCTCACAATTTGTTGAACGTCGTCAATTTCGTATTTTATACCGAATAGTTGATGAAGCTGGTGCAGTGACAGATACCAAATGTCCTTTTTTTTAACCGGCGTAAGCTCGGAATATATGGGTGCTTGATCCCAACTTACTGTATAGGAAGTCTTTGCACGCCCAAGCTGCACATTTTTCCCCTTGTTCCCCATGCGTTCTAATAATTCTGATGTTCGAATTTTCTGATTGCCTGCATTTATACGGAATCCATTTGTTGTCGTCCGTTGATTGATACCTGGCTTTACCGTGAAGGTAACATGAATACCTAGCTGCTTGCACACTTCCAATACATCCTTGTTATACGCCCCGTACGGGAAAGCAACCACACTATACGTATTGCCAAGCATCTGCTTTAAGCGATCTTCAGCTCGCTTAAGATCCTTTTTAACCTTCGCTGTAAATTCCGTGCGTGTCTCCTTGCGATGCAGCTTCTTCAAATATTCTGGCTTGGACAACATCGGTCTCAAGGAACCCTGCTCATTAACCACCGTATATACATGCGAATTGTATGTATGGCTGAAGAAGCTCATTCCATTTCGCTTCATCTCACGCATCTGTTCCCATGTCAGCTTCGGTCGTCCGGCACTCTTGCGGTTGTCAATCGTAGAGACAATGACAAAGTTCGTCGCAGGTATATGGTACTTCTGCATGATCGGGTACACTTCTGTATAGAAAGATTCGTACCCATCGTCGAAGGTCATCAAGACCGCATTCGGTGGAACCGACCCTCCATGAAGCATAAAGTTCATATACTGATCCATGGAAATGAAATGATAGTTATTATGGAGTAAAGCCTGAATCTGCTCTTCCAACTGATTCGGTGAAATAAATGTGACGTTATCTGGATTCTTCTGAACATTGTGGTACATCAGTGTCACTACTTCATCACGATAATGGACTGGTGTATACACCCATTGTGAGTCCAGATTATCCGTTGGTGCCATGTCTAATTGCTTGTCTGTCGTACGCACTTGAATGCCGAAGGCATTCTTCAGGGCGTCGGCTGGGACATACCATTCATTCCCCATTAACAATGCCTGCTCTTCCGAACCGTTGTACCCGTCCCATACAATACGATGTGATAGCGCCTGTACCCCATCCGTATTCAAGAACAACGTGCTGCTTAGAAGAGCTATGAGCAATATGACACCTACAGTGCGTTTCTTTCGCATGTCGAACTTCCCTCTTCTTCCAGTAACATTACATTTATTTTAATCTAACATACTTCGCAAGTGTTGTCATTTTTGTTTCCATATTCAAATTGTTTGTAAATATCAAAAAAAGTGGCAGGTGGGGAGCCCCTTTCCTACCACTTCTCAGCTTATCCTTCTATTGTGAGGATGCTTCTATCATGAGAGCTGCATCACGAATAACCCGCATGGGATTGCCGCCAACCATTTGACCAGGCAATACGTCTTTGTGCACGACCGTTCCCGCCGCGACAACAGCGTGATCCCCAATCGTGACACCCGGCAAGATCGTACTATTGGCTCCAATCATCACATGACTGCCAATCCGAACCGTTCCAAGCCGATATTCGTGTATCAAATACTCATGTGCCAAGATCGTGGAATTATAGCCGATTATCGTATTATCCCCAATCTCGATTCGTTCAGGGAAAAAGACATCCACCATCGCCATTAGACCAAAGGCTGTGCATTCACCTACCTTCATGCGCAGCAGCTTGCGATATATCCACAACTTCAAACGCAAGGAGGGGCTGTATCGTGCAAGCTGAATGCAAATGAAATTCCACATTCCCTTCCAAGGACTGACGGTTCGGTAGATTTGCCATAGACTGTTCGGCCCTTCGACAGGATGCCGCTCCACATCTCTCACTTCTATTTCCGCTCCAATCCGACCAATGCGTACAGATCCCGCATGTCATGAATAATATGGCGTGGCTCGTATTGGCGAAGGACAGTTTCTCCCTTCAGCGACCAAGCTACACCGCATGATATTACGCCGGCAGCGTTCGCAGATAGAATATCAGCCGGACTATCACCAACCATAATCGTCTGTGCTGGATTTGCCTGCAGTGCTTCAACGGCTCGCAGCACCGGTTCAGGATGCGGCTTCGGATGATTGACATCTTGTACAGTAACAATCGTGCTTAAGTAATCAATGAGTCCGAACATACGCAGCGCCCGCTCTGTTGTCGCCCTCATTTTTGTCGTCACGACACCAAGCTGAATGCCTGATGCATGCAAATCCGCCATCACTTTCTTCACATAAGGAAACTCACGAACAAGCTCATCATGGCGTGCTAAATTGTATTTACGATACGCTGCTACCAGTTCGTCCACCTGATCCTGCCCTGTAAAAATTCGAAGCTGCTCTTCAAGCGTTAATCCCATACTCGGGATAATATGTTCACGAGTGAACGGTGACGGCGTCTTGTCCCGCAGAACGTGGAGAAATGTCTCGATAATCAGCTCGTTCGTGTCGATAATCGTGCCGTCTAAGTCAAACAGTACCGTTCGTATCATTTTCATTAATTACTCCTTCTTGCTCTCGTTATGATCTTTTTGTTGATTATCTTTCGCTTCATTCCCATCATCAATGTCTGATGATTCCTGCACAGCTTCGGTGTGTGCAGTTTCGGTTTTGACAGTTTCAGTTTGTGCATTGTCTGAATGCTCTTCCGCAGATGCTCCTGCCTCATGTACATTCTCTTCGGCCTTATCCACCTGTGTAGTTACTTCTTTTTCCATGCTACCAGCAGCCTCCGTACGAAGGGTAGACACAATCGGCGCATGATAAGGAACTCGCGCGGCACCAGTCATCCGACGAATGATAATCGTAATTACACCGGCCACAATCAAGAAGATCGCGAGTAGCTGCGAGATACGTACATTTCCATACGCAGGATCAAGGAAGCCTGGCTCGAATACAACCGTCATTGGCGACCACAATCCATCAATAAGCGACACTACCCAGTCTGAACCTTGGTAAGCCAAGCTATCCGTGCGAAGGCCTTCGATAAAGAATCGGCCGATGGAATACCAGATGAGGTAGCTGATGAATACTTCACCACTGCGAACACTACGCAGACGTCGCAAGCCGAATAACAGCAACACTCCTATGAAGCTCCACAGAGACTCATACAGAAAGGTAGGGTGATGGAATGTGCCTTGGACGTTCATTTGATTCACAATAAAATCAGGGAGGTGCAAGCTATTGCGCAAAAATGATTCCTCAACCGGCCCTCCATATGCTTCTTGATTCACATAGTTCCCCCACCGTCCAATCGCTTGTCCGATGAGAAGTCCTGGTGCACAAATATCTGCAATCCGCCAAAAAGTATATCCTTTCTTACGGACATAGATGAGCGCGCAGATGACTGCACCTATGAGAGCACCGTAGATGGCAATGCCCCCGTTCCATATTTTAAAGACATCTACCCAATTGTCCTTATATTCATCCCACTTGAACGCGACGTAATACGCGCGTGCCCCGATTAATGCGGAGGGTACACCGAACAATACCAAATCCATAAAGAAATCTTGGGATATGCCAAATCTCTTCCCTTCCCGAATCGCAAGCAGCAGCCCAACCAGTGCAGCGGTACCAAGAATAATCCCGTACCAATGCACTTTCAATGGTCCGAGCTGAATGGCTATCGGGTCTAGCAGCATCGTTGCCATGCTCTACACTCCTTCATTATATTAGGCTACATTGATGATCAATCGAAATCGTCCATATCCTCGGCAATCGTTTCCGTCAGCTTGTTCGTAAACTGCAATGCCGCATTGTAACCCATACGCTTGAGGCGATAGTTCATGGCTGCTACTTCAATAATAACGGCCAAGTTCCGACCTGGGCGAACCGGTACGGTAACAAGAGGGACATCCGTATCAATAATTCTCGTTGTCTCTTCATCAATGCCAAGACGATCATATTGCTTATCTTGCTGCCAATTCTCTAGAGAGATGACCACGCTGATTCGCTTATTGTTCCGAATAGCACCTGCCCCGAACAACGTCATCACGTTGATGATGCCGATACCGCGAATTTCAAGCAGATGGCGGATCAGCTCTGGTGCCGAACCGTGCAATACATTGTCAGAAGTTTGACGGATCTCTACCGCGTCATCCGCTACTAGACGATGTCCGCGTTTAACCAGCTCTAAGGCAGTCTCACTCTTACCAATCCCGCTGCCGCCAGTAATTAGCATACCAACACCGTATACATCGACCAGTACACCATGAATGGTAGCCGTTGGTGCCAGCTTTTTCTCAAGGAAGCTCGTAATTCGGCTCGATAGAATCGTTGTTGCGGTGCGCGAGCGCAGCAGAGGCACTCCCTGCTCCTGACATACGTCGAGAATTTCCTGCGGAACCTCGAGTCCTCTTGTTACGATGATGCAAGGCATCTCTTCCGAGCAGAACAATTGCATACGCTCTCGCTTCGTCTCGGGGGAGAGCATTTCGAAGAAGGCAAGCTCAGTCTTACCAAGAAGCTGTACTCGTTCCTTCGGGTGATATTCGAAATATCCGGCCATCTCGAGGCCTGGGCGATGTAAATCATCAACAGTAATTGTTCGCTTCAAGCCTGTATCGCCAGCCAGCACCTCCAGGTGGAACTGTTCCACCATTTCGGAGACCTTTACCTTTTTGGCCATCGTCGTTCACTCCTTCGTCTCCGGCATTGCTCACAATCGATTACGTCCTGTTATGATGCCAATAATGCCGTATCTCTTTGTATTCATCGTATAGGAAAAACTAGCTTTTTTCAACGTTCCATCTTTCGCAAGCACAACCTTGGCATATTCCACGATTTTTTTCCATATTTGTTGAAGGGATGCAGGAAAATCACCCTATCTCCACGAATATTCCAAACTACCTATCGATAAGGAGGTGTATGATATTTATCCCGATTCCCGTCCTAGCCGACAAATAGGCTGAACGAGCAGGACGATGAATCCAAAATCACCTACGACGACTTCCTTGTCAGGCCCATTCGTCCATAACCTTATATTTGAACGAAGGAGGCAATCATATGAAACGAGGTTCCTTACGTCTGCCAATGAATCCGCTTCCAAAATCATTTCCAGCCCTTGCTCTCGTTTTTATCCTCTTGTTGTCACTCTTCCCTGCCACTGTTTTAGGGGCAGCAGCCCCATGGTCACCGAATACCGCCTACAAAACGGGGGATCTCGTCTCCTACAGCGGCAAGACTTATGCTTGCATTCAGCCGCATACTTCACTTACCGGCTGGGAACCATCGAATGTCCCCGCTTTATGGAAGCTGTCAGCAGATGATCCTGTTGACACGACACCTCCTACAGCCCCAACCAATCTGCGCACATCTTCGATTGGCATTACTGAAGTCGCATTAGCCTGGAACCCAGCTACAGATAATGTGGGTGTCGTATCTTACGAGGTGTATAAGGGCTCGCAACTGGCAGGCACTACGAATACCACATCGTACACCGCCAAAGGGCTTACCCCAGACGCAGCCTACTCATTCAGTGTCAAAGCCCTCGACGCTGCTGGCAACCGTTCAGATGCGAGCAACAGTCTATCCGTCCGTACGAATACGGCCCCTGTGGATACAGAACCCCCAACTGCCCCAACAGGATTACAACTGTTGTCTGCTACACCAACCAGTTTAACCCTCTCGTGGAATGCATCGACCGACAATATTGGCATCGCCGGATATGATGTTCTCCTTAACGGAACCAATGCTGTTTCAACATCCAACACGACCTACACATTGACTGGGCTCACTGCAGCCACCTCTTACACGATTCTCGTTCGTGCCTACGACGCTGCCGGCAATCGTTCTGCGGACAGCAACATTCTTACTGCTGATACCCCTCAAGTTCCGATTGGCAGCGGCTCAAAACAATTAATCGGCTACTGGCATAACTTCGATAATGGTTCGACCAATATCCGCTTAAAGGATATATCTCCGCGCTACGATATCATCCAGGTTGCATTCGCTGAGCCAATCGGCGATCGAGTAACGATGGCCTTCACTCCTTACAACGCAACGAAGGAACAATTCAAGGCTGATATCGCTTTACTTCAATCCCAAGGCAAAAAAGTGCTTATTTCGATTGGTGGGGCAAATGGAACCGTCGAACTCACCTCTACCACAGCTAGAGATAGCTTCGTACGTTCTATGAATGATCTCATTCAAGAATATGGATTCAACGGAATCGACATTGATTTGGAAGGAAGCTCGCTTGCCTTGACTGGTGCCGATACCGACTTTAAAAACCCAACAACACCGAAGATTGTTAATCTCATTAGCGCAATCCGTACGATTCTACAAGGAAAATCCTCAGACTTCATGCTAACTATGGCGCCAGAAACTGCATATGTACAGGGTGGCATGGTTGCATACGGTGGCCCATGGGGAGCTTATCTGCCTGTAATTTATGCGTTTAAAGATCGCTTGAACATCCTTCATGTTCAACATTACAATACAGGCTCCATAACCGCACTGGATGGACGTTCCTATAGCCAGGGCACAGCGGATTTCCAAGTAGCTATGGCTGAAATGCTGTTGCAAGGCTTCCCGGTCAACGGCAACGCATCCAACCGCTTCCCAGCATTGCGCGAAGACCAAATCGCCATCGGCTTGCCAGCTGCTCCAGCTGCAGCAGGCGGCGGTTATACGTCACCTGCAAATATCGATAAGGCATTGCAATATCTCGTCAAGGGAACGGCATACGGAGGGATTTATCAGTTGATCAAACCCTCAGGCTATCGCAACTTCCGTGGGGTCATGACCTGGTCCATCAACTGGGATCAAGCAAGTGGAAACAACTTCTCCCAGCCTGTACGCACCACATTGAATGGGTTGCAGTAATTGGGGGACTATGGATCTAAGAAATTCAAAAAACAGGTCTCGATTTTGAGCAAAAATAAAAGCGGTTCAATCCTCCACGATCCGAACATCCATAATTCACTGAACATACAGATTGCGAAACAAAAACATGCAAAAAAGGCTGGCCCTCAGGGCCAGCCTTCTATTTATTGTATCCAATTAGCTTTCGAACAAGTTCAACTCGGAATCTTTGTCGAAAATATGGATTTTGTTCATGTCGATAGCAAGCTTCACATTTTGGCCTTCTTTCGCGTTAGAACGTCCGTCTACACGAGCGATAACCGTTTCCTTGCCTACACCTGTCAAGTACAAGAACATTTCATGACCCATGTTCTCTGTAACTTCGATAGCTGCAGAGAAGATGCTGCTTGGGGAAGCTTCCAAGAATACTGGCTCTTCATGGATATCTTCGGAACGCACGCCGAGAATAACCTCTTTGCCTACATATCCTTTTTCCTTCAAAATTTGTGCACGGCCTGCAGGAACTGCTACATCCAAGCCAGTCGCCTTGAAGCGGAAGTTGCCGCCTTCTTCAGACAATACACCTGTAATAAAGTTCATTGTAGGGGATCCGATGAATCCTGCAACGAACATGTTAACCGGATGATTGTACAATACGTCCGGGGAAGCTGCTTGTTGAATGATACCGTCTTTCATAACAACGATACGGTCACCCATCGTCATCGCTTCGATTTGGTCATGCGTTACGTAGATAACAGTTGTTTGCAAACGCTTAGCAAGCTTGGAGATTTCCGCGCGCATTTGACCGCGCAATTTTGCATCCAAGTTGGAAAGTGGTTCGTCCATCAAGAATACTTGTGGTTCACGAACGATCGCACGACCCAAGGCAACACGCTGACGCTGACCACCGGACAAAGCCTTAGGCTTGCGATCAAGCAAGTGCTCAATGTCCAAGATGCGAGCTGCTTCACGAACGCGCTTGTCGATATCTTCTTTTTTGAACTTACGCAGTTTCAAACCGAATGCCATGTTCTGATACACGTTCATATGCGGGTACAACGCGTAAGATTGGAATACCATCGCGATATCGCGATCTTTAGGAGCAACGTCATTCACAAGGCGGTCGCCAATGAACAATTTACCTTCAGAGATTTCTTCAAGACCTGCGATCATACGCAGTGTTGTCGACTTACCGCAACCAGATGGGCCTACCAATACGAGGAACTCTTTGTCTTGAATGTCCAGGTTAACATCCTTAACTGTTGGATTATCTGAACCTGAATACTTCTTGTAAATATGTTCTAAACGTACGCCTGCCATGTGCGTTTCCCCCTTATAGTTAGATACAATGTAATCGGTTACTTTCGATACATTTATCTTACCGGAACCCTGTACAAATGACCATACACAAACTGCACAAAAAATGAATGGCCTATTTTGTTACTTTGTACAATAGCAATATCAATTTTACCAACACAGCATCCGTAAATTGACGAACGTCCAACCCGGTCTCATGTTTAATCTTATCTAATCGGTATAATAGCGTATTACGATGGATATAGAGACGCTTGGCTGTCTCGCTTACACTACAGTCATGCTGGAAGAACGTATCCAGCGTAGACAGTGTTTCTACATCATTGAAGCTGTCTGCCTTCGTAACGACACGCTGCAGAAACTGCTTACGAACCGCATCTGGTATACTGTTGACAAGCCGTTCTAGATGCAGCTCCCATGGAAGATGAATATTGTCTGTGACATGAAACGTCCGCCCCAAGTACATCGTTTCTCTCAGCTGGCTAACGACCGACGGCATACCCTTCACCGGTGCAAAAGGATACCCAATGGACAGCTGGCTGTCACCTACCCATTCACTGGCCACCAGCTCATACAGTCCCAGACAAAAAGAAGTAAGTTGCTCTTCCATCGTCTCCTTCGTTTCTACATCCTCATCTGCCTCACTAACTTGAATCAGTTGCTCGGGACATAAGATCAGCCACTCCTTATCCGATAAAGGAAGGAGGATCAATTCTCCGCCAAAATAAGACTTGAGCAGTTTATATAAATGCTTGTACCCTGGCCCATCTCGATGAGCATGTTCCGCAACAAGCAAGAAAGGCACTGTCTGTGTGAACATTTTCGTCTTCCATGAGAAGGAGTCCGGAATTTCCGCGGCCGTATCTCCATCTCGCATGTGCTCGATGATCCATTGACCGATTAGATAGGCCTGCTGCTCATCCGTGACATGAACCGTATCCATCGCCGGTTTCGGCTGATGCTGCATCAACAGCACTAATTCAAGCCATTGCAGCTCTTGTCCCGATAGCGATTTCCCTTGCAGCTTCATGACTTCGGTGGTTGTCTTACCCGGCTTCCATAACAAATACCATTCCTCATCATGCTTCACCATCGTACGAAGAGATGGAGTTCCATCCTTCACTCCCACAGCTGCTGATATCCAATCTTCCCACCGTGCCGTTGATATGTGTTGCGACTCTAAGCGCATACCTGTTAGTCGCTCGATTTGCAGTTGTAATGCTTGCTTATCCATCATCGCTCTCAACCCATTTCATCCAGCATAAATTACTTCCATTGTACCATATCAAGATACAAAAAAACCGGACTGGCTAATCCCAGTCCGGTACTTATGTATGATGAGTGTTATATGCGTTGTTTAGCAGCCTGTTTGTTTTGTTTCATTCTCATCCATTCTTCTGCAGCCAACACGGCCACTATACTGCACGCATAAATAATACCTGCTATCCTTGGCTTCCCGATTGCGTCAAAACATTTTGCAATACCAAAGCCAATAAACGTAGTTGCCATAAACACAATCACTCGTATGATCCACTTGTTCATGCTGTCTTCACCTACATTCGGTATAGTTGTGAACATACAAAAAAACCTCAGCTTCCGCTGAGATTGATTGAATAAACTGGTGAGCCATGAAGGACTCGAACCTTCGACACCCTGATTAAAAGTCAGGTGCTCTACCAACTGAGCTAATGGCTCGCAAATGGTGGAGGCTGATGGATTCGAACCACCGAACTCGTAGAGAGCAGATTTACAGTCTGCCGTGTTTAGCCACTTCACTAAGCCTCCGCATTTACATGGTGGCTTGGGACGGAATCGAACCGCCGACACAAGGATTTTCAGTCCTTTGCTCTACCGACTGAGCTACCAAGCCGTATTCAATTAAAAAAAGTGGGGATTGACCTCCACTTTTACTTGAAATAAAAATGGCGGAGCTGACGGGATTCGAACCCGCGGTCTCCTGCGTGACAGGCAGGCATGTTAGGCCTCTACACCACAGCTCCAGGATGGTTAAAATGGTGCCGGCGAAAGGAGTCGAACCCTCGACCTACTGATTACAAGTCAGCCGCTCTACCAACTGAGCTACACCGGCATATTATGGTGGACGCTGACGGGATCGAACCGCCGACCCTCTGCTTGTAAGGCAGATGCTCTCCCAGCTGAGCTAAGCGTCCATGTTGTTGTAAGAAAGGTAATATGGTAGCGGCGGAGGGAGTCGAACCCACGACCTCACGGGTATGAACCGTACGCTCTAGCCAGCTGAGCTACACCGCCATATTATCATCAATTGTATCACCAGAATATAACTGGCGGAGAGAGAGGGATTCGAACCCTCGCGGCTGTTACACCCTAACGCTTTAGCAAAGCGTCCCCTTCGGCCTCTTGGGTATCTCTCCAATTCGTTAAGGTGCGCAATACGCTTGTCCACCGTATTATACGCGATTCATGATACAATTACAAGGTTTGAACCTTGAAAACTGAATGCGAAAGTGTCGTGCTCTGAATCAAATAGGATAAGCCCTCGACCGATTAGTATTGGTCAGCTCCACACATTACTGTGCTTCCACCTCCAACCTATCTACCTCGTCGTCTTCAAGGGGTCTTACTAATTGGGAAATCTCATCTTGAGGGG